>JBDGUF010000015.1:0-105918 GCA_042216105.1 Halorientalis sp.
CGGTCACAGGTCGAAACAGCAATCGGCGTGTGCAAGGATCTCGGCCTCGGGACTCCAAAAGTCCGAGGCCGAGAACGGGCAAAAACTCACGTCTTCGTCGCTCTCTGTCTCCGTTTGGCCGTCATCATCGCTAACCACGAACGAGGAGGTGACATCGCAAGTCCGATCGTTGAGCTATGAGAACCCTTCTGCACGCCCGCCACCCGCAAGGCAGTCTGGTATTTGCTCAAGACCCGACCGGCGCGCACACGAATCCGCGCCCGGTGATCGTGGTTTCTGATGTTGACCGGCCGTACGTCGAACAGGAAGCGACGGTCGTGTGTCTCAGTACACAGAACGATTACTCGCACGATGTGACGCGGCTTCCGCACGAGTACGTTGACGGCGTCGAGTTACGGAAGACGAGTTACATGATGCCGTGGGCGATTTACACAATCCCGCTCTCATCGATTCGAGATAATCTCCCGTCTGGAGAACTGACGCGTGAGGGGTTGGAACTTGTTGCGGATACGATCGACAGAATGATTCGCCCTTGACTCAACCACGACATGGCGGAAGAACCACTGTCCATGCGGACTGACTCCCTCGTCCTCGGCCAGTTGTGGATACGCAGACACACTGAGCCGCCAGTTCATCTTCGACAGACCTGCAAGCAGCTGATCGTGAACTGTTCTATGATATGCAGGCAACGAGGAGAGTTGACATCTCGAAGGACGTTTTTTGCTGGTGGCCGCCATACGGTCGATTATGCCGGAAGTGACACTCGACGACCGGGGTCGGCTCACTCTCCCGAAGGAGTTCAGAGAGCGGTACGGTGAACACTACCACGTCGTCGGCCGCCAGAACGGGATCAAACTGGTACCGATAGACGACGACCCGCTCGCGGCGCTCCGCGAGGAGTTCGAGGGGGTCGAAAAATCCGCCGACGAACTCCGGGTACAGGTGCGCGAATCGGCGACCGACGAGTAGTCACTCCCCCTCGAACTCGGGCTCTCGATCCTCCAGCATCGCGGCGAACCCCTCGCGGTGATCGTGGCTGTCCCAGACTTCCCGCGACCGGTCGTACTCCATGTCCAGTCCGTCTTCCAGCGTCACGTCGAACGCGCTGTGCAGGCACTCCTTCGCCCGCGTCATCCCCATCGGCGCGCGGGTCGCGAGTTCGTCGGCGTACGCGCGAGTTTCCTCGTCGACCGTGCCCGGCTCCACGACCTCGTTAACCAGCCCGATCCGTTCGGCCTCCTCGGGGTCGATCGTGTCCGATTTCATCACCAGTTCCTTCGCTTTCGCCAGCCCGATCAGCCGGGGGAGCCGCTGGGTGCCGCCGCCGAACGGGAAGATGCCGAGTTTCGTCTCCTTGAGGCCGTAGGCGGCGTCCGCGCCGACGATACGGAAGTCGAAGGGTAGCGTCAGCTCGAAGGCACCGGCGATGGCGGCCGTCTCGACGCCGACGACGGTCGGGACCGACAGGGCCTCGATGCCGTCGAAGACGCCCCGCAGGCCCGAGTAGATCTCCTGGTGGCCGTCCATGTCGGCCTCGGCCATCAGTTCCAGGTCCATCCCGGCCGAGAAGACGGGGCCGTTGCCCAGCAGGGTCATCACACGGACGTCCTCGCGGTCGTCGACGGTCTCGATGGCCGCCCGGAGATCGTCGAGGACCGTCAGGTCCATCGCGTTGCGCTTCTCGGGCCGATCCAGCAGGACGTCCGCGCGGTGGTCCTCGAACGAGACGGCGACGGTTCCGGAACCGATGGATTGCATGGAGCCACCCACTGCCGAGGGGATCAAAAAGGCTCGGACGTGCGCCCGGCCGCGGGGTATCTTTTCATACCCGCCGGCCGTAGTTCCCGTATGAACGAGGCTACCGTCGAGGGCGTCGGTGTCGGCGTCGGCGACGAAGGCTCGGGCGCGCCCGTCGTCGTTCTCCGTGCGCGGGACGAACTCCTGCCGATCTTCGTCAGCAGCGACCAGGCCCAGTCGATGCAACTGGCCATCGAGGGCGAACCGTTCGACCGCCCGCTGACACACGACCTGTTCGTGGAGATGATCGCCGAGTTCGGCGGTGCCATCGACAGGGTCCGCATCGACGACCTCGCGGACGGCACCTTCTACGCCAAGATCGACGCCGAGCAGTACCACGACGGCGAGCGCAAGGAACTGGTCTTCGACGCCCGCCCCAGCGACGGCATCGCGCTGGGACTCCGGGTGGACTGCCCGATCCTCGTCTCCGACGAGGTGCTCGATGCGGCCGGCCGCCCGCCCGGGGAGTTCGACGTGGAAGGGACCTGATCGGCACAGCATCCGACTCCCAGCGAGTGGGAGACGGCGACCGTCTTTTTTACCGCACGGCGAGATCCGCGAAACGAACCTATGAGAGACCGCGATTACGACACGATTCTGGTGCCGACCGACGGGAGCGAGGGCTCGCTGGCCGCGGCGGACCACGCCATCGGCCTGGCCGAGCGCTACGACGCGACGATCCACGTCCTCTCGGTCGTCGACGTGGACGACGTGGCCCTGACGACGCCGACGGACACGGATCTCGGCGATCTGAAATCGACCTTGCGGACACAGGCACAGGCCGACATCGACGAGATCGTGAGCATGGCCGACGCCGAGGGGCGGTCGACCGAGGAGGCCATCGTTCCCGACACCGAAGAGGCAATCCTCGTCGGCGTCCCCCATCGAGCTATCGTCGACTACGTCGAAGACGAGGGGATCGATCTGGTCGTGATGGGAACCCACGGACGGCAGGGCCTCCAGCGCGTCCTGCTGGGCAGTGTCGCCGAGCGGGTCGTCCGGACCGCGCCGTGTCCCGTCATGACGGTCCGCCCCACCGACGGAGACGAAGCGTAGTCACTCGCGGACGCGCCCGTGCTCGTCGATCTCGCCCCGGACGATTCGCGTCGAGGAGATGCGTTCGCCGTCCTCGGCGAGGACGTAGGGCGCGACGATCCCCTCGATCGGCTCGAACCCCTTCTCGCGCCGGCCGTCGTTGATCGCCGCCAGTTCCGGGGCCGTCTCCGGCGAGACGGCCAGCGCGTCGACAGTCGGTTCGTCGCCGACGATGCCGTGCTCGTCGGTCAGCCGTCTGATCTCGACGGTCCTGTCCCACTCGTCGAGGTCGTCGAGCGCGGTCTCCAGCGCGGCCCGCCGCCGCTCGAAGGGCGGCACCTCGCGTGTCCGCGACGCCCGTGCGAACGCGTCGCTGGTCAACCCGACGATCAATCCTCCGTCAGCGTACTTCAGCGCCGTCCGCAGGAGGTTCCGGTGGCCGTCGTGGAGCGGCCCGAAGGTTCCGGCGACGGCGACGCGAGTTCCGGTCACGGCCGGTCTTCTCACGCCAGGTACTTCAACGGCGACGGCCGCGAGCCGGGCCACTCGGCGCGCCTACAGCCCGACGATGTCGTCCAGTTCCACGTCGTCGAGCCGGCCGCCACAGACCGCACACTCGTCGACGCGTTCGGGTGCCGATCCACCCTCCATGTGCAGGTTCCCGCAGTCGGTACACACCTCGAACTCTGCCTGAAGCATACGTCGGAAAGTCCAGCTCCCCGTCGTATGTGTCTTTCGTCTACATGTCGGAATTAAAATACGAGTGGCGCCGAACTTATCCGTCGAGGCACCGAACCGTCGGGTATGAGCCGGGACTTGGAAGCGCGACTCGACGAGACGTTCGACGGGGACCTGCCGGACAGCGTCGACGAGGCGGCGCTCGACCGACTCAAGGCCGTCGCGTACGTCATGGACGAGAGCCTCCGGGTCCCGGGCACGGAGTTTCGGATCGGGCTCGACCCGCTGGTGAGTGCAGTGCCCGTGGTGGGCGACGTCATCAGCGGCGGGCTCTCGCTGTACATCGTCGTCGAGTCCGCGTATCTCGGCGTCTCGTACGCGACGCTGGCGCGAATGCTCGCCAACATCGCCATCGACGTGAGCGGCGGGCTCGTTCCCTACGTCGGAACCGTCTTCGACGCGGTCTGGAAGACCAACAAACGCAACGTCGAACTCCTGATCGAGGAGCTGAGCGAGGACGAGCAACCGGACTCGGTCACCGAGTCGACCGACACCGACCCGGTCGTGATCGAGGTCGAGGAATCGGCGGAGTGAGGCTCAGGCGCTCGTCCACGCCGATCGCGACTTCCGAACTCCCACTCGCTCCGCTCGCGGGAACCGAGTTTTTGCGAGGAGCGGTGCGCCGGAGGCGCACCCGACGAAGTAAAAAGGTGGTTAGTCGTCCGCGAGCACCTGGTCGGGTTCGTTCTCGATCAGGCGGTCGATGGCCTCGACCATGGCCTCGACCGAGGCGCGGGTGATGTCGGCGTCGGAGACGGCCACGGTGACGGAGCTGTCGCCGCGGGACATCTCGACTTCGACGGTGACGACGGCGTCGGTGCCGCCGGTGATGGCGTCGACGTGGTAGGAGTCGAGCGAGGCGTCGGCGGCGTGGCCCAGCGCTTCCTGGACGGCGGTGACGGCGGCGTCGACGGGGCCGTCGCCGTGGCCGGAGGCGACCCGTTCCTCGCCGTCGACCTCGACCCGCACCGAGGCGGTCGGGGTGCCCGAGCCGGAGGCGGCGGTCATCTCCAGGAGCTTCACGCGGCGGTCCCGATCCTTGCCGACGACCTCCTCGGCGATCGTCAGGAGGTCGGCGTCGGTGACGCGTTTGCCCCGGTCACCGATGGCCTTGATCCGGGAGACGATCTCGTCGATCTCGTCGTCGTCGGCCTCGATGCCGTGCTCTTCGAGGGCGGCCTCGACGCCGGCGTGGCCGGCGTGTTTCCCGAGGACGAGCCGGCGCTCCCGACCCACCTTCTCGGGCGGGTAGGGCTCGTACATAGAGTCGTCCTTGAGGGTGCCGTCGGTGTGGATGCCGCTCTCGTGGGTGAAGGCGTTCTCGCCGATGACGGCCTTGTTCGGGGCCAGCGGGACGCCCGTGGCCTGCGAGATGAGCTGTGCGAGGTCGTACACCTCGGTGAGGTCCATCGGCTCGACGCCGTAGCCGTGATCGAGCGCGATGGCGACCTCTTCGAGGGCGACGTTGCCGGCCCGCTCGCCGATGCCGTTGATCGTGCCGTGGACGAGGTCCGCGCCGGCGGCGACGCTGACGAGGGCGTTCGTGACGGCCAGCCCGAGGTCGTCGTGGGTGTGGGTGCTGGTCGGGCCGAGTTCGGTCATCGGCTTCACCCGTTCGAGCGTGTCGTCGGGCGTGGCGTGACCCACGGTGTCGGCGTAGCAGATCCGGTCCGCGCCGGCGTCCATGGCCGCCGACATGAGCGTTTCGAGGTAGTCGACGCGCGCACGGGAGCCGTCCTCCGCGATCACCTCGACCCAGAGGTCGTGGTCCTTGGCGTAGGCGACCAGTTCCTCCGTGTTCGCGACGTTGTCCTCGTGGGTGGTCCCCACTTTCTTCTCGACGTGTTTGTCGCTGCCGGGGACCACGATGGTCACGCCGTCGACGTCACAGTCCAGCGCGAGGTCGACGTCGTTTTTGATCCCACGACAGAAGCTCGTGATCGTGGCGTCCAGGTCGAGGTCGGTCACGCGCTTGATCGTCTCGCGCTCGCCCGGCCCGGTGCAGGCGCTGCCGGCCTCGATGAAGTCGATCGCTGCTCGATCGAGCCCGCGGGCGATGCGCGCTTTCTCCTCGGGCGTCAGCGACACGCCCGGCGCTTGCTCGCCGTCGCGCAGCGTCGTATCGAGAAACTGTACGTCGTCGACGTCGCTCAGGTCCCGGAGCTGTGGGTGGCTCCCGAAGAAGCTACTCTCTGTCACGGTGTGTCCACCATCAGGCAGAACCGAGAATTTCGCGCCCAGCCGCCTTGCGGCGACTTCCTCTATCCTCCGTCGGTGTCTGATCCGACATTGTACCACACAGTTTGCCAGTCCCGCGCATTAATCTATTGGATTCGGGACAGCGGGCCCTCAGCCCGGTCCGTCCGTGGTCGGTTCGCCGTCGGCCGCCGCCGCGTCCCCGGATCCGCCGGCCGGTGTCGCCGACTCGCCGTCGGTCGCGGCCGGCTCGGCGGCGTCCTCGCGTTCGACGAGGACCGTGTCGCCGACGTCGACGCCGTCGGCGCTCCCGGCGGCGAGTTCGACGATGGTGTCGGCCTTGGCGACGCCGACGCCCGTCCACGGGGAGAGCGTCGCCACCTTCACGACCTCGCCGTCGCGGAGCCAGAGCACGTCCAGCGGCATCCGGACGAACAACATGTGGATCACGCGCCGGGGCACCGTGTCGCGCAACCGGTAGAAGAAGCCGGGGTCGCCGAACTCGAAGACCAGCGCGTAGTCGTCGGACACCGCGGACTGGCCCATCAGCCCGAGGGTCTGGGAGAGAAAGGAGTCGGCGACGTCGACGGTCGTCGCCAGCGGTCGCCGCTTTCCGTCCCGTTCGTGAACGACGCGCATGCACGTTCGCTCGCCCGGTGCCGACAAAACGTTTTGGAAGCGCCCGGATTCCCCCCGGGGCTCACGTTACAAGCAGTGAAAACTGGAGGGGTGAAGTTGAATAGGAGGGGGAGATATGCCAACATATGACCAGTAGCCGCTCGGCCGTCGAACTGGCGTACTACGGGTTGCCGCTGGCGGCGGTCCTGCTGCACGTCGGCCTGGGCTACTGGATCTACCGGACCAACTGGGACCAGCGGGGCGCGAAGTGGTTCGTGATCACGCTCGCGACCGGCGGTACCTCGGCGTTTTGCTTCTGGATCTACCTGTTCGCGCCGGCGACCGGGCTCAAGGAGTTCCTGTTTCTCCCCATCGCGCTGTTTGCCTTCTTCTCGTACGTCTCCTTCCCCGTGTTCGCCGGGCGGTACACGGGGACGGACTTCCACCGGCACTGGCTGATCCGCGCGACGATAGTGACCATCGTCGGCGGCTTCCTCGTGCTGTGGCTGATCGAACCGGCGGGGCTCTACGTCTCGAACGTCCGGCTGATCCGCGAGCCGATCCCGTACTACGCCTACGAGGTCGAGGCGGGACTGGGCGTGATCTACCTCCTGACGTACGCGCTCGGGGGCTACACCATCTACAGACTGTCCGTCTACCTGCTCTCGACGTCGAGGCGGGCGACGAAACAGCTCGCGCTACTGATCGCGGGCGTCCTCTCGGTCGCCCTCATCACCGCCGCGAGTCAGGCCGGCCTCTTCCCCGCCGAACACCTCAACCACGCCACCTACTCGACGATCCCGTTCAACCTGTTCGCGACGCTGGCGCTGTTCGGGTTCGACTTCCTGCGCGTCCAGCCGGTGGCGCGCAACGCTGTCGTCGAGAACCTCCGGGACCCCGTCCTCGTCCTCGACGACGAGCGACACGTGGTCGACTACAACGAGGCCAGCACGCACATCTGGCCCGATCTCGGGGACCGCATCGGCGACCCGTTCGAGGGGGTCTGTCCGACGCTGGCCGACGCCGTCGAGTTGGACGGGGACGGCGACGGATCGAACCGGATCACCCTGCCGGCCGACGGCCGCGACCGCCACTACTCGGTCACCGTCTCGGAGGTCACACGAGGGGAGCGAAGCGAGGTGTGGCTGTCGATCCTGTTGCGCGACGTGACCGCGCTCGAACAGTCCCGCTGGCAGCTCGAAAAGCAAAACGAGCGGCTGGACCAGGTCGCATCGACGATCTCCCACGACCTCCGCAACCCCATCAACGTCGCCGACGGCTACGCGGAACTCCTCGACGGCGTGATCGACGCGGACGGGATCGACGCCGAGGACGTCGACGACGCCGAGGAGTACCTCCGCGAGATCCGGACCAGCCACGAGCGGATGGAGTCGATCATCGACGACATCCTGACCATCGCCCGCGAGGGCAAGACCGTCGAGGAGACCGAGGCGGTCTCGCTGGCCGCGGCCGCCCGCGACGCCTGGGGCAACGTCGACACCGGCGACGCCACGCTGACCGTCACCGACGACCGACGGATGCAGGCCGACCGCTCGAAGCTCCTCTCGATCTTCGAGAACTGCTTCCGGAACAGCCTCGACCACGGCCCCGCCGACGTGACCGTCGAGGTCGGCGGGACCGACGACGGGTTCTACGTCGAAGACGACGGCCCCGGCATCCCCGCGGAACACGCGGACGACATCTTCGAGTACGGCTACACGACCGCCGACGAGGGGACCGGGCTCGGGCTCTCGATCGTCCGGACGATGGCCGAATCCCACGGCTGGACCGTCGAACACGACGCCGACTACGACCGTGGCGCGCGGTTCGTCTTCACCGAGGGGAGCAGCGAATCCGTCACGGAGACGCCGCCGGCCGCCGCGGAGTGAAGACGCCGTCCGGCGGTCTCAGTCGTCGGCCGCCCGGGGCGCGCCGCCGGCGCTCGCCGCGTCGGGCTGGACGGACTCCTCGGGGAGCGTGAACCGATCGAGGAGATCGGTCAGATCGGTCGCCTCGGCCGAGAGGGACTCAGTCTGGTCGGCGACGGACGAGACCGAGGCGGTCTGTTGCTCGGCGGCCGCGGCGACGGTGTCGGCCTCGGCGGCGGTCTCTTCGCTGATCGAGGCCACCTCGTCGACCATGTCGACGACCTCCTGTGTGGTCTGTGCCTGATCGTCGGTCGCCGTCGAGATCTCCTGGACGCTGGTGTGTAACTCGCCGACGACGTCGACGATGTCCTCGAAGTTCGACAGCGTTCCCTCGACAGTGGCGATGCTGTCGGTCACCTGCTCGTTCATCTCTCGGGCACTCGCGGCGGTGTCGTCGGCCTCGCGCTGGACCTCCGCGATGAGGTCGGACATCTCGTCGGCGGAGGCGCGGGCCTCGTCGGCCAGGGCCTTCACCTCGTCGGCGACGACGGCGAACCCGTCGCTGCCCTGGCCGGCCCGTGCGGCCTCGATCGAGGCGTTCAGCGCCAGCAGGTTCGTCTCCTCCGCGATGTCCTCGACCTCGGCGACGATCTCGTCGATCCGGTCGATCTTCGCCACGAGAGCCTCCACGTCCTCGGCGGTGCTGTCGATGCGTTCCTCTACGTGGTCGAGTTCGTCGATGGCCTCGGCAGCGGCCTCCCGTCCCGAGCGGCCCCGCTCGGCGGCCGCCTCGGCGGTGTCCGCGACCTCGTCGGCCGAGGCCGCGATCTCCTCGACCGTCGCCGAGAGCGTGTTCATCTCGGTCGCGATCTCCTGGAGCCGGTCGCTCTGGGTAGCCGCCCCCTCGGAGATCTCCTCGGTCGAGCCGGCGATCTCCTCGCTGGCGTGGTCGATCTCGGTGACCGAGGACTGGAGATCGCCGCTCGTGGCCGCGACCGAGTCGGCGAACGCGGCCACGTCGCCGATGGTGTCGGCCAGCGTCCTCAGAAGGTCGTTGTAGTTGTCGACGACGGCCGCGTACTCGTCCTCGCCGCCGTCGATGTCCACGGTCGCGGTCAGGTCGCCCTCGCGGGCCCGCTCGGTCGCCTCGGCGAAGGCATCGGCCATCTCCTCCAGGTTCGCGGAGCGTTCCTGGAGCTGGGCGGTCATCTCCTCCAGTTCCGTCGTGTAGGTCCGGAGCTCCTCGGCCATGGTCGACAGCGATTCGCCGAACTCGCCGGGAACGTCTTCCTCCAGCGCCGGTGCGTCGAACTCCTGGCGGGCCAACGCGTCGGCCTGCCGGGAGACCGTCGTCAGGTACTCGCTCATGTCGGCGACCGCGTTGGTGAGCGAGCCGACCTCGTCGGGCTGGTCCGACCTGGCGGCGTCCACGTCGAGGTCACCGGCCGCCACCGACGCGACGGTCCGTTCGAGGTCCTTGATCGGTTCGACCAGATCTTCGCGCGTGATGAGCAGCGTGTTCAGGAACGCGACGAGGGCCGCAACCACGAGCGCGCCGACCAGCACGATGCGGACGGTCCCCGAGACCAGAAACGGGAGGACGGCCTGGGCCAGCGAGATCACGAACTGGATCGCCACCGCGGCGACGACCTTCCGCTCGACGGAGCCAGTCACGCCGAGCCGGTCCATCGATTCCCACAGCAGGGTGCGATACCTATCGAGAGCTTGGTCCATACGTCCCGACTGTCAGCACCGACACGGTTTAACTGCACGCCGATTCTCAGCTAGTGAAACTCAGCGTCGTTCGACTGACAGAGCCGTCTTTGCACGCTATCAGGAAGCCTGTCGTATTCAGATCTGATTCCGTCGCACGTCTCGGTCGGCGCGCCGACCCACGGCTCGGTGTCTCGACCGGGCGATTCAAACCGGTGTGGACCCAGAGACGGGGTATGGAGAAGACGCCGACCGGGACCGGCGTCGGGGTCGACGATCCCTACGCACACGTCGACCGCTGTGACCACCTCACCGACGCCGGGAAGTGCCGGTTCGCGGTCGAGCAGGGGGATCGCGACCCGGCCTTCGCCGACGCCCGCAGCGCCGACGAGTTCCAGTGTCCGGTCGCCGGCGACCGCGACGAGGCGGGACTGACCGGCCCCTGGGAGTGGGCCGACTGTCCACATTTCCGGTGTCTCGATCATGCTCGCGAGTGCGCTCGCTGTGGGCTGGAAGCCCGGCGGCTGGCCCACGACAACGAGGGCCCGCTGCTGGAGGAACACCACCTCTCCTACGCCGAGGACGGAGACGCAGCCGAGGACGGCGACCCGGGCCACGAGATCACCGTCGTCCTCTGCCGGTGGTGTCACAGCAAGGTTCACGACTCGTGGGCGCGCATCGACGACGACGCGAATCCCGACACCGAGGCCATCGCCGAGGCCGAAGCCCGGCGCGCCCGGGAACAGGACGAACTCGGATTCGAGTCGGCGGCCGAGCGGTTCGACCGCGGGGAGTGAGTTCCGGGCGACTTATCCGTCCCGTCGGTCTCTACTCTCTCAATGACGCGCATCGACGTGGTCGACAACCACGGCCAGTTCACCCACCTGGAACACCGCGCGCTGCGGGACCTGGGCGTGGACGTGGAACTCATCGACAACACCACACCGCCCGCCGAGATCGACGCCGACGGCCTGGTCCTCTCGGGCGGTCCGGACATCGAGGACATCGGCAACTGTCCCGACTACCTCGACCTGGACGTGCCCGTGCTGGGCATCTGTCTCGGCATGCAGATCGTCGCCGACGAACTCGGCGGTCGGGTCGGCGAGGGCGACTACGGCGGCTACGCCGACGTGACCGTCGAGATCATCGACGACACCGATCCCCTGATCGGGTCGCTCGCACCCGAGACGCGGGTGTGGGCCAGCCACGCCGACGAGGTCAAGGAAGTCCCGGAGGGCTTCTCCCGGACCGCCACGAGCGACGTGTGTGGAGTCGAGGCCATGAGCGACCGCGACCGCGACCTCTACGGCGTCCAGTGGCACCCGGAGGTCTCCCACACCGAAGAGGGGGAGGCCGTCTTCGAGAACTTCCTCGCGATCTGTGAGTAGGCGGGTCAGGGCGATCGGGAAGGCATCAATAATATAGCGAAGGGGCATCGAACCAGCAACAATGACCCAGACACAGGGCGATCTCGCGGGGCTCTCGCGGTTCATTTTCCGTGCCCCCAACTGGTATTCGAGTCTGACGTTCGCCCTCGTGATCGCGGCCGTCACGGGCATCGCCGTCTTCGACGGTCAGTACGTCCTCGGCGACGCGTGGGAAGGGGTCTTCTTCATCGGCCTGCCGACGGTCGCCGCGAGCGCTCTCACGCCGTCCGTCGACAGGCGACTGGACGGGCAGTTGACGCGCAACCGCGCGTCGCTTTTGGCGCTGACCTGCGAACTCGTCACGGTCGGGATCCTGATGATCGCCGGCCTGCTGGTGGTCGCCTCGTACCCGCTCCAGGGCGTGTTGCCGGCGACGGTTCTGGCCGAGCCGCTCGGTCAGCAGTTCGTCTTCGACGCGCTCCTGCTGGCGCTGGCCTCGATCTTCGCGATCCGACTGGTCGTGATCGTCGCCGTCTCCAGACACTCCCTCCCGGTCGCGGCGATCCCCGCCAGCATCCAGACCGTCGCCGCGGCCGTCCTCCTGTTCATCTACAGCGGGACGCTCCGGTATCTGGAGGTCGGCGGTCCGATCCTGAACTCCTATCTCTCGCGCCCGCAGGCGGCCCCGCCGGAACTGACGGTCGTCCTCCCGAGGGACTTCCTGGTACTCGGCGTGGTCTGTCTCGTCTACGCCGGGGGCGTCGCGCTCTTCGTCCGGGCCATCGACTCCCCGTGGCAGCGCAGTCTCGACGTGTCGGTGCTGGACTTCGTCCGCGGGTTCATCGGCCACATCGCCGAGGGCACCCGCGAACTGGAGGACTTCTTCGAGGAGATCGGCGAGGAGGCGGTGGTACCCGTGACGGTGCTGGTCTTCCGGACGGAAGACGGCGCGGAGAAGGCCCGCTTCGTCCTGCCGATGATCCACCCCGGCCCGATGGGCGAGATCGGCGGCGGCAACCTGCCCGAACGGGTCGCCCGCCGCGCGGAAGGACTCGCCTTCCCGCCCCACGCGACCGCCGGCCACGACTTCAACCTCGTGACCGAACGGGAAGTCGACACCATCCTGGACGCCGCCGACACCGCCATCGAGGAGATCGAGTTCACCGACGAGGCGACCGTCTCCGTCCGCGAGCAGGAGGGCGAGGCGAAACTCGTCGGGCAGGCCTTCGGCGACGACGCCCTGGCCGTGGCGACCTACGCCCCCGGGTTCGCCGACGACGTGGAGTACGCGGTGGGGCTCTCTGCGACCGCCGAGGCCCGCTCGGCCGGCCTCGACGGCGTGATGCTCGTCGACGCCCACAACAGCAACAACGGACTCGAGGGGGCGGACCTGGGCCACGTCACCCCCGGGAGCAGACGGTCGTTCGACATGATCGACGGTGCCGGCGAGATCGGGGAGCGACTCGCCGACGCCGAGCGCGGCCAGCCGAAACTGGGCGTCGCCTGGGACGAGACGGACTGGGACCCGGAAGACGGGATCGGCCCGCTCGGCGTCCGGGTGGCCGTCCTCGAAGTGGGTGACCACCGGACCGCGTACGTCCTGATCGACGGCAACAACATGGAACCGGGGGTGCGCGGGACACTCCTCGACGCCATCGAAGGCGTCGACCACGCCGAGGTGATGACGACCGACACCCACATCGTCAACACCGTCGAGGCCGACAACCAGGTCGGCGCGGCCGTCGACGACGACGAACTCGCCGCCATCGTGGCCGACCTCGTGGACCGAGCGGCCACGGACCTCGAACCGGTCGAGGCCGGTATGGCCGAAAAGCACGTCGAGGTCACCGTCTTCGGCAACGACCGCACCGAGACGCTCGCGTCCCACGCCAACGCCATGATCTCGATGGGCGCGACGCTGGCTGCCGCCGTCATCGTCGCCGTCTTCGCCATCTCGGTGTTCCTCTTCGCCATCGCGTAGTTACCGAATCTGATAACCCGACGCGACGTTTTAAGCCGCGGCCGGTCCGAGCGTCGGGAGACGGCGGGCGACTGCCGGGGATCCGACGATGCAACCGCCACTGGTATCGAGAAACGGGAGCGCCACCGCGGGCGGACCAGCCCGGTTGGCAGTCGCCGCTGTGGTCCTGTGTCTGGGACTGCTCGCGGCAACCGGCCCGGCCGCGGGAGTGACGGGACTGGAGACGGCCACCCCAGCCCGCGTCGCTGCCGGACCGTCGGCGGTCGCCCAACAACAAGAGTGTTTCGGCAAGGACGTGTTCGAGGGTGTCGCCGGCGGTACGGTTCAGGTCTCGACGAGTTGCGGCGGCTACCTGCTGATCGGCGGCGACGAGATGATCGAGTCGTCGTCGAACCGGAACTTCCTGGACCTGCTGTACGTGCCCGGGGGCGGTGCGACGTTTACGATCAACACGCGCCTGCTCGGCACCGACCGGTCGGCCTACTCCGGCAGTGTCGTCAGCTACACGCAGAAGTACGGAGCCGACACGAGACCCGAAGAGACCGCGGAGTTCGACGGGTTCGAGTTCGTGAACGCGGACGGCGAGGTGATCGCCGACACCCTCGCGGAGTTCAACGAGAAGGTCGGCATCACGCGGCTCCCGCGACCGGTCCAGCCCGCCCGCTACCGGTTGCTGGCGGGGGCAAACGAGACGCTCGTGCTGGGCGAGGACGGCGTGCCCTACCTGAAAGAGCCGCTCGACCGGTCGAACCTCAGGCTGACCGAGCCGAGTTTCGAGGGGGACCTCGACCGGAGCGTCGCGCCCAAGGGAGCGGCCGACGGGACGTTCACTCCCGCGACCGACCGGAGCTGGGTCGCGGCCGGCGACCGGATCCAGATCAGCGGCTTCTCGACCGCGGGGTTCCGCGGGACGCTCGCGGCCATCGACGCCACGGGTCTCGACCAGCTCCGGACCCTGCTGGACTACCCCGAAGGCGTCAACGTCACCATCGAACACCTGAACCCCGGCGTGAACCAGGAGCCCGAGCAGATCACGTTCGACAGTGCGAACGCACAGGACCTCTTCGTCGAGTTCACCGGCGACGAGTCGTCGTTCTCGATGGTGATCGACACGTCGAAGGGCACGTGGTTCGGTGCCCGGTCGGCCCCCGGCGACCGGTTCAGGGTGACCTTCGCGTTCGAGGGGACGGCCGGCGAGGAGTACCGCTTCCCGCCCGGAACCGGCCTCCCGGCTCCGTTCACCGCACAGTCGACGGGCGACGACGGCCGGAGCGAGCAGTACCCCTACTTCGACAGCGGTGAGACGACCGTCGAGTCGACGACGACGTTCACCGTCGTCGAGCCACGCATCCGGTACAGCCGGGACCAGTTGACCGACGTGGGCGAGTTGATCGTCGGCGGAAACGGGCAGTACCGACTCACCGGCACGACGACCTACGCACCGGGGACCGAGATCGAGATCCAGCTCATCTCCCGGGACAGCCCGCCACCGACCAAGATCCGGATCGACGACGTGTCGATCCAGGCCGACGGCACCTTCCGGACGCCGCCGATCGACTTCTCGGCGCTCGACCCCGAATACCCCGTCGAGGCCGAGCTGTTCGTGCGCGAGCGGCTGGTCGACCGCCGACCGGTCGTCATCGCCGACGACCCGCAGAACCCGGCCGAACTCGAACTGCTCGACGCCACCGGCCGGATGACGATCACCGAGGGCGAGACGCTCGCGGGACTGTCCGCGACCGTCAGGAACGACGGCGTCGCCGACGGGGACGCCCGCGTCCTGCTCACCATCGACGGCGAACTGTGGGGCAACCAGTCCGTCGTCGTCACCCCCGAAGGGAACCGGACCGTCACCTTCGACGACGCTCGCCCCTCGCTCGCCCCCGGCGAGTACCCCTACACCGTCCGCCTCGCCGGAACCGGCCAGACGCTGTCGGGAACGCTCGTGATCGAGCCACGGACGACCCCGGAACCGACGACGCCCGAACCGGACACGGCACGACCGCCGACCGCGACGCACACCGACACGCCCCAGTCGTCGTCCACGGCGACCGCGACGGACGCACCTCCGGCGACGACCACGGCGAACGCATCCGCACCCGGCGGGGGCGACGACGGGTCGCTGCTCGGAGGGGTGTTGAGCTACGTCACGTCGGTCGCGCCATACACGCTGGGCTCGATGGCGTTCGTCGTCGCCGGGTACGTGGTCGCACGCGTCGCGGTCGCCAGACGCGGCGAGAGCGAGGCGTCCTGAAGAATTACTCGAACAGGTCGTCCACGGCGGCCCGCGCGGCAAGCGCCGCGTCGTCTGCGACCCGTTCGGGATCGCGAGTGTCCGACGGTGCGTTGAGGTACACGTCCACTTCGAGGATTCCGTCCTCGAAGGTGACGGTCACGTCGAGATCGTCGACCTCGGACTGTTTGTAGCGGTCGAAGACGACTCCCTCCGCCGCGTCGGCGGCCGTCTCGACGACTTCCTCGTCGCTGGGCTCGCCCATCCTATGCGCCGCCGGCACCGGGACCCATGGGGCCGCCACCGCCGCCGGCACCGCCCAGCATCTGCTGGAGCTCCTGCTGGAGTTCCTCGAACTGCTCCTGGACGCGCTCTTCCTGCTTTTCGAGCGTGTCGACGCGGACTTCGAGGTTCTCGACGGACTCTTCGAGGTCGTCTTTGGCCTCGGCGTAGTCGGTCTTGACCAGCAGTTCGCCGACCTCGCGGTACATGGTGGTGTCCTCGTCCACGTCCTCGAGTTCCTCGAGGGCGTTCTGGGACTCGGTCAGCTGTGTCTCGGCCTGCTGTTTCTGGGCGGCGACCTGCTGTGCCGTCTCCTGTAGGTCCTGTAGCTCCTCGATTTTCTCCTGTGCTTCCGGCGGCAGATTACCCTGCATACCCGGACCGTCGGCATCCGGAGTGAAAAACCCACGCATCTCGCCACTTCACCGACGGCGACGACCGCCCGGTCGGCGTACACCACCAGCACGCCGTGAGTCACCGTCCGGTGGGTGAAGGGGACAGCGGCGAGCGACCGGAGCCCGTGGTCCGGCGCGGACTCGCGGACGGACCCGCACGGCGAGTTTCGTTCCACGTCGCGGACGACCGTCCCCTCGATCGTCGCGACCGCCTTCTCGTCGCGCTCGGCCAGCTCCCGCCGGGCTCTGATCCCCTTCCCGGCCGTCTCCCCGGTGACGAACTCCGAGATGTGGGCACCCATGACCGTCTCGTGGATCGTCTCGTTGCGTCCCAGTTCCCGCCCCCGGCGCTCGCTCACGTCCCGGGCCGTCCCGACGAGCCCCCTCCGCGAGCGAGCGTCGCCGATCCCGGGAGCGACGGCTGCTCGATCATATCCCGGGTCTAGTCGGAGCGTCTCACAAGGGTATCGCCGGGGTCAGCGAGTCGCGGCCGCGCCGGCCCGCTCGCCGACCGAGACGAGCGTCGACCAGGTGTTGATGCCGGCCCGGAGCGCCACCAGATCGTCGGACGCGACGGTCACGGTGACGGTCGCGGCCTCGCGGTCCAGCGTCGCCGTCGTCCTGTCGCCGGCGATCTCGCCGACCTCGGGGCGGACGCTGTGCTCGACGATGCGGGCGCGGCGCTCGTCGTCGAAGGAGAACTCCAGAACGGCGTCGTGGGCGCGTGCCACGTCAGTCGACGTCGACTTCCTTCACGTCGCGGCTTCGCTCTTTCAGCAGGACGCGGTGGCCACAGTACGGACAGCGGACGCCGCCGTACTCGTCCAGTTCCACGTCGCGCTTACAGCGGGAACACTTGTAGCTCATTCGTCGTCTTCGGACAGGGCCGCGCGGATCGAGCGGGTGACGTTCTTGCCACCGGGCGTCTCGGGGCGGTACGTCCCGCCGGCGAACTTGTAGCCACAGAAGCCACACTCCCAGATGCCGGTGCCCTGGCGCTCGACCGACTCCTTCCCGCACTCGGGACACTCGTGTTCGTCGCGCATGTCGTCCTCGATGTCCGCGACGCGGCGTCGTGCGACGCGGCCGTAGCGAGCGCCGAACCGACCGGCGCTCCCCGTCCGTGCCTTGTCCTTGGCCATGATACCGTACCCTCGGCGGACGAGGCTGATAAACCCTACGAGTTCCGCCGCCCCGTGGCGTCGCGACCCGGTACGTGGGCCGGCGGCACGGGGCCTGACGCGCCGATCGCTCCGGCCCGCAGCGTCACTCCCGGAGTCCGGCCTCGCCGAGGGCGTCGTTGAGGTCGGCACGGACCTGCTCGCCCAGTTCGCGGTCGCCCGCCGTCGTGACCACGCGGTTCTCCTGCACGCTGGAGCCGTCCCGGATCAGCAGGCGGACGTTTCCGTTGGCGTCGGCCCGGGTGGCCTTCGCCCGGACGCCGCCCCGCGACCCCGACCCGGAGGCGTCGATCGGCCCCGGGATGATCTTCTTGACGTGAGGGTGGCCCGCGACCGTCTCGACGGCCTGCTTGCCCGCCCGCTCGCCGATCAGCGTCGTGTGCGAACCGCCGAGGATGTCGGCCGTCGAGGCCTCCACGACCTCCAGCGCGGGCTGTCCCTTCCGCTCGATCACGGCCCGGACGGGGTCGTCGCCGGTCACGCGGTAGAACTCGTAGTGGACCTGGCCCCGGACCGCCCGGAGGACGTCACGGTCGCCCGTCGCGTACACCTCGTCGGGGCGCTTCCGGCGGATCTCGTCGGCGATCAGGCCGGCGAAGTTGCGCAACTCGATCACGTCGGTCTCGCCGTCGGGCTCCTCCGGTGTCGTCGTGATCGTCCGCCGGCTGACCTCCTCGTCGTCCAGCAGCGTCGTGACGATCGCGCGGTCCCGCGAGAGGTCCAAAACGACGGCGTCGGCGTTGGCCGTCCGACAGACCAGGCAGTAATCACCCGGCCGGTCGAGGTCGCTGGCACACTGCCGACACTCCATATCACCGTGTCGGTGATTCGACGGCATAAACGGGGCGGTTCGGTCACCGCGAGCCCGCGTTCCGACCGGCTCACCCCAGTTCGGCCGGATCGACCTTCAGGTACTCCCGCAGGAGGACCGTCGCGTAACTCCCCTTCGGGAGCGAGAAGGCGAAGGTCAGCGGGTCGCGCTCGATGGAGAGGTCCGTCCGCACCAGCACCGCCCGCCGGGTCCCCGTCGAGTGGAACTCGCCCGGCAGGTCGAAGTCGGCTGGTTCGATGCCCACGTCGGAAAGAACGTCCCGCTCTATCTCCCCCGGTTCACCGTCGCCCAGTTCCGTCTCGGTCCCCACGAGCGGCGCGGTGACGAACGCCCGGCCGCGCTCGCAGTGGCGGGTCACGGTGTCGACTCTGTTCTCGTCGACGCGCTGGAGCCGGTCGGTGTCGGGCACCGTCACCTCGGCCGGCGCGTCGCCGTCCGCGAAACAGACCACGTCGCCCGCGACGGGACGGTCGAAGGGCAGGCCACGAGTCAGTCGCTCCGAGAGGACGCGGTTGAACACGTACGACTGAGCGGCGTTGACGAGGAGTTGCTGGAGGTTACTCGGCATCGTCTCCAGGGCCGCCCGGAAATCCGCGGGCTCGGCGGCGTCCCGGTCGACAAGTTCGTGCAACATGGCCCGCTCGTAGTTCAGATAGCCCGGCATGGCGTCGAGCGCGGCCCGCCAGTCCCGCGAGCCCGCCGCGATCTCCTCGACGCGGTCGCGGGCCCGCTGTGTCTCCTCGGGTTCCCGTTCCGACGGTCTGCCCACGTAGGCAAGGACGGCGTCCTCCCAGTTCCCGCGGACGACTTCGAGGCCGACCTCGTGGGTGATCGGGCGGTGGCTCCCGAAGCGTTGCTGCCCGAAGTAGTTGGGCACGCCGACGGTGACGGGATCGTCCGTGGTCGCCCCGTCGTCACCAGCTCCGTCGCCGGCCGCACCCGCGAACCCCCGGAGGTCGTCGGTGATCCGGTCGACCAGGCCCGGGCGCTCGGGGTCCCGGACGGTGACCTCGAAGGCGTTGCCGGCCAGGTCGCCGAAGAAGATGGGGCGGCCCGTCCGGCCCAGCACCTCGATGTCGGCGTCGGCGAGGTCCACGGCGGCGACGGCTTCCGGGTCTGCGTCGGCGACCGAGAACAGCTGCGTCGTCACGGCGCGTTTGTCCTTGGTGCCGGCCCAGGAGATCCGTTCGCGACTGGATCCGAGGGCGTCCGACAGCGCGCTCGCAAAGTCGTTGGTGTCCCAGCCGGAGAGGGTCACGCGCACGAGGACGTGCGGGTACGCGCCGGGATCGGCGTCGACCGGTTCGGGATCGAACGCCTCGATCTCGGTGACCCGGAAGTCCGCGGGCCGGTCGCGCAGGCGGCCGCCCACGCCGTCCGCGTCGCTCACGTAGTACGCCATCCCGACGGCGCGCTCGACGGGTTGGGCCGCGCGCATCAGCGGCTCACCCGGAACTCGGTAGTCATTGCTCCGGGGTTGGCGTCGGGCCGACAAAAGCCTGGAGATCCGCGGCGGCGAATCCCCGCGCTCGCGCGCGGTCGCACGCGATCGAGATCAGAACAGCGACAGCTCGCCGGTCACGCGGTCGACGGCGTCCTCCGCGCCCGGCCCGACCGCCAGCGCGGTGACGGTGTCCGGCTCCAGTTGCGTGTGACCGGCGTCCCGGACGACGGCGTTGGGCAGGCCCTCGCGTTCGGCCGCGTCGGCCAGCTCGAACAGCTGCTGTTCGCTCTCGGCTTTCAGGACGACTTTCTTCTGACCCTCGCCTTTCCACTCCGTGCGGATCCGGTCGGGCGTGTCCTCGTAGGCCGACAGGGAGGCGTGGGCGACCTGGGCGGCGAGTTTGCCCTGGCCCATGCCGATGTCCGCGCGTGCGACGATCGCCTGTTTCATACGTCGGTGGAGCGGGCCGGCGACAATAGGTCTGACCGTTGGCCGTCGCGGACCACCGGGACTTTAGACGGCCGCCCTCACTGATAGGCGTATGATCCTCTCGGACGCGGACATCCTCGACCGGCTCGCCGAGGGCGGCCTCGTGATCGAGCCCCTGGAGGACGTGGACCTCCAGGTCCAGCCCGCCAGCGTCGACCTGCGCCTGGGCCGGGAGTTCCTGGAGTTCCAGCACGCCAACATCCCCTGTATCCACCCCAACAGCGAGCAGGAAGTCGACGAGTACGTCGAGGAGACCCACGTCGAGAAAGGCGGGGAGTTCATCCTCCACCCCGGCGACTTCGTCCTCGGGACGACCGTCGAGCGCGTCGAGATCCCGCCGGACCTGATCGCCCACGTCGAGGGGCGCTCGTCGCTGGGTCGGCTGGCCATCGTGGTCCACGCGACAGCCGGTTTGTGCGATCCCGGTTTCGAGGGGAAGATCACCCTCGAACTGTCGAATCTCGGAACTGCACCCGTCGCGCTGACCCCGGGCATGCGCATCTCCCAGTTGACCTTCACCGAACTGAAGACGCCCGCGGATCGGCCCTACGGGGAGGAGCGAGGCTCGAAGTACCAGGACCAGTCGGGACCGCAGGCGTCGAAGATTCAGGGGGACGACGAGTTCGGAGGGGATCAGGTCTGACGCGACGAGTCACGTCGCGTTAGACCGCATCCGCGAGAACGAGCAGAGTTCGGAGGCGACCAAGTCTGAGCGCGACGCGTGTCGATTTCTTTCGGCGAGAAAGCGGTCGTCGCGGGCTCGGGCGCTGACGAGCCAGCGGGCGGCCGGCGGGGTTTTTATGCCGGCTCGTCCCGGAGTGGGGGGCAATGAGATTCATCGAGGAGGTGGTGGTCGAGGAGTTCCTCCCGACCTTCCGCTCGATGCTGGCCGAGGAGTTACGCGAGCGGGGGCTGACCCAGAGCGAGGTAGCGGACCTCCTGGGGATCAGTCAGAGCGCAGTCTCGAAGTACGTCCACGGCGAGGTGGCCCGCAACGAGCGGTTGCTGACCGACGAGCGCGTGGTCGACCTGGTCGAGCGACTCGGCGAGGGGCTGATCGACGGCGAGATGAGTCCCGTGCAGGCGCTGGTCGAGACCGAGGTCGTCGTCCGCCAGCTCGAACAGGGTGACGTGCTGGCCCAGCTCCATCAGGAGGCAGTCCCGGAACTGGCCGACTACGGCGGCGCGTTCGACGTCCACGACCCGGACAGCGACGTGCGCGTCGCGGAACAGGCGCTGGCCTCGGTCCGGCGGGGGCTGACGGTGATCGACAACACGGCGGATTTCGCCCGGCACATCCCGGCGGTGGGGACCAATCTGGTCGAGGCCCTGCCCGACGCGACCGGCATCGAGGACGTGGTGGCAGTGCCCGGTCGGATCATCGACCTGAAGGGGCGGCCGGAGATCCCGGCCGAACCGGAGTTCGGGGTCAGCGAGTACGTCGCCAGCGTCCTCCTGACCGCCCGCGACCACGGGAGCGACGCCCGCGCCGCGATCAACGTCCGGTACGATCCGACCCTCGTCGACGCGCTGGAGGCGCGGGGGCACACGGCCGTCGAGTTCGACGCCGAGACCGGCATCGAGGACGCGATCCCGGACGCGCTGGACGCGACGCCGGACGCCGAGGTCCTCTATCAGACCGGCGGGTTCGGCATCGAGCCCGTGATGTACGTGCTGGGCCCCGACGCGCCGACGGTCGCGGAGCGGCTCCGGGACAGCCTCTGATGGCCGATCACGACCGGATCCGGGATTTCTACGGGCGGTGGGCCGCCCTCTACGACCGACTGGCGACCGCGCCGGGCGTCCGGTCCTGGCGACGCCGGGCCGTTGCGGCGCTTTCCCTCTCGCCGGGCGACACCGTCGTCGAGATGGGGTGTGGCACCGGCGCGAACGTCCCGTTCCTGCGGGAGCGGGTCGGCCCCGATGGCCGGGTGATCGGCGTCGACGTGACCCGTCCGTTGCTCGACCGGGCCAGCGCGCGGGCCGGGGAGCGTGGCTGGACGAACGTCCACTACTGCGAGGGCGACGCGACCCGGCCGCCGATCTCGGGACCGGTCGACGCAATTCTCGGGACCTTCGTCCTCGGGCTGTTCGAGGATCCCGAGGCGGTCGTCGACGAGTGGGTCGACCTGTGTCGGTCGGGCGGCCGCGTCGCGGTCCTGAACGTCCAGCGGAGCGACCGAACTCTGACCGCGCCGGTCGACCTCGCGTTCGCGGCGTTACTCTGGGCCGGCTCGCCCGGCTGGGGGATTCCGGACGGCTCCGTGACCGGGACCTTCGAGCGCCGGGTCGAGGCGGGACGGGCCGCACTCGCCGCCCGGACCGAGGACCGCCGCTACGAGACGTTCGGCGGCGGCTACCTCGGTCTGCTCTCCGGCCGCGTTTAGGAACGCTTTTTTCCAGTCGTGTCAGTTGGTGATGATATGCTGTCCGCCCAGCGACTCGCGCCGCTCGCGGTGGCCCTCCTCCTGGTGCTGGCGGGGTGTGGGGCCGGCCCGAGCGACGGAACGGCGACGGACACGGCTACACCGACCGCGACCGACACGACGACGCCCGACGGCACGGACACGTCCCCGGACACGGTGACGCCCGACGCGGGGACGCCGGACGGGGAACGATCCGACGACGGTGGACCGACCGCGTACAGCATCCCGGTCCGGAACGGGACGCTCCCGTTCGACGTGAACCGGACCTTCGCGCGCGTGCAGGGGCTGATCGGGACGGACGTGCGGCCCCGACCGGTCGAGATCCGGAACCTGAGCGAGTGGCGAGGGAGTCTGCCGCGTATCGCGGCGAGTCCGCTCAACGCCGCGCTCGGGTTCGAGAACGTCTCGGTGAACTGGAGCCGGCCGACGGGACTGACCCGGATAACCGGCTACGTCTACCTCCATCCCGGCTCGGGCTCGCCCGGGACGGTCGAGCGCGTCCTCGCACACGAGTTCGCGCACACGATCCAGTACCAGGCCAACATGTTGCCGTGGCTCGATCGGTTGCGAACGGAGCGGATCCTCACCGATCAGGCGAAGACCTACCGCGCGCTCCAGGAAGGCGGTGCCGTGTTCGTGGCCGACGCCTACGCCCACCGCTATCTCGACGTGCGGAACAACTCGGCGTTCGTCCGCGAGCAGTACGAGCAGGGGGGTGCGACCTACCGCTCGGCACTCGCCCCGTACCTGTTCGGCAAGCAGTACGTGGCCCACGTCGTCGACTCGCCGTCGAACCTCTCGGCGGTGTACGAGTCGTATCCGCGGACGACCGAGCAGCTGATGCACAACTACACCCGCACGGAGGAACCGGAGAAAGCCCTCACCGTCTCGGTGACCGCCGGTCCCTCGTGGCGGTACCTCGGCAACAACACGATGGGCGAGATGACCGTCCGCCACTCGCTCGGGACGGAGCTGTCCGGCGACCGGGCCGCCGCGGCGGCGGCCGGCTGGGGGAGCGACGAACTGTCGGTGTTCCGGAACGGTACCGACCTCGACCAGTACGCCTGGGTCTGGACCCACCGCTGGGACGACAGTACCGAGGCCGACGAGGCGTTCGCCGCACTGGAGGAGTACGGGATCGCCCGGCAGGCCGACGGCGACCGCGACTTCCGGGTGGTCCGGGTCGGCGACGAGACGACCGCGCTGGTGTTCGGTCCCGAGGCCTTCGTCGACGCCGTCTCGGTCGAGGGGACGACCGCGAACGTGACCGTACGGGTCGGCTAGTCCGCGTACCGCTCGGCGTGGGCCTCGCAGAACGCGGGCTCGCGCAACTGCGCCTCGATCACGCCGGGCTGGCGGTGCGGGTTGGCCAGCCGACACGTCTCGTTCTCGCAGAACGCCTCGCCCGTCGCGAGGTAGTGGTAGGCCTGGAGGACGTACCCCCGGATCGCCTCGGTCGTCCGCGGGTCGTCTTCGACCAGGAACTCCCCCTCGACCTGCTCTTCGAGGACCTCCCGGGGCGGCGTGTCGCCGCTCACCATCGCCGTGCGCTGTTTCTCCTGGTAGTACTGTTCGGGCTTGGCCGGGCCCTCGTAGAGGCCGGGCACCGAGACAAGCGCCGGCTGGCCGAGGACGTTCACGCGCTTGTGCCAGCGACCGTCGTGGTCGCCCCAGGTCCCGAGGACGCGGTCCAGAAGCGGGACGTGGAGGTGATCGAGCGTGCGTTCGTCCTCGGGCAGGCGCTCGCGCAGGGCGTCCTGGACGGCCAGTCCGTCGTAGATGACGCCGCCGGCCCGTTCGGGGTCGGCGAGCGCGCGCTCCTCGTAGCGGACGATGCCCAGCATCGTGTTGCCCGTCTCCCGGTCGTGGGGGCTGAGGACCCTGGCCTCGGCGAAGGCCTCGGCGAGGTCGTCGTCCCGGTCGGCGAGGAACCGGTCCCGAACCTCGACGGTCGCGGGGACGCGCTCGGCGAGCCAGTCGGCGACGGCGTCGGCGTCGGCCGCGGTCGTCGGTGCGCGATAGAGCGTGACGCGGTCGGGCATGTCCGGACCTCCGCCGCCGTCCCAGTTACGGGTTTTGGGTCCCGGCCCGATCCGTGGGGCTACGCCCCGCGGCGGGCGGCGACCGCGCCGACGATCACCGCGAGGACGGCGACGAGGACGCCGAACCCCGGACCGCCGGCGGCCGTCCCGGTCGCCGCTCCCGCCCGCTCCGTCGGTTTCGGGGCGACGACCACCGTCGCCGAGGCGTTGCCGAGCCGGAACCGGTGGGTGCCGACCGGCGGCTCCGTGACGAACGTGAGCGGGCGCTCGGCCCCGGGCTGGACGACGACCTCGCGCGTCGCGACTGTCGTGTCGTTCCGGGTGAGCGTGAGGGTCCCGGCGGCCGGGATCGCCGCGTCGTTGCGGAGCCGCGCCACCAGTTCGACCCGGTCGCCCGCCATCACCCGGGACGCGTTCGCCCGCAGGGAGACGACGGTCGGCGGCGACGGGTTCCGAACCGCGACCTCGACCGTGAGAGACCCGACGGCGAGGGTGTACGTCCCGGGCTCGTCGAAAGCGTGTGAGAAGGTGAGGCGTCGCTGCTCGCCCGGGTCGAGCGATCCCGCGCGGTAGTCGAGCCGACGCCCGTCGACCGTGAAGACGGCGTCGAACCCGCCGGTCGCGTCGCCGGTGTTCCGGACGATCACGTCCAGCGAGAGGCGTTCGCCGGTGGCCAGTTCGACCGGCTGGCCGGCGGCGAGCGAGCCGTTGCGGTAGGGGCCGGCGACCCGGAAGCGCTCGGCGGCCGGCGGGAGCGCGTACTCGATCCGTGCGACAGTCCCCTCGAAGGCGCGCAGGTGCTCGGCGCGAGTCCACATCGACGGCACGGCGTCGGTCGTGGTGTAGCGATCCGCGAGCCGACCGACCGCCGGGCCCGCCACGTCGGCCACGAGAGCCGTGAACTCCGGTGCCGTCAGCGGTTCGCCGACCGCGTTCATGCGCCGGAAGACGGTCTGGAGCCGGCGGGCGGTCGCCAGCCGGATCCGACGGTCGAGTTCGCCCGCCACGAGCGCGCCCTTCAGGTAGGGCGTTCGACCGGTCCAGGTCGACGGGTTCGCCAGCACCTCGCCGTCTTCCGAGCGAACGACACCGGCCTCCAGCCGACTGCTGAAGGCCGGGAAGCCGATCAGCCCCTGGTCGAGCGAGAACAGGGCGGCGTAGTACGTGGCGCTGGCCTCGGTGAACCAGCGCGTCCCGTCGGTGGCGTCGTAGGCCTGTCGCGTGTGGACGTACTCGTGAATCCAGACGTTGTCGGGGACCCGGAGCCCCTGATCGTCCCGCACCCAGAACGACTCGTCGCCGGTCTGGAGCCCCCGGACGGACCACTCGACGGTCGTCGTCGGTGCCGCGATCATGAACACGCTCGCGTCGCGGTCGCCCACCAGCAACGCGTCCGAGGCCGCCGTCACCGACTCGAATATCGCGCTCCGGGGCGGAGCCAGCGTCGCCGCCGCGGGCACGATCAGCCTGAACTGCTGGCCGTTGGCGAGCCGGGTGTACTCGCTGTACGGACCGAGAAACGCCA
This sequence comes from Halorientalis sp., assembly GCA_042216105.1. GTDB lineage: Archaea > Halobacteriota > Halobacteria > Halobacteriales > Haloarculaceae > Halorientalis. The sequence goes on from JBDGUF010000015.1 coordinate 26,163, forward strand.
TGGCCCGGCTGGCGACGCCCTCGCCCTCGACGGTCGTCTGCCGGTCGAGCGTGACGTTGCCGCCGCGCCAGCTCCAGGAGACGCCGATCTGTGGCGTCCGGACCAGCGCCCACGGGCCGGCGTCGACGAAGGTGTAGTCCCCGCGGCCGGCCAGTGGTCCCGTGGTCTCGCGGGTCTCGTTGACGGACAACCGGTAGGTCAGGCTCGGCGTGTCCGTCTCCCCGTCCCAGACGTACCGGCCGTCCGACGCCGAGAACCCGTCGGTCTCGATCACCGTCGCCCGGTCGGACAGCCGGGCCTTCAACTCGACCAGGTTCTCGGGTTCGTCGAACCGCACCGTGACCTCGATCTCGCCGGGCCGGTCGGGCGTCAGGCGCAGGTGTGTCGTGAGCGTCAGCGTCCGGCTGTCCTGTGCGAGACTCGTCGTCACGCTCGCGTTCGTCGCCGCCGGCTCCGCGGTCGCCGATCCGGTCACGCCGCCGAGTGCGAGTACGGCCAGCAGACAGAACGCCAGCACGCGTCGTCTCATCGATGGCAGGGACGGCCAGCGTGGACTTAGTTCCGGTGGCAGGTCGCGGTGTCGGGGGTACAGTGCTGGGCTGTGTGGCGGTAGTTGTGCGGTCGCGGTGCGGTGGCGGTGCGGTCGGGCACGAGCGCAGCACCCGCGAGCGCCTGGCGCTCGCGGCAGTTTTTCCCCACGTTTTTGGAAACGGGGGTGCGCCGCGCGCACCCCGTTTGTAAAAAGTGGGTGCCGTTAGTCGTCAGCCGGGCTCGCCCGCGTCGTCATGTCCACGTCCTCGGCGTCGACGCCGAGTTCGTCGATGGCGGCCTGGGCGGCGCGCTTGCCCGACAGCAACATCGCGCCGAAGGTCGGGCCCATCCGCGGGAGGCCGTAGGTGGTCGCGGTGGCCATGCCGGTGACGACGAGGCCGTCGTGAGCGAGGCCGGTGTGTTCGACGACGGCGTCCTCGCTCTCCCCGACCCACATGGAGTCGTGGCCGGGCGAGTCGTGACCGGGCGCGCCGTAGGAGTCGTCGTCGGTCTGGTCCATACCGCTGGCGGCGTCGTCGATGCCGGGGGCGTCGAGGACGCCGCGCTCGTCGAGTTTCTTGACGGCCATGGCGTCGTGACCGGTGGCGTCGATCACGAGGTCGGCCTCGACGGCGATGGGGTCGACGCAGGTGATCTCGCGGGGCAGGGCGTGGACGGGCGTCCAGTTCATGACGATGCCCCCCACCCTGTGATCCTCGCGGATGACGATGTCGGTGAACTCGGTCATGTTCTGCATCTTCGCGCCGGCGTCGCAGGCGGCCTTGATGAGGCCGGAACACGCCTCGGGGCCGTTGGCGACGTAGAGGCCCTCGCTGTCCTGGGACTGCTTGTAGTCCACGTCGAGTTCGTCGAGGACGTGGTGGGCCGGACCGCGGACGGTGACCTTGTTCATGAGGAAGCCGCCGAGCCAGAAGCCCCCGCCCAGGTAGTTGTTCTTCTCGACGACCATCGTCTGGACGCCCCGTTCGGAGAGTTCCTTGGCGGCCATCAATCCCGAGGGGCCGCCGCCGACGACGATCACGTCGCTGTCGGAGAAATCCATGAACTCCTCGGTCCACTCCTGGCCGATGGCGCGTGTCACTTCCGCCTCGCCCACGTCGCTGAACTGCTCGAAGTCGGACATAGTAGTCGGTATTACCACCCGGTGGTTCAAAGGTGTTCTGATCGGGGGGCCGAGGTCGGTGGCCGGGTCCGTGTGCGGCATCGAAATAGCGAAAATTCATAAACCATCGGGCGGCTAACACATCTAACTCCGGATGAGCTGGCAGTACACCCCGTTTCTCACACTCACGTTCGTGGCGGCCGTACTGGTGGGCGTCGCGGCGTTCTACGTGCTCCGCCAGCAGCGGGCCTACGAGCCGATTCCCGGGGGGTACACTGCGGTGGTGCTGGCGGCGACGATCTGCTGGGTGCTGGTCACCTACGCGTTCCAGATCGGGAGCGTCGAACTCGGCCGGAAACTGTTCTGGTACAAACTGAGCTACGTCGGTTTCATGCCCGTCCCGGTCCTGTTGTTGCTCTTTACGTTGCGGTACACGGATCGCGACGAGTGGCTCCGGTGGTGGAGCGTCGGCCCGCTGTTCCTGATCCCGGCGGTCATGACCGGGTTGATGTTCACCAACGAACGACATCGGCTGGTTCTGGCGGAGGTAGAGACGATCGACAACGGAGCGTTCGTGGCCTTGCGGCCGGAGTACGGCGTGGCAGTGATCGCGTACGTGGTGATCAGCGTTCTCCTCGCCGGGGTCAGTGTCGCGCTCCTCTCGCGGCGCGCGTACGGGGCGGCCGGGATCTACCGTCGGCAGGCGGTCCTGTTGATCGCCGGCACCGTCGCACCGATCGTCGCCGCCGGCGTCTACTTCTCCGGTGTGAACCCCCTGCCGGGACTGGAACTCATGACGGTCTCGCTGGCCGTCACGGCGGGGGCGTTCTGCTGGGCGGTGGGCCGCCACGGGCTGTTCACGCTGATCCCCATCGCCAGCCAGGCCGCCGTCGAGCAGATGGACGACGCGATCGTCGTCATCGACATCCGGGGCCTCGTCGTCAACGTGAACGAACAGGCCGAGCCGTTCCTGACCGTCGAACCCGACGAAGCCATCGGCGGCTCGGTGGGCGAAGTGCTCCGCCCGTTCGCGGTCCCGCCCGCGCCGACGTCGGACAACCCCGAGAGCGACCGCGAAGTCGTGACCGACCCCGAGAGCGGGCGGTCCTACCAGCGCACCGGGACGCCGCTGACCGACAGCGACGGCGTCGTGATGGGCCAGCTGGTCGTCCTGCAGGACATCACCGAACGGGTCCAGCGGGAGCGCCGGCTCCGCCAGCAGAACGAACAGCTAGAGGAGTTCGCGAGCGTCGTGAGCCACGACCTCCGGAACCCGCTGAACGTCATCAGCGCGCGCTCGCAACTGGCCCGCGAGACCGGCGACGAGGAACACTTCGACGCACTGGACCGGGCGGCCGACCGGATGGACCGGCTGATCGACGACCTGCTCCAGCTCGCCCGGCAGGGCCAGACCGTCGACGAGACCGAGCAGGTGTCGATCCGAGCGGTCACCGAGGACGCCTGGTCGGTGGTCAACGCCCCCGAGGCCGACCTTACGGTCGACGCCGACATGTACGTCGAGGCGGACCGCGACCGCCTCCAGCAGGCCTTCGAGAACCTCTTTCGCAACGCCGTCGACCACGTCGGTTCGGACGTGTCCCTGATCGTCGAACCGCTGGAGTACGACGCCGGCGACAACGTGGCCGCGGACCCGGGCGACACGGAGACACCCGACGAGGCGGGCGAAGAGGACCGCACCCGCACGGGCTTCGCCGTCGAAGACGACGGGCCGGGGATCCCGGCCGAGGAACGGGACAACGTCTTCGACTACGGCCACACGACCGCGGAGGACGGCACCGGCTTCGGGCTGGCCATCGTCAAGGAGATCGTCGAGGCCCACGGCTGGGAGATCCAGGCGGTGGACGGCCAGCTCGCCAGCACCCACGAGGACGACGAGTACGGCGGCGCACGCTTCGAGATCACCGGCGTCACCAGCGCACAGGGACTGGCGCTCGGCGAAACCGACGTGGGATTCGAGTTCGGGTAGCAGCCCTCACAGGTCGCCGCTTCTGATCGCGTCCTCGGCCGCCTGCAACGCCGCCTCGCGGTCGAACCCCTCGACGATCGCTTCCAGTTCCTCGCGGGAGGCGTCGGCGAGGTCCCGGGCGTGGTCGGTGATCCCCGGCACCGCCCGGATGATGTTGTCGACGATCGGGACCGTCGCCGTCTGCGCGGAGCGGGAGAGCGGGTTCAGGTCGATCACGAGCTCCGTCTTGCCCATCTCGGCCAGCGCCTCGGCACGGTCGCCGTCTTCGAGGGGCACGAGCACCACGTCGGCGTCGCCGATGCCGTCGGCGTCGACCTTCGCGCGTTCGTGGTCCAGTCCCGGGATCCGGCCGTCGGCGTCGAGACCCTTCACTTCGTCCGCCCCGTGTTCCCGGAGGTGGTCGGCGATGCGCTCCATGCGTTTTTCGGTGCGGTTGAACAGGTTGACCTCCAGATCCGCGCCGGTCGCGTCCGCCAGTGCGACCAGTTCGCCGGGCACGAGGGCGGCGGCGTTACCGTTGACCGAGAGGACCGGGTGCTCGGCCAGGAGCAAGTGGGCGGCGGCGGCCCGTTCCGCCCGGTCGGCGCTCTCCGTGGTGTGCTCCCCGAGCAGGTAGTCGTAGGCCTCGCCCCGGCCCTGTGCGATCAGCCCCTGCCGAGAGGTGATCCCCAGATCGACCCCTTCCTCGATCCGGTGTCGCGTCAACAGCGACTCGTAGCGAGGGTGGCTCTCGGGCACGTCGATCTCGTCCATACTCGGTCTCGTTCTCCCTGCCGTGAAAAATCACCCGGTGGCCGGCGAGCGGACCGGCGGCGCGTCGCCGAGGTCAGGCGGCCTGGGTCTCGGTCGCGGCGTCGGGGCCGAACTCCCGGAGTCCGCCCAGCGCCTCCCGCGCCTCGCGGCGGGTCGGGTAGGTCCGCTTGCTCTCGGCGACGGTACTCCCGTCGGTGTCGACGAGTCGCCAGCGCCAGCCGTCGTCCCCGTCGTCCTCGTGGAGCTCGAAGGCCGGCGACTCGATCTCCAGCAAACTGGCCGTCGTCAGGGTGTCCCGGACGGACGCGAGCGCGCGCTCGGCCGCGTTCCGGGACTCGAAAGTGGGGCCGCTGACGGCGACGGTGTTGCCGGCGGTGTCGACGAACCGCCAGACCCAGCCGTCCCCCTTCTCGGTCACCTCGAAGGCCGCCAGGTCGAAATCGAGCAGTCCCGCACCACCGGCGAGTTCGCGGGCCCGCGAGAGGTCGACCCGCGCGCTCTCGCGGCTCTCGTGGGTCCGGTCCCCGACCGCCAGCGTGTTCCGGTCGGGATCGACCAGTCGCCAGCGCCACCGATCCGTGTCGGCGTCCCCGTCGGCGACCGTCTCCAGCCGGAACGCGGCGGGGTCGACGGCGAAGACCGGCGCGCCACCCGCGTTGTCACGCACGAGACGGGCGGTCGTCGCCACGGCGTCCCTGGACGGGAACTGTTCGGTGCCGACGGCGAGCGGTTCGCGCTCGCGGTCGACGATCTCCCACTCCCAGGCCTCGCCCTCCTCGCCCTCGGTGACCGAGAAGCGGATCGCGATGTCCTCGACGGTGTGGACGGTCGCGTCGGCGGCGAAGTCGGCGACCGACTCGGCGGCCGCGGTGGCGCTCTCCCGGTCGGCGAAGTCCTCGCGGCTCCGGGCGACCGTGCTGCCGTCGGGGTGGATCAGCCGCCAGCGCCACCCCCGGCGCTCGCCCTCGTCGACGTACACCTGGAAGAGGGCGGCGTCCATCCGGCGCGTTCCGGCCTCGGGAGCCAGCAGCGAGAGCGAGTCCATCGCCTCGCGGGCGGCTTCGTCGCTGTCGTAGCGGCCGGGGCTGGTCGCCAGCGTCTCCCCGCCGGCGTCGACCAGCCGCCAGTGCCACTCCGACTCGGCCTGGTACAGCTCCAGCGCGGCGCTCCCGATCTCGACGAGGTCGGCCTCGGGGGCGTGCTGTTTCATCGTGTTCATCGCCGCGGCGGCGTCCTCGCGGGAGGCGTGTTCCTGCCCGCTGTCGGAGACGACGCTCCCGTCGGCGTCGACCAGCCGCCAGTTCCAGCCGCCGTCCGTGGCCTCGTAGAGGTGGAAGGCGGCGCTGTCGAACTCGATGCGGTCGGCGGTCCCGATCTCCTCGCGCAGTCGCTCGATGGCCGTCTCGGCCGCCTCGGGGTCCGCGAAGGTCGCGCTGGCCGGACTGCGCGCGACGGTCTCGCGGTCCTCGGTGACCAGCCGCCAGGCCCACTGGTCGCCCTCGGGGTAGATCTCGTACTCCGCGTCGTCGAGTTCGACGACCGGCGCGTCCGCGACGACCTCCTTGACGCGGCTCACGACCGACCGCCCGCTCTCCTCGGATGGCACCGCACTCTCGCTGTGGGCGACCACCTCGTCCTCGGCGTCGACCAGCCGCCAGCGCCACCCGCCCGCCTCGCCCTCGACGATCTCGTAGGCGGGCGAGTCGGCTTCGAGGAAGGGCATGTCGATGGCCCCCTCCACGATCCGCCGGACGGACGCCTCGACGGCCTCGCGGCTCTCGAACTCGTCGCTGGACTCGGCGATCGTCTCGTCGTCGGCGTCGACCAGTTCCCAGCGCCAGGCCCCGTCGTCCTCGATCAACTCGACGCCGACCGTCTCGACGTCCATCACCGGCGACTCGCGGGCGGCCTCCCGGATCGACCGGACGGCGGCCTCGGCCGCCTCGCGGCCCTCGTAGCTCTCGGGGCTCTCACCGAGGACGCCGCGGTTCTCGTCGACCAGCCGCCAGCGCCAGTCCGAGCCGTCGCCGTAGACCTCGAAGGCCCCCTCCTCCACGTCGAGCAGGGCGGCCCCGGGTCCGTGTTCCTTCAGCAGGTTCACCGCGTTCTCGGCCGTCTCGCGGTCGGCGTAGCGGTCGCCGCCCTCGGCCAGCACGACGCCGTCCTCGTCGACCAGCGTCCAGCGGACGCCCGGACCGTCCTCGCCCCCGTCGCGGTACAGCCGGAAGGCGGCGTGGTTGATCTCCAGCAGACTCGCGCCCGCCACCTTCGTCTTGATGTCCTCGAGGGCGTCCTCCGCGTCGGCCTCGCTGTCGTAGGCCCGGGTGCCGTCGGCGACGGCCGCCTGTTCGACGAACCACCAGCGCCAGCCCTGCTCGTCCGGGAACACCGCGAACACGCCGTCGCGCTCCGCGTCGCCGGCCAGCACGTCCGAGACGCGAGTCTCGGTCTCGTCCTCGACGACCCACCCCATCGCGGTCACGTCCTCGTCGGCCAGGAAGTAGCTCCGCCGACCGGTCAGCGCGGGCACCAGCGCGGCGACCAGCGCCAACAGCGCCAGCCCGCCGCCGTAGCCCGCGAGGAAGAGCAGTCCCTCCGTCCGTGCGAGCCCCCACTGCCCCGGATAGATGCGCAGGAAGTACCCGAGCGCGGCGACGGCGAGGAGCGCACCCAGCACCGCCACCGGGACCGCCCGCCTGCGGAGGGGCAGCTGGAGGACGGTCCCGAGCAGGAAGACGGGGAACCCCGCCGCCCCGAGCACGAGCGCGAGTTCCGCAACCGCCGCCGATCCGAGGCCGAGCAGCCCCGCGCGGCCGGCGGCGAACACCCCCACGCCGGCCAGTACCGCCAGCAACCCGATCACCAGTACCCAGTAGCCGTACACCTCCGGTTTCGTCCGCGCCTCCCCCATGTACTCGTCGTAGAACCCGTAGAAGGCGCTGTCCGGTCGCGATCCCGTTGCCATCGTTACAGTTCGTGGTTGGTCCACTCGGTACCTTAAACGTGGGGTCGGTTCACACGGATCTCACGGAGTGAAATCGACCCCTTACTCCAGCAGACGCGCGCCCGTCGGGTCGATCCGGCAGGTCGCGGGGTCGTAGCCGGCCGTCGAGAGGCCGCCGTCGATGGAGAACACCGTCTTCCCGAGCATGGCCATCGAGGCGTCGCCGCCGGCCTCGTTCACGTCGAGGATCACGTCCCGGACCTCGGGCGTGAGCAGTTCCGCCTCGCGGGCGAACTGCCGGGAGGCGCGCATGAACGAGGACAGCGTCGGCTCCTCGACGACGCGGGAGAGCCCGCGCTTGCCGGCCTGGTCCAGCAGGTCGGTGTCGCCGGAGATCACCTCCTCCGTCGGGAGTTCGCCCAGCGTGTGGTACTCGACGGAGCCGCGGGCGGGAATCCCGTCCAGCAGGTAGTCCTGCGGGCCGCCGGGTTCCAGCCTGATCGGGACGCCGCCCCGCGCCTGCGCCACCACGTCGCCCAGTCCCGTGCCCGCCTGGACCTCCGCCCCGTGGGCGATGGTGACGAGTTCGTTCTCCGAGAGCCGCCGGTCGAAGGCCGCGTTGACCGCCAGCGCGGTGCCCAGCGCCATCGCGCCGGAGACGCCGAAGCCCGAGCCGATAGGCAACGGCGTCTGACCGTCCACGCGGGCGGTCGCTTCGAGGGTGTCCAGCACCGTCTCGACGGCCTCCATCTCGACGGGCACGTCGTTACAGCGCACGCTGGTCTCCTCGGCCGGACGCACGGTGACGGTGACGCCGTCGGTCAGGGTCAGCCCCGCGCCCTGCGAACCCGCCTTCGTCGGATCGTCGTCCCGGTGGATGGTGAAGAAGCCGGTCACGTGGCCCGGGACGAACGCTTCGGCTTCGGTCATGCCTGCCGGTCCGTGCCCCGGGCGAATAAATGGTGGTCGTCGCGGCAGGTCCGAACCCGGCGGGCCGGACCCACAGTCGACACCGCTTTCCCCCCGGCCCCGCAGGTCGACGCCGATGGCCGACAGTCCACGGATCGCCGTCGACCCCGCCCGACCGCTGGTCGACGAGCGGTTCGCGGTCCGCCTCGCCGGCTTCCCGCCGCGGCGGCGGGTGACCGTCCGCGCTCGAATGCCGCTGGACGGCGCGCTCTGGGAAGCGCGGGCGACGGTCCGGACCGGCGACGACGGGGCCGCCGATCTGGACGCCCAGCGGCCGCTCGCGGGCACCTACCGGCGGGCCGACGCGATGGGACTGGTCCAGTCGGCCGAACGCGTCGGGGACCGACCTGCATCCCGCGAGCGCACGCGAACCGACGGGAACGTCTCGCTGACGGCGACGCTCGGGGGCCAGCGGGTCGCCAGCGCGACCGTCGAGCGCCGGTTCCGCCGCGAGGGCGTCACGGTCGAACGAGCCGACCACCGCGACCTCGTGGCGCGACTGTACGAGCCGCCCGCGGAGAGCGCGAGCGGCGACGGCCACTACCCCGGCGTCGTCCTGCTGGGCGGGTCCGGCGGCGGCTTCCCCTCCCGCCGGGTCGCCACACTGCTGGCCTCGCGGGGCTACGCCGTGCTGGCGCTGGCGTACTTCGGTCGCGAGGACCTGCCGGACCGACTGGTCGGGGTTCCGCTCGAATACGTCGAACGGGCGGTCGAGTGGTTCGCCGACCGCGAGCGCGTTCGGTCCGACCCGCTCGGGGTCGTCGGCCGGTCGCGGGGCGGTGAACTCGCCCTGCTGGCGGCCACCCGGTTCGATCGACTCCGAACGGCCGTCGGCTACGCCCCGAGTGCCGTTACCTTCCAGGGAAATAGACTGCTGACGGACCCTGGATCGGCCTGGACGGCCGGCGGCGAGGACCTGCCGTACGTTCCGCTCGCGCGACCGCCCGGGTTCCGGGTACGGACCGTCTCGCGGTGGGTCCGAGGCCGCCCGCTCCCGCTTCGGCCGCTGTTCGAACGGGGACTGACGGGGGCGGACGACGCGAGGCTTCGACGTGCGACGATCCCCGTCGAGGAGATCGGCGGGCCGCTCCTGCTCGTGACCGGCGACGACGACCGCGTCTGGCCGGCCGACCGGCTCGCCACGCGGGCGATGGCGCGGCTGGACGCACGCGAGTATCCACACCCCTACGACCACCTGCAGGTACCGGGTGCCGGCCACGACATCACGGTCCCGTACCACCCGACGACCGAGCGGGCGACGCGGTCGTTCCCGCTCCCCGGCCGGGCCCTGTCGCTCGACATGGGCGGCACTCCGGCGGGGTACGCCCGCGCCGACGCAACGGCCTGGGAGTGGACGCTCGCGACGCTGGATCGGGGCCTGCGACACGGTTGACCTACTCGTCCGGGTCCACCGCGTCGGCGGCGGGTTCGTCGGCACCGTCGTCGGCCAGCCGGTCGAGCAGCGCCGCGCGCTGTGTGGCCGAGAGGTCGTCGGCGAGGCACTCGACGAACGACGCCACGAGATCCTCGCGGACCCGCAGGTCGACGTGTTCCATCCGGCCGTCGACGACGACGGCGTCGAGTTCCCACTCGCCTTCCGCCGGATCGGTCATTCGGATGTCTACCCACTCGTCCGCCGTCGGCTCCGTCGACTCCAGGGTTGCCATGGTCCGTACTACGCCGGAGTCCGACATAGCTGTATCCGACGCGGACTGCTATCAGTCGACACCCACCGAACAGCCACACGGCCGCCGATACGCCTTTGTATACGCAGTCATACAACGTATACATGCCGACGATCAGCGCGCGGCTCTCCGAGGAGGAACTGGCCGAACTGGAGCGGGTCGCGGCGATGCTGGACGACGACCGGAGCACGACGATCAGGAAGGCCCTCGAAGAGGGGCTGGCGGAGTTGCGGATCCGCGAGGCGGTCGGGCGCTACCAGCAGGGCGACGTGGCCGTCACCGAGGCCGCCCGGCTCTCGGGCCTGTCGGTCGCGGAGTGGCTCGAAGTCGCCCGCGAGCGCAACCTCACCACGCAGTTGACCGCGGCCGATCTCCGGCGGGACGCCGACAGCGCGAGGGAACTGTGAGTCGAATCTACGTCGACGCCACGGTGCTGGTGGCACTGGGCGCGGTCGGAGAACTCGACTTGCTCGATGCCTTCGACGGCACTATCATCTGTCCCGACGCCGTCCGGGACGAAGTGACGACCGAACCGGCCCGGACGAACCTCGACCGGTTCGTCGCGGACGGGGCGGTCGTGACGGAGTCCGTCGAGACCGACTGGACCGACGACGCCATGCGCGTGCTGGACGCCGACGCGCCCGCCAGCGACGTGCGCGTGATCGAAGGCATCCTCGACGCGACCGACGACGGAGGGGAGCCCGAAGACGGGGACGCGGAGCCGGTCGGTCTCGTGTCCGACGACCGGCGACTGCGGACGGTCGCCGAGGGGTTCGGCGCGACGGTCACCGGGACCTTCGGCGTCGTCGTGCGGGCCGCGGTGGCCGACAAGTACTTCTCCCAGTCACAGGCCAAACGCGTCGTCCGCCGGATCGACAGCCACGGTCTGCACCTGACGGGCGAGTTGCGCGAGCAGGCCGTCGGCGAGACCGGCGGCTGACCGGCGACGACCGGACCGAAAAGAAGCCGAATCGAGCCTACGGCGAGGGACGCTGCCGGTCTGACGAGACTCGCTTCGCTCGACTCGTGGACTCCCAACGTCTTCGCCCTACGGGCTCAGACGTTGGCGATCTCGCGGGAAGAGAACCGCTTCCCGGATGTTCCCGAGGCCGAGCATCGTCATGATGAGGCGCTCGCCGCCCAGGCCCCAGCCGGCGTGGGGCGGCATGCCGTACTTGAACATCTTGGTGTAGTACTCGAAGGCCTCCGGGTCCAGGCCCTGCTGTTCGAAGCCCGCGACCAGCTCGTCGTAGCGGTGTTCGCGCTGGCCGCCCGAGACCAGTTCCATCGACGGGTGCATCATGTCGAAGCCCGTCGACACTTCGGGATCGTCGTCGTGGTCCTTGATGTAGAAGGGCTTGATCTCGCTGGGCCAGTCGGTGATGAAGTAGTGTTCGCCGACCTCGTCGCCGAGGACGTGTTCGGCCTCCGTCGAGAGGTCGTCGCCCCACACGAGCACCTCGTCGAGTTTGCCCGTCGCGTTGATCTTCTCCAGGGCCTCCTCGTAAGTGAGTCGCGGGAAGTCGCCCTCGGGAACCTCGAACTCCTCGTCCATGTCCAGCGCTTCGAGTTGCTCCCGGCAGTTCTCGGCGACGCCCTCGTAGGCGGCCTTGACGATGGTCTCGCAGGCGTCCATCGCCTCGGTGTGGTCGTAGAACGCCGACTCGAAGTCGATGGAGGTCGCCTCGTTGAGGTGTCGCGGCGTGTTGTGTTCCTCGGCGCGGAAGATCGGGCCGATCTCGAAGACGCGTTCGAGGCCGGAGCCGACCATCAGCTGTTTGAACAGCTGGGGGCTCTGGTTCATGAACGCCTCCTGCCCGAAGTAGGTGATCGGGAACAGTTCGGTGCCGCCCTCGGTGCCCGTGGCGACGATCTTCGGCGTGTTGATCTCCGTACAGCCGAGATCGCGGAAGGCCTCCCGCACCGAGCGCAGGGCCTCGGCGCGGATCTCGAAGATGGCCTTGACCTCGGGCTTGCGCAGATCCAGCGTCCGGTTGTCCAGCCGCGTGGGGAGTTCGGCGTCGACCTTGCCGGAGGGGTCCAGCGGCAGTTCGGGATCGGCCTCGGCGATCACGTCGATCTCCTCGGGGACGATCTCCACGCCGGTCGGAGCCCGGTCCTCTTCCTCCACGTCGCCGGTCACGGCGACGACGCTCTCGCGGTGGACGTCCAGTCCCGTCTCGACGAGTTCGTCGTCCATCTCGTCTTTCTCGAACTTGACCTGGATCTTCCCGGTCGTGTCCCGGACGATCAGGAAGGCGATACCACCCAGGTCGCGGATCTCGTGGACCCAGCCGGCGACGGTGACCGTCTCGCCCGGCTCGGCCTCTGCGGTGTAGGTGCGGTCGTCCATGCTGTCCGGTATCGGCGGCCGGGACTTAAGTGCCGTCGTTTGCAGTCCAGCGGCAGGCGGGCCGCTCGCCCGGCGTCAGTTCGCGTCGCGCGCACCCTCGACGGTCTCGCGGACGGCGTCGACACCCGCGTCGTGGACGAGGTCGCCGACGACCACCACGTCGGACTCCCGGGCCATCCGGTGGGCCGAGTCGTAGTCGTGGATGCCGCCGCCGTAGAACAGCGTCGCGTCGTCCAGTGCCTCGCGGGCCGCCCGGACCTTCGTTGGATCGCCCAGCGTCCCGGAGTACTCGACGTAGACGATCTCCTGGCCGAACATCTGCTCGGCGACCTCGGCGTAGGCTGCCACGTCGTCGGCGTCCTGCTCGCAGTCTGCGCCGGTGTAGCTGGCGACGGAGGCCTCGGGGTTGAGGACGATGTACGCCTCCGTCCAGGTGCGCGACCAGTCGATCTCGTCGTCCAGCCGGACCCACTCCTTGTGCGCGCCAGTGGTCCAGGTCACGTCGCCGGCGTTCATCACGATGGGGACGAGGTAGCCGTCGTGGGCGTCGCTGTGGACGACCGAGGACGGATTGGACGGCTCGATGTACAGCGGGATGTCGTACTTCCCGCAGGCGTCGACGACGCGGGCCATCTTCTCCTCGGTCATGCCAGTGGTGCCGCCGACCTCGATGGCGTCGGTCCCGGTCGCCGCCACGTCCTCGAAGGTCTCGCCGTCGACCAGCGACTTGTCCGGGTCGATCTTCAGCACGTGATCCCACGCCGTCCATGGCCCGCTCATACCCGGGGCATTCCGACCGACCGTGAAAACTACTTCGGAAAGTCAGTCCGCCGCTTCCGCGCTCGCCTGCTGTTGCCACTCGCGGATCTGGTCGGCGGAGACGCCCTGGACCGTCGTCGCGACCTCGTCGGGGTCGACGGTCTCCAGATCCGCCAGCGTCTCGACGTCGGCCTCGGCCAGTTTCTCCGCGGTGCGCTCGCCCAGCCCGTCCAGGTCGACGAGGTCCTCGACGGCCTGTCGGGCCTGGTACTCCCGGTAGTTACAGATCGGACAGCCCAACTCCCACGGGTCGTCGCCGTCGTGGACGACCAGTTCGGGCAGGTCGTGTTCCTCGCAGCGTTCGTCGGTCACCTCGATCTCGCCCCGCCGGGGCAGCGGCAGCGAGTACTCGCAGTCGGGATAGCGCGTACACCCGACCAGCCGCGAGCCGTTCCGGAGTTGCTTGATCGCGAGGTCGCCGCCGTGTTCCTGGCCACACTCCGGACAGTCGCCGATCACCTCGTCCTCGCTCTCGTCGGCCGCGTCGGCCGCACACTGGGGACAGCCGTGGACGAACGTGTCCCGCCCCGCGAGCATCTTGACGTGACGCAGGCCGTGTTCCTCGCAGCGCTCGTCCAGCACCTGCGGTTGGCCCGTGCTCGGCAGGGGCAGGGTGTACCGACAGTCCGGGAAGCCGTCACAGCCGACGAAGTGCGAGCCGTGGCGGCTCTGCCGGATCAGCAGATCGTGGTCGCTCTCGGGACAGGGCCCCAGCGTCCGGTCGGCCTTCAGCGACTCCTGGAGGTGGTCGCCGACCTTCTCGCGGGACTCGTGGAGTTCCTCGAAGACCCGTTCCAGCATCTCGCGTGACTCCTCGGTCACGTCCTCGAGCGTGGCCTCGCCGCTGGCGATGGCCGCCATGTCCGCCTCCAGTTCCGCGGTCATCTCCTCGCTGACGACGTGGTCGGCGTACTCCTCGGCGGCCTCGACGACGGCCTCCGCAAGCGTCGTCGGCCGCGGCGGGTCGTTCTCGATGTAGCCCCGGTCGTAGAGCTTCTCGATGACGTTGTGCCGGGTGGCCTTCGTCCCGATGCCCATGTCCTCCATCTTCTCGATCAGCCGCGACTGGCCGTACCGGCGCGGGGGCTGGGTCTGCTTGGCCTCCAGTTCCACGTCCGAGACGGCCAGTTCCGCGCCCTCCTCGACATCGGGCACGAAGTTCTCGCTCGCGCTGGAGTAGGGGTAGACCGCGTGGTAGCCCGGCTCCACGAGGCGCTTGCCGTTTGCCTTCAACTGGCAACCGTTTGCGTCGGCGACCACGCGCAGGTGTTCCCAGGTCGCGGGTTCCGCGACCGTCGCGAAGAAGCGCCGGACGATCAGTTCGTAGACCTCCCACTCGTCGTCGCCGAGTTCGCTCCGGTTCGGGAGTTCGCCCGTCGGGTGGATCGGCGGGTGGTCGGTCGTCTCCTCGTCGCCACGCGTCGGCTCGATCTCGTCGAGGTTCAGGAGACCGGCGGCGTCCTCGCCGAAGGCGCTGGTGTCCGCGAAGTCCGCGACCAGTTCCTCCGGGTCCAGATCCTCGGGATACACCGTGTTGTCCGTGCGCGGGTACGTGACGTAGCCCGCTGTGTACAGCTCCTCGGCGATGCTCATGGCGCGCTGGGCGGAGTAGCCCAGCGAGCCCGCGGCGCTGATGAACTGGGTCGTGTTGAACGGCGCGGGCGGCTCGTCGGTCCGGGTCCGCCGCCGGACCTCGGTGACGGTCGCGCTGTCGGCCGCCTGCAACCGCTCGTGGGCGTCCTCGGCGGCGGCCTCGTCCCAGACCCGCTCGGCCTCCGTGCCGTCGTCGTCGTAGAAGTACTGGGCCTCGAAGGACTGGCCGTCCTCCGTGAGGTCGGCGAACAGCTCCCAGTAGTCGTCGGGCTCGAAGGCCTCGATCTCGCGTTCGCGGTCGACGATCAGTTTCAGCGTCGGGGACTGCACCCGACCCACGGAGATGAAGTCGTCGCCCAGCTGCCGGGCCGACAGCGACAGGAAGCGAGTCAACGCCGCCCCCCAGATCAGGTCGATGATCTGGCGGGCCTCGCCCGCCGCCGCCAGATCGAAGTCCAGGTCGTCGGGGTCCGCGAAGGCGTCTTTCACCTCGCGCTCGGTGATCGAGGAGAAGCGCACCCGCTTGATCGGCACGTCGGTCTCGTCGCGGATGATCTCGTAGGCCTCCTTCCCGATCAACTCGCCCTCGCGGTCGTAGTCGGTCGCGATGACCGCCTCGTCGGCCCGCCCTGCCAGCTCGCGGAGCGTCCGGACGATATTTTCCTTCGTGGGCGATTTCGTGATCTCGGCGTCGATCAGCTCGACGGGCTCGACGTCCCGCCAGTCGCCGTACTCGGGCGGGAAGTCGACGGCGACGACGTGTCCCGAGAGGCCGACGACGCGCTTGTCGCCCCAGCGGTAGACGTTGACGCCGTTCCGGCGCTGGACCTCGGCGCTGTCCTCGCTGAGGATCTCGGCGATGCGCCGCGCGGCGTTGTCCTTCTCGGTGATGATCAACTCCACGGCGGCCCACCTCCCGGTGCGTGGGTGGTCATTCGGCCGTCCCTATGCGGAGACCGTTTCTAAACCTTTCGTCACGCTGAACGAGAAACCGCGGGACTGCGCGGGCGTGCGAGTGCGAGCACGGGACCGACACCCGCCGTCGCCCGGTCCGCTCGCCTCACTCCTCCAGCTCCTCTCGGAGTAACTGGTTCACGTCGCCGGGGTCGGCGCTGCCGCCGGTCTTCTGCATCACCTGGCCGACGAGGAAGTTGATCGCGTCGTCCTCGCCGTCGTGGTAGTCCGCCACGGCTCCGGGGTTCTCGTCGATGGCCTCGCTCACGGCGGCGGCCACCTCGTCGCCGCTGGTCTTGCCCAGGTCCTCCTCCGCGACGACGGTGTCGGGATCGGTCCCCTCGTCGAGCATCGTCCGCAGGACCGTCTCGCGGGCGTTCTTGGCGGTGATCTCGTCCTCGGCGACGAGTTCGACCAGCCGGGTGACCTCGTCGAAGCGGTCGTCGATATCCGTGATCTGCATGTCCCGGTAGTTCAGTTCGCCCAGCAGGTTGTCCGCGACCCAGGTCGCCGCGAGGTCGGGGTCGAACTCCGCGGCCACGTCCTCGAAGAAGTCCGCGACCTGTTTCGTGCTGGTGAGTTTCGAGGCGGCCTCCTCGCTGAGCCCGTACTCCGCCTCGAAGCGCTCGCGGCGGGCGTCGGGCAGTTCCGGGATGGCGATCTCCTCCTTCCAGTCGGCCACCTGGAGCGGCGGGAGGTCGGCCTCCCGGAAGTAGCGGTAGTCCTTCTCCTCCTCCTTCGAGCGCATCGAGACCGTGTTGCCGTGGGTCTCGTTGAAGTGGCGGGTCTCCTGCTCGACCGCCCGGCCCGACTCGACGAGTTTCTTCTGGCGGGACTGCTCGAAGGCCAGGGCCTGCTCGGCTCCCTTGTGGCTGGAGATGTTCTTTACCTCCGTGCGGTTGGCGTCGTCCAGCACCGACTCGTCGATGTCGCCGTCGTCGCCGACCTCCTCGGCAGGGACCATCGAGAGGTTGGCGTCGATCCGCAGGGAGCCGTCCCGGCCGGGGTCGAACACGCCCAGGTACTCCAGCACCTCCTCCAGTTTTTCGAGGAACTTCCGGACCTCCCCGGGCTCGCGGAAGTCCGGTTCGGTGACGATCTCCATCAGGGGCGTGCCGGCGCGGTTGTAGTCGATCAGGGTGTAGTCGGCGCGCTCGATGGAGACGGTGCGACTCTCCAGGTCCTCGGTCCCCTCGCGGACGTGCTTGATGCTGCCGGGGTCCTCTTCGAGGTGGGCCCGGCGGATGGCGACGCTCCGGCGGTCGCCGTCGACCGAGAACTCGAGTTCGCCGTCCTGACAGATCGGCGCGTCGTACTGGGTGATCTGGAAGTTCTTGGGCAGGTCGGGGTAGTAGTAGTTCTTCCGGTGGAAGGTGGTCTCTTCGGGGATCTCGGCGTCGATGGCCTTCCCGACCTTGACCGCGGCCTCGACGGCCCCCTCGTTGAGGACCGGCAGGGCACCGGGGAGACCGAGACAGACGGGGCAGGTGTGGGTGTTCGGCTCGTCGTCGCCGACGTCCGTCGAACAGCCACAGAAGATCTTCGTCGCCGTCTCCAGCTGGACGTGGACCTCCAGCCCGATGACGGCCACGAGATCGCCCGTTTCGGCAGCCTGTGCTGTCATTACTCGCGGTTCGTGAGCGCGCGGCTAAAGGCTAACGACCCGGCCGCGGCCGGCGGAGCCGAGCCTCTCGGACGCAGGCGTATCTTTCTTGTCCGTCCTCGCCCAAGTCCCGGTATGGTCACGGACACACTGCGCCGGCTGGGGTACGGCTGGTTGCTCGTGCAGGGACTGCTGGCCGCCGTCGCGCCGGCGAAAAGCATCGCGTTGAACGCGAGGCTGTGGGGTCTGGCCTTCGAGAACACCGGGGAACTGGAACCGAAACCGTGGTACGTCCGCTCGGTTCGGGCGGCGGGAGTCGGCATGCTCGCGGCCGGCGGTGTCGGTCTCCTGCTGGAAGACCGGGCCGGCGAGTCCGACGGCGAGACCGAGGAACCCGACGAGCCGATCACGGTCGAGACCGACGACTGACGGAGACCGTCACTCCCGGACGATCTGGCCGTCGAGGTACGCGCGGACCTTGTCGTTGGTCGATTGGGTCTTCTTCAGGAAGGTGACGACGCGCTCGCCGGCCTCGCGCTCGTCGGCCTCGATCTCCAGTTGCAGCCCCATGTCCCGGAAGTGTTCGAACAGTTCGTCGACGGTCTCGGGGGGCGCGCGGACGGTGTGGCGCTCGCCGACGGTCGCGCCGTCGTCGATCCGCTCGATCGTCTCGGTCATCGAACCGAGGATCGCCTCCCCGAGCTCGTGGGCGCGCTCGCGGCGGGCCGGTTCGTCCTCGTCCCACTCGACGGACTGGAAGGCCTCCCGGATGAGCCGCCGGAACATGAACGACTGGCCGTAGTCGAAGGGCAGCGAGAAGGCGTAGGCCAGATCGCTCCGGTTGGCGGCCGAGGTGGTGTACTTGAGTTGCTGGTCGACCGACGGCGTCTTCATCACGACGCCCTCCCGGCCCGCAGCGTCCAGTTCCTCGACGATGCCCGGGAGTTCGTCGACGGCTTCCTCGGGCGTGACGACGCCGTGGAAGGGGACCTGCGGGACGTCGTAGTCGGCACACAGCTCGCGGCGCTCGCGGACGGGGACCGACTCGCCGGTCTCGCGGTCGCGCACGTCGAACACGCGGAACGCGAGCGAGTCCACGTCGGGGTAGTCGTGGTCGGTGTAGGGGTTCTCCGGCCCGATCATCTCCCCACAGAGCATCAGGTCCGGGTGGTCGGCGAAGAAGTCCGCGACGGGGAGGAGTTCGCGCGCTTTGTGCGTGGTGAACGGACAGACGATGCCGCTGCGGGTGAAAGCGAGCGGTTCGGCCGGTGGGTCCTGGCCCACGCGGGCGACGCGGACGTTGAAGCCGTCGAGTTTCTCCTCGACGGCGAGTTCGCCGTCGAAGTGCCGGGGAACGCCGGTCTCGATCACCAGCGTGCGGGGAATCTTCGGGAACCCGTCGACGACGGTGTCCTCGATCAGGACGACGCCACGGTTGAGGTCGCCCCGGTAGTCCGGGAGGTGTTCGTACTCCCGGCCGCGGAACGTCCGCCGCTCGAAGTACTCCCGGAGTTCCGCGAACCGGTCCGCCGAGACCGGCAGTGGCTCGTGGTAGTCCATAGGGGGACGAGGCCGGCCGGGCCAAAGAAACTCCGTCGACCTCTCAGTTTCCGGGAATCCCCGGGGCACTCACACGGCGCGACCACACGGTACAGTCGTAGCAGCGCGAAAGTCCACGATTTCAGTCGTAGGAGAGGTCAGGCCGGGGACATATTACCCCGGAGGTACTGCGATCGGATATGGCAGACCATCCGCTCAAACAGCGGTTCGTCGTCGACACGTCGGCCGTCCTCACCGACGAGATCAGACGGGACGACGAGGACGTCGACGACGCCGTGAACCGCTTGCTCGACCTGATCGCGGAGGCGAAACTGGGGCTGGACATCTCCTGTTACATGCCGCCGTCGATCTACGAGGAACTGCGCCTGATGCTGGAGGACCGGCCGGTCGACGACGAGGTGTTCTCGAAGCTCAACACCTGGATCATCAAGAAAAATCCGGCGCGCTACGAGGTGATGATCCCCGCCGAGATCGTCTACGAGTTCATCGACGAGATGTCCGACCGCGTGGACCGGGGCCTGCGCGTCTCCGAGAAGGCCGTGCGGAAGGCCGAGCAGTCCCGCGCCGACGAGATCGAGGATCACGAGTACATGACCGAGGTCGACAAGGTGATCTCGGACCTGCGCGACGAGTACCGCACGACGCTCCGGCAGGGCGTGCTCGACTCCCGGGAGGACTTCGACCTCCTGATCCTCGCGCGGGAACTCGACGCCGGCGTCGTCACCGAAGACCAGGGCATCATCAACTGGGCCGAAGACTTCGGCCTGCGTTACCTGAAGGGGCGGGACTTCCCGACCCTGCTGGAGGAGTACCTGCAGGCGGCCGACCGCGAGCCCTACTGACCGACTCCCCGACACGCCCCGCCCCAGTCACAGTCGCTCAGGACCGTTTTCACCGCCCCGTTTCCTATCAGAAGCTATGTGAATGTCTGACGTAACTTTATGCCGACGGAAGCGGGGTGTACCCATATGGCGAGCGGTAATCGCGTCGAGGAACTCGAATCGCGCGTAAACGAGCTTGAAGCGACGGTCGACGGTCTCACCGACGAACTCGTCGAGTGCAAGGTCCGCATCCGCGAACTGGAGAACGTCGTGGACGACCAGGTCGGACTGGACACCATCGACGGCAGCGGCGTCGGGTCCTCGACCGCCCCGGCGGAACGGGAGGCAGCCGGCGAGTCCGACGACCCGGAGCCCGAGGTCGAGTCGGAGTCGGAGGCGGAACCGACCGCGGACGCGGAGGCGGCCGACACGTCTAAATCCGAGGCCGCCGAGACGGAAGACGAGACGGAGTCCGAGGGCAGCGACATCATCATCGCCTGACGGCTCCGGTCACGGGCACCCCATGCACATCAAAGAGCTCGTCCTCGACAATTTCAAGAGTTTCGGCCGGAAGACCCGCATCCCGTTTTACGAGGACTTCACCACCGTGAGCGGCCCGAACGGCTCGGGCAAGTCCAACATCATCGACTCGATCCTGTTCGCGCTCGGACTGGCCCGCACGTCGGGTATCCGCGCGGAGAAGCTGACCGACCTCATCTACAACCCCGGCCACCAGGACGGCGAGCGCGAGAGCGACGAGGAACGCGAGGCCAGCGTTGAGGTCATCCTCGACAACGGCGACGGCACCCTCGATCGGGGGACCGTCGTCAACGCCGCCGGCACCGAGGACGTGGGCGACTGTTCGGAGATCTCCATCAAGCGCCGCGTCAAGGAGACCGAGGACAACTACTACTCCTATTACTACATCAACGGCCGCTCGGTCAACCTCTCGGACATCCAGGACCTGCTGGCACAGGCCGGCGTCACCCCCGAGGGGTACAACGTCGTCATGCAGGGCGACGTGACCGAGATCATCAACATGACACCGGGCGCGCGCAGGGAGATCGTCGACGAGATTGCCGGGGTCGCCCAGTTCGACGAGAAGAAGGAGGACGCCTTCGAGGAACTGGAGGTCGTCGAGGAACGCATCGAGGAGGCCCAGCTACGCATCGAGGAGAAGCGGGACCGGCTCGACCAGCTCGAGGACGAGCGCGAGACCGCCCTCGAGTACCAGGAGCTGCGCGAGGAGAAAGAGGAGTACGAGTCCTACCGGAAAGCCGCCGAACTGGAGGACAAACGCGCGGAGCTGGAGTCGGTCCGCGAGGAGATCGCCGAGCTGGAGGACAAACTCGACGGCCTCCAGCGCGAGCTCGACGAGCGCCAGGGCAAGGTCGTCCGCCTCGAGGAGGACCTCGAAGATCTCAACGCGGAGATCGAACGCAAAGGCGAAGACGAACAGCTCCGGATCAAACGCGAGATCGAGGAGGTCAAAGGCGAGATCTCCCGGCTGGAAGACGCGGTCGAGTCGGCCGAGGAGAAGATCGAGGACGCCGAGAACGAGCGCCGGCAGGCGTTCGTCGAGATCGACCGGAAACAGGAGGAGATCGACGACCTGGAGACCGAGATCCGCGAGACCAAGGTCGCCAAATCCGGCGTCAAGGCCGACATCCAGGACAAAGAAGACGAACTCGCGGACCTGGAGGAACGCATCGAGGAGGTCGGGTCCGAGTTCGAGGAGGTCAAGGCGGAACTCGACGAGAAACGCGCCACGCTCGAAGAGAAAAAGAGCGAGAAAAACGACCTCCAGCGCGAGCAGGACCGCCTGCTCGACGAGGCCCGTCGGCGCTCGAACCAGCAACGCGAGAAAGAAGCGGAGATCGAGGAAGCCGAGGCTCGCCTCCCGGAGATCGACGCCGAGATCTCGGACCTCGAAGACGAACTGGAGAAAGCGGCGGAGAACCGGGAGACCATCACCGGCGTCGTCGAGGACCTCAAGCAGGAGAAACGCGAGTTGCAGTCGGACCTGGACGACATCGAGGACGAGATCTCGGCCAAACAGCAGGAGTACGCCGAACTCGAAGCCAAGGCCGGCCAGGACGGCGACTCCTCGTACGGCCGGGCGGTGACGACGATCCTCGAAGGGGACATCGACGGCGTCCACGGCACCGTCGGCCAGCTGGGCGGGGTCGATCCCGAGTACGCCACCGCGTGCGAGACGGCCGCGGGCGGGCGGCTGGCCCACGTCGTCGTCGACGACGACGGCGTCGGGGAGCGCTGCATCGAGCACCTGAAATCGCGCAACGCCGGCCGGGCGACTTTCCTGCCGATCACGAAGATGCAGCGGCGGTCGCTGTCGAGCCCCCCGAGCCACGACGGCGTGGTCGACTTCGCGTACAACCTCGTCGACTTCGATCAGGAGTACGCGGGCGTGTTCTCCTACGTGCTCGGCGACACGCTGATCGTCGACGACATGGACACCGCCCGGGACCTGATGGGCGAGTTCCGGATGGTCACCCTCGAAGGAGATCTCGTCGAGAAGTCCGGCGCGATGACCGGCGGCTCCTCGAAGGGGACCCGCTACTCCTTCTCGGGCGGCCAGGGCCAGCTCGAACGCGTGGCCGCGCGGATCAACGAGCTCGAGGACGAACGGCAGTCGATCCGGTCGGACCTCCGGGACGTGGAGAGCCGGCTGGACGACGCCCGCGACCGCAAGGGAGACGCCGCAGAGCAGGTCCGGGAGATCGAGAGCGAGATCGAGGACCTCGAATCCGAACGCGAGGAGACCAACGAGCGGATCGAACGGCTCGAGGCCGAACTCGACGAGATCGAGAGCGATCGCGAGGAGGTCTCCGACCGGATGGACGAACTCGACGCCGAGATCGAGAAGCGAACCGCCGAGATCGAGGCCATCGAGGCCGAGATCGAAGAGCTGGAGAGCGAGATCGAGGACTCCGAACTCCCGGAGTTGACCAGCGAAGCCGACGCGGTGCGCGAGGAGATCGCGGAACTGGAGGATCGCCGCGACGACCTGGACGGCGACCTGAACGAACTCCAGCTGGAGAAACAGTACGCCGAGGAGGCCATCGAGGAGCTCCACGACGACATCGAGGCAGCCCAGAACCGCAAGGCCGAACAGGAAGAGCGGATCGCGGAGCTCGAAGCGCAGATCGACGAGCAGGAGGCGCTGCTCGAAGAGAAAGAGGAGGCGGTCGCCGACCTCGAGGAGGAACTGGCGGACCTCAAAGCCGAGCGCGAGGATCTCAAGGACGAACTGGCGGAGGCGAAGGCGGCCCGCGACGAACAGCAGTCGAAGGTGACGAGCGTCGAGGACGAGTTGTCCGACCTGCGGGAGGAGGCCGACCGCCTCGACTGGGAGGTCGACGAACTCGAATCCCAGGTCGGCGACTACGATCCCGAGGACGTGCCCGACCACGACGAGGTCGAGCGCGAGATCGACCGCCTCGAGACGGAGATGGAGAAGCTCGAACCCGTGAACATGCTGGCCATCGAGGAGTACGACGAGGTGAAGGCCGAGCTGGACGACCTCGAGGACAAGAAGGCGACCCTGGTCGAGGAGGCCGACGGCATCCGCGACCGGATCGACACCTACGAGGCCAAGAAGAAGGAGACGTTCATGGATGCCTACGAGGGCATCAACGAACACTTCGAGGACATCTTCGAGCGGCTCTCGAACGGAACCGGGACTCTCCATCTGGAAGACGAGGACGACCCCTTCGAGGGCGGGCTGACGATGAAGGCCCAGCCAAAGGACAAGCCGATCCAGCGGCTGGCGGCGATGTCCGGCGGGGAGAAGTCGCTGACCGCACTCGCCTTCATCTTCGCCATCCAGCGGTACAACCCCGCGCCCTTCTACGCGCTGGACGAGGTCGACGCCTTCCTCGACGCGGCCAACGCCGAGATGGTCGGGGAGATGGTCGACGAACTGGCCGGCGACGCGCAGTTCGTGGTGGTCTCGCACCGCTCGGCGCTGCTGGAGCGGTCGGAACGGGCCATCGGCGTCACGATGCAGGAGGACAACATCTCCGCCGTGACGGGCATCGACCTGAGCGAGGTCGGTGGCGACGGCGACGAGGAGGTGCCCGCCGATGACTGATGAAGAGGACGGCGAGGACGAGATTCCACTGAACATCGCCGGCCACGAGGACCGGGAGCCGCCCAGCGGCTCCGACAGCGCGAGCGAGGAGCGGAGCGACCCGCGAGCGGGCGAGAAACCGGACGGTGCGTCGTCGATGCTCGGCGGTGACGGCGGCTCCGAAAGCAGCGACGAGGAGACCAGCGGCGGTGACGACGAGGGCGTCCCCGAACAGCCGGGTCCCGGTGCTGGCATCGAGGGTCCGGAACCCCCGGGGGAAGACGACGTGCGACCCGTCGAGGTGCTGGTCCAGCTCGCCAAGGACGGCGAGATCGAGCCGTGGGACATCGACATCGTGACGGTGACGGACAAGTTCCTCGACCGGCTGGACGAGGCCGACCTGCGCACGTCGGGGCGGGCGCTGTTCTACGCGAGCGTCCTGCTGCGGATGAAAAGCGACGCGATGCTGTCCGACGACGAGGACGAGGAGGAGGAACCGGAGCCGTGGGAGGCGGCCGCGATGGGCGAGGAGACGCCGATCGATCCGGAGGCCGATCCCTTCGCCTCGCTGGAGAAGGAGATGGACCGCCGGCTCGAACGGAAGCGGGCCCGGGGGATGCCCCAGACGCTGGACGAACTCGTCCGGGATCTGCGGGAGGCCGAACGCGACACCTGGTGGAAAGAGTCCAGAGAGTACGACACCAGCGACAGTCCCGGCACGTACCAGCGGGGGACCCAGGAACTGGACTACCGGAGCGGCGACGAGTTCCGGATGGACGACGAGCCGACGGCCGCGGACGTGACCGGCACCGCCCACGGCGAGGACATCGACGCGATCGTCGACGACGTGTACGGGGCCTGCCTCGAACACTGGGATGCCGGCCGGGACGAGGTGCTGTACGCCGAGATCGAACACGCCGGCGGCTCCCGGGTCGAGACCTTCCTCGGGTTGCTCTTCCTGTCACACCGGGGCCAGGTCTACCTCCAGCAGGACGACCTCTTCGGGGACCTCTGGATCCAGGACCCCAACGCGGCGCAGGGGTCCGAAGAGGCCATCGCGGACTAGTCGCGGGGCATCCAGAGGCCGTAGAGGAGACAGATGAGGCCGACAGGGCGTCCGCGGCGGTCGCTTCGAGGATCGTCCGCGCGCAGTCGTCGGCCAAAAGCGTCGCGATGGCGTCGACGTCGCTGTCTGCGTCCACAGTACCACCACTCGGGGGCCGGGCATCAACCGCGTCGCACGACTTCACTCGCTGAAACCGAGGCTTCCGTCTTATATCCACGGGGCCGCTCCGTGTCGGTATGGTCGCCATCGACGAGACGACCCTCGGGCTGACCTTCGCCGTCCTCGGCGTCGTGTTCTCGGTCGCGTGGCTGATCCTCGGACTGTACGGCATCGACACCCTCCGGGAGATCAAGGAGAAACTGGACGAAGAGGAGGCCGACGGGGAGGCGTGACCGAAACCCGGCCTCGCGTGGCCGACCGGTCCGCCGACCCGCCGGTCCCGACACCGACCGCGGCGAAAAGGTTATGATCTTTCATGATGTATGGTACCAGTAACCATGACGCCGGCCAAGATCCGAGAGCGGCTGAGCGAGTCCGAGGAACGGGTCGACACCGAGCGGTTCTTCGAGGCGCTCCAGTACGTCCGCGACGACGGGCGCGCGTGACCGCGGGAACGCGGTCGCGTCGGGCGGCGTGACGACCGACGGGTGGGTCGGCGGACGCGACACTTATCCGGCAGGTGGGCGAACGCGCCTGTATGGACACGCGACAGGCGCTCCTGGTCGACGCGTTCACCGACGAGCCGCTCGCGGGCAACGCCGCGGGCGTCGTGCCCGACGGTGACGGCCTTGACGACGAACAGATGCAGGCCATCGCGTCGGAGCTGGGTGCGAGCGAGACCGCCTTCCTGCGGTCGTCCGACGAGGCCGACCGGGCGGTCCGCTATTTCACGCCCGAGACCGAGGTGGACATGTGCGGGCACGCCACCATCGCGAGCCACGCCTACCTCTACGAGCAGGGCGAGATCGGCGCCGGCGAGCACACCCTCGAAACGCGGGCCGGCGTACTGGACATCGAGGTCACCGAGGACGGCGGCGTCTGGATGGCCCAGAACCAGCCCGAGATCCGGCGGGTCGACCTGGACTACGACCGCGTGGCCGACGCCCTCGGCGTCGACGTGGCGGCGCTTTCGGACGTAGGCGCGGACCTCCCGCTGGCCCGGGCCACGACGGGGCTGCCCTTCCTCGTCGTCCCGGTGAACTTCCTCGAACACCTGGGGAACGTGGAACCGGACGTGGCGGCGATCGCCGAGTTGAGCCGCGAGATCGACACGGCGGGCGTGTACGCGTTCACGTTCGACACGCTGGAGCAAGAGTCGACGCTCCACGGACGGATGTTCGCGCCGGAGGCCGGCGTGCCCGAGGACCCGGTGACCGGGACCGCCAGCGGCGCGGTCGGGGCATACCTGCGGGAGTTCGACGCGTTCGACGACCTGCCCGACGAGATGCGCTTCGAGCAGGGCCACTTCGTCGACCGGCCGGGGACGGTCTACGTCCGGGTCGGCGCGGAAATCGAGGTCGGCGGGTGGGCGGTGACCGCGCTGGACGGTGAACTGGCCGTCCCCGAGACCGAGGACGACGACATCGTCGAGGCCTAACCGACAGACAGAGCGGACGTGAGCGGCCCGCGAGCGGGTCGAGTGTACTGGTCACGCTCGGTTCGGAACCTTCTTTATCGGTGTTCTGTACTTCCCAGGTGAGGACATGGCTGTACTCTGGCTGGACGAAATCGGGGCAGACGACCTCGAGTCGGTCGGCGGGAAGGCGGCCTCGTTAGGGGAGCTCACGGCCGCAGGCCTGCCGGTTCCCCCGGGGTTCGTCGTCACGGCGGGGACCTACCGACGGTTCATCGAGGAGACAGGTATCGACGAGGAACTGTTCGAGGCGGTCGACGTGGACGCCGAGGACTCGAAGGCGCTGGCCGAGGCCGAGGCCCGCGCCCAGGAACTCATCCTGGAGACGGAGATGCCCGAGGACCTGCGCGAGGAGATCTTCGATGCCTACGACGGCATCGGCGATGGTGAGGCGTTCGTGGCGGTCCGGTCGTCGGCGACGGCCGAGGACCTGCCCGACGCCTCCTTCGCGGGACAGCAGGAGACGTTCCTGAACGTCACCGGCGAGGACCTGCTGGATCGGGTCAAGCGCTGCTGGGCCTCCCTCTTCACTCAGCGGGCGACCTACTACCGGCAGGAGCAGGGCTTCGCCCACGACAAGGTCGACATCGCGGTCGTCGTCCAGCGGATGGTCGCGGCCGAGAAGTCGGGCGTGATGTTCACCTCTCACCCCTCGACCGGCGAGCAGAAGGTCATCGTCGAGGCCGCCTGGGGCCTGGGCGAGGGCGTCGTCTCCGGGTCGGTCACCCCGGACAACTACGTGATCGACCGGGAGAGCGGCGCGGTGACCGACGTGGAGGTCGCCGACAAGAAGACGATGTACGCCAAGGATCCCGAGACCGGCGAGACCAACGAGCGGCCCGTCCCCGAGGAGAAACGCACCGAACGGGTCCTCGACGAGAGCGAGCTCGACCGGCTCGTGGAACTCGGCGAGCAGGTCGAGGACCACTACGACACCCCGCAGGACGTGGAGTGGGCCATCTTCGAGGGCGAGGTGTACATGCTCCAGTCCCGCCCGATCACGACGATTTCGGAAGATGGCGAGTCGGCCGCCACCGCCGACGGCTCCGGCGCGGCCGCCCAGCAGGACGACGAGGACGTGTTGCTCTCGGGACTGGGCGCGAGCCCGGGGATCGCCTCCGGCGCGGTCCGGATCGTCGACAAGCTCGATCAGCTCGACAAGGTCGGCGAGGGCGACATCATCGTCACCGAGATGACGACGCCGGACATGGTGCCCGCGATGAAACGCGCGGCCGGCATCGTCACCAGCGAGGGGGGAATGACCTCCCACGCCGCGATCGTCGCGCGCGAACTCGGCGCGCCCGCCGTCGTCGGGACCGGCGGGGCGACCGACGCGCTCGAAGACGACCAGGTCGTCACCCTCGACGGCGACAAGGGGACCATCCGCGAGGGCCGCGAGACCGAGGAGGAGACCGAGCCCGTCGAGGAAGTCCGGCCCCAGGCACCCGTCAAGCCCATGACCGCGACGGAGGTCAAGGTCAACGTCTCGATTCCCGAGGCCGCGGAACGCGCCGCGGCGACCGGTGCCGACGGCGTCGGCCTGCTCCGGATCGAGCACATGATCCTCTCGACGAACAAGACCCCCGAGCGCTACATCGAGGACCACGGCGAGGACGCCTACGTCCAGGAGATCGTCGAGGGCGTCCGCGGGGTCGCAGACGAGTTCTACCCCCGCCCGGTCCGGGTCCGGACGCTGGACGCCCCGACCGACGAGTTCCGCCAGCTGGAGGGCGGCGACGACGAGCCCGAGGAACACAACCCGATGCTGGGCTACCGGGGCATCCGCCGGAGCCTCGACACGCCGGACGTGTTCAAACACGAACTCGAGGCCTTCCGCCGGCTGTTCGAGATGGGCTACGACAACGTCGAGATCATGTTCCCGCTGGTCAACGACGCCGAGGACGTGCTGCAGGCCAGGTCCCTGATGGAGGAGGCCGGCATCGACCCCGAGAAACGCTCCTGGGGCGTGATGATCGAGACGCCCGCCGCCGCGCTGGGCGTCGAGGAGATGGCCGAGGCCGGCATCGACTTCGCCTCCTTCGGCACGAACGACCTCACCCAGTACACCCTCGCAGTCGACCGCAACAACGAGAACGTCGCCGACCGCTTCGACGAACTCCACCCCGCCGTCCTCGATCTGATCAGCCAGACCATCGAAACCTGCCGCGACCACGACGTGGACACCTCGATCTGTGGCCAGGCCGGCTCCAAGCCCCGGATGGTCAGACACCTCGTCAACGAGGGAGCCACGTCCATCTCGGCCAACATCGACGCCGTCCGCGACGTGCAACACGAGGTCAAACGCGTCGAGCAGAAGCTCCTGCTGGACTCGGTGCGCTGAGCGGACCCGCCTTACCGCTCGAACATCTCGAACTTGTCCCGCCGGTAGAGGTCGATCTCCGGAGCCATCGAGGGCGACCGCGTGGCCGCGAAGACGATTGCCTCGGCGATCTCCTCGGGTTCGCTGGCGTCGCCGGCCTCGAACTGCTCTTTGAACGGCGTGCCGTCCTCGTAACCGAACTCCGTGCGGACTTCCGCGGGGTTGACGACGGACACGGCGAAGTCGTCGCCGACCTGGGCCGAGAGGCTCTTGGCGAACCCGCGGGTCCACCACTTGCTCGCGGCGTAGACGGGGTTGGAGGGACGGGGGTACTGGCCGGCGAAACTCCCGAGGAAGACCATCGCGCCGCCCGACTCCCGGAGGTGCGGGGTCGCGGCGCGGGCGGCGAAGAACATCCCGTCGACGTTGGTGTCCATCATCGTCCGGTACTGGTCGGTACTCATGTCCTCGATCGGTCCGCCCCGCGCCAGACCGGCGTTGCTGACCACCACGTCGAGGCCGCCGAACTCCTCGACGGTCGCGTCGATCAGTGCTTCGACCGCGTCCTCGTCGCGCACGTCGGTCGGGACGACCAGTGCCTCCGTACCGTGTTCCTCGCGGACGGTCGCGGCGACGTCGTCGAGCCGGTCCTCGCTCCGGGCGGCGACGACGACGTTCGCGCCCTCGCGGGCGAACGCGTGGGCGGTCGCGCGACCGATGCCGGAACTCGCGCCGGTGATCACTGCCGTGTCGCCATCGAGTGAGTGCCGTGTCATCGCACCGGGCTACGGATCGACGGGTGTTAACCGTTCGTGCCGTCACGGCGAACAGCGTACGAACTGCGGGGGCGGGCGGTGAACGGAACGCAACCCCTAAGCCGGAGCCAGCACTTGCTGGCAGTATGCAGCGGGTCGAACCGCAGGACTTCAGTCGCGTGCTCTCCTCGATGTGTACCAAGCCACATCCAGCGGCCCGCGAGGCCGCCGAGGAGTTCCTGGCGACGAATCCGGGCGACCCGGGCACCTACGAGTCGGTCTCCGAACTGGAGACGGAGGCGATCGACATGCTCGGGACGATCACCGGACTCCCGAACCCCGCGGGGTACGTCACCTCCGGCGGAACCGAGGCCAACATCCAGGCGGTTCGGATCGCCCGCAACCGGGCCGACACCGACAGCCCGAACATGGTCGCGCCCGAGAGCGCCCACTTCTCGTTCAACAAGGCCGCGGACGTGCTCAACGTCGAGTTGCGGACGACCCCGACCGACGACGACCACCGGGCCGACCCCGAGGCGATGGCGCAGGTGATCGACGAGGACACCGTGCTGGTCGCGGCCGTCGCCGGGTCGACCGAGTACGGCCGCGTCGACCCGATCCCGGCCATCGCGGACCTGGCCAACGAGGTCGACGCGCTCTGTCACGTCGACGCCGCCTGGGGCGGGTTCGTCCTCCCCTTTACCGACCACCGGTGGCACTTCGGTCACGCCGACGTCGACACCATGACCATCGACCCACACAAGATGGGGCAGGCGGCCATCCCGTCGGGCGGGCTGATCACCCACTCGACGGAACTCCTGGACGAACTCGCCGTCGAGACGCCGTATCTGGAGTCGAAATCCCAGGCGACGCTGACCGGGACCCGGAGCGGCGCGGGCGTGGCCAGCGCCGTCGCCGCGATGGACGCGTTATGGCCCGTCGGCTACCGCGAGCAGTACCACGAGTCCATGGCGAACGCGGAGTGGCTGGCCGACCGGCTGGCCGCCCGGGGTCACGACGTGGTCGAGCCGGAACTGCCCATCGTCGCCGCCGACATGTCCATGCCCGTCACCGAGGACCTGCGCCGCCGTGGCTGGCGGGTCACCAAGACCGGCGCGGGCGAGATGCGCGTCGTCTGTATGCCCCACGTCACCCGGTCGATGTTGCGGTCGTTCGTCGCCGAACTCGACTGGTTCTGAGCGCCCCGGCGGGACGGATTTCCGGAGCGGGCCGGAGGACAGATATGAAAGCTTACACCACCGGCAGAAAAACCGCCGCGTAGTGCCCGCCGCGACGCTCGCCGTCCTGGAGTGGTTCCTCCAGTTCGAGGTCGTCGAGCAGGCGATCCGGACAGCGACCGGTCCGGCCGGACTGGCCCTCATCGCCCTCTACTCGTTTCTGATCGCGTTCGTCCTCCCCCTCCCCAGCGAGATCGTCCTCGCGACCCCGCTCAACCTCGGGCTCCCGTACAGCGTCGAGATGGGGCTGATCATCCTCGTCAGCGGCCTCGGGAAGGCCGCCGGGAGCGTCTTCGCCTTCCACATCGGCCAGGAGGCCAAGGAGGCCGGCCCCGTGATCCGGTTCCTGCGCCGGTCGCGGTTCGACGTGGTGGAGTGGTCCGAGAGCAAGACCGTCCAGCTCGCACGGAAGTGGGGGTACGTCGGGCTGGCGCTGGCCCTCTCGGTCCCCGGCTTCCCCGACACGCTCTCGATCTACGCCTTCACCGTTCTGGAGGAGGATTACCTCAAGTTCGCCATGGCGACGTTCGCCGGGAGCGTCGGCAGACTGGTCCTGTGGCTCGCGTTCGGTGCGGCCGCGTTCGCGATCGTCTAGTTTCGGAGTGAAACGACCGAAATCTATTCGGCGATCGAGCACGAACCCGTGGGTAGATCGGGGATGGAATCACAGCCCACGGCCCGGTCGGTCCGGGATCGCTCGCGGGCGCTGGTGCTGGCGTCGCGGACCGACGTGGCGGCCGACGACCTCTGTGTGGATTTGCTGTCGGGCGACGACCCCGAGGACCAGCGCGTGCTGGCGCTGGCGTACACGCGCCGGCCGACGCGGATCGTCGACCGCTGGCGGGCGGCCCACGACTCGTTGCCGGCGTCGATGGCCGTCGTCTGCCCGGAGGCACGCGCCGACCGGGAGCCGCCGGCCGGCGTCCATACGACTCACGTCCCGGCCAGCGACCTCACGGGCGCGAGCATCGCCGTCTCGCGGTACCTGGACCGCTGGGACGGCGACGGCGAGCCGGTCGCGGTCTGTCTGAACTCGCTGACCGAACTGCTGGAAGCCGCCGACCGCGACCGGGCGTTTCGCTTCCTGCACACGATCACCAGTCGCTGTCGCGCGGTCGACGCCGCCGTCCACGCTCACCTCGACCCCGCGACCCAGGACGAGCAGACGGTGACGACCGTCGCGACGCTGTTCGACGCCGTCCTCCGCCGCGAGGACGGCGAGGGCTGGACCGTCCAGCAGTGAGCCGTCGGCCCGCCCGCGAACCGGCGGGTTTTAGGCCGTTTGTCGGGACCGTAGGGATATGAGCCACGAGGAGTTCCCCACCGACAATCCCGCGGTGGTGACCGTCGGGTTGCCCTACGCCAACGGCGACCTGCACGTCGGTCACCTCCGGGGCTACGTCACCGGCGACACGGTCGCCCGCGCGCTCCGGCGCGTCGGCCAGCAGACCGCCTTCGTCTGCGGGTCGGACATGCACGGGACGCCCATCGCGGTCAACGCCGCCGAGGAGGGCGTCTCGCCGGAGGACTTCGCGATGGAGTACCACGAGCAGTACGCCGAGACCTTCCCGAAGTTCAACGTCGAGTTCGACAACTACGGGCACACCCACGACGAGACGAACGTCGAGACGACCCGGGAGTTCGTCCGCTCGTGGATCGACGGCGGCCACGTCTTCGAGAAGGAGATCCAGGTCGCCTACGACCCCGAGGCCGACCAGTGGCTCCCGGACCGCCTGGTCGAGGGCACCTGTCCCTACTGCGGCGAACACGCCCGCGGCGACGAGTGCGACGAGGGGTGTCAGCGCCACCTCGAACCCGGGGAGGTCGAGGACCCCGTCTCCGCGCTTTCGGGCAACCCCGCCGAGTACCGCGAGCGCGAGCACAAGTTCCTGCGCCTCTCCGATTTCCAGGAGTACCTGCAGGACTTTATCGACCGCGTGGAGGGCACGGACAACGCCAAGAACCAGCCCCGCGAGTGGATCGAGGGCGACCTGCAGGACCTCTGTATCACCCGCGACATGGACTGGGGTATCGACTACCCCGGCGAGGATCGCGAGGATCTCGTCCTCTACGTCTGGGTCGACGCGCCCATCGAGTACGTCTCCTCGACCAAGCAGTACACCGAGCGGGTCGGCGAGGACGAATACGACTGGGAGGAGGTCTGGACGGTCGAAGACGAGTCCGAACTGACCGGCGGCGAGAACGGCGAGATCGTCCACGTCATCGGGCGGGACATCATCCAGCACCACGCCGTCTTCTGGCCCGCCATGCTGCGCGGGGCGGGCTACAACGAGCCCCGGGCGATCCTCGCGACGGGCTTCGTCGGCATCGACGGGAAGGCCCTCTCGACCTCGCGCAACAGGGCCGTGTGGGCCGACGAGTACCTCGACGAGGGCTTTCACCCCGATCTGTTCCGCTACTACACGATCGACGGGAGCGGGATGGAGACCGACGTGGACTTCTCCTGGGACCGGTTCGCCGAGCGGGTCAACGGCGAACTCGTCGGCAACCTCGGCAACTTCGCGTACCGGTCGCTCCTGTTCGCCCACCGCAACTTCGACGGGACGCCGGACGCCGAGGTCAGCGACGAGGTGCGCGAGTGCATCGAGACCGCGATCGACGAGTTCGAGGCCGCGCTCAACGACTACCGGATCCGGGACGTGGGCGGGGCCGCCGTCGACCTCGCGGACTTCGGTAACGAGTACATCCAGCGCAACGAGCCCTGGAAGCTCACCGACGACGACCCCGAACGGGCCGCCCGGGTCATCCGGGACTGCGTGCAGCTCGCGAAGGCCTGTGCCGTGTTGATGCAACCGGTCATGCCGGGCAAGGCCGCCGACCTCTGGGCCCAGCTCGGCGAGGACGGGTCGGTCCACGACACGAGTCTGGACGACGCGCTGGCCGCGCCGCCGGCCGAGTTCGGCGAACCCGAGGAGCTGTTCGCCAAGATCGAGGACGACCGCATCGCGGAGCTGAACGAGAAGCTCCAGGAGCGGGTCGAAGAAGCGACCGAGGACGACGGGGAGGCCGCCGAGGCCGACCTCGAACCCCTGGCCGACGAGCGGATCGGCTTCGAGGACTTCGAGGAGCTGGACATGCGGGTCGGGCGGATCGAGGTGGCCGAACCGATCGAGGGCGCGGACGACCTCGCGCGGCTGGAGGTCGACATCGGCGTCGAGACCAGACAGGTCGTCGCCGGCATCAAGCAACTGCACGACCTCGACGAGCTGCCGGGCGAGCGGTGCATCCTGCTGGCGAACATGGAGAAAGCGGAGCTGTTCGGCGTCGAGTCCAACGGGATGATCCTCGCGGCCGGCGACGAGGCCGACCTGCTGACGACCCACGGCGACGCGCCGCTGGGATCGAAGGTCCAGTAGGCCGTCGACGGTCGCGGATTCGGCGTGGGGGTTCGAGACCGGACCGTGTGCTTTTGGTCGTGAGGCCGGTAGTGGTGACCATGTCCGAGGGCGACGACGAGGGCGGCTGGAAGTTCGAACTGGAGGACCTGCCGGACGAGGAGACTCCCGGAGACGAGGCGGGAGCCGACGGGGACGCGGACGGCGGTGAGGGGAACGTCGCCGGGTCCATGGTCCCGGACCAGCCGCTCGAACCGGGATCGCCGTCGCTGGAGAACACGGCGTTCGTCCTGCTTGGCGCGCTGTGTACCGTTTTGCTCTTTCTCGTCGTGCTGGGCGTGCTCTGACCGGCGACCCCGAAACTTAACCTCGGGGCAGCCCTACCCGCGGCCATGGTATCCTGGTCGTTCGCACAGGCCTCGGTGCTGGGGCAGAATCTGGCCCTGCTCCTCGTGGTCGCGGGGGCGGGGCTGGTCGTCGCCGAGGCGCTGGCCCCCGGTGCCCACTTCATCGTCCTGGGGGTGGCCCTCCTCGTCGCCGGCATCGCCGGCCTCCTGTTGCCGGCCGGTATCGGCATCTTCGCGCCGCTGGTGCTGGCGGCGCTCGTGCTGGTCGTCGGCGGGATCACCCTCTATGGCTACCGCCAGTTCGACTTCTACGGCGGGAAGGGGTCGGGTCAGACGAGTTCCGCCGACGATCTGCGTGGCCAGACCGGCCGCGTCACCGAGCGGGTCACCGAGACGGGCGGGGAAGTGAAACTCGACGACGGCGGGTTCAACCCCCACTACCGGGCCCGCAGTATCGACGGCGAGATCGCCGAGGGCACCGAGATCATCGTCATCGACCCCGGCGGGGGCAACGTCGTCACCGTCGAGGCCATCGAGGACATCACCGACGATATCGACCGCGAACTCGCCGCGGAAGCCCGCGAACGCGAGACCGAGACGGCCGAACCCGACGCCGATCCGGACACGGCCTGACCGCCGACGGACGCCCACTCCTCCCCCGCGAAGTCGGTCCGATTCTTCGATTCGTTGCCGGACCAAGAGTGAAGTTGGACGAACATTTTCTTTTCTTCGATACATCCAGGTCGGTTAAACAGTAGTTCACGATATTACTTTCCTTATACCCAATATTTATTACACTGACCAATCATACGTGTAGATGTAATGTCCAAGCGACGACGGGCGTACAGGAACTTGAGGTGCGTCGCACGTTCGGTCAGTTCCCGTGCGGCGAGAGGGGTCGCCGACCCGACCGGCACCGGGAGGTGGTCGACGAGGTAGGCAGGACACATTGCGCTGTCAGCGACCACCTGGCTGGTCACCACTGGTGTCAGTGGTTCCGTCGTTCACGAGTGTTGCGAGTCCCCACGTCGACCCGTCACACTCCGGTTTCGCTCCCCAACCCAACCATCACGGAACCACCGTTTCCGGCTGTACCCGTCCGCGGACTCGTGTTCGCCCGCAGTGTCCACCGGGCGAGACCGCGGAATCTCGCCGGACCGAACCCTTTTCTATTGTTCGTCCGAAAACTGTGCCAATGCTCCCCGCGACAGTCCTGGCACTCGGCGGCGGCGTCGTCAGCATCGTCCTGTTGCTGGTGTTGTTGCTCGCCGTGGTCACCGTCTACCAGATGGTCGAGATCGTCGACGCGACCGAGAAACGCGCCCTGACGGTGTTCGGCGAGTACCGCAAGCTCCTCGAACCGGGCATCAACTTCGTCCCGCCCTTCGTCTCGCAGACGCACGCGTTCGACATGCGGACCCAGACGCTGGACGTGCCCCGGCAGGAGGCGATCACCCGCGACAACTCGCCGGTGACCGCCGACGCCGTCGTCTACATCAAGGTGATGGACGCGAAGAAGGCCTACCTGGAGGTCGACGACTACAAACGGGCCGTCTCCAACCTCGCCCAGACCACCCTCCGTGCCGTTCTGGGCGACATGGAACTGGACGACACCCTGAACAAGCGCCAGGAGATCAACGCCAAGATCCGCAAGGAACTGGACGAACCCACCGACGAGTGGGGGATCCGCGTCGAGTCCGTCGAGGTCCGCGAGGTCAACCCCTCCCAGGACGTCCAGCAGGCCATGGAGCAACAGACCTCCGCGGAACGCCGCCGCCGCGCGATGATCCTCGAAGCGCAGGGTGAACGCCGCTCCGCCGTCGAGAAGGCCGAAGGTGACAAGCAGTCCAACATCATCCGCGCACAGGGGGAGAAGCAGAGCCAGATCCTCGAAGCACAGGGTGACGCCATCTCGACGGTCCTGCGGGCCAAGTCCGCCGAGTCGATGGGCGAACGCGCCGTCATCGAGAAGGGGATGGAGACGCTGGAGAACATCGGGCAGGGCGAGTCGACGACCTTCGTCCTGCCCCAGGAACTGACCTCGATGGTCGGCCGCTACGGCAAACACCTCACCGGCAGCGACGTGCAGTCCGACGGCGAGGGTACCCTCGACAGCCTGGAGTTCGACAGCGAGACCCGCGAGATGCTCGGTCTCGACAACATCGAGGAGATCCTCGGCCAGATCGACAAGGAGGCCGAGGTCGACGTCGAGGCCATGGAGGAACAGGCCAAGGCCGTCAAGCAGGGCGACAACCCCGCGGACATCAAAGACCCCGACGACGTCATCGACGAGATGGACGACGACTTCGAGACCGGCGGTGGCGGCGGGACGGGCGTCGACGACGGCGACGGGGAATCGGAGGACAAGTAGCAGCGCCCTCGCAGACGACGTCGACGGACGGCGCGTCCATCAGCGAATGACTAGTCGAAGCCGTTTTATCTCCGTCTCACCAAGCCGCGAGTATGCCCGAGGAGGGGGTGGACGAGTCCAAGCGGTCGACGCTGCGCCGGTTCGCAGCCATCGGCGCGGCCAGCCCCCTCGCCCGGTTCCAGTCCGACGACACCAGCGACAGCGACGCGCCCGACGCCATCGCGGGCTACGTCGCCGCGACGCCGGGCGCACACTTCTCGAAGCTCCGTGACGACCTGCAACTGGGGACCGGCGAGACCCAGCACCACCTCCGTCGGCTGGTCCGGGACGGCGTGATCGAGAGCCGGAAGGACGGCGACTACCGCCGGTACTTCCCGGCCGGTCGCTTCTCCGAATTCGAGCAGGTGGCGCTGGGGTACCTGCGCCGGGAGACGCCGCGGGGAATGCTCATCGCCCTGTTGCGCGATCCGGCCTCGACCGCGAGCGGGCTGGCCGACGAACTGGGCGTCTCGACGCCGACGGTCAGCAAGTACGCGAGCGAGCTGGAGACGGCGGGCCTGCTCTCGCGGACCGACGGGTACGCCGTCGAACGACCGGAGACGATCACGCTCTTGCTCGTGCGGTACGCCGACTCCTTCGGCCCGGACGCCGCGGCGTTTGCGGCCGAGGCCGACCAACTGCTCACCTACGACGGCTGATCGCTCAGGTCGTGACTTTCCAGGTCGTCGAGGAGGAGTAGCCCCACTTCTCGACGTCGACGTCGAAGTCGCCGTCCCGGATCGCGGGCATGTTGGTGCCGACCTCCTTGGCGGACATGTCGAGCGCGTCGCCGATGAGCCGGGACTTGAAGTAGGTCTGGGTGTCGGCGTTCTCGCGGAGGTACTCGAGGATGCGGGACTGCTTCTCGGAGAGGCTGGTTCCCGTCTGGGTCGTCGCGGTCGCGGTCGCGCTCATACGAACCGGTAGGGTCGGGTTCCCTTTACCGGGTTTGGTACGGACGGTTAACCGGTCGCTGTCGTGCGGTTTTCCGCGTTCGGGAGAGAGAGAACGGAGCGGAACGGCAGCCGAGGCGGGTACGCTGGTACGGGCGGGTAACGGTCAGATGTCCTCTTCGATGATCTCACCGACCGCGAAGTTGGACTTGACTTCGGTGACCTCGACTTTGACGCGTTCCCCGATCTCGGCACCGGGAACGATGATGACGTAGCCCCGTTCCACGCGGGCGATCCCGTCGCCCTGTTTGCCGATGTCCTC
Organism: Halorientalis sp.; assembly: GCA_042216105.1. Classification (GTDB taxonomy): domain Archaea; phylum Halobacteriota; class Halobacteria; order Halobacteriales; family Haloarculaceae; genus Halorientalis. Next base: position 64,291 of record JBDGUF010000015.1, read on the forward strand.
GATCTCGACGTAGCGGATCTCCCCGGCCTCGACCGGTGGCTGGGGCTCCGAGGACGGGGCTTCGGCGTCGTCGCTCTCGGTTCCCTCCTCGCGGTCGCGCTCGATGAGCGCGACGCGGTAGGTGTCGCCGGCCTCGATGGAACCGGTGTCGAGTTCGCGCTGTGGCACCTCGATCACGTACCCGTCCTCGCTGGGCTCGACTTCGGCGCTGAACAAACACAGGAGCTTATCAGATATCTCCAAGGTCAGACCTCCATGGGCATGTGGGCGGCCTACAGTAAAGAACTTGCCCGTGGCTCGGCCCCGAGAGCGGGGTTCACACTCAGTCCAGCGGCGTTCCGTCCGGCCGCTTCTGTCCCTCCGAGTCGTGGACGACGACCTCGCCCGGCTCCGTGTCGACCGGCTCGTAGGCCTCCCGGACCGCGATGGCCTCCTCGATCTCCCGGATCGCGCGCTCTTTCAGCGCCGCGGCCAGCTCCTCGGCCGCCTCGCGGTCGATGTCCCGGCCCAGCCCCTCGCACTCGTGGGCGCGGACCATCCCCTGCTCGTCGACGGCCTCGCCCATCGGCTGGCTCGTCCCGCCCAGCGCGACGGAGAACGGGTAGGTCCGACAGATCAGCGGGCGATCCCCGTGGACCGTACAGGCTCCGGTGCCGGACTCGTCTTCCGCGTAGAAGGTGCAGTCGCCACAGTCGTCGGTCTGCAGTGCCCACTCGAAGGTCTCGCCCTCCGGACCGTCTGGCCCGTCGTCGAGCCCGTAGGGCATCGGCCGGGCCACGTCCCGGAAGTCGTAGTCGCCGGCGTCCTGCAACCGGCGGATCTCGTCGGGGAAGACGGTGGCCGTGTGGGGTTCGGCGTCGGCGGCCCCGCCGTCACTGCCGCAGGCCTCGGCTTTACAGCAGGCCCCACAGCGCGTACACTCGAAGCCGATCGTCTCGATGGCGTCGGCCAGCTCGGCCACGTCGAGGTCGCGTGCCCGGTCGAGTTCGGCTTCGAGACTCTCCACACCTCCGGTTACCCGTCGGGAGAGAAAAGATCCGCGACTCGATACGACGCGGATCTCCGACGGGACGGCGACGACGCGTCGCCCGAGCGTCGCCGCCGCTCACCGGTCGGATCGGCGACGTGTGGACGATGTGGCGCGTGGTACCGCCCGCCTCCGTTCAACTTTTATCACCTGTCGTGTCGATTGGGTACCCATGAGTTCCGACGATCCGTCGGGTGCGGACGACGACCCCGGAGGACAGGCGGAAAATCAGAACCGTGGACAGGCCGGTGGGCGACCCGGGCAGACGAGTTCCGGACCGGGCGACTCGGACCGCGGACAGCGGGGCCAGGGCCAGCCCGGTCAGGGCGGACAGCCGGGAGCCGATCAGGGTCGTGCACAGCCGGTCCAGACCGGGCCGAGCGCGACCGACGTGTTGAGCCGGCCGGCCAGTCGGTGATCAAGTACGTCGTCGGTATATTCGCCGTCGTCGGCGTCGGTATCGGCCTCACCGCCGTCCTCGCGAACGCCCTGCTCAACGTCGGTACGGGGTTCCTCGGCGGCGTCGTCGTGCTGATGGCGTTCGGCGTCGCGGTGTTCGGGGGGAGCATCCTGGCGGCCGTCATCGGCCTCCAGGACTTCCTCCAGATCGGCGAGGTCGACAACCAGACGTACGTCCTCGCGTTCGCCAGCAACGCCGCGGGCTTTCTCGTGATGGGCATCATCGTGGCGATCTTCGTCTCCATCGCCATGGGAAGCGGCGGTGGAGCCGGCGGGGGCGGCCTGGGTAACTACATCGTCGGCGCGATCATCATGGCGATTCCGGCCGGATTGGTCGCGGCCGGCATCACCTGGCTCCGCGACTGGGAGCAGGGTATCGCGACGAACTGAGGGGGTCGATCCACGCTTCTCGACGAACCGACGCGGCCGCCCGGCACGTCGCCGGGCCGTCCCGGGCCGGATCGCGACGAGCACCACCGTCGGACGGCCACGACGACGGCGATCAGTCGTCTCCGGTAGCGGCCACGTCACTGGCGCTGGGGCTGTCCCCGCCGTGGGGTGTGTCCCGTCGCCGGATCCGGGCAGCGTGGACCGTCTCCGTCGAGTCGTCGATCACGACGACCTCGCCGGTGTCGGTCGGCATCCGGTCGTCGTCGGCCAGCGTGTCGTCCACGTAGGTCGGCTGGGCCGCCTGCAGGGCCGCGAGATCCGCCTCCGCGGTCAGGCGGTGGGAGATCACCACGTCCGACTGGGAGATCGCCACGTCCGGCACCGCGCTCGGGCGCTGGGTCGCCATGACGAGACTGACGCCGGGCGCGCGGCCGCGCGTGAGGATCGTCTCCAGCGACGACCGGGCGACTCCCTCGAAGAAGGTGTGGGCTTCGTCGAGCAACAGCCACGGCAGGCGGTCGGCGGTCCCGGTCTCGCGGGCCCGATACAGCGCCTCGCCGATCCCGCGGGCCACGGCGTTCATCGGATCGGTGGCCATCCCCGCGACGTCGATCACCGTGACCTCCGGGCCCGCCAGGTCCGTGGCCGTCAGCCCGTCGGCGTCGAACACGCCCCACGACTCGGCCATCGTGACGTGGTTGATCGCCGCCCGCCTGTCGGAACCCGGGGCGTCCGTCGCGTCGACGTGATCGCACATTCCGTCGAGCGTGTCGGCTTCGCTCGCGGCCCGCCAGACGAGGCCGCCGGCCCCCGACTCGGGCGGGAGCCCCAGCAACGCACACCACGACCGCGGGTCCAGCGCCGCGGGCGCGACCGTCGGCTCCTCGATCACCTCGGCCGCTACCGGGGCCGCGCCGTCCCGGACCGGCCGGGACAGGGTCGCGAACACGTCCATCGGGTCGACGACGACGGGCGCGACGCCGGGGGCCCGCGCCAGCGACTCGGCGACGACCCCCAGCGTGTAGGACTTCCCGTACCCGCGCTTGCCGACGATCGTGGCGGCGTGGGGGCCGTCGAGGTCCAGATGCAGCGGTGCCCCCGCGCTCCCGTCCAGCGCCCGGTAGGCACCGAGGTGGCCCGACGGTCCCGCGTCGACGCCCCGGTCGCGGCCGACGACGAACTCCTGATCTGTCACGTCGAGGGGTGGCCCCCGCTTCGTATTTCAAGGCTCGCACGCCCGGCCGTCGGCGACGGTGAGCCGACCGAAAGGTACGTGATCCGGGCGGTCGAGGGGACGGACGTGCTTCCGACCACGCTCTGGCCCGTGGTCGGCTCGTTCGCCGCGGCCGCCGGCACGCTCGCGCTGGGCTACTCGCTCCGGTCGGTCCGGGACCGGCCGGGCGCGACGTGGTTGCTCGCGGTACTGGGCGTCCAGTTCGCGTTGACCGCCGGCTACGGCGTCGGCTACCTCGTCACCGACTACTGGCTCCGCTGGGCCGTCGAGGTCCTGTTCTGGGTGGCCTACATCTGGCTCGGCGCGCTCTTCATCGCCTTCGCGCTGGCCTACACCGGTCGGTCCCACGTCATCCGCTCGCCGTGGTTCAAACTGCTGGCCGGGCTGACCGTCCTGTTGTCCCTGCTGGTTGTGACCAACCCCGTCCACGAACTCGTCTGGGCGGACTTCCACGTCGTGGAAACCTGGGGGCTCGCGGCCGTCGCGTTCACCCGTCACGGCGGTGCCTTCCTGATCCTGGGCGTCACCAGCATCGGGACCGCCGTCGGGACCCTGTTGCTGGTGGACACGATCATCAGCTACGGCGACCTCTACCGGGGCGAGGCGCTCGCGGTCGCACTCAGCCCGCTCCCGCCGGGGATCGGCCTGATCGCCTGGACCTTCGGGGTCGTCCCCGCGCCGGGGATCAACGTCGCGCCGGTCCTCTTCCTGGCCCACGTCGCCTTCGACGCCTACGCGTTCGTCGGCAGCGGCATGTTCGACTTCCACCCCGCGACCCGACGGGCCGGCAACCGGGCGGCCATCGCCGACCTCGGGAACCCGGTCGTGATCGTCGACGAACGCCACCGCGTCGTCAACTACAACCCGGCCGCGGAGGAGACGCTCGGGCTGGGCGACCGCGACGTGCTGACGGAACCGTTCGCCGCCTGCTACGAGGGCGACGAGATCGATCCCACGGCGACCGAACAGGACGCGACGATACGGACCGAGGCGGGGCGGCGGACGTTCAAGGTCACCTCGACCGACCTGGACGGGGAGACCGGCGCACACCTGGGGTACACGCTCGTCTTCCAGGACATCACCGCCGAGCGTCAGCGCGAACAGCGCCTGGCCGTCCTGAACCGCGTCCTCCGGCACAACCTCCGCAACGACCTCACCGTCGTCGGCATGAACGTCGACGCCGCGGCCGAGCGCGCCGACGCGGACGTGGCCGACCTGCTCGACCCCGCCCGACGGAAGGTCGAGGGACTGGTCGAACTCAGCGAGAAGGCCCGCACGTTCGAGCGAGTCGTCGAGGACGACGCCGAGTCGGTGGTCGCCGTCACGGACGTGGTCGCGGAGGAAGTCGCGAACCTCCGGGAGGAGTTCCCGGACGCGACCGTCGAGGTCGACGGCACCGACGACGCCCTGCTCCGGCTCAATCCGACCCTCCTCGCGGTCGTCGTCCGCGAACTCGTCGAGAACGCCCTGGAACACGGAACGCGCGAGGACGGGACGGGAACCGGCGACGAAGAAGGCGACGACGCGGAACCGGACGTGACGGTCACGGTGGCGGCCGAGGACGACGCGGTAACCGTGACCGTCCGCGACCGCGGGCCGGGCGTGCCCGACCACGAACTGGCCGTCATCGAGGACGGCGACGAGACGGACCTCGAACACGGGAGCGGCCTCGGACTCTGGCTGGTCACCTGGGGCGTCAGCGCGGCCGGCGGCGAGGTCGCGTTCGACGTGGCCGACCCGGGGACGGTCGCGACCGTCCGGTTCCCCGTCGTCGGCGTCGACGACGCCGCGTCCGAGTCGACCGGGGACGACGGCGGATCGGCGGCCGAGGACTGACGACCCACCGGTGCGGTCGAGGCGATCCCCGCCGGCCAGTTCCCGGAAGAACCGATTCCGAGACCGACCGACGTGAAGCCGAAGGGTCGGGGTCCGGTGGTCGTCGACACTCGCCGGGAAACGAACGGTTTTGTTCGCGGCGACCGTGTGTGAGATATGACCGAGACACCAGTGACCGAGACACCAGTCGGCGAGATCATGACGACGCCGGTGTTGACCGTCGCGCCGGACGAGACGCTGTCGGACGCCGCGTGGGCGATGCGGGACACGGAGATCAAGTCCGTCGCCGTCATCGACGCGGACTGTGACCCGGTGGGCATCCTCACGTCGACGGACTTCGTCCAGCTGGCCGCCGACGACGTGGCCCCCTCCGAGACCACCGTCGAGGAGTACATGACGACGACCGTCGAGACGGTCTCGCCCGACACGACCGTCGCCGACGCGGCGACGCACCTCCTCGACGGCGGATTCAACCACGTTCCCGTCGTCGACGGCGACGTGGTGGGGATACTGACCACGACGGACATCCTGCGTCACACGACCGGGTCGACGACCGCCTGATCGCGGGGCGAGATTTATCAGCGTCCAGTCCCTGATGCGTGAGTATGTGTCACGGACTCGCACCGGGATTCATCCTGCGCGACGAGATCGCCGAGGAGCTGCTGGAAGAAGTCGAGGAGGAAGCCGGGACAGGGACCACAGCCGAGGGAACGCCGTCGTTCGCGACCGACGACGAACCGGCGGGCGAGGCGCTCACGGGCGGTGCCACGGACCGGTCCGACCGGCCCACCGGCGGCCCGACGTGAGTCCGTCGGGCGGGCCGGCCGGTCATCCGGGTGAGGGCGCGTAGCCCGGGCCGACGCGCTCGGGGTCGCCCCCCGGACGCGCTGGGCAACGCCGTCACCGAGTACCGCGAGAGCCGCGAGGAGCGGACCGCCGAACTCGCGGGCTGACGTGTGGTCGGCGTCCGAGTCACCGACACACTCATCACATTCTGTCTCCTTCCATCCGACACGATGATGCTCCCGACCCACGCCCTGGCGGGGATGGTGCTGGCGCTCCCGGTCGCGTTCGCGGCCCCGGAGTTCGCGCCCGTGGCGCTCGCGGCCGGGTTCGCGGGCGGGATCCTCCCGGACCTGGACATGTACGTCGGGCATCGCAAGACGCTGCACTACCCCGTGTACTTCTCCGCGCTGGCGGTCGGAGCGGCGGCGCTCGCGCTGGTCGTGCCCCTCGCCCTCACCGTCGGGCTGGCCGTGTTCCTGTCGGGCGCGGCCTTCCACAGCGTCACCGACGCCGTCGGCGGCGGGCTGGAGTTGCGCCCGTGGGAGGGAACCTCCGATCGGGCCGTCTACGACCACTACCGCGACCGGTGGATCCCGCCCCGTCGGTGGATCGGCTACGACGGATCGCCCGGTGACCTCCTGCTGTCGGGCGTGCTGGCCGTCCCGTTGCTGGCGACCGTCGACGGCGTCTTCCGGCTGGCCGTGCTGGCCGCGCTGACCGTCGCGGTCGTCTACACCGCCGTCCGACGTGCCCTCCCGTCGCTGGCCGAACGGCTCGTCGAGGAGTTCGGAACGGTCCTGCCCGCCCCGGTGCTGGCGCGGCTCCCCGGCCACCACCGGGACGGGACGGGCGAAGAGAGCTAGTCCGGTCGGCGTTTCGATCCCCGGCCTCCGCGTCGCCGGAATCAGCGCCCGTCCGCGGATCCGTCGACGTGGCGTTCGAGCGCGCGCACGTTCCGCGTGTTGGCCTTCCAGACGGCGTCGAACACGTCGCCGAGTACCGGGATCGAACCGACGACGAAGTCGAGCGCCACGACCAGGAGCATCTTCGCGATCGTGCCACGCGACACGCCGAGCCGATACGCCTCGAACACGGGATACAGCGAGAGGATCGCGGCGAGACTGTCGCCGGCGACCGGGAGGACGCCGAGGATCGGATCCAGCCCGATCCGAACGTCGGTCCCCGGAACCCGAACCGCCTCGTCGAGCAGGTCGGCGACCGCGCGGGCGCGACGAACCGCCGCCTCTCCATCTACTCCGCTCCCGTCGGCGACTGTCGGCCCCTCCGCCGGACTCGTCTCGTCGGTCATCGTCTCCCGTCTGGTAGCCCACGGCCTTCCGTCCTCCGCTTGCACCCGCGCGGCCCGACGACGACCGGTCCGTAGATTTAAGGGCGAAACCGCGGCCACCCTCACGTGATGGTCGAGGCGTTCGCGGTCGCGAGCGGGAAAGGGGGGACGGGCAAGACCACCAGCACGCTCGCGCTGGGGATGGCGCTGGCCGAGGAGTACGACGTGACGGTGATCGACGCCGACACGGGCATGGCGAACCTGCTCTTTCACGCCGGCCTCTCGTCGGTCGACACGACGCTGCACGACGTGCTGGTCGAGGGCGGCGCGCGGGTCAAGGACGCCGTCTACGACCGGTTCGGAATGTCCGTCGTCCCCTGTGGCACGAGCCTGGCCGGGTTCGAGGCGGCCGAACCCGAGCGCCTGCGTGACGTGGTCGCGGCGCTGGCGGTCGACACCGACGTGATCCTGCTGGACTCGCCGGCGACGCTGGGCTCGAAGTCGGCCGTTCTGCCGATCGTGCTGGCCGACCGGGTGGTGGTCGTCCTCCAGCCGACGATCCCGGCACTCTCGGACGGGCTGAAAGTTCAGGAGTACGCCCACTCCTACGGCACCGACACGGCGGGGACGATCTTCAACAAGGTGACCGACCCCGACGACGTGCAGTCGGTCGCCGAGAAGTCGCGGCAGTACTTCGACGGGCCGACGCTGGCCACGGTGCCCGACAGCGACGCCGCCCGCGAGGCCCGGCGTGCCGGGGAGCCCCTGCTCGCGTACGCGCCCGCCGCCGACGCCGCGGAGGCCTACCGGGGCGCGGCCCGTACGCTTGACGTGCGGTCGGGCGCGGCCGACGACGTGGCCGATCGCTTCCGCAGCGCCGTCATCCCGGACCGACGATGAAACTCCCCAGCGGCCGGCTGGTCCACTCCCGTGTCGTCGACGATCCCGGGTCGGCGCTCGCGGCCGCCCTCGACCGCGAACTCACCGGCTACGCCGTGCTGGAACCACAGGAGACGCTCCTGCTGGCCGCCGACACCCGGGGCGTCCTCACCTTCGACGCGGGCGTGCCGGTACTGGCGTATCACACCGAGACCGACCGGGGCGGCCCGCCCGCGCTCGCGGACCTGGCCGTGCCCGGCCCCTACCGGCTGGACCTCGTCTCGCTCCCGGCCGACGTACTCGCGGACCTCCACGACACGCCCGCGCTTCGCGTGCCGCCGGGGATGCCCGCCGAACGACTCGCCGGCGATCCCGACCTCGCGGCCCGGACGCGCGCGAACGCACCCGACGATCGCGTTCGCACGTCGTCGGGCGGCGAACCCGGTGACGGCGACCCGGCCCGGGAGAGCGCCGTCGAGGCCTTCCTGGAGAACGAGGGGAAGATCGAGGCCATCCGCGAGCAGGCCCGCGAGGAAGCCCGCGAGCGCGCGGCCGAGTGGGGCCTCGACGACGTGTGTGAGTGACCCCGTCCTGTACAAACTATTAAGGCGTTTCGTGTCGTTTGTTACGGTGTATGGCGACACGCCAACAGTCCGTGGCCTATCACTCGTGTGGCTGTGGTGAGCGGTTCGAGACCACGGAGGAACTGCTGGAACACGCCCGGAGCGAACACGGGCTCTGGGTACACTGACGGCGTGGTCGCCTACTCGTCGACGTGGACGGGGATCCACCAGACGCGGCTCCGGCCGCCGACCTTCTTGCTCGTCACGTCGGTCTTCTCGGCGAGCGCGTGGAGCTTGTTCAGCGCCGTCCGGCGCGAACAGCCCAGTCGGTCGGCCACCTCGGTCGCCGTCAGTGGCTCCGCGTAGTCTTCGCGGGCGGTGAACACGTCCAGAACGTTCGATTCGGTGTACTCCGTCTCGCGGCCTGCCTCCGGCATGTGTGGGGTCACTCCGCCGGGGAACTTATTTCCTTCGTGTAAACCCGTCAGGACCGGCGGTCGGTCGCGGAGCCGTCCCGTCGATGGCTGAGCTTCTCCCCGACGATGCTCGGGACGGAGGTCCCACAGTACGTGCAGGACCACGATCGGCCGGCGGCCCCGTCTCGGCGGTCGAGTTCGTCGACGGACTGGAGTACGGCACCGCATCCGTCACACCGGTGTGTGGGCGAACTCACGGCTGACTGGTACTACGACGGCCCCCACTATCAACGTCCCCGTCGTTTCGCACGTTCGACGGGGCCGGTGACCGCGCTCAGGACGGCCGGACCGGCGTCTCGCAGTCGGGACACGTGGCGTACAGGGCACTGCCGTCGTCGCGCTCGTAGCGGATCAGCAGGTGACGCGACGGGACGGCCGCGCCACAGCGCGGGCAATCGCCGAGTGGTTTCTGGGGTGTGGTTCGTGACATCGAAAGGAGCGTGTGACAGGGGAGGGCTGATCGCCCTCTACCACTGGATAGCGGCTGGAGGAATATGTACCCGAGCCACGCGGAGTGAAAGTGAAACTGGCCGACGTGGCGGGGACGCTCCGGAAACATACGAATTGTGAAACTCGGGGCAGTCGCGTTGCCCGACCATGTGACACGATCGACGGGCGAGACGGTCAGCGACCCACCGCCGAACGGGTGGGCTTCGGCGCCGTACCGCTGTGAGGTGGCCGTCGTTCCCGGCCGAGGGACTGGCGAAGCGGAAGTCGAGAGTTCGGGCGTGTCGGGACGGGGCGCCCCGGCGATCGGGGACTACTCGTCGAGGGCGTCGTCCGTGGATTTCGGGGCCTCCGCGGACGTTGCCGCGTCCGGTTCACCGCCGTCGGCGACGGCGGGGAGCCGCTCGCGGCCGAACCAGTCCCACTCGCGGGTCCGCTGCCCCGTAGCTTCGAGGTCCCACGGGTCGCCGTCGGTCACCCGCGGGCCTTCGAGCCAGGAGGTGACAACGTTGTAGAGGAAGATCAGCTGGCCGATCGTGAGGACGAGCGCACCGAGCGTCGCCAGCTGGTGGAGAGTGGTGAAGAGGTCGACGGGGCCGATACCCACGTCGTAGGTCGCGTACCGGCGGGGCATGCCGGCGTAGCCCAGGATCACCATCGGGAAGAAGGTGAGGTTCGTCCCGATCATCGTCAGCCAGAAGTGCCACTTCGCCAGCGTCCGCTGGTAGAGCCGGCCGGTCACCAGCGGGAACCAGTAGTAGACGCCGGCGAAGATCGCGAACGCGATGCCGCCCATGATGACGTAGTGGAAGTGTGCGACGACGTGGTAGGTGTCGTGGAGGATCATGTCGACGGGGATCGAGGCCTCGAACACGCCGGTGACGCCGCCGATGATGAAGTTGAACACGAATCCAGCACAGAACAGGAACGGCGCGGTCGTGCGGAGACTCCCGTTCCACATCGTCGCGATCCAGTTGAACGTCTTCACGGCGCTCGGGATTGCGATGGCGATGGAGACGGCCATGAACGAGGCCCGGAGGCGCGGGTCCATCCCGGTCGCGAACATGTGGTGGGCCCAGACGCCGAAGGAGAGGACGCCGAGCGCCAGCGTCGAGTAGACGACGAACTTGAAGCCAAAGAGCTTCCGGCCGGTGAACTTCGGCAGGATGTAGCTGATCAGGCCCATCGGCGGGAGCACGAGGATGTACACCTCGGGGTGGCCGAAAAACCAGAACAGGTGTTGCCAGACCAGCGGGCCGCCGCCCTGGACGGCGAAGAAGGTGGTCCCGAAGTTCCGGTCCAGCAGGAGCATGATCAGCGCCGAACCGAGCAGGGGGAAGGCAAAGAGGATCTGGGCGGACTGGACGAGGACGGTCCAGGAGAAGATGTCCAGATTCGCCCAGTTCACGTCCTCGCCGCGCTCGGTGACGATGGTCGCGATGAAGTTGATCGCCCCCATCGTCGCCGAGACGCCGGTGAGGTGCAGTCCCAGCAGCATCAGGTCGATCCCGGGGTTGGCCTTCTGGACCGACAGCGGCGGGTACATCGTCCAGGCGGTCTGTGCCGGCTCGATCGCCGGCACGAAGAAACCGCCCCAGATGAGCAGGGCACCGGGGGGCAACAGCCAGAACGCGATGGCGTTGATCCGGGGGAACGCCATGTCGTCGGCCCCGATCAAAAGCGGAATCAGGTAGTTCGAGAACGCCGCCAGCATCGGCGTCCCGAACAGGAACAGCATCGTGATCCCGTGGCTGGTCAGGAAGGCGTTGTACAGTGACGGCTTCATGATGTTGGACGCGGGGGCGATCAACTCGATCCGCATCAACAGGACCGCGACGCCGCCCCACGCGAACGAGAGAACGGCGAAGGCCCCGTACATGAGCCCGATGTCCTTGTGGTCGACGGTGGTGAGCCAGCGCAGGATCCCGCCGGGTTTCTCGTGGTGACCGTACTCCGAGTCCCGGAAGGCACCGTCGCCCGACCCGACGGGTGAGTACGACCGCCAGTCTTCCAGCCGGCGCAACCACGCCGCCGTGCCGATCAGCAGTACCCCCATCAGTACGACGCTCGTCCACGACGGAATTGCCATTCTACGGCGGGTTTTTCACGACTTCCCATTGGGCATTGTCGCGAATATCTTCGCGTCCGGCTGGGGCTCGGTATCGCAGGACACGGATGCGACACACGCCGCCGGCAACGTCGCGACGAACTCGTTCGGCCGACATGTTCGGGACCGCGCACTTCCTCGAGCGGAGCGAACGGTGTCGTGATGGACCGAACCGCGGAGTTGCGCCAGTTGGCCGCCGACCTCCGCGAGCGCGAGACGGTCGTGGACGCCTGGCTCGCCAAGAGTTTCACCGACCGCCTGCTCGTCGTCGATCTGCGGACCGACGCCGACGTTCCCGAGGACATCCGCGAGCGGTTGCACGACCACGATCTGTACGGGGCAAACGAGGTGTACGACACCGACGAGCGCGACGCTTCGTTCGCGGGCACGGTCGGCGACGACGACGCTACCCGCCACCAGTTCGTCGACGTACGGACGCGTGGCGACCACCAGTCCTACGTCGTCGACTGAGGACGAACGCCCGGTCTTTTGTCACCGGCGGACGAACGGGCGGCCGTGACACGCTTCGACGCCGACACGCCCGACGGGCGCAGGGACCTGTACGCCGCGGCCGTCGAGGCACACCGCGAGCGCGACAGCCCCTTTCTCACCATCGAGCCGGAGCCGACGCCCGCCGAGGCGGCCGCGGACACGGACCTCCCCGACGACGCCCCCGAACACACTGTCCCCTGGATCCAGTTCGCGGAGGACACCGTGAACCTCGACTGCACGGACGCGGAACTGGAGCGGCTGAAGGACCTGCTGTCGGAGTACCCACAGTTCCGGATCGACGAACTGACGAGTCCGGAGGACGCCCACGGGACGAACGTCCGGATCACGGCCCGCGGGGACCCGGAACGGCTCGGAACCGTCTTCGACCGCGTCTTCCGCGAGGTCTACGGCCGCGACGCGGACTACCGGGCCTGGGTCGTCGAGATCTGACCGCTGACGGTCCGGCGTCGGCCCGAACGACCGGTTCAGCGTCTCGTTCCGACCACCAGAAAGGTCTCGGGTCGGGTCGCCCGGAACTCGATCTCGAACCCGGCCGTCTCCAGCGCCGTGGCCGCCTCGGCCTCGCGGAACCGCTCGGACAGCGGCGGGCCGTCCTCGCCGGTCCCGTCGGCCGACCAGTCGGCGACCGCGAGTCGAGCGCCGGACGCGAGGACCCGCGCGAGTTCGGCCAGCGCCTCGTCGGTGGCGAACTCGTGGTAGGTCATCGTCGAGACGGCGGCGTCGAGTTCGCCGTCCGCGAAGGGCAGGTCCTCGATCCCGGAGGTCACGAGGGCGACGTTCTCGGGGACGCCTTTCTCCCGATAGCGGTCGTGCATCGCCTGCTGGATGTCGACCGCGTACACGCGATCGGCGTGGGGCGCGACGTCGTCGGTGTAGAAGCCGGTTCCGCTCCCCAGATCGACGACCGTCTCCGTTCCCGCGAGATCGAGCGCCCAGAGGAGCTCCTCGCGGGAGACGGCGCGATAGCGGGCGGCGGCGTCTTCGAGTTTGGCCGCCTTCCCCGCGTCGAACGTGTGATGTCCCATCGCCGACAGTTGTGTGCGTGGTGTGAAATAATTGCTGGATCTCGACGCTTCCGATCTATCTGGCAATCGACGGTTCGGCGTGCTACCAGCTCCGACGGACAGCCGAGTGTTCGCGTATGGCTGTCGACCCACCAGGACTGGCCTTCGGTCCGTATCCACGACGTTTATCATTGTCTGCCTCCTGATATTGGATGAAATGAGCAATACTGGAATAGAGGCCGCCGAGGTCGCACGTCGACTCGAGCGGGAAGACACGCCGGACCTCTTCGTTCTGGACGTTCGGACGGAGCGGGATTACGCACGGCGGCGGATCCCCGGAAGTACGAACCTCCCGGTCTACGAGGACCTGCTGCAGGACGACTACTCGGGGCTGGAACGCTGTCTCGACGAACTCCCCGAGGACGAGGAGATCGCGGTCGTCTGCAAGGCCGGTGTGACGTCCGCCCGGGCCGCCGAGTTTCTGCGGGCCCACGACTTCGACGCGAAATCCGTCCAGAACGGCATGTCCGCCTGGGGACGTCTCGACCACGACTTGCAGGCCGAGTGACCGTCGTCCCGGGTGACGAGAACCCTATCGCGGCACCCGTCGTCGTGGATTCGACTCCGGACCGTACTTCTTTGTCCCCGCTGGCCCTGCAGGGGGTATGCGCGCCGCAATCTTCCACGGCCCCGACGACGTTCGCATCGAGGAGGTACCGAAACCGGAACTGACCGAACCGACGGACGCACTCGTCCGGATCACTCACACCGCGATCTGTGGCTCCGACCTGTGGTTCTACAACGGCGATAGCGACCGCGAACGGGGATCGCGGGTCGGCCACGAACCCATGGGGATCGTCGAGGAGGTCGGTGACGACGTTCGCAGCGTCGAACCCGGCGACCGCGTGTTCGCACCCTTCGTCGTCAGTTGCGGCGAGTGCGAGTTCTGCCGGAAGGGCCTGCACACCTCCTGTGTGAACGGCGATTCCTGGAACGGCGACAACGGCGGCGCGCAGGGCGAGTACGTCCGCGCGCCACACGCCGACGGGACGCTCGTCCGGGTCCCCGATCGCTACGCCGACGACGAGGACGCGCTCGAATCGCTCCTGCCGCTGACGGACGTGCTTGGCACGGGCCACCACGCCGCCGTCAGTGCCGGCGTCGAACCCGGGAGTTCCTGCGTGGTCGTCGGCGACGGCGCGGTCGGCCTCTGTGGCGTCCTCGCCGCCCGCCGGCTCGGTGCCCGCCGGATCGTCGCCGTCGGGCACCACGAGGACCGCCTCGCCCTCGCCGACGAGTTCGGCGCGACCGACACGGTGCTGGGCGGCGAGGGCGACGAAACCGAGCGAGTGCTGGAGGCGACCGACGGCGGCGTGGATCAGGTCTTAGAGTGTGTCGGCGCGGCGTCGTCGATGGACACCGCCGTCTCGGTCTGTCGCCCCGGCGGCACGGTCGGCTACGTCGGCGTCCCCCACGGCGTCGACGCCGAGGGGCTGGAGCTGTACGACTTCTTCGGCGACAACGTCACGCTCCGGGGCGGCGTCGCGCCGGTGCGAGCCTACGCCGAGGAGCTGATGGCCGACGTACTCGGTGGGACGCTCGACCCCGCGCCGATCTTCACGAAGACGGTCGATCTGGACGGCGTCCCGGAAGGGTACCGGGCGATGGCCGACCGCGAGGCGCTGAAGGTGCTGGTCAAACCCTGAGAGGTCCGGCAGTCGGTCGGCGGCGTCCCTACGTGGACTCCACGACCAGCGTCACCCGCCGTCTCCCGCGCTCGGTGGTCACGGTCACGTCCAGCGCGACCGCGAGGACGTGGGTTTCCCCGACCCGTTCCTGTATCACGACGCCGCGTCGTACCTCACAGTCGCCGAAGTCCCGGTTCGGGCCCGCCGGACAGCGGTCGTCCGCCCAGTCCTCGGCAGCCGACCGATTGTAGGCGGTTTCGTAGACCGTCCCGGACTCGATCCGTGCAGTGGCCAGCGTCGATCGGTGTGGGTCGAGCCGCTCCCGAACCGCTCGGACGACCTCGTCACGTGCGCTCCAGGGTCGCCCGGTCGCGTTCGTCGCGACCTCGTGGACGGCCCGTTCCAGCAGTCGCTCGGCGTTGGCGACGGGGGCATCGTAGTCGGAACTGGCGGCCACGTCGGCGTGGTAGCCGAGCTGGAGGTACGCGAGGACGACCGGCGCGAGCGCGACCGCGAGGACCGCGGCCGCGGCGAGGACGAGTTGGCCCCGCTCGCCGTCCCGTCCCCTCGACCCCTCGGTGGTGGTCCGGTTCACGCGTACCACACCCAGATCGTCACGTCGCCGTTGACCGTCGTGACGGTCGCTCGCCCCACCGGGACGCCGGCGGGTTTCTCGAATCCGACCGCGCCGTGTGGCGTCGCGACGCGGTACATGAGGTTGTCCGGGAGGATCCGCTCGACTCGTCGATCCAGTGCCGCTCGCTCGCGCTCGAAACTCGACTCCGAGGCCACGACTTCGGCGAGCCGGGTCGTTCCCCGGTGATGCGGTGCTTCGCCGCGCAGGACCGTCGCCGTGTCCTCCGCGTAGGCGTCGAGCTGTGGCTCCCAGGTGTCTGGCTGGGGAACGCCCAGCGCGAACCCCATCGTCACAGTCAGCAGGAAGACGACTCCGACGCCGGCCTCGATCAGCGACAGGGAGAGCTGGCCGCGGTCACCTAGCATCCACGGTCACCTCCAGGATCGCCTTCGTCTCTCTGGCCGGGAAGTAGGTCACCCGGACGGTCCCCGTCGCGAGGCTCCGGTTGGCCGCGAACCCGAGTTCCGTCGTCTCGAACCGGGAGAGGTCGACGGTGAACGTCCCCCGGAGTCCGGACGCGTTGTGGAGGACGACCCGACCGTTCGCGCGGACGGTGTGCAGCGCGGTCCGCGGTGGCGGGTCGAGTCGCAGGCGAACGCGGTCGGTCCGGCGCGGAATCGTCGTCGTGTTCCCGACCGCCAGCGACGGCTCGTAGCTCCGGGTCTGGGTCTCCCGGACGAGGACGATCCGCCGGATCGTCGTGCCGCCGTCGGGCGTCCCGGTTGCGGCGACCGTGCGGTCGCCGAGCCGGACGCGCACGGCGTGGTCACCCACGACCGGGAACCGGGTCCGGAGCCGGGTCGCGGTGAGGTTCCCGACCGCCGTCGCGTTCAGGACGTTCGCCCGTGCCGTCAGCGGTCCCGCGGGACCGACCAGCCGCTCCGACAGTGCGACGGCGACTCGTCGCTCCGCGGCGTCGCGCTCGGCGCTGGCGAACGCACCGTCGGCCAGCGCCATGCCGACCCCGGCCGTCGTCGTCAACACCAGCAACGCGACGGCGAGCGCCGGGAGGTTCGTCTGGGCTCTGGCGCTCATCGTCCCTCCAGCCGGACGACCAGCCCGGCGTCGGTACGGCTGACCCGGACGTACGTCGTCTCGCCACTCTCCCACCGTCCCTCGACCCGGACGACCGATCCCGGGAGCGCGAGCCGCGCCCGTTCGTCGAGCCGGTCGTGCGGGTGATCGAGGACGAGCGAGCGATTCTCGGCGCGGATCTCGTAGCCAGCGCCCCGGATCGTCGGCGGCACGTCGACCCGCACCCGTACGTCGACCGCCGTCGCGTTC
This sequence comes from Halorientalis sp., assembly GCA_042216105.1. GTDB lineage: Archaea > Halobacteriota > Halobacteria > Halobacteriales > Haloarculaceae > Halorientalis. The sequence goes on from JBDGUF010000015.1 coordinate 80,909, forward strand.
GGCGGGACGGCCTGCTGGACCCGCTCGGCGGCAGCCGCGAGCGTCCGCTCGCTCAGCTCTTCGCCGGCCGCCGTCCGGGCGTCGGGCACCAGACCGCCGTAGACCGTGACCGAGACGAGGCTGACGAAAAGCGTCACCAGCCCGATGGCCAGCACCTTCTCGACGACGGTACTGAACGCCCTGTCGTCCCGCCGAAACGCCCCCGTCATCCGCCCGTCACCTCCGCGTGCATGTCGTGGACGACGAGGTAACCGGTCCGGTTCCCAGGGAAGCGGCCGACGACACTCGGGGTCCCGTCGCCGTCGAAGTCCCGCCGCGCCACCGAGGCGTTCCGCTCGCTGAACCAGCGTTCGAGCGGCCCCGGCGTGGCCGTCTCGATGGCGACCCCGAAGGTCCCGCTTCCGAGCGCGGTCCGGTCGTGCGTGACGCGCGTTCGGACCGTAATCGATGTCTCACCGGTGCCGCCGACGCCGACGGCGCTCGCGTCGAGACGTGCGACGCTCGCGACGAACACGTCCCCGCCGGGCGCGGCGGTGATCGGCGGTCCGTCGTGCAGCCACGCGCTCCCACCGGATCGCCGGACGATGGCGTCGCCCACGTAGGTAACGCTGCGCTCACCCGCCTCGAAGACGAGCCCGCCGACCTCGACGGTGGCCCGGATGCCGGAGCCGTCCAGGACTCTGATCTCGCGATCGACGGTCGAGAGGTGACCCCTGGTGAAGCGCACGGTCCCTCGGTGCTGGCCGGTCGTCTCGACCGGTTCGAGTGCGTCGTCGAACGCCGTGGCCACGCGAGCGGCGTCGGCGCTGGCCGCGTTGTGCTGGACGAGCGCGCCGATGGCGGCCGTGAGCGCGGCCATCGAGATGACCGCGATGCCGAGCAGGAGGGCGACGCCGACGACGTTGGACTGCCCGCGAGTCATACCATTCCCGCCCCCGTGAAGACGACGTAGGCGATACCGACCAGCGCGGCCGAGTGGAGGAGTGCCTCGTAGCGACCGCGCGAGGCCGTGCCCGCGAACCAGCCACAGGCGAGCATCGTCGCCTGCGTGACCACGTAGAACCGCCAGCGGTCCCGTGCCGGGTCGATGGCGTCCGGGCTGATCGCCAGTCCCGCGCTCGATCCGGCGACCGAGGACAGTTGCGTGAACCCGTCGAGGACGTAGCCGTTGACCGCGACCATGATGCCGACCACGAGCAACGCCGTCGTCCAGCCAACCGCCACGTACACCAGAAGCGACGAGCGCAACTGCTTGCGTTCGTGATAGAGCCGCCCGATCTCGGTCTGGAGCGTCTCGAACACGTCCTCGGAGTCGCTCCCGGCGTCGAGCGCGCCGGTCACCAGCCCGATCGTCTGTTCGGCCATCGGCGTTCCCACCCGATCGACGAACTGCGCGAGTGCGGCGGCCTGTACGTCGGTCGTGTCGTCGCTCCGGTCCCCGCCGGTCGTCAGGTTCATCATGAACGCCAGGTCGTCCACGTCCTCCTGGAGCGCGCCGAGGTCGACCTCGCGGGTGACCCGCTCGACGGCGTCGGGGAACGGTCGCCCGAGGCTGACGTGGCCCGACACCGCGTGGACGAAGTCCTTGATCTCGCGGTCCTTCGCGTCGTCGATGCGTGCCCGCCGGACGGCGACGATCCCGACCGGGAGTCCGAAGGCCACGTATCCCAGCAGGATGGCGTTCGGCGGGCGATAGCTCCAGGTCCACAACAGGACGGCGACCGCCACGGCCAGCGGAGCGGTCACGACCGCCGCGCTTGCCGGGTTGGTCGGCACGCTCTCCAGCAAACCGAGGACGTCGTCGGGCAGGTCGTACCGGCCCGTCGAGTGTTCGGCCGGTCGGAGCGACTCGACGAGCAGGGCCGAACCGGCACCGACCGCGAGGACGAAGGCGCCGCTCCCGTACACCAGGATCGTCTTGGTCGCCACCGGACCGACCGGCGTGGCGACCGGTTCCGACAGCCCGGGTGCGAGGACGCTCATCACCGTCAGGATGAGGACGAACAGCGCCGGGAGAACCAGCAGGACGACGAACAGTTCCGAGAGGAGTTCGAGGAAGCCGCCGGTCCGCTCGCGGGCACGGGCCTCCCGGTTCGAGAGCATCCGCCCCTCCAGCTGGAGGTAGTTCGCCAGCGCGTCCCCGCCCTGGTTGGCGTGTTCCCGGAACTTGAGGAGGAAGGGCGCGAGCAGGTCCTTCGAGGGGGTGTCCCGGGCGACCATCTCCAGCCCCTCGTCGACGCTGCCGGTCAGCTCGGCCTTGTTCAGCGCCGTCCGGAAGGCAGCCGCGGTCTCGCCGTAGGCGTCCTGGTCGGCGACGGTACGCAGCATCGCGCGCTGGTCGCTGCTCCCCGTCGCGAGGACCCGCAGGTACCGGACCGCACCCGGCAGCGTCCGCTCGATGCTCGATCGACGGGCGCTGGCGACCCACCGGAGGTAGAGCCCTCCGGCCCAGACGGTGAGTCGTTTGCCCGCCAGTCCGGTCGCCAGTCCGGCTGCGACCGCGACGTAGGGTCGGGGAACCGTGGGCAGGCCGACGCGGTTCACGATCGGCAGGCCCGACCGCAGGAAGCCGACCACGCCGTCGATCAGCGCCGGCGGCAGTGCGGCGGCGACGGTTCCCGTCAGCACCGCCAGCGCGATCAGTACGGCCCACGAGATCCCGTAGACCCGTGCGAGGTACACGTCGAACCCGGTCGGGAGGTTCGCGGCCCGGTAGCGCTCGCGGTCGCGTTCGTGTCGTGGCCGGTCGGCGTGACGGGAGAAGAGCGCGTACAGCCCGCGGTCGAGGACGGACAGCGACCGGCCCCCAGTGGCCGGGGTTCTCGCTCCCTCGCGATCAGTCGTCGCCATCGGTACCCCCGATCTCGATGTCCGGTTCGTAGTCGGTGCCGTCACGGTCCGCGATGGATCGGCTCGCCCGCTCGACGGTGGCCGCCTCGTCGGTCCGTAGATCCGCGAAGAACTCGAACAGGTCACCGAAGTCGGTGACACCCTCCCGCTGGAGGTACTCGACGTACCGGTGTTTCCGGTGGAACTCGTCCTCGACGGCGTCGACGGGCCTGTCGGTCCGCTCGGCGAGGCGGTGGAACACGCGCGTCCCCAGCGACCGTCCGTCGTCGCCCAGCCGCGGGTGGTCGTAGGCGAGGTGGAACTCGCCGTCGTGGTCGCGGTCGACGACGGTGTTGTGATAGATCGTCGTACTGTCCTTCCGGATCGTTCCACAGGTGTCAGCGTCCCGGTCCAGTGCCCGGAACGCCGACTCGTCCAGCAGTTCGACGACCCGGCCGACGTAGCGGTCACCGTCGACGTGACGCGGGAAGACGACGAGATCGATCTCTTTCAGCAGGTACGGCGGGAGCCCCTGCTCGACGACCCGATTGACCAGCGTCGGCACGTCCTCGGCGTGGGTCGTCCCGATGATGCCGTGGCCCGTATTGAGGCTCTCGGCGAAAGTCTCGAAGGACGCGGGCGTGTTGATCTCCGCGATCACCTCGATGTCCGGGTTGAGGTAGTTCGCCTCCGTCATCAGGTCCGACATCGTGACGCGTTTGTACTCGCTCTCGTGGTCGCGAGTCGTGAGCGAGACGCCGGTCTCGTGGGGTAGCTGGACCTCCCGGGAGCCCTCGTCGATGCTGATCGGCCGATCGTCGTATCGGACGAAGGGCATGTGGGCGTTCATCAGCGTCGTCTTGCCCACGCCGGTCGGGCCGGAGAAGAGGACGACCCCGCGGTGTTCGTAGAGCAACCACAGCAGTGCGACCAGTTCCGTCGAGACGCTGTCCCGGTGGAGCAGGTCGACGGGCGTCAGCACGTCGGAAGCCTGTTTGCGGATCGAGATGTGGGGTCCGTCCTCGCTGATGGTCGGGAGCGCGACGGCACAGCGGATCGTCTCGTCGACCCCCTCGGGCTGGAGGTTCACCTTCGCGCTCGGCGTGCTGGCGTTCAGCTCCGTCCCGTCGGCCGCGGCCAGCTGGGTGACGACGTTGACGAACGTCTTCTCGTCCTCGAAGGTCAGGTTCGTCGGGATGCGCTCGTTGTGGCCCACGTCCGCACGCGGGACGACCTTGACGCGCTCTCCGACCCGGTTGGCCTCGATGTCTTCGAGCGTCGGGTCCCGGATCGGGATCGTCAGTTTGCCGTGCCCGACGTAATCCCGGAGGACGTAGTAGACCAGATCGGAGAGGCGGTCGTCGGCGAACCGACGGTCGACCGGCGGGACGGCCAGATCGTACTCGGCCAGGGCCGCCCGCACCCGGTAGGAGAGCGCGTCGAACCACGCCCGGGTGTTCCGGGCGGTCAGCTGTCGGGAGAGGAGTTCCCGGGCGCGTTCGTCGACGAACGCGGCGGCGTCCTCGACGAGGCCGTCGGTACTGGTCTCCCAGATCCGCTCCTTGCAGTCCTCGATGAGCCGTTCGTCGCCCGGCAGGAGATCCGGTTCCTGCACCGCGTACTTCGTGGTGAAGGGGTCGTTCCCGAGGACGTTCTCCCGGTAGATCACCACGGGAATCTCGAAGCCGTGGAACTCGACGGTGTGTCGTTCCAGCCGTTCGCTGGCGAACCGCTCCAGGTGGTCGGGATCGGCGGGCAACTCGGTCACGGCGGGCGCGTAGTCCTCGGTGTGGACCACGAGCCGGTCCTCGGCGGCGTCGGCCACGTCGATGCGCTCGTCCAGCGCGTAGGGCGTGAGTTCCTCCAGACAGCGCAACTCCGCGAGCGCGTGGTAGTCCAGACGGCGGCGCTCGGCGTGGGTGCAGTCGGTCAGACGGTCGATCACGCGCCGCGATTTCGGTTCGAAGCCGCTGGCCATCAACTCGATCGCTCCCTCGCGGGTGAGCGGGCGGGCGAACCCCGCGTCCGCGAAGTGATCGCGCACGCGGGCGAAGTCGCTTCGCTCGCCGGGCGTCATCGACGGTTCGCGGATCTCGTAGGCGAAGCCGTCGGGGCGTTCGCGGATCGTCGCGACGACGCCGGGGTGGATCTCCCGCTGGTCGCACACCTCGGGCGCGTACCAGGCGTCGGGATCGTCCGGCGGGACCGGTGCTGGCACCTGTTCCCCAACCCGCTGACTCATGTGCCGGGCGTGGTCGCGTTTTCGGACTTAAATTTAGGGACGGCGGTCGCCGTCCCCGCGGGGGAGTGCGAGCGCGTCCAGGTCGACGTGGTCGCGGAGCAGCGTCGCCGCCCGGTCGGCGGCCGCGTCGATCCCGCCGCGGGCCGGTTCGTCGCTCCCGGGCGCTGTCCCGGTCGGTCCGTCGCGATCGGCGGCCGCGAAGACCGTCTCGACGAACGCCTCGCGAGCGACGCGGTTCTCGAAGAGTCCGTGGAGGTAGGTGCCGAACACCCGACCGGTCGCGGCACCGTCGGGATCGCGCTCCCCGTCGCCGGGGAACGGGCGCGCCGCGTCGCCCACCAGTCGCGTGCGCCCCATGTGGATCTCGTAGCCCGTGACCGACCCCGCGGCCCCCGAGAGCGGCCCGACACCGCGCAACTCCCGGGTCACCGGTTCCACCCGCTTGTCAGTCTCGAAGCGCGTCTCGACCGGGAGCAGGCCGAACCCCGCGACGGCGTCGGGGTCGTCGGTACTCTCGACGCCCGCGTCGGTGATCCACTCGCCGAGCATCTGGTAGCCGCCACAGAGCCCGACCACCGGCCCGTCGAAGGCCGCCAGTTCGGTACCGAACCCCGCTTCCCGGAGCGCGCGCAGGTCGTCGACCGTGTTCTTCGTCCCCGAGAGGACGACGGCGTCGGTATCGTCGAGCGCCGCGTCGAGGGGCAGGTACGCGACCCGGACGCCCGGCTCGCGGGCCAGCGGCTCCAGATCGGTCACGTTGGACGCGCGGGGGAACCGCGGGACCGCGACGGTCACCGCCCGCTCGTCGGGAACCCCGTCGTCGCCGCGAACGGCCCGCTCGCCGACCGCCGGGAGCGACACGCTGTCCTCCTCGGGCAGGCCGGGATCGTCGTACGGCAAGACGCCGAGGACCGGCACGCCGGTCCGCTCTTCGAACTCCTCGATCCCGGAGTCGAGCAGCGACCGATCGCCCCGGAACTTCGTGATGACCGCGCCGACGACTCGCTCGCGAAGGTCCGCGGGCATCAGCTCGATAGTGCCTACGAGGGAAGCGAACACGCCGCCGCGTTCGATGTCGGCGACCAGCAGGACGTCCGCGTCCGAGAATCGGGCGGTCTCGACGTTGGCGAGGTCTCGCTCCCGGAGGTTCGGCTCCGCGATCGAGCCCGCGCCCTCGGCGACGATCACGTCGTGGGCGGCGGCCAGGCGCGCGTGTGACTCGCGGGCGGCCGCGAGCGCGTCGTCCCAGTGGTCCTCGTAGTACTCGCCGACCCCGTAGTGGGCGACGGCCTCGCCCTGGAGGACGAGCTGGGACTCGCCGTCGCCGCGGGGTTTCAGGAGGACGGGGTTGTGGTCCGTCGTCGCCGGGACGCGGGCGGCCCGGGCCTGGACGTACTGGGAGACGCCGATCTCGCCCGTCGAGCCGTCCGGGTCGGCCACCGCCCGGGCGTTGTTGCTCATGTTCTGGGCCTTGTAGGGGGCCACGTCGACGCCCCGGTCCGCGAGCAGTCGGCAGAGCCCGGCGGCGACGGTACTCTTGCCGACGTGGCTGGCGGTGCCGGCGACGAGGATGGTCCTGGCCTCGCTCACACCCGTCGGTAGGGGGCGAACGACTAAACCGATTCGACCGCAGGAGCGTGTGACTGTGGAGGGGAGCGCGTGTCGCGCCCGTCCGCCACGACACTGGAGGGGAAGGGGTGAATAATGTGTCTTGTGGTGGTGTTCGCCGCGCGTCAGACAGCCGTCCGTCGGTTTTCAGAACTCCGTTCCCTTCCGCGCCCCCTGACCCGCCTCGATGGGGTGGCGCTCCTTCCCGACTTCGGTGACCAGGTCGGCGCGCTCCGTGACGTACTCGGGGCGGTCGTGCCCGCCCGTCAGGACGAGTTCCAGGTCCGCGGGTTTGTCTTCGATCAGCCCGATCACGTCCTCGGGGTCGATCAGCCCGCGGTTGGCGGCGTACAGCACCTCGTCGAGGACGAGCATGTGGACGCCGTCGTCGGGGTCGCCGTCGAGCGGGAACGGCGTCGAGAGGTTCGCGCCGGCGGCTCCCTCGATCAGTTCGCGGGCTCGCGCGAGCGCACCGCGGGCGCGGGCCTCGTGTTCGTCGTCCTCGCTGTCGTCCATGAAGCCGTGCCAGCCGTAGTGGCCGGCGTTCTCGTAGGAGATGCCCGGCATGGCGGCCATGGCGTTGTACTCGCCGCGCACGTCCTCGACGGTACTCGTTCCGCCTTTCATGAACTGGAGGACGTGGACGCGGTAGCCGTGGCCCGCGGCCCGGAAGCCCATCCCCAGGGCCGCGGTCGTCTTGCCCTTGCCGTCGCCCCACCAGACCTGTACGAGGCCGAACTCCTCTGGCGCGCTCGGCCCGATCTCGCGGGGGCCCAGCGGGTCGTCCGCGTCCGTCGTGTCGGTCATACCCCTCCTCCGGGCGCGAGGACCGTATCACTCCCGGTCCGCTGGCCGGAAGACGGTCGCGCGTTCGTCGGTCCGGACGCCGTGGTCGGCGTCGGCCACGGCGTCAGGGAGCTTGCGGTCGGCGTACCGGGAGCGGAGACTCGCCCGGACCGCCTCGCGGACGCAGGCCCGCGTCGCCGCGCCGACGGGCGTTCCGCCCCCCGCGAACTCGGCGGGCTCGCCCTCGGCGGTACAGCCGGCGACGACGGCGTCGGAGGTGGTCCCCGTGAACCCGGTCAGCGACTGGAGGGTCGCGGTCTTGGCCTCGACGGCGGTCGCGAGCAGGGTCGCCAGCGCGCCCCGATCCAGCGCGCGGGCCGTCCCCACGAGCAGGTTGACCGTCCCGATCTCGGGGTCGGAGGGTCCGTCGCCGTCCCGGGCGTCGCCGTCGGTTCCCGCGGGAGCCATCGGGAGCGCGGCCGGGTTCGAGAGCCCCGCGGTCGCGACGACCGTCACCGACTCCGCGCGGGCACCCCGGGCGTGCGCGAGATCGACGCCGGTCAGGAGCGCGGGGCCGTCGGCCTCGAAGCCCGCCCGCTCGCGGCGCTGGGCGACGTAGGTGTCGAGGTCGGTCCGGTCGAACCCCTCGGGGACGGAGACGTTGTAGGCCGCCGTCGCGGTCCGGTAGCCGCCGCCCGGGCCCGTGGCGAGCCAGCGATCCGGACCCGAAAACCGGAGGACGCCGTCGGCGACGGTCGCCCTCATACCCCCAGCGCGGCGAGCAGGCGGTCGTCCTCGGCGGGCATCCGGACGGCGACCCGGAAGTGGGAGTCCAGCCCGCGGAACGTGCGGGCGTCTCGGATCGCGATGTCGTGTTCCCGGGCCTCCTCGATCACGTCGTCGACGGCCTCGCTCGACCCGGCGTCACAGAGGAGGAAGGGGGCGTCCGAGTCGAACACGTCGAAGCGGTCGCTCAGCCGCGCGGCCATCCGGGGGCGCTCGCGGGCGACGCGCTGGCGCGTCTCGGCGACGAACTCCGACTGGTTCATGCAGTGAGTCCCGACGGCGGCGGCGGGTTCCGACAGCGACCAGGTGAGCCGCGCGGCCGCGAGCCGCTCCCGGAGGTCCCCCGTCGCGACCGCGAAGCCCGCCCGCAGGCCGGGCAGACCGAACATCTTGGTAAGCGAACGGGCGACGATCACGCCGGGTTCGCCCGCGAGCGACGGGTCTTCGGTGAAATCGAGGAAGGCCTCGTCAACGAGCAGGACGGTGTCGGCCGCGCGACAACGGTCGGCGTACGCCCGGAGCCGGTCGGCGTCGTACAGCTCGCCCGTGGGGTTGTTCGGGTTACAGATCGCGACCAGCGCGTGGTCGGCGGGGTCGGCATCGAGGGGTTCGTCGTGGGGGACGAACTCGGGTTCGCCGCCCTGGAGGCGGACCTCGCGGGCGTACTCGCCGAAGGTCGGCGCGGGCACCAGCACCGACTCGCCGGAGCGGACGGCGGTGCCCATTGCGAGCCGGATGGCGGCGAGACCGCCAGCGGTCGGGATCACCGATTCCGGGTCGCAGCCGACGTACTCGCCGGCGGCGACGCGGAACGGGGCGTAGTCGTCGGCGGGGTACTCGCGCGCGGTCGGGAGCGCGGTCTCGTAGATCCGCGAGACGGCCTCGGGGTACTGGGGGTTGGTGTTGGCGCTGAAATCGAGTACCTGCCGGTCGTCCGAACTCCCGTGTGGCACTCGCGCGTCGTCGGCGTCCGACTCCTCGCCGGCCGAGAGCAAGGCGTCTACCGCGTCGGGATCCATCGCCGGTACCCAGTGTCCCCGGTCGAAAGATACTTTTCATTCCCTCGGCGCGTCGAGCCACCGGGCCAGCCACGCCGCAACCGCCCCGTCCCCGCGACGGTTGACGTTGACCGCCAGCCGCGAGGCCGACCCGACCCACACCGTCCCCTCGTCGCCGCCCACGACGTTCAGTCCGGCCGGGGCGAGTTCCCGCCCCTCGCTCTCGAAGGTCGTGTCGACGCTCACCCCCAGCCGCCGTTTCAGCGCCGCGGGGACGGCGGCGGTCAGCGAGTCGGCCGCGGCGTCCCGGTACTCCCGGCAGACTGTATCGACCAGCGCCGGGGAGAGCAAGGGGAGATCGGCCACGCAGGTCACCGCCGGGGCGTCGACCGTCGAGAGCGCGGCGTCGAGGTCGGCGACGTACCCCTCGCCGGGCGTCTCGACGACGGCGACGCCGCGCTCGCGGAGGTGGGCGGCGGTCTCGGGCGTGTGGGGTGACACCGCCGCCACGACCGACTCGACCCCGCTTCCCGCGAGCGCGTCGTGAACGCGGTCGACCATCGGTCGACCGTGGATCCGGTACAGGGGTTTCTCGACCGGCGTGTCCAGTCGGGTGCCGCGCCCGCCACACATCAGGAGAGCGTCCACGCGATCACCCCCGCGTGGAGCGCGACGACGCGGGCCAGTTCGTTGGCGGCCCCGAACACGTCACCGTTGACGCCGCCGAGGCGAGCCGCGGCCCACCGCCAGAACGCCAGCGTCGCGAGGGGGCCCGCACCGAGCGCGACGGCCGCGGCCGGCGACGGCAGGGTCAGAACGGCGGCGGGCAGGGCCAGCAGGACCGGAGCGAACAGATCCCGGGGGCCGGAGACGCGGGTCAGCTGTGCGCCCAGCCCGTCGGCCGGCGCGGTCCCGAGACAGGCCAGCAGGGCCATCCCGCACTTCGCGCCGACCTCCGCGGCGACGACGACGGCGAGGGCCACACGGGGCGGCAGGCCCGCGAGCGCGGCCCCGGCCGCGACCAGCCCGGCCACCAGCAGGGCCAGCGCGAGCGTCCCGCCGACGCCGAGCGAGCTGTCCTTGAGGACGCGCCGGCGGGCCGCGACGGGGTCCTCGCCGCCGTGGACGACGGCCGCGTCCCCCACGTCCGCGACGCCGTCGGCGTGGTTGATCCCCGTGAGCGCGACCAGCCCCAGTGGAAAGAGGACGGCCGCGGTCGCGACCGGGAGCGGGACGAGAACGGGGACGGCGGCGAGCGCACCGACGAGGTAGCCGACGGGGACGAACGCCGCGGGCGTGTGCCGGAACGCCGCCCAGGCCCACCGGTCGGTGCCGACCGGGAACCGCGTGAGAAAGCCCAGCGCGCCGCGGGTGGCGTCGACGAGGCGGGCGGGGAGCGAGCCGGACACGGTCAGCGCACCTCCGGGAGGACGACGACGGCGGCCGCGAGCGCGTACGCGAGGACGCCCGCGACGGCGACGGTCCGGACGGCCGCCCGGGCGTCGGCCACGGTCGGGAGAGTCGCGCCCGGGTTGAGGACGTACGCGCCCGGCTTTTCGAGTCGCACGTCCAGTCCCGCCGCGAGCGTCCCCATCGGCCACCCCGAGTTCGGCGAGGGGACCGCGTCGACCCAGCGGGACGCCGAGCGGAGCGCGGTCGGCGCGCCGGCCGCCGCGGCGAGCAACAGCGCGCTCGCGCGAGCCGGGAACCACATCACCGCGTCGTCGAGTCGCGCCGGCCCCCAGCCGACGGGTTTCGAGCGGTAGCCCAGCATCGAGTCCATCGTGTTGACCGCCTTCACCCAGGCGGCCGCGGCCGCGCCGACCGCGAGCGAGAGCTGTGCGCCGACGGCGAAGGCCAGCAGCGGCGCGACCAGCCCGTCGGCGAGGTTCTCGGCGGCGCTCTCGACGGCCGCACTCCGGACCTGCCCGGCGGACAGGGCGGCGGCGTCTCGCCCCGCGAGCGCCCGCAGGTCCTCGCGCGCGGCCGCGAGGTGGCGCTCGGTCGTCTCGCTGACGGCCCGGGCCGTCGAGAGCAATCGGCGGAGACTCGTCGCGAGGAACAGCGCCAGCCCCGCGACGGCCGCGCCCGCGAGCGGATCGAGCGTCGTCGCGGCCGCGACAGCGGCCCAGACGAGCGCGGCCGCGGCAAGCGGGAGCGCGAACGCGCCGAGGAGGCCGACCAGCCGCGGCGCGGGCCAGTCCCGATCGAGCGGGCCGACGACGCGGCCGAACCAGGCGACGGGGTGGATCGCAGTGGGGGGCTCGCCGGCCGCGGCGTCGAGGACGAACGCCAGCCCGACGGCACCGGCGCTCGGTACGGCCCCCGTCAGTCCCACGCGCGACCCTCCATGTACGCGGGCAACTCGGAGAGGGACACGTCGTCGAGGAGGACGTGGGTCGGGCCCACGTCGGCGCCCTCGGCCGCGGCCGCGCGGTCCAGCACGCGCCCGTCCGTCCGCGGGTCGTCGCCGACGTGGTACAGGTCGTCAAGCGGGGCGTCCAGCGCCCGGGCGGCCGCCGCGAAGGCCCGGCGGTCGGGCTTGCGCCAGCCACAGCCGATGCTGGTGACCGTGGCGTCCAGCAGGTCCCGGTCGACGGCCGAGCGCGTGCGGACACGCGAGACCAGATGCGGGACGCTACAGTTCGAGAGGACACCGACGGACCCGTGGGCCGCGGCGGCGCGGACGGCCTCGGCCGCGCCCGGTCGGGTCTCGACTTCGGGGTCGAACGCCGCGACGACGGCCCGCCTGACGGCCGTCCCGGGAGCCTCGACGCCACGGCTGTCCAGGGCGGCGCTGACGTGAGCCGGCAACGGTACCGCCGCGCCGTCGGGCGCGTCGACGTGTCGCTCCCGGTAGGCGCTGGCCCAGTCGTCGGGGACGGCGACGCCCCGCTCCTCCAGGGCCGCGGCGACGGCTGCCGCCGGGTCCGACGAGCGGTCGACCTCGACCAGCGTCCCGAAGAGGTCGAACGATACTGCCACGCGCGAACCCACCCGTGGCACCCACAAAAACGGCGCGGTCGTCCCACGACGGGAGCCGACCCACGTGACGTGTCCGGCCACCTCCGACAGCCGGGATCGTGAACCGCCCGGATACCGTCGCCCTCCGTCGGTTGAACGGTCTGGTGCATTCAATAGTGGGAGGTCCCTGTGTTCCGGACATGACTGAGGCCCGAAGTCGATCTGCCCCCGCGATCCGGACGACAGTCAAGCCCCGTAACCGCCCCACAGGGATCGCGAGGTGATCCGGATGGGGGCACTACTGCGGTTGAAGGAGTACCTGTCCCGCGAGAGAGCGACGGAGGCCCGGTACGAGTGTCTGACCTGTCACACGACGTTCGAGCGACAGCCACAGGTCTGCCCCGACTGTGGCGGCTACGACATCCGGTCGACGGAGTGGCTCGAAAGCGGCGGCCGGCCGACCGAGAACCGGGCGTAGTTCCGATCCACGGCGCGACCGACGGCGGACCGTGAGCGCCCGGCGGTCCCGTCGTCGCCCGAACGCGCGATCGAGCGCATCCGGGACGGACGCCTACTCGACGGCGATGCCGCCCTTCATGCCGAGCGAGAGGTGGGGAGTGCAGTGATAGAGGGCGATCCCCTGCCGGTCCATCGTCGTCGTGAACTTGACGCCCGACCCGCCTTTCAGGCCGGAGTCGAAGGTGTAGTCCGACTTCCCGAGCTGTTCGGCGGGATGTGCGACGACGTTGTGCGGGTTCCCCATCCCGGTCCAGGACCACTCGACGACCGTCCCCGTCGAGACGATCACCGCCGGCGGCCCGTACGCGAAGTTCCCCTCGTTTCCGTCGACACCGACCGAGATCGTCACGGTATCCCGGCCGGTCCAGTCGAGCAGTTCGCCGCGATAGTTCGAGGCCGATCCGCCGATCCTGGTTTCCGTCAGCCACTCGTCGATCGTCGGGTACTCGCTGCCCGGGACGGTCGGGGCATCGCGTCCGTCGTCGGTTCCACCGCTGGCACTGCATCCCGCGGTACCGGCGACGACACCAGTACCGACCGTCCGGAGCAGCCACCGACGTGTCGGCTCGTCCATATCCGTACCACTGGCACAGGATCATAAGTATGGTCGACCGGTCTCCCGATATCTGAGAACGGAGCGGCCGACCCCCACCGGACTGCGGAGCGGCGGGACACACCTCGATCGAAAACCGAGCTCCTATGCCGGAAGACAGTCCCACGGCTACACAAACCGTGGCTGCCGAGCAAAGCCCGACTTCGGATCGTTCGGAAAGTAAATCCGCCCTCCCCGATTTGAACGCTGTGAGACGGTTCGACTCGCTACGCTCGTCGACTGCGACTCACAAGCTCAAATCGCGTCGGTCGGATCTGCAGAACGAATCCGCCCTCCCCGATTTGAACGGGGGACAAGTCGATCTACAGTCGACTGCTCTACCAGTCTGAGCTAAGGGCGGACGCACCTGAAGGTAGGACGACTGTCGGACTTAACGGTTATCATTCGGGAATCGACGGCGGGCACGGCCACCGAGACGGACCGACCGCCCGTACGACTCGCACCGGTCGTCGTCGCAGCGACTGACGACCGTCAGACGGTCGGGAAGATTGAAATACCTTGGCTGGGTTGTGTATGACAGGTCGAATGAGCAAGATAACGTTCCGCGCGGACGACGAACTCATCGAGCGACTCGAGGAGTTCGACGCGTCGAAAAGCGAGGTCATGCGGGACGCACTCCGGACGTATCTCGACAGGGAGACGGACGGAACCCCGGAGAGTTCGGCGTCGACCACGCCGGCCGAGGACAGCCTCGACGACCTCGTCGCGGAACGTGTGGACGCGATCATCGCCGACCGACTGGAGACGGCGTTTACGCCCCGCCAGCCACAGGATATCAACGTAAACATCGCTCTCGACGGCGATTCCGCCGAGTCCGACGACGTGACCGTCGACGAGCGTAAGACGGCGGTCGACGACGGCGGGGACGTGTCAGACGCGCCCGCGGAGGAGCGTACTACGTGCCAGCAATGTGGCGAGGAACTGGGCCCTGAACACGTTTACTGCCCGAATTGCGGCGAGAAGGCGGCCCGCCGGGTGTTCTGTGAGTGTGGCGACGAACTGCGTTCGGACTGGGCGTTCTGCCCCAGCTGTGGCCGCCGGACCCCGGCAGCGGACGTTCTGGACCAGTCGTAGCCCGGCGTAAACGGCGTTATAGCCGCGTTTACTCCGATAATACGATCGTGTCTTACGATCGGGGAAAGCTTTATAACCTAATAGTCAGATGTAAACCCTGCGTAAGACGGTGCGTCTTACACACCGGGTGCGGTGCAAAACAACCGGCCGCCGTGGTGCGGTTTCCGGTGTGTAAAACATCGGGGCGCGGTGACAAGCCCCACATCGTCTTACCCTAACAGGGGAACCAAATATGGAGCGTGTGACACTACGGATTCCGAAACAGCAGATCGAAGAGGTCGAACGAATGGTCGATTCCGGGGAGTACCCGAACCGGAGCGAGGCCATACGGTCGGCCGTCCGCGACATGCTAAACAAACAGGAGGACACCCGGGACTCCTCCGAGGAACGCAAGCGGTCCTGGGCCAAGGTGTAGACAATGCAGGACCTCGTAAAGTCGGCGTTGGAGAACGACGAGAAGGAGAAGGAGAAACAGGCCGACGCCGGCGCGGAAGGGTTCGGTGATCCCCGGATCGTCATCGTCGGCGCGGGCGGTGCCGGGAACAACACGGTCAACCGGTTGTACAACATCGGCGTCGACGGTGCCGAGACCATCGCCATCAACACCGACCGCCAGCACCTCGAGATGATCGAGGCCGACACGAAGATCCTGGTCGGCAAGAGCCTCACCAACGGGCTCGGCGCGGGCGGCGACCCCAGCATGGGCGAGCGCGCGACCGAGATGGCCCAGGGCACCATCAAGGAGGTCATCGGTGAAGCGGACCTCGTCTTCGTGACCGCAGGCATGGGTGGCGGCACCGGGACCGGTGCAGCCCCGGTCATCTCCAAGATCGCCAAAGAGCAGGGTGCGATCGTCGTCGGCATGGTGTCGACACCGTTCAACGTCGAGCGCGCCCGCACGGTGAAAGCCGAGGAAGGTCTCGAGAAGCTGCGCAACGAGGCCGACTCGATCATCGTGCTGGACAACAACCGCCTGCTCGACTACGTCCCGAACCTGCCCATCGGCAAGGCGTTCTCGGTGATGGACCAGATCATCGCCGAGACGGTCAAGGGCATCTCCGAGACGATCACCCAGCCCTCGCTGATCAACCTGGACTACGCCGACATGTCATCCATTATGAACAAGGGTGGCGTCGCGGTGATGCTGGTCGGCGAGACCCAGGACAAGAACAAGACCGAGGAGGTCGTCAAGGACGCGATGAACCACCCGCTGCTGGACGTGGACTACCGCGGTGCCTCCGGTGGGCTGGTCCACATCACCGGCGGCCCCGACCTCACGCTGAAGGAGGCCGAGGGCATCGCCCAGAACATCACCGACCGCCTGGAGGCCGACGCCAACGTCATCTGGGGCGCGCGCATCCAGGAGGAGTACAAGGGCAAGGTCCGTGTCATGGCCATCATGACCGGCGTCCAGAGCGCCCAGATCCTCGGCCCGACCACCCAGAAGCAGGCCAACAAGTCCAAGCAGGCGATGGACGCCGAAGAGGCCGAAGTCGAGGGTAGCTTCGACGCGAGCGAGAACGTCGAGAGCGGCATGGGCAACGCCTCCGGTGCCCAGAGTGACGGCTGGGCCGACGGCGGCCAGGACGAGTCCAGCGAGACGAAAAACGGGCTCGACGTCATCCGGACGAACTGAGTCCCACCCGCGGAAACTTCCGCCGTTCCGCTTTTTCTCGAAAACGTGCGTTTACGTCGGGTCAGCCGCCCGTTTACGCCCGACGTGCGTCTGACACAGGGCTGACGGGGCCGTCAATCGGCAGCGTGGACGGCTTCGACCAGCGAACACTTCCGGCAGACGTCACGGGTCGTCGTCGCACCGCAGCGCTCGCACTCGCCGTACTCGGGGCCGCCGCCGTCCCGATACGCGCGGGCGGCCATCGCGGCCAGGTCCTCGTAGCCGGCCATGATCGAGTGTCGGACGCCGGGGTGGTCCTCCTCCATGTCGAACAGGAGTTGCTGGATCTCCCCGCGGTAGGCCTCGCTGGCGTGGGGACACTCGGTGATGTGGGCGGGGAGGTCTTTCAGCTGGGCGTACAGGGCCACCTCTTTCTCCGGTACGTCCCGCAACGGTTTGGCCCGCGGGACGAACGGACCGTCGGTGCTGACGCGGACGGGCGTGCCGTCGCGGTCACCCCCGCCGTCGTCCGCACCCGGGAAGGCACCGAGACTCGCGTCGAAGTGTTTGGCCATCTGCTCCACGTCGCCCTCGAAGAAGTTCATCAGGGCGGTCTGGGCCTCGTCGTCTAAGTTGTGCCCGGTCAGGAGTTTGTCGGCGTCGTACTCGTCGGCGTACGTCGAGAGGAGGTCCCGGCGGAAGACCCCGCAGTAGGCACAGGGGGCCATGTCCATCGGATCGTCGACGGCCACGTCGTCCATCCGGAGGTCGAACTCCTCCTCGTAGGTGACCAGTTCGTGGCGGATGTCCAGCTCGTCAGTCAGGTCGCGACAGGCGGCGAGTGACTCGTCGCGGTAGCCCTCGATCCCCTCGTGGATGGTCAGCGCGACGAGTTCCACCCGCGGATCCTCGGCGAAGGTGTCCTGCAGGATCTCCGTGAGGACGACGCTGTCTTTCCCGCCCGAGAGGCCGATCAGCCAGGTCTCGGGATCGTCGGGGCTGGCGTCGTCGGGCAGGAGGTTGTCCTCGCGGACGCGCCGGCGGACGCGGGTCTCGACGGACCGACGGAAGTGATCGGCACACATGTGCAGGCCCGAGTAGGCGGCGTGCATCACCGCCTCGTCGCCGCACTTGTCACAGTCCATTACCGGCGGGTTGTCGCCGGGCGGGCTTCGGGGTTTCGCTCTCAGAGCGCGTCGGCCCCCTCGTCGACGGCCGCGAGGACCTGCTCGATGTGGTCGTCGCGCGACCGGGAGTTGAACAGTTCGTGGCCGCCCTCGTAGGCGACGCGGTTCTCCGGTGGGACCTGTGCCTCGATGGCGTCGGGACTGACGATGGTGTCGGTCGGCGAGTAGAAGACCGCGTCGTCGGCGTCGAACGGCGGCATTTCCTGCTGAGCGTTCTTTGCCTCACGCAGGAACGTCGGTGCCGCGTAGTCGGGCGCGTCGGCGTACCACTCGTCGGTCGTCAGTTCGCCGAGTTCCTCGCGGTCGTTGCCGGCCGGCAGGATCGGCGTCGAGATGGGGAGCTTCATCGCGATCGAGATGACGGGATTGTCGAGGCTCTCGTGGAACCCCCACCACGGGCTGAGATAGGTCCGGGTCACCGGATCGTCGTCGTCCACGTACCGCGTGATCAGCCCGCCGGTGCTGTGACTGAGCAGGCGGTACTCGTCCAGGCCGTCGAGGTGGGACTGGACGGGGGCGAGATACTCCGACTCGAAGTCGGTGATCGTCCGCGGGATCTCGAAGGTGTCGACGCGGTAGCCGGCATCGACGAGGTGGTCGACCAGCCACCGGACGCCGTCGAACCGCGGTCGGTTGCCCCAGCCCATGACGAACACGAGTCGGTCGTCGTTGCCGTCGCCGAACGTCTCCAGTTGCATGGGACGGGGTATCCCCGGGAGGTACAACTAACTACCGCCAGTGTCGTGGCGAGATGCTGCAGGCGAGCAGAAATCGTTTTCCACGCTCCCGCCCTACCGGCGGTCGATGACCGACTTCCAGCGCCGCGACGCCGTCGAACGCGTGGCGGACCTCGTCGAAACCGTGGCGTCCGAGCCGATGCCCGTGCCCGTCCGCGAGGTGTGGGTCTACGGCGACGTGGCACTGGGACTGGACCCCGTCGAACGCCTCGACGTCTACGTCACCAAGGACATGCTCTTCGGACGCGACTCGGATCGGGAGCGCGAGTTCCGCGAGTCCCACGGGATCGAGGGCGTCGGCGAGACCGTCGACGCCGACTGGGCCACGGAGTACCCGGAGTACCTGCGGGCCAACGCCAGCGGCCACGCCGCGCCCGAGAAGTGTCTGGCCGCCCACCTCGTCGACGACGACGAACCCATCCACCTGGAGGTGTGCAACGCCTCCTTCGAGGACAACGTCAGACAGCGTCTCGAGGGGGCGATGGCCCGCGAGAACTACGCGGAGATCCTCGATCCCCGCGGCGTCTGCCTGTGGGCGGAGGGACAACGCAGCGACGAGGCCTTCCGGAAGCTCCGGGAGAGCGAGTTCGCCTTCCCGCCCCTGTCCGGCGCGCTCGAGATGCTCGGCCTCGAACCCGACGAGGCCGAACGGGCCGCCGACGAGGTGAAACGGTACCGGGCCGAGGCGGAGGGAGCCACGGTCCGGGGCGACGTCGTGTGAACGAAACGGCCATGTCGGCGCGGGCGTCAGTACGGGTATGACGGGCCACGGTATCCTCGTCTACGGGAGCCTCCTCCACGAGCCGACACTGACCGCGACGCTCTCGGCGGAAACGGTCGCCGAGGCCGTTCCCGTGGAAGTCCACGGCTACCGCCGCCGGTTCGACAAGGCCTCGGCTCACCGCGAAGGCGAGAACGGCGAGACCGCGATTTTGAACGCCGCACCCGAGGCGGGAGCGTGGCTCAACGCCGTCCTCGTCCCGGACGTGCCCGACGACGAGTTCGAGGAGTACCGCAGACGCGAGTACCGCTACGACCTGGTCGACGTGCCGGCGACCGACGTGGTACCCTACGACGCGGCGGACGGGCCGCTCGTCGAACGGCTCGACGAGCGCCTGATCGCCACGAGCGACGGCGGGCTGGACGACCCGGAACCGATCCCCTACTACGCGGCCAAGTGCGTCGAGGGCGCACGCGGCTGGGGCGAGTCGTTCCTCGCGGACTTTCTGGTGACGACGGACCGAGTCTGAGGACACGGGTTCGCACGGATCGTGACGGTGGCCGTGGTTGCCGCAGCGGTCGGCCCGTACGGATCGGTCCGAACTGTCGGGGTTTCACCATCGAAGGGTATCCGACCGGGACCCCTCTCGACGGCTTCTTTACTTATCGAAGCTATTTTAAATTTATAATATTTCTGCTGGAATATGAATCCCGGGCGGGGAAATCGGACCTACAGTTTCAGTCGAAGTGCCGTTCGCCAGAAAGCGTTCGCGCTCTTGTTCTGCGTTTTTCTCGTCACGGCGGCGCCGGGGGCTTTCGCTACCACTTCCGGTGTCGACCGGCCCGCCGAAATTCGAGGGGCTGGTTCGTCCGATGGCGACAGTCACGGGGGTACAGCACCGTTCACGGAGTCCCAACCGAAGACGGAGTCCGTACTGCCGTCAGGGAACGAGACGGCTCCGATAACTCGGAAAGTCGTGGCCTACAGTCGGATACGAAACCTCCCGACCCGTGACAGGCAGGCACTCACGAACCACCGATCCCGGGCGGCCTCGCACATCAACGAGACGCTCGGGTCGTATCGTGACCCCTACCGGATCCGCAGTGGCGAGGTTCTGCAAAACGACAAGCAGGCGCTCACCGCGCTCGCGGCCTACGCCCGTGCGGCCAACGGGTCCGCGACAGCAGTTGCGATCGCACGGAATATCACGATCGCCGACAACGAGTCGGTCAACAGGACGCTTCGAGCCGCACAGCGGGCGTTCGAGCGCGTAAGCGACCGCGTATCGAAGGGCGTCCGCTCGCGCACTCGGTCGTGGCTCTCGAACGCCGAGCGGGCTTTCGGTCGGGCCCAGGCGGGGATCGAGACGGCTCGAGGACGGACCGGTCCAGCGGCGATCCGAGCGCGGGCCCAGGCGGTCACCCAACTCCGGATCGCGTACCGCCACGCCGATCGCGTCCTGTCGGAACTCGATGCAGCGACGGCCCCGACAGTGAGGTACACCGGCCGCGCCGATCCCGTCAGAAACACCTCCGAAGCGTTCGAGTTCCCGATCAGGGCGACCGTATTCGACGTTCGATACGACGATCTCGGTAACGCGACGGTCGCTATCAACGGGACGGTACAGAAGACGGTCCCGCTCACGGCTGAATCGACAACTCCGGCTCTCAACGCGTCGGTGAATACGACGGTTCCGATCGAGCGACCCGTCGCGACCGTCACAGTGTCCGTCACGGAGACGAGCCGGGACCGGTCGACCCGACGCGGCCGGGGGCGGAAACGTGGCAAATCCCGTGGGAACGGACACGGAAACAGCGACGGAAACCGACACGGACGGAACGCCGGCGGTCACACCGCGACCGCGTCACTGTTGCTCGACAACGACGGACTGCCGGACACCTACGAACGCCGAGTCACCGGCACGGCCCCGCTCGATGCAGACAGCGACTATCAGGTAACCGACGCCGACGAGGCTGACGACGGGACTCGCGACGGGCTGGAGGACCCCGACGGCGACGCCCTCGTCACGGCACAGGAGTGGTACGTCGGGACCGATCCGTTCGAGACCGACACCGACGGTGACGGACTCGACGACCTCGAAGAGACCAGACTCGGCGGTGTCCTCCCGTACGAGGCCGACACGGACGGCGACGGCGTCGACGATGGTGCGGAGGACCCCGACGGCGACGGCCTCACCAACCGCGAGGAACTCGCGAACGACACGCCGCCGGGCTTCGCCGACCTCGACGCCGACGGACTGACCGACCCTGCAGAGGTCGGCAACGGGACCGACCCGACGCTGGCCGACACCGACGGGGACTTCCTGAGCGACAGAGCGGAGATCCGTGGACCGTTCGGCACCGATCCGCTCGACGAAGACACCGACGGCGACGGTATCGTCGACGGCAACGAGACCTACGACACCACTGCCACGAACGAGACGACCGGCGTTTCGGTCACACTCAGTGGCCAGGGTAACGTGGCACCGGGTATCGAGATCACGCCCAAACCGGGGTACCTGAACGGCAGCGCCAGCGTGGGTCCGACCGTCAAGATCGAGAACCGGACCGCGTTCGACGACGCGACGGTCGAGATTCCGATCGACCCGTCGGTTCCCGACCGCGAGTACGACGATCTCGCGATCCTCAAGTGGAACGGCTCTGTGAACGGGCGCTGGCATCCGATCGACACGACGATCGAGAACGGCACTGCACGCGCGACCGTCGAATCGTTCTCGTATTTCACCGTCGTCGACATCGACGAGTGGGTGAACCTCTCGACCGCCAAGGCGCGGGGCCAGGTGGCCAACGGCACCGGGGAGCCGCTGCCCTTGCGGTCTCAGCCAGGGTTCAGTTGTGCGAACGTCTGTCGGGTCGAGAACGGAACCGAGTTGATCCTCGGTGGCGTCCCGACCAGCCAACCCATCGTCGTGCGGCAGGGCAACCGGTCCTACGAGATCGCGACGATGCAGAACAACAACCCGATCTCCGAGTTCTACGGGTACGCCGAGGCCGAGATCAACTCGATACAGCCCATCGCCCAGTCGGACACGAGTCAGCTGATGCTCTGGTCGGGGCCGAACGGAGTGAGTCTCGTCGTCCTCAACGACAAGCCCCAGGACGGATCGGGCGGTGCGGTGACCCTCGAGTTCAGCGGCCTTCCCGCCGATGGGTCCTGGGTCGTCGAGGACGATCCCGGCGACCACTACAGTCGGCAGCGCGCCGACTGGGCCTGGACCTACGACAACACCGACGGGGGCGCCTACAGGGGCGGGCTCCGAAACGAGACGATCACCATCACGCCCCATTTCAACGAAGAAGCAGCGAAGGAACCGCTTACGCCCGGACAGATCAGCAGCTGGGTACTCGCGTGGGGGGAGGCGAAATCGCCCAGGCGGCAGCCGCTCGACGTGGACGAGCCGGTGACGATCGAGATCCCCGGCACCCCGGAAGAAGGCGGTCCGAACACGGGCCAGGCCACCAACGGAACGGCGACCTGGAAGTACTCGCTGCCCGCTCAGCCCACCGAAAAGCTGTCCGTCCTCTACCAGACACAACAGACCGGACAGGACCCGAGCGTGACCCTTGTCGCTCGTGGCGATGCGGGGACCGTCATCCGGGAACCGTTGACGGTCGGGACCGGCGGCACCATCAACGAGATTGTCAACCTCACGTCGCTGGAGGGTGAAGTGACGATCACCGTCCGAGCCGTTCGCATCAACCTGCAGATGCAGTTCGCGCCTCGGACGTCGGCGTCGTTGCCCGACACCGACGGCGACGGGATCGAAGACTACATCGAGGAACGGCAGTGGGTCCTCCCGACGGGGTCCGCCGAAGAGTTCAGCACGGATCCGACCGATCCCGACACGGACGGCGACGGCTTCAGCGACAGTCAGGAGGTCTCGTTCACCACGCGCGGCGAGGACGTGGTGCTGTCGACGGTCCGCGCCGATCCCACGGAGACCGACTCCGACGATGACGGCCTCTCCGACCGGGCCGAGTGGGGCGACGACAGTCGGACGGTTCGGGCCCTCCGGACCGAACAGGCCGCCCGGCGCTTCTTCAGGGCGCTCGCGAACACCGGTTCCGACACCACGCCGTACCAGTACGTGACGAACCGGACGGGCGGATCCGATCCGCTCGCGGCCGACACCGACGGCGACGGACTGAACGACGGTCGCGAGTTCACGCTCGGAACCAACCCCAGCCATCCCAACACTGACCGGGATCTGCTGAGCGACGGCGAAGAGGACGCTCTGAACTCGAAGTGGGTCGATCCGACCGTTCACGACTGGCGGCCGCCGTCGATAACCCGAGTGTACGAAGCGAGCTACGAGAACTGGGCGCGGGTCCAGACCGAAACCCACCGGATCATCGGCCCGTTCGGAACCGTCGTCGCGACCGTCGAGTTGCCGACCGACCCGGACGTCGGAACCCGCTACGTCCTGGACTTCCGGGTCTTCGACGACGGGAGCATCGATTACGTCCGCTCGGTCGTCGAGGAGACGCGACTCGATCAGGTGCGGCTCGGCCGCCAGGCCAAAGAGCGGGTCAGACTCGTCGGTTCGACACGGGGCGCGACCGCAGTCATCAACTCGCTGTCCGGCGGGACGGCCTACGTCCACCTGGCCGACGAGGCCGGCCACACCCGCCGGAGCGTCGGCGTCCGCCGGCGCAACGTCGTCGGAACGATCGTCGAGAACATCCCCGAAGAGCAACTGCCGGCTGGCGTCGACACGTTCGTCGCCAGCAAGTTCGGCGTCGCCTCCGGGTTCACTGCCGGCGTCGGCGAGATCCCGACGGCGGTCCAGGGCGGTGCCCGACTCGCCAGCGACATCTACGACAACCCCTACGCGTACGCCCAGGCGCTGACCAACATCAGCAACTACCGGCGGATCGTCGGTCGGGTCATCTCCAACCCCGTGGGGCTCGCTCAGTCGATGGGCGAGCAGTACTGGAACATGCAGAAGCGGAACAACCCCTACTCCGACGAGGTGAACGATCGGGAGTTGTTCAACCAGCTGCTCTCCGGAAACGTCGACATCGACGAAAACGAGCGCCTCTACCTCGCGTACGCGAGAGGATGGTACAAGGGGTACATCGGGTTCTCGCTGCTGACGGGATACGTCGCGTCAGGGGCGGCTCAGGTCGTCCGGAACTCCCAGCGGGTCGGCCGCGTGCTGAGCAGGGTGGACGATCTGGCGAGTGGCCGCCTCTCCAGCACCTGGCGCTTCTACAAGAAACTGAAAGACCCCGACACGTACGTCCCGGACACCGTCGGAACGCGGCTGGTCGCTCGCGGTGTCCCCGGCGTTGAGCTGTCAGACGCGAAACTCCGCCGGGCGCTCGACCAGGCTGATACGGTCGGTGGCAAACTCGACATCGCCATCCGGTTGCGGCAGGTCGACACCGACCTGAGCGGGTTGAGCGAGGCCGAGGCCGGACAGTTGGGCCGACTGCTCCGGCGGACTGGAGACGAGGGTGTCGAGTTCGCCGACGATGTCGGGAGCGACACGCTCAAAACGCTGTTCAGAACCTGCGGCGGGGCAGGTAGTGCCGTCCTCGGTCTGTACGCAGGAGCCGCCGTAAAGCCTGTCGGGGCGGCCAGTGTCGGAACCGCCGGCGACTGTCCTGACGGGGTATCTGCAGACCTTCGGGACGACGTCGTCGAACAAGCCAATCGGCTGTCCAGTGACCTCGACGACTTCTCCGACGAAGACAAGACCACGCTCACTGAAATGTACGCCAACCTCGACGGAAGCCGAGACGGTGGCCTGACGATCGAGGACGTCGACAAGCTCGGTGAGGCGTTCGATACTGCTGATAGCGTGAATACTGGTCCCGGAAGTAACCCTGGAGAACTGATCCAGAAACTCGAATACATCTCCGAGCAAGGAATTGATGACTTTGTCGACGCTGGCGGAACTGACTCATCTCGGTATAAGGGGATAGCTGGTGAATCGGATATCGTATATACTCTCCTACGAACCGCCAACGACATCGACGATGACGACATTGACATGGATCAAGATGAGTACCATGGAATCAGTGGCGCCCCTAACACGAAGACTGAAATCGACGTCGAGATAGACGGGACGATAACGGTGAATGGTCGGACCTTCAACTCTCCGTTGATTGAGTCAAAATACTACATTCCAGAAGGGTATAGCGATTACCTCGTCAAAGAAGAGGCCAAAGCTCTCGCAGACAAAATCTCAACACAAAACATTATGACGAGGAATAGGGATGAATGGATCGAGAAGACAGAGTTCGTCGTCACGACGACCGACGAATTCCTACAGGAACTCAGGCGGGATCGGTCAGGTATCTCA
>JBDGUF010000016.1:0-103555 GCA_042216105.1 Halorientalis sp.
AGCGCTTAGGACGCTGTCCCGTAGGGGTCCGCCGGTTCGAATCCGGTCCCGCGCATGAGCGAACGGAGTGAGCGAAGAGCAGGACCGCGCAGGCTGATCGTCCCGCAGTCTTTTGCGCCGTGGCGGGCAACGGTGACACATGTCTTTCACGACGAGCTGGCACAACCTGCTCGACAACGTCGAAGAGGTGGCCGACGACGCGACCCTCTACACGCCGCTGTCGGGGAATCCGTTTCGCGTGATCGACGTGCAGGAACACCGCGTCGTCGTCGAGTTCGGGGACGAGGACGAGGCGCGCCCACTCCAGCGCGATCAGTTCGAGACGCTGTACCGTCGCGTCGACGACGCCCACGACGGCTTCGACCTCGACCGGCTCCCGCCGGACGCCGAACCCTACGCGACGGTGTTGAGCCTGCATCCCCGCTTCGAGCTGGACGAGCGCGAGGGGACGCTGACCGAGACCGAGACGCCGACCGGCTCGCCGCTGGTGGATGCGGAGCCGTCCGGGGAGGCGGCCGGCGAGGCCGATCGCGAGGAACCCGACATCCCCGTCTACGGCGACGCGCTCTTGCTGATCGACGCGCTCGAACGTCACGACCCGACCGACCTCGACGGGATGGAGACGCCCGCGCTGGTGAACCTCTACACGCTCCTCTCGGACGTCCAGCGCAACGCCGACGACCTCCGGCAGGACGTGCGGAGCGTCCTGCTCGACCGGCTCCACCACGACCGGCCCGTCAGCGGACAGTTCGGCTCGGTCCAGCGGACCACGCGGCGCAACCGCTCGCTCAAGGACGAGGAGACCGTCCTCGACACGCTGGAAGCCGCCGGTATCGACCGCGAGCGCGTGACCAGCGTCGACGCCGGCAAGGTCGACGACGCGCTGGACGTGACCGAACTCGCCGAGTCCGACGTGTACGAGATCGAGGAGAGCGAGTACGTCCGCAAGGCCGAGGTGGACGAAGACGAGAAAGAGACCCGCCTCCAGGGCCTGAAAGACCAACTGGCCGCCGCCGACGAGGACACCGAAGAACTGCAAGCGGAGATCGAGGAACTGGAAGAGCGGATCGACGACCTCACGAGCTTCGACTCCGCGTCGTCGTTCCACACGAGGTCGGGCGGGGGATCGTAGGTGGTAGTCGGAGACGTGTCCCTCTCACTTCGCCGCCTCATCGAATACGAGCAGTCGGACAAAAAGTGGAGTAGATTCCGTTAGAGCATATCATCCGTCGTCTCTGCGTCCCTCAATTTGCCGAGCGTCGTGTACCGAAGTCCCTGTGGGTATTTGTTCTCGTAGGGGACTGGGTCTTCCAGTTCGTAGAGCGTCCCCGGCTTGAACGTCACGACCATCTTGTCGTCCGCAATCTTCGCCCTGTCCTTGTAGTCCAAGGGATTCCGCATCAGGTCGGCTTCTTCGGGTTTGACCACGTCATCAACCGTAGCGAAATACTTCACTTCTCGAACGTCGCCAGTGACGTACATCGCCACGTAGTCGAACTCACTGCCGACTCGGACGAATCCCCACGCTTCGTTCTCTTTGAGGAACGGGAGTCCTGACTCCTTGGTAGGGAACACGGCAACCCGAGCGTCAGGGTCGCCTTCGATGTTCTTCCGTGCGATTTTGCCCACTACCTGATTCTCAAGCGGTTCAATCTCGTCGGCGGCGTCATCGGATTCTTCCCCGCCTTGCTCCGTATCACTCGGCGGCTCCTCACTGACGAAGTGCCGTTGTTCACGGAGTACCGACACGAGATTCTGTACGAACTCCCGGGACTGTTCTTCGAGGTCGATGGTGAGTTCACCGACCTCGCTCTCGACGGCTTCGGTGACCGACTCGGTGACGCTGTCCTCGTTTTCCTGTAAGTGTCGAATTGCGCGGTTCGTCTGCGCGACCTGCTCGGCTACCTCGTCGGACTTGCCCGACCGAATCGACTCCTTGGTGAGCAGTTCCAGTACGTCCGGGTTCTCGGCGAGGTCGTCGAGGTCGAACTGAACGACGGAGACCTCCTCGCCGCCGTTCTGCTGGCGGTTCTTTGTCAGGACCTCGAAGGACTTCCCGTTGGTCAGAATCCCCCAGTCTACGTCGAGTTCCTGTCGCATGTAGCTCCGCAACTGTCGAACCTCGTCGTCGGTGAGTGCCGACCTGACGGGCTTCGCTTCGACGAACACCACAGGAGAGTCACCGACGAGGAGGGCGTAATCGACGTGCGTGCTACCCGAAGCCATCGGGATCGTGTATTCGAGAGCGACCTCCGTAGAGTAGAGGTCCCACCCGAGGAGTTCGAGAAACGGCTGGACGAGTTTGACCTTCGTGTTCTCCTCGTCCATCTGCGGTGACGACTCGATGAGTTGCTGACACCGCTGGACGTACTCGCCGATCTCGTCCCGATCCATCGGACGACTATGAACAACGTACACACAAATAGCATGGTGAAAAGTGGGAGCGGATCGGGTATGCAGTGTCCGGGACGGCGACGCTGTCGGTAGCGTTCCCGACCAGTGGGAACTTCGTTACGGTCATATATGTAGCGCTCGCGTTCGCCTAGCCGTGTACGAACGAATCCTGATACCGACGGACGGGAGTACAGGGACGGCCCACGTGGCGATGCAGGCGCTCGATCTCGCGGAGCAGTACGGGGCGACGGTGTACGTGTTCCACGTCGTCGACGAGACGGCGAGTTCGCTGCTGGACGCTACCGGCTCGGAGAGCAAACTCGAAGAGGAAGGTCGGCGTGCGATCGAGCGCATCGATCGGATGGCCCAGGTCCACGGCGTCGACACCGTGACCGAGATCAGGACGGGCGATCCGGCGTCGGAGGTCCTCGACTACGCCGACGAGATCGAGGCGGACCTGATCGTGGCCGGGACCCACGGGCGGTCGGGCGTCGAGCGGCGGCTGATCGGGAGCGTCGCCGAGCGGCTCGTCCGGCACGCCGAGTGTCCGGTGATGACCGTCCGACTCCCCGAGAGCGACGAGACGGTGACCGAGCCCGATCAGGCTCGGGAACTCGCTCAGGAGGCCCTGGCCGAGAGCGACCACGGCGGCGAGGTCACGGGCGTCGATCGGCAGGTCAGCGTCTGGGTCGTCGACATCGAGACCGACGACGGCGAGTCGCTGGTCGCCTACATCGACCCGGTGACCCAGCGGACGAGCCTGGTCGCGCGGCACTGACCGGCGTCGGATCGGCCCGTCTTCTCGAACCGGAGGGCACTTACCCGACAGCGCCGCACCGACAGGTATGCGTATCGCCGACCGGGTGCAGGTCGAGGGCGGGAGAGAGCGGATCACCGTGGTCCCGGAGACGCTCGACGACCTGTGGCACCTGACCTACATCGTCGAGCCCGGCGACCGGGTGGGCGGGGACACCACCCGGCGCATCCAGCGCAACGACGACAAGATGCGGGACACGGGCGGCGAGCGCGAACACATGTACGCCACCGTCGCCGTCGACACCGTGGAGTTCGCCCGCTTCGCGAACCGCCTCCGGGTCGGCGGCGAGATCGTCGACTGCTCCCGGGAGGACCAGCTCGGCCACCACCACACGCTCAACGTCGAGGAGCGCGACGAGCTGGAGATCGAGAAGGACTGGAAGTCCGACCAGCTCGAACGCCTGAACGAGGCCGTCGAGGCCTCCGAGAACCCCGACGTGGCCGTCGCCACGGTCGAGGAGGGACAGGCCTACGTCCACACGGTCGCCCAGTACGGCACCGAGGAGCGGGCGAGCATCACCGCCCCGACCGGGAAGGGCGAGTACGCCCGGCCCCGCGAGGAGCTGTTCGCCGAGCTGACGGCCGTACTGGAGCGGCTGGACGTGGCCGCGATCATCCTCGCCGGCCCCGGGTTCACCAAGCAGGACGCGCTGGAGTACATCGAGGACGAGGCCCCCGAGGTGGCCGACCTGATCACGACCGTGGACACCAGCGGCGTCGGGGACCGGGGCGTCCACGAGGTCCTCAAGCGCGGCGCGATCGAGGAGGTCCAGGAGCGGACCCGCATCGCCGAGGAGGCGGACCTGATCGACGAACTGATGGAAGAGATCGGGCAGGGCGAGAAGGCCGCGTACGGGCCCGAACAGACGGCCGAGGCCGCCGAGTACGGCGCGGTCGAACACCTGCTCGTGCTGGACGAGGCGTTGCGCCGCGAGCGGGCCGAAGCGGGCGAGTGGGACGTGGACGTCGACGACGTGATCGAGGCGGTCGAACAGCAGGGCGGCGAGGTGACGGTCTTCTCCAGCGAGTTCGACCCCGGGATGCAACTGGCGAACCTCGGGGAGATCGCCGCGATCCTGCGCTACCGGCTGGAGTAGCGATCGGGCGGGCCCGGCCGCCGTTTCCCGGTCCGTTACGATCCCAACCGTTTTGATCGGGTATTCCCTCGATAGAGTCGGTACGGGTCCACAGATGGGTTCCGACGGGACGGACGTCACCTCACAGGTCGCCGATCTCAACAAGTACGGACAGGCGCTGAACAACTGCGAGTCCGTCGCGGAGGTCGTCTCGCTCAGCCTGGAAGCGGTCTCGCTGCTTTTCGAGTACCCCTACACCACGTTCGTCGAGGTGCGCGACGGGGACCTGCGCGTTGTTCACAGCACCTACCCGGCGGTCTCGGCCGGCGACGAGCCGCTCGCGGTCGCCTACGAGGCCTTCGAGAGCGGGGAGACGACGGTCCGGAGCGGCGAGACGGTCGGTGCGGACGAGGACGGCGTCGGGGCGGCGCTGGCGGTCCCGGCCACCATCGCCAGCGACGTGGTGGCGATCATCGTCGTCCGCTCGGTCGAGGACCGGGCGTTCGGCGACGCGGTGATCAGACCCATGGAGATCCTCGCGACTCACGCCGCGACGGCGATCGGGAACATCCGCTCCCGGGAGCGCCTCGAGCGCGCCCGCCGCGACCTCGAAAAGCGCAAGGAGATGGTCGAGATGTACGACCGACTCCTCCGGCACGACCTGGGCAACGACCTGCAGGTGATCTCGGCCTTTTCGGAGGAGATCGCCGACCACGTCGACGGCGAGTACGGCGAGTACGCCGAGCGCGTCCACCGGACCGCGGAGGGCGCGATGGACCTGATCCGGCGCGTCGGCGACCTCGTCTCGACGCTGGAACGGCAGGACGAGCCCACGCCGCGACCGCTCGACGAGATCCTCACGGCGGTCGTCGCGGACGCGCGCGACCAGTACGGGACGCTGACCGTGACCTACGATCCCGACGCCTTCGACGTGTCGGTCTACGGTGGCGACCTGCTGGATTCCGTGTTCACGAACGTCCTCACCAACGCCGCCGTCCACAACGAGGGTGCGGTCAACGTCCGCGTCCGGCTCGTGGCGGCGAGCGACGACCGGGTCACGGTCTCGATCGCGGACGACGGGCGCGGGATCTCCGACGACGTGGCCGACAGCCTGTTCGAGATGGGGGTCAAAGGCGACGACAGCGAGGGCACCGGGTTCGGACTCGGGTTCGCGAAGGCGCTCACCGAGTCCTACGGCGGCGACATCGACGTGACCGAGAGCGAGCGCGGCGGGGCCGACTTCCGGATCACGCTGGACCGGGCGTGATCACCGGACCTCGAAGGAGAGGCCGTCCCGGGCGAACCGCACGTCGCCGTCGTAGCGGTCGGCCAGCGAGTCCAGCATCTCCTCGTGGTGGCCCTCGGTGTGGGGATAGAGGTGGGTGAGGTAGACCCGGCCGATCTCGGCGTCGGCGCTCGCGAGCGCGTCGCCCAGCGCGGCCGGGGTCGGGTGGTTGGACACGTCCACGTCGTCGGGGAACGAACAGTCGTGAGCGAGGACGGCCACGCCGTCGAAAAAGTCGACCAGTTCGGGGAACGCCTCGCTGTCGCCGCTGAAGCCGAAGGCCGGCGGGTCGGTGTCGCCGTCGCCCTCTTCGGGGTGGGCGAGCCGGTACGCGTTGCAGGGCATCGAGTGGCGGGTCTCGGCGGCCGCGCCGGTGAAACCGGCCACCTCGAAGGCGTCCCCGGACTCGACCGCCCGCAGGGTGAGGTCGATCCGGTCCTGCATGTACTCGTGGACCGAGAGCAGGTCCCGGACCAGGTCGGGGGTGCCGGGCGGGCCGACGATCTCCAGGGACTCCTCGCCGGCCAGCCAGCGCGCCTTCAGCAGGGGCAGCAGGTCCGCGACGTGGTCGAGGTGGTGGTGGGTCAACAGGACGGTGTCGACGCCCTCGTAGCCCGCGTCGGTGGTCGCGAGGGCGTGAACGACGCCGCTGCCGCAGTCGATCAGCAGTCGATCACCGACGGCTTCGAGCAAGATCCCGGTCTGGAAGCGTTCGCCCGTCGGCATGGCGCTCCCGGTGCCGAGGAAGGTGACGTGCATATCGGACCGTCGGCACCCACCGGGAAAAGGGCCGGGACGGCGCGCCGGTCGCCCCGCTCCCGTCTTCAGAAGTCGATCGCCCCGACGTCCGGCTCGTCGGCACACTCCGGGCAGCCGAACCGCCGTTCGTAACTGGCACACCGTTCGTGGATCGCGTCGCCACAGCCGTCACAGATCGTCGCCTCGTCCGGCGTCACGTCGTCGTGGCAGACCGAACACCGTTTGTGGATGAGCATCGTGACCCGACCTCGACGGCCCCTCGATATCGTTGTCGAACGATCATTAAGGTTGTAGACCGTTCACGGCCGTCCCGGCCGTCGGATCCCGCGTTTCACTTTCACCGCGCGGTCCAAACCGACTTGAGAGCTACGTCCCTAGAGCGGCCAGGATGGGCGCGCGCGAGTTGCTTGCCGAGCAGGGTGTGGACTTCGATCCCGCGGCCGTCGAGATCGACGACGCCGACGTGCTGGCCGCCCTCGAACCCCCGGTTCGGGAGTGGTGGGTCGAGCAGTTCGGCGAGTTCGTCCCCCAGAACGGCGGCTACTTCACGCCGCCACAGAAGGAGGCGATCCCGCTGATCCAGGACGGGACGAACACGCTGGTGGCGTCGCCGACCGGTTCGGGCAAGACGCTCTCGGCGTTTCTGAGCATCATCGACGACCTCTTCGAGCGCGACCGCGACGGGGGCCTGGAAAACGGCGTCTACTGCCTGTACGTCTCGCCGCTGAAGTCCCTGGCCAACGACATCCACCGCAACCTGGCGGTCCCGCTGGCGGGAATCACCGAGAAACTCGCCGAGTGCGGCGAGGACGTCGAGATCCGCCACGACATCCGCCACGGCGACACGCCCGACAGCGAGCGCCAGCGGATGCTCGAGGAGACGCCCCACATCCTCAACACCACGCCCGAGACGCTGGCGATCCTGCTGAACTCGCCGAAGTTCCGCGAGAAGCTCACGACCGTCGAGTACGTCGTCGTCGACGAGATCCACAGCCTCGCGGGGAACAAACGGGGCACCCACCTCTCGGTGTCGCTGGAGCGGCTGGAGGCGCTCGCGGAGACCTCGCCCACCCGGATCGGCTGCTCGGCGACGGTCGAACCGCTGGACACGATGGCGGAGTTCCTGGTCGGGCGGGCCGAACCCGGCGGCGCGCCGCGCGAGTACGAGCTCGTCGACACGCGCTTCGTCCGCGAGTTCGACGTGGAGTTGACCTGCCCGACCGACGACCTGATCGACACGCCCCGGGACGTGATCACGGACCGGTTCTACCGCCAGCTCCACGACCTCGTGGGGGCCCACACCACGACGCTGGTGTTCACGAACACGCGGTCTGGGGCCGAGCGCGTCCTCCAGAACCTCCGGGAGCGGTACGACCGCTACGACGAGACGAACTCGGGCTGTCACCACGGCAGTCTCTCGACCGACGAGCGCCAGCGCGTCGAGGGGATGCTCAAAAACGGCGAGTTCGACGTGGTGACCACCTCGACCAGCCTCGAACTCGGGATCGACATGCCCGACCTCGATCTCGTCGTCCAGGTCGGCTCCCCCAAATCCGTCGCCGCCCTCCTCCAGCGGGTCGGCCGGGCCGGGCACCAGCTCGGCGAGACCGTCACGGGCCGGGTCGTCGCCCTGGATCGGGACGAACTGGTCGAGTGTGCGGTGATGCTGAAGAAGGCCGAGGAGGGGTTCGTCGACCGCGTGTTCGTCCCCGAGAACGCACAGGACGTGGCCGCACAGCACGTCTACGGCATGGCGATCGAGGGGCCCCGGCCCGAGCGCGAGATCGGGGGGATCCTCCGGCGGGCCTACCCTTACCGGGAGTACGGCGACGACGAGTGGGAACAGCTCCTGCGGTACCTCACCGCCGACTACGACGGCCTCGAAGACCGGAACGTCTACGCGAAGGTCTGGCGCGACGAGAACGACCCGCCCGACGGGGAGTACCACTACGAGGAGTTCTCCGTGGGCGAGCCCCTGATCGGCAAGCGCGGGCGACTCGCGCGAGTCATCTACATGACCAACATCGGCACGATTCCGGACTCCTTTTCCTGTGACGTGGTCACGCGGAACGGCGACGAGTGGGTGGGGCAACTCGACGAGGAGTATCTGGACACCCTCGAACCCGGCGACGTGTTCGTCCTCGGTGGCAGCAACTTCGAGTTCCGCTACCGGCGGGGCTCGAAGGTGTACGTCGACCGGACGAACGCGCGGCCGACGGTCCCCTCGTGGTTCTCCGAGCGCCTGCCGCTGTCCTACGACCTGGGCCGTGAGATTCTTTCCTTCCAGCGGGAACTCCTCGACCGGCTGACCGGGGACGGTCCGGCGGCCGTCCGGCGCTGGCTCCGGACGTTCCCGCTGGACGACGACAGCGTCCGCGCGATCACCAGGATGTTCGCGGAGCAGGTCGCCTACGCCGGACCCGACAGCGTCAGCACGGACGAGCGGCTGGTGATCGAGACCGAGATGGACCGGGAGTCCTACGAGCGCCACTACTACGTCCACTCCAACTACGGCCGGCGGTTCAACGACGGCCTCTCCCGGTTGCTGGCCCACCGCGTGGCCCGGACGGCCAACGCCAACGTCAAGGTCGCGGTCGCCGATCACGGGTTCGTCCTCTCGATGCCGCTCAACCGGAAGGTCGACCTCGCCGGACTGCTCGAAGACGTCGATCCGGCGGACGTGCGCGAGGACCTCCGGGCGAGCCTGGAGGGGACGGACCTCCTGAAGCGGTACTTCCGGATCGACGCGACCCGCTCGCTGATGATCCTCAAGCGGTACAAGGGGACCGAGAAGTCCGCCAGCCAGCAACAGGTCTCCAGCGACATGCTCCTGGACTACGCCGAGGGCCTCGACGACTTCGCCGTCATCGAGGAGACCTACCGGGAGATCCTGGAGGACAAACTCGACGTCGACGCCGTCGAGGACGTCCTCGAAGCCGTCCAGGCCGGCGCGGTCGACGTGGTCACCCACCGGGTGGAGTCGCCGAGCCCGCGCGCGTTCGGGCTGGCGACGCTGATGGCCTCGGACGTGGTCCTCGCCGAAGACGAGAGCGAAGTCCTCCGGGAGTTCCACCAGCGAGTCCTCGACGAGATCGACGACGAGCGCGGCGTCACGACGCGCGGGTGAGACCGGGACCGTTCGCGTCGCCCCCGCACTCGACGGAACCGTCGCTCGCCGGCCGTGAGAGTCACCCGTCGCCCTCGACCAGCAACGTGTTCAGGGCGTCCGGAACCACCAGCACGTCACTGCCGGTTTCCACCGCGTCGGCGACGGACTCGCGGGCGTGCATCAGGCAGTCCTCGACGACCTCGGGACTGGCGCTGTCGGTGACGTACACGTCGTGGTCCCGGAGTGCCCGCGCGACGACGAACGCCCGCTGTGCGCCGGGTTCGTAGCCCGCCCGCATCGCCTCGTAGAGTTCGTCCGCGTTGTCGGCCCCGCGCAACCGGTCGTGGAACCGCCGCTCGCCGGTTCCCTCGCCGGCCCCCTCGGGGAGTTCGGCGGGGATCACGACCCGCCCGCCCTCTCGAAGCGGGTTGCGGTCGCCCAGCACCACGTAGGTCCCGGCCCGTGTCGCCTGGTAGAGGTTGGCGTCCTTGGGCGCGCCGACGCCCGCGATCACGGCGTCGTAGTCCTCGCTCACCGGCACCGAGAGCGCCTCGCGGCCGACGGCGGCGAGGTCCCGGACCACCGCCCGCGGCCGGCCGGCGCTCGCGCCGAGGAATCCCGACGGGCCGTGAGTGACGTTCAGACAGAAGTCCAGCCCGATCTCGTCGCCCGCGCGGTCGACCGTCTCGCGGAAGGGGTTGTCCGCGACGCGCCCCAGCCGAACCCCATCCTCGGCCAGCATCTCCGGGCCGTGGGTGTACCGGATCAGCGACTCGCTCCCCGCGCCGATGGCGACGGTCTTGGCACCGCCGGAGAAGCCGGCGTACTGGTGGGGCTCGACCATCCCGGTCGAGACCACCAGATCCGCGTCGGCGACCCGCTCGTGGACCGCGACCGGGCAGTCGTCGACGGTGCCCACCTGCACGGTCCCGTCGGGGTCGTGGTTGATCGCGAGATCGGCGTGTTCGCCCAGGCCCGCCGCGATCTCGTCGTCGGTCATGGGCCGGTGGAGCCCGAGGCCGAGCAGGACGGTGACCTGCTCGCGGGCGACGCCGGCGCGTTCGAGTTCGGAGAGCAGTACGTCCACCAGCACGTCGTCGGGCGTCGCGCGGGTCACGTCGGTCACGACGGCGGTCACGAGGTCGTCCGGGTCCGCGAGCCGGGCGAGTTCGGGACCGTGCGGGTCCGCGACCGCGCGCTCGGCCGCCGCGCGCACGTCGACCGCCTCGCCGCCCGGTGGTTCGGCGACGGTCACGTCGCAGTCCGGGAGCGAGACCGAGATCTCCGAGTCGCCCAGCGGGAGCGTGAAGACCATGGGACAGTGTGGGCGGGTCGGCGAAAAGAGCCTGCCGACTAGCGGGCCCACTCGACCATCCGGTCGTAGACGGGGTCGGTCCCGAGCGCGTCGGCGTCGCCCACCAGCACGAGCGCCTTCTTCGCCCGCGTCAGGGCGACGTTGATGCGGCGGTAGTCCTCGAAGATCGGGCCGTCGAGCCGGTCGGTGGCGACGAACGAGACCACGATCACCTCCTTCGAGGAGCCCTGGAACCGGTCGACCGTGTCGACGGTCACGCCGGCCGGTGCGCGCTTGTTGATCTCGGCGACCTGCGCGCGGTAGGGCGCGATGACGCCGATCTCTTCGGGCGGCACGCCGGCGTCGAGGTAGGACCGGACCGTCTCGACCACCGCGTCGGCTTCGGCGGGGTTGGTGTTGCCCTCGGCCCGCCCGTCGGGGTCGACGAACGCCACCGAGTCCCGGAGGTTCGGGGGGAGTGCGTCCATCGCGACCCCTGGCAGGTCGTCGATGCGCTGGCCCGCTACCTCGCCCGTCGCGGGCCGCAACCCCCCGTCGTAGAACTCCCGGGAGGCGAAGGCCTGGATGCGCTGGGACATCCGGTACTGGCGGTCGAGCATGACGCCCGCCTCGGGATAGGCCTCGATCAGCCGCTCGAACAGCGAGGTCCGCAGCGGTTCGGCCGCGCTTCCCTCCTCGTCGGCGGCCTGCACGACCGGCGGGAGTTGCTGGTGGTCGCCGACGAGGACGCTCTTGTCGGCCAGCGTCACGGCCGCCAGCGTCGCCGGCTCGGTCAGCTGTCCGGCCTCGTCGACCAGCGCCACGTCGAAGGACTGCTCGCGCATCACCGTCGAGCCACAGGTGGCCGTCGTCGCCGCCACCACCGACGCGTCCCGGAGCCGCCCCGCGAGCGCCTGCGGGTCGCCGCTGTCCGGGAGCCGGTACTCCCCCATGTCCGGCCGGACGCCCGTCTCGGTGCCCATCCGCACCACGTCGGTGAACCCCTGCTCCTCCAGGGCCTCGATGGCGTTGTCGACCGCGCGGTTGGTGAAGGCGGTCAGCAGGACCCGCTCGCCGCGCTCCACCAAGGCGCGGACGGTCCGCGCGAGCGTGTAGGTCTTCCCGGTGCCGGGCGGGCCGTGGATCAGCGCCACGTCCTCGGCCCGGACCGCCAGCGAGACCGCCGCGTCCTGGGCCTCGTTGTTGTCGATGTAGGTCGCGTCGTCGTCCCCGAACGCGGGGTCGCGGCGGCCGAACAGCACCGCCTTCTTCTCGGGCGATTGCTTGAGGACGGCGTCGTGGAGCGCGGTGAGCATCCGGTCGGTCCCGATCTCTGAGGGGTACACGTCGAGCCGCCGCAGTTCGACGGGCTCGTCGGCCGTGACGACGATCTCCTCACCCAACTCCTCGACGCGGGCCATCTCCGCCCGCCCGCGGATCGGGTGGCCGTCGCTGGCCAGCACCACGTCGCCCTCCCGGATCTTCGAGACCGCGCCCGTCCCCTCCGCGCGGAGTTCCCAGCGGCCGCCCTCGCGTTCGACCTGCCCGCTGGGTTCGAGGTCGATCAGCGCGCGGTCGTCCGCAGCCCGCTCCTGGCCGCTCTGTCGCCAGAGCTTCGCGTACTCGCGGTGGACCGCCCGGCGCTCGGCCTCGATCGCGCGGTAGAACCGCTCGAAGTACTCGCGTTCCTCGGCGGGGATCGGACTGCCGACCTGTCCCGCCTTCGATTCCTGATCGAGACGGCCCGAGACGGCCATGCAGGTGTCCTGCTCGAAGCAGTACTCGCACTTCGCGTCGGCCTCGTAGCCCGTCGGCACGCTCACGTCGTGTTCCATCGCCGCGATCTCGTTGCGCGTGCGGACGACGAACTTCAGCAGGCCGGAGCCCAGCGAGAACTCCTTGGCCGGCGAGAGGTCGCCCGTCTCCTCGGTCCGCTCGACGGCGGCGTTTTTCGTGTACAGCAGCGTCCCCGTATCGGGGGCCTCGGCGGCGTGGTCTTCGAGGGCGTCGGCCCCGGACCCGCTCCCGCCGCCGTCCGCGGCCGTCGCCGCCCCGTCCGCGACGGCCTGCTCGCCCAGCAGGAGCGCGTAACAGGCCGCCTGGATCTTGTCCTGAAATCGGGGGTCCCGCTTCGTGTTCTTGCCGGTCTTGAGTTCGACCGGCCCGCCACGGCGCACGGCGTCGGCCCGCCCCTTCAGGCCGTAGGTCTCGCTGACCAGGGTCTGCTCGGAGCGCCACTCGTCGTGGTCGGTCAGGGTCCCTTGCTGGAGCCAGCCCTCGATGGCGCTGGCGTGGTCCCGGACCTCGGCGGCGACTTCCTCGGGGTCTCGGTCCAGCAGGCCGAGTTCGAGGCCGGCCTCGGCGACGCGGTCCTCGATGGCGGCGTCGAGGTCCCGGCCCCGCAAGAGGTCGCCGAACACCTCGTGGACGATGGTCCCCTTGACGACGGGGTAGGCCAGTTCCATCCCCGAGAGCTTGTTGAGGTAGTACATCCGGGGGCACTGCACCCACGACCGCACGTCGGTCACGTCCACCAGGAACTCGGGTTCGACGACGACCATCGACTCCCGTTGCGTGGCGTACTGCACCTCGCCGCGGAACTCCTCGTCCTCGGCGTTCGTCACGAGCAGTTCCATCCCGGGGGCGAGGTAGTCGGCGGTCTCGGCCCACTTGCCCCAGAGCGTGACCGTGACGGCCTCGCTCGCCCCCGCGTCTGGTCGCATCCGAACTTCCACGAGGTCGCTGGTGCCGCGGCTGGTCTCCACGGTTCTGGCGTCCCCGACCTCGACGACTGGTCCGCGGAGTTGCACGGGGAATGGAACCGCCCGGACGACCAAAAGCCCTCCCCTCGACGACTACTCGAGCGTCTCGGGGTCCCGGAACGTGTCGTCGACCGGCGGCGCACCGATGGCCAGCACCCGCCCCTCGTCGTCGCCGAGGTACTCGTGCCCGTGCCCGACCTCCGGGCCCGCGGCGTAGATCGCCCCCGGGCCGACCGTCCGCGTCTCCGGGTCGTCCGGGTCGCCAAGCGTCACCTCGAACTCCCCTTCCAGCACGTAGAACACCTCCTCCTGTTCGCGGTGGGCGTGAAACGCGGTGCTGTCGCCCGGTTCGTAGCGCCAGACGTTGACGTGGCTCTTCTCGAGCCCCAGCGCCGCGGTGAGCTGTTTGTGGCCGGCCGGGAACTGGTCGATCCCCGCCATCTCGATCTCCTCGACCGCCGCCGTGTCCACCACCTCGTACTCCATGTCCACCCGAACTCCGCCTCGGCGGAAGTTGAAACCGGCGGGGGATCGGCCAGGCTTTTCATTACGCGACCGCAATCCCGGACCATGCGCGGGGCTCGACGGGTGGTCGCGGTGGGTGCGCTGGCGATCCTGCTGATACTCGCGGGGTGTAGCGGTCCGACCGGCGACTTCGGGGGCGACCCGACGCCGCTCCCGACGCCGGCCGTCGACGGCGACGAGGGGACGCCGAGGCCGCCGGCGGTGACGCCCGCGCCGCCGGCGAGTGCCGACACCGAACCCGGGCGGGCCTTCCTCGCGGGGCTGTCCGACTCGCAGTTCCCCGTCCGGTCGGTGACGACGGCCAACGGCGCGTTCCGCGTCACGTACGTCTCGAACCGGTCGCGGCTGCTGCGGGACGCGTACGTCCTGGGGCTGGCCTACGGCGGGACGGTCAACCGGACCTGGCGGAACGAGTCGACCTGGTCGGCCACCCGGATGGACGCGCTGGCGGTGACCGCCGACGGGCGGGCGCTGGCCCGCTTCCGGATGCCGGCGTCCTGGCCGCTCCAGTACTTCCGCGGGACGATCTCCGCGGCGACCTTCGCCTCGCGCATCCGTGCCGCGCTCGAACGGACCGGCCGGGACGGACAGTTCCCGGATCGGAGCGAGCGGCTGACCGA
This sequence comes from Halorientalis sp., assembly GCA_042216105.1. Classification (GTDB taxonomy): domain Archaea; phylum Halobacteriota; class Halobacteria; order Halobacteriales; family Haloarculaceae; genus Halorientalis. The sequence goes on from JBDGUF010000016.1 coordinate 14,641, forward strand.
CTTCTACGCCGCGGCCGACCGCACGGCCGTGAACGTCAGGGGTGCGTCGACCCGCAACCGCACCGTCTTCCTGACCGTGCGGGCACCGGCCGGCGACCGCGCGGCCCTCCGGCGTGCGCTCTCGGCCGTCGTCGCGGCCTACGGTTCGGCGTCGGCCGACTGGGAGACGGCGGCGCTGGAACTCTCCGTCCGGGACCGCGACGGCGAGTTCGTGGGCTGGTACCGGGCCGACGCCGACTTCGCGGCGAACGTCTCGGCGGGCCGGGCCGAGGTGACGCTGGCCGACCGCCGGTTCCTGCCCGAGAACGACCGGCTCGTCGGGTGATTCCCGCTACCGACACGTTCTTCGGCGTCGGAGTCCAATCGATCGGGTAGCCATGCGCGTCAGAGACTGGCAGGACATCCTCGAGGACGTCGTCGAGAGCGACGCGGACCCCGGCGGCTGGCGGGCCGTGGGTGGCGACCGCGCGGGTGGCATCGGCGAGGACCTCTACATCGGCCACCCCGACGCCGCCGTCTACCAGCTCAAGACCTACGCCAAGAACCCCTTCGAGGTCCACGGCGTCGGCACCCGGATCGCCCGGCGCATCGACGAGGACCTCGACGACCTGTTCCCCGGCGAGGAGTCGGGTCGGTTCGGCGTCCAGCAACCCATCGAGGAAGACGACGCCGAGGACACGCTCTCCGAACTGGAGGAAGTCCTCCAGGCCCACGCCGACGCGCCGACGACGCCGGACGCGCTGTTCGACGACGTGATGGCGACGCTGGACAGCCCCGCCTTCGGCCCCGCGGACATCGAGTTCGACGACCGCCCCGACGAACTCGACGGCCTCTCGGAGACCTTCGAGGAGGCCGAGGAGTTGCTCGACGCCGAACTGGACGACCTGGTTGACGACAGCGTGCGCCGCGGGTTCGAGTAGTTAGCGGTCGATCGAGCGGAGATACGCGTAGATATCCTGCATCACCGCACAGCCGTCGCTCGTCCCCGTTTCGACGGTTACCGAACCCTCCTGTAAGCGGACCCGACGCTGGTCCCGGCTCGCTTCGGGCCACTCCGGCAGGCCGTCACCGTTCGGGGTGCCGGCCGCTGCGAAGTTCGACCAGTAGCCCTGCATCCGATCGCGGAGCGTCCAGTCGCTGGGCCCCATGATGCCCGTCGGGAGCCCCTGCTGGGTGACCGTCTCCCCGAACACGTAGGAGAGTTCGGCGGTGTGGTACGCGCCGGGGTCATCCGAGAGGAAGGTGACCGGAATGGTCGGCGTGTCGTCGAACAGGTAGCGGTAGGCCGTCCCGCCGTGGCGGGTGATGGCGTCGGTGACCGCCGCGTCCGAACAGAGGAAGAGGTCGTCCGTGTTCACGTCGACGTAGGCCGCCGCGATGGAGTCGTAGTCGTCGACGGGGTAGGCGTCGACGATCCGGTCCCCGAACTGGCCGTACACCCGCTGGAGACGATCGCGATAGGCCGACGCCGACTGTGGCACGGTGTCGCCGGCGAACTCGAGGAAGAACTGGTACTCCTCGGCGTTGCCCCCGAGCAGGACCGGCACGTCGTGGAACTCGCCGTCCTCGATCAGCGTGGCGGGGTGGTCCCGGACGACCTCGCCGTCGACGCCGAGGACGAGCCCGGGTTGTTCCACAGCGGGCGTCTGCCCGCCCGTGGCCTCGCTGGCGAGCGCACCCGCGACGCCGTAGGCCTCGGCCAGCTCTACCGGCTCCGCGTCCCGGAGACAGGAGAGCGCGTCACCGCCCGAGCAGTTCAGTTGCTGGGCCGCTTCGGTCCCGCGCTCTTCCAGTTCCGACAGCGAGTAGAGCGGATCGTTGATCGGGCCGCTCTCGCTGATCGCGCGGTGGAACAGCCCCTCGGCTTCGGGGTCGGTCAGCAGTGTCAACACGGCGTGGCCGCCCGCCGACTCCCCGAAGATCGTCACGTTGTCCGGGTCGCCGCCGAACGCCTCGACGTTGCGCTGGACCCACTCCAGCCCGGCGCGGATGTCGAGGTAGCCGAAGTTGGTCGGGGCCGACGGGGTCGCCGCCGTCACCTCGGGGTGGGCGAAAAAGCCCAGCGCGTTCAGCCGGTAGTTGACCGCGACGACGACCACGTCCCCGGCCTCGGCGAGCGCACCGCCGGGGAACCGGTTGCTCCCGAAGTTGTACCCGCCCCCGTGGATCCAGTACATCACGGGTTTCTCGCCGGGGTCGGCGTCCGCCGGGGCCCAGACGTTCAGGTTCAGACAGCCGTCCTCGCACCCGACGAACTCGCCCACGTCGAGGCCGAGAAAGCCCGTCGCCAGGATCGGCTGTGGCGCGCGCGGGCCGAACTCCGTGGCGTCGCGGGTCCCGTCCCACGACGGCGCGGGCGTCTTCGGCGGCCGGAACCGACGCTCCCCGACCGGCTGGTGGGCGTACGGAATCCCCCGGAAGGCGTTCACGTCGCCGTCGTCGTCGCCCTCGACGGTCCCGCTCTCGGTCTCGACCTCCGGACCCGAGAACCACCAGGCCGTGTTCGCACTGCCGATACCGCTCCCGACGCCGAACGCGGACGCTCCCCCGAGCGCCCCCAGATACGTCCGTCTGTCCATCGACGATCACGTTTCAGGACATTCTGGGCGAAAGAAAGTTTTTCGGTGCGACGTGGGAACGAACGACAAGGGATCCGGCGACCGCGCGGGGTTCGTCTCCTCCGGGAATCTCGCCCGCGGCGCGGTCCGGTTCCGGCCCCCTCTCCCTACTCCATCGAGTCCGCGACCATGCCACGAACGTGATCGAGTTCGTCCTCGTTGACGCCGTGGCCCATCCCCTCGTAGATGCGGGTCGTCACGTCGCCGCCCAGCTCCTCCAGCACGTCGGCGGTCGCGTGGACGCGCTCCTCGGGGATGTGGGGGTCCACGTCGCTACACCCCAGGAAGACGGGGGTGCCATCGAGGTCGCCCTCGACCGCGAGGTAGTCGTCGGGGTCGACCGTCTCGCCGATCAGCCCGCCCGAGAGAACGGCCAGCCCGCCGTAGCGGCGCGGGTTGCGCGCGACGAACTCGCTGGAGAGACAGCCGCCCTGCGAGAACCCGACGAGCAGGACTCGCTCGTGGGGAACGCCCGCGTCGACCGCCGTCTCGACGGCGTTCCCGACGGCTTCGAGGCCGGAGGACCGCTCTGGCTCGTTGCGCTCGACGGGTTCGAGGAAGGAGTTGGGGTACCAGGTGCTGCGAGCGGCCTGGGGAGCCAGCAGGGCGACGCCCTCGCGGTGGATCCCCCGACCGAGTTGCTGGACGATGCTCTGGGCGCTCGCGCCGCGGCCGTGGGTCAACACGACGGCCGCCTCGGCGTCGGCGAGGTCGGTGCCGGCGGTGACCAGCGGCTGGTCCTGGTGGGGACCGGTCATCGCTCGGCCTCCGCGGTGGCGGGTGCGTCGATGTCGGCCAGTTGCGATTCGATGGTCTCGCGGTCGGATTCGAGCCACGGCGGGAGCTTGAGGTCGCTGCCCAGCTCCGCCACCGACTCGTCGCGGGTGAAGCCCGGCCCGTCGGTCGCGATCTCGAAGAGGACGCCGCCGGACTCCCGGAAGTAGACCGACTCGAAGTAGCGGCGGTCCTTCCGCTCGGTGACGCGTTGCCCCTGCTCGATCAGTTCCTCGCGCCAGGCCGCCTGGGTCTCGGCGTCGGGAGCGCGGAACGCGACGTGGTGGACGGTGCCGGCCCCCTGCCGGCCGCGCTCGCCCTCGGGGCGGTCGAGGACGTCGACGACGCTCGCGCGCTCGCCGTCGGCCGCGTACCGGGTCCGCTCGCCCGCCTCGGCGACCCGCTCGTAGCCCATCGCTTCGAGCAGGCTCCCCGTCGCGTCCGGATTCAGGGAGTCCAGCGTCACGCCGTGGAACCCCCGGATCGCGTGCTTCGCGGGGACCGGTCCGCCCTCCCACGGCTCCACGTCGCTGTCGCCGGTGACCAGTTCCAGCGGCTGGCCGTCGCGGTCCTCGAAGGGGACGACCGTCTCCGCTCGCGGCCGCCGGCCGCTCGCGCTGTCCGAGCCGCTCGGCTCCTCACCGCCGAACCGCTCGGTCGGGTCCCCGACGGTCAGCCCCTCGCTTTCGAGGCGATCGATCCAGAACTCGACCGATCCCTCGGGGATCACGAACGCGGTCGCGCTGGCCTGGCCGCGGCCGACGCGGCCGGACCGGCCGCCACCGAACGGGAAGAACGTGAGGATCGTCCCGGGTGTCCCGACCTCGTCGCCGTAGTAGAGGTGGTAGGTTCGCGTGTCGTCGAAGTTCACCGTTCGCTTCACGAGCCGCAGGCCCAGTACGTCGGTGTAGAAGTCGACGTTGGCCTGTGGGTCGCTCGCGATGGCCGTGACGTGGTGGACGCCGGGCGTCTGAATGGGCATCGGTTATCCGTACCTACGCTCCCCACACGTATAGTCGCTCTCGGACTGCCACGCCATCAGGTGACACCGGTGTCACTGGGCGGGAGTCCCGTCCGCCGACTCGTCGTCGGATCGGACGCGGGCGAACAGCACCCCCGCGAGGGTGTGCGGGCTGTGGTTTCGCAGGACGGCGAGCAGGTTCGCGGCGAACACGACGGTGCCGGTGGCCACCAGCACGCCCCCGAGCGGGGCGACGAACGCGGGCAGGGCGACCAGATCGGTCGCGACGAGACCGACCGCACCGCCCAGTATCAGCGCGAAGTCCGCCGCGGCCAGCCGGTCGGCGTAGAGGTCGTCGATCATCGGTACGTCCTCGAACCCGAGCCGGTCGCTGTACCGGTGGACCCAGACGATGAACGGGACGATGTGATAGAGAGTGCCCAGGACGACGAAACCGATCACGCCCAGCGCGAGCAGGTGGACGGTGCCGGGTCCGCCGAAGCGGTGGGCGGGCGCGAGGGGATCGGTCAGCCACGCCGGGGCGGTGAGCAGGCTCCAGCCGGCCATCGACGCGGCGACGACGGCGTACCGCGAGAGCATCGGCGTCCAGTCGACGCGGGTCTCGACCAGCCGCCGGGCCAGCAGGAGCGAGAGGCCGGCGACGGCGACGACGATCAGCGCGCCGCCGGCTCGCGCGAGCGCCGCCGACCCGACCAGCCGGCCCCCGGCGAGCGCCAGGACGCCCGCGGGGTAGCCGTAGGACTCGATCCGGCGGAGGTGGTGGTCCATCCCGTCGAGTTCCGTCTGGGTGAACATCGTCGCGAGCTGGTAGAGCGCGCCGAAGACGGTCGTCAGGATCGCACCGAAGACGGCGAGCGTGGCGTGTGCGCCGACCACGTCGACCCGCGCGACCGGGAGCGCGGCGAAGACGGGCACGGCGTACCCGAGCGCGAGCAGAAAGCCCAGGGCGGTCACCGCGACGAAACAGGCGAGCGCGAACGCGAAGTGAGCCTCCGTCACGTCGAGTCCGTCGACGCGGGCCAGCGTGCGGCCGAGGTTGTAGGCGAACGTCCAAAAGCCCGCGACCGCGAGCGTCCCGAAGACGTGAACCCAGGGCAACGCCCCGAGCAGGAAACTCCCGGCCATCCCGAGGACGCCGGCGGCGACCAGCCACAGCTGGATGCCGGCCAGCCGTCGGGAGTGGAGCGCGACGCCCGACCAGACGGGCACGAACTGCGTCATCGCACCCATGATGGTGATACAGACCCAGCCGGCGAGCAGGAGATGGACGTGGGCGATACCCGCCAGTCCGGGGAGCGAGCCGACGGCGTCGGCGACCGCGAGCCCGGTCGCGACGACGAGGAAGCCGACCGCGACGACGAAGTGCCGGAGCGGGAGCGTCATCGGCGGCCCCTGTCCGGTGTCGATGTCGCCAGGAACGACGCTCATGGTCGGGACTACGTGGTGGTCGGCCGAACGACTGTGCCCGAACGTGTTCGGTGTCCAGGCGGTACTCGGCGGGAGCAACCGTCCGGACTCGCGGACGAACCGGTGCTCTTCGAGAGCGCCTCGCAGCGGTTCCGGCTCGGAACCGTGACTCGTACGTCCGATCGGTCGCGGTCAGCTCACTCGACGGTCCGGGGTTCGTCGCCGGTGTCGAGCGGGACGGGCTCGGCGTCCTCGTCGAGGTCGTGGGTGGAGTACCGCCGGACTGCGTCGGCGGGGCAGAGCCACACGTCGTCGGCGAACCATGCGAACAGTTTCGTCGCCTGTTCGTAGGCCACGTCGGCGTCGGGGGCGGTGACGCTGCCGACGTAGCGCATACGGCTGTCGGTATCCTCGCGGACGAATACCTCCCACTCGCGTTCTGTCGCGTCCCGCGGTGCGTCGCCGACGCGGGCGCGCTCGGGTTTCTCGACCATGATCGACCCCTCGTGTCGCGCTCGGATTAGTCTTGTCCGTTCGTCACATCTGGTAGCCGGCGTAGCCCATCAGGTCCGCGAAGATGTCGGTGTCCATCGCGGACTCGTAGACGATGGCGGAGACCATGCCGCCGGGGTAGGTCGCGGCGGCGTCGAGGCCGTTCGTGGCGTGGTTGACCTTGTGGCAGTGCATCAGGTAGATGCCGGGGTCGGCGTCGGCCTCGAACTCGATGGTGCGTCGCTGTGCGGGCGCGACGTTGATGATGTCCTGTTCGACGCGCAGTGCCTCCGGGAGCTGTGTCCCGTCCTTTTCGACCACCTTGAACCGGTGGTTGTGGGTGTGCATCGGGTGGGCCATGTACCCGCCGACGTTCACGAGGTGGACCCGGACCGTGTCGCCCTTGCTGACGATCAGCGGCGAGCCGTCCTCCGGGTGCAGGGTACGGGGCAGCGACCGGCCGTTGATCGTGAACACGTCGGGCTTGCGCCGGTGGGGGCTGTAGCTCACGTCCTCGCCGTCGTACATCCGCGAGAGCCGGGAGTCCCAGTCCTTGACTGTCAGGAAGTACTCCCGGTCGGCTTCCTCGTAGCCCTTCGGATCGACGCGGAAGATCCCGTACATCCCCATCTCGACGTGCCGGTGGGTCTGGTAGTGGCAGTGGTACCCGTGGGTCCCGGGGGTGTTGGCGGGGATCTCGTAGGTGTGTTTCTCGCCCGGCGGGACGGTGATGCCCGAGGTCGTCGGGACGCCGTCGTTCTTCCAGGTCTTCTGGACGCCGTGGAAGTGGACCGTGTGTGGCCGCTTGCCGTCCGTGTTGTCAAGCGTCACGTCGATCACGTCGCCCTCCTGTGCGCGCAGGACGGGGCCGGGGACGCTGGGCTGGCCGTCGTCGGCCGCGAACGCCCACACCCGCGGAAGTTCGATGGGGCCGCCCAGCGAGTCCTCGGGATGGACCGGGAGCCGCGCCTGAACGGTCTTCAGCGTGACCTCGTTGTTCTGCTCGGCGAGGTCGACCATCTCCGGCGGGGCTGCCGCCGGCAACGAGGACTGGCTCGACTGTGCCTGTGGGGTCGCCTTCGGCGTCCCGGCAGTGTTCTCCGCTCGTGGGGCACCCTGACACCCGGCCAACGCGACCGAGGCCGCACCGCCAGTTGCCTTCACGAAGTCGCGACGTGAGAACCGCGTTCCGGGCGCACTCATCTGGTCACTCATGACACCGCGATATTTGGGGGTTTGATATATACCGGAAGGGGGGATTCTAACCGGCCGGGAAAGTGAGCGAATACGTTCGGCAAGTGATCGACGTGGTCGTCCCCGTCGGCCCGACCGGAACCGTGATCCGGCTGACCGAAACTTATTTGATTCTCTCTCGCATCACCTTGGGCAAGTTCGCTTGCTGTAGTCAAAGCGAGATTGTAATACTACCCATGAGCCAGGATACACTCGTCCTCGTCGGGCAGGAGGGGACACACGCCCGCGAGACGTTGGCGACGCACGCGGAGCGGATCGAAGGACGCGGAACGGTCGACGCCGCCCACGCCGTCACGTACGCCGAGGAACCCGGCCGGGACCTCCGCGAGCGGTTCCGAGCCTTGCCCGAGGGCGTCCTCTACGTCGTGCCGGCGTCGCTGGCCCACAGCCGCGAGACGACGGACGTTCTCCCGCGGACTTTCGCCGCGTTCGACGGATCCGTGCGGTACTGCGAGCCCGTCGGCGCGAATCCGGCGATCACGCGGCTGGTGACCGAACGCGCGACCGCGCTGGTCGAGGCCGGGAGCGACGCCACGCTCGTCCTCGTCGGGCAGGGGAGCAGTTCCCAGCCCTACCACCGACAGATGGTCGAGTACCACGCCTCGCGCGTCGCCGAGCGTACCGACTACGCCGCCGTCGAACCCAGTTATCTCCTGCAGAACCCCGCCGTCGAGTGTGTCCGCTACGCCGTCGAGACCGAGCGATCGGTCGCCGTCCCTCTCTTCCTGACTGCGAACGCGACGACCGAGAGCCGCATCCCCGCGAAACTCGAACTCGATCGCGGCGGGATGGCCTACGCCGACCCGCTCGGTGACCACTCGCTCGTGACCGACGCGATCGAGGGTGAGATCACCCGCCAGCGAGCCCTCGCGACCGCCGACCGGACCCAGCCGACCTCCTTCGAGGACGCGCTGGTCCAGGGTGCGCGCTCGGTCGCAACCGACGGCGAAGGCCCGCTCTAGCGCCGGGCGACCGAGTCACCGCCAGCCCGTCGGGCGCGAACGGCCGACCGTCCCCACTCCCGTGCGTATTTGCTAACTTGACGCCAAGCCCCCTCGTCTCTATCGGCGAGGAGAACCCCGGAGACGTTCCCAGTGCGGGCGATCTGTTCAACCCCGCGACGACCGCCCGCGTCGTCCTGATGCAAAACGTCGTCCCCGCCATCGCGACGGTCGGCGCGTACCTCACCTTCCGGTTCGTCCCGATCTTCGGTCTCTGAACGGGGCGGTCAGGCACGCCGCACGACCAGCACCGACAGGTCCGAGAACGGCGTGTCGTCGGCACTCTGACCGCCGGCGTGTTCGGCCAGTCCGCCGAGCGTCGTCCGCGTGATCGACTCGTCGTCGTGAGTCAACCGCTCCAGCACGAGCGCTTCCAGTCCCGCCGGCGCGCCCGCGTCCAGCAACTCGGCGGCCACGTCGCCGGGCATCAGGTCGTACGGCCGCGGGAGGACCAGCAGGTGGCGCTCGCCGACCGCACGCCGGAGCCGGTCGCGGTCGGCCGTCAGGTCGCCGCTCTTGTGGAGGGTCACGAACTCGCTGTCCTCCATCGGCGTCCGCGCCCGCGAGGCCGCCACCTGGAGCGCCGAGATCCCGGGGACGACCCGGACCGGCCCCGCACCGGCGCGCTCGACGCTCCGTTCGACCTTCCCGAGGAACTGGTAACCCGAGTGGTTCGGATCGCCCATCAGGACCGCCGTCCCGCGCTCGCCGTCGGCGACGCGCTCGGCGAACCGGGCCAGCGTCTCGCCCTCGTCGCGGTAGCCACAGGTCAGCGCGTCGGCGTCGGTCAGGTCGGCGACGAACTCGACGACCGTCTCGAACCCGACGACCACGTCCGCTCGCTCGACGGCCTCCCGCCCGCGCGGCGTCAGGAACTCGGGGTTCCCGGGACCGATCCCGACGGCGCGGACGGGGTTCGCGGGATCGACCGGCTCCGGCTCGCTCGCGGCGACCGCGGCCGGATCGGGGCCCGAACCCAGGTCGTAGCCGTCGTCCTCGGCGTCGCTCATCGGTCCAGATCGCCGTTGGTCAGTTCGCCGTTCCGGTGATCGCTGGCGACGTGGACGAGTTCGTTCGTCAGCCCCGCGGCCAGCCCGCTCCCGCCGCGCCGCCCGACGTTCGTGATCGCGGGCACGCCGTGATCGGCGGCCACTTCCCGGAGTCGCTTTCGACTCTCGGCGGCCTTGACGAACCCGACGGGCGTCGCGACGACGACGGCCGGCCGCGTGCCGTCCTCGATGCAGTCGGCCAGGGCCAGCGCCGCCGTCGGCGCGTTTCCCACGACGGCAATCGAACCGTCGTAGACGCCCTCGCGGTCGAGTTCGAGGACGGAGGCCGCAGTTCTGGTCATGCCGGTCTCGGCGGCCAGCTCCGCGCCGTTGCCGATGGCCTTCCGAACCGGGCAGTCGTGCCCGCGGCCGGTGATGCCCTCCCGGACCATCGTGATGTCGGTGACGATGGGGCGTTCGTCGAGGACGGCTCGCGCGCCGGCGATCACGGGCTCGTCGTCGGTCTCGCCGGAAAAGCGGACGAGGTGCTGGAACTCGGGGTCGCCCGTGGCGTGGACCGACTTCTGCCTGACGCGGTCGGCCAGCGTCTCGTCGGGAACCAGTTCGCGCACGCGATCCATCGAGGTCTCGGCGATCTCCATGGCGTTCTCCGTGGTCGCGCCGAGGTCGGCGTACGCCTCGAAGTCGGTGTCTCCCGTAGCTTCTTCGGGGTTAGTCGTCATCGCTCGTCACCTCCGTCGTGTCGGAATCGGCTCTGTCCGCGGCCGCCCGGGCCTCCAGATCGCCGTCCACGTCGAGGTTCAGGTCCCGAAGGCGGTCCTCGGTCGCGTCGTCGGCGTCCCAGAGCCCGCGGTCGATGGCTTCCAGCAGGGTGTCGGTGATCGAGTCCAGCGCCCACGGGTTCACGTCTTTCAGCCAGTCCTGGCGGTCCTCGTCGAAGGCGAACTTCTCGGCCACCTCGGCCCAGAGGTGGTCGGAGACGACGCCGGTGGTGGCGTCCCAGCCCAGCACCACGTCGACCGTGGTCGAGAGGTCGCCGGCGCCCTTGTAGCCGTGGTCCTCCATCGACTCGATCCACTCCGGATTGAGGACGCGGGCGCGCATCGCCTTCCGGACCTTCTCCTCGTTGGTGTAGACGTCGACGTTGTCGGGGTCCGCGGAGTCGCCGACGTAGGAGGCGGGTTCCTCGCCGCTCTCCTCGGCGACGGCGGAGATGAACCCGCCGTGGAAGGCGTACCAGTCCGAGGAGTCGAACTCGTCCTGTTCGGCCGTGTCCTCGATCTTGACGGTGGCGTCGACGTTGCCCAGTCGGCGCTCGAAGGCGTCGTGGGCCTCGCTTACCTTCCCGCGCGAGCCCATCGCGTAGCCGCCCCACTGGACGTACACGTCCGCGAGGTCGCCGCGGTCGTCCCAGTTGCCCTCGTCGACGGCCTTGTTCGTCCCCGCGCCGTAGCCGCCCGGCCGGGTCGTGAACACGCGGTGTTTGGCCGCGTCGCGGGCGTCGTCTGGGTCGACTCCCCCGGCTTCGAGTTCCGCGGCCTCCTCCTCGACGTGTTTCTTGACGTAGTTCATGTCGTGGGGTTCGTCCAGGTCGACCACGGCGTCGACGGCGTCGTGGATCACGCCTGCGGCGGCGGGGAAGGCGTCCCGGAACAGGCCCGAAACTCTGGTCGTCACGTCGATTCTGGGTCTGTCGAGTTCCTCCAGCGGGATCGGTTCCACGCCGTCGACGCGGCCGGCGTCGGTCCACTGGGGCTCGACGCCCATCAGCGCGAGGACCTGTGCGATGGTCTCGCCCCGCGTGCGGACGGTGGGGGTACCCCACGCGACGACGCCGATCTCCCCGGGGTACTCGCCCTCGTCTTCCCGGTGGCGCTCGGCCACGCCGTCGGCGACCTCCCGGCCAACGTCCCACGCGCTCTTCGCGGGGACCTTGCGGGGATCGAGCGTGTAGAAGTTCCGCGCGGTCGGGAGCAGGTCGACGCCGCCCCGGGTCGGCGCGCCGGACCCGCCCGGCGGCACGTACTCGCCGGCCAGCGCGTCCGCGGTGCGGGGGATCTCCGCTTCCGCCTCCGCCACGCGCGGCGCGGCCTCCTCGCAGACGAACGCCAGCGCCTCGCGCAGGTCCTCGTGTGCGCCCGACTCCGCGCGGGCGTCCCCGAGCGGGTCGACATCGACGACGAGCAGGTTCATGTTGATCTCGCTGTCACCCTCGGCGGTCGCTTCCGACTCCGGGACGTCGAAGCCGTGGTCGGCCAGCGTCGAGACGAGGTCGAGGCTGGTCTCGTACACCTCGTCGGCGGCCTGCGCGTAGGTCATGCCCAGCTCCTCGTCGTAGGTCCCGGGTTCGTCGAGCATCCGCTGGTAGTCGATTCCGAGCACGCCCGCGACGGCCTCTCGGAGACTCGGCCCGCCGGGGTTGTCGAGCCGCGTGAGCGCGACCAGGTACTCCGTCAGCCGGTCGCCTTCGGGCGGCTCGCCCATCGTGTGCAGGCCGAGCCGGATCTGGGTCGTCTTCACGTCGGTCAGGTACTCGTGGATGCGCTCGACGAGGGCGTCGATGTCGAGGTCCTCGCCGGCTACCTCGCCCTCCGCGAGCGACGTTCCCGCCTCGTTCGGCCCACGTACGTCGGCCTTCTCGTCGATCTCGCCCGCGGTCCCGAGTTCGACCGCGAGGTCCAGTTCGTCCACTTTCTCCCGGATGCGGTCGGCCAGCGCCTCGCCGTCGTCGGTGCGGGCGTCCTCCATGCCGGCCTCGCGGTAGCGGTCGGCGAGTTCCTCCAGTTCGGCCAGGTCGTCGTAGGTGCCGGCGTTGGACATGACCGGCGTCAGGTAGTCCACGACCGCGGCGTAGGAGCGGCGCTTGGCCTGTGTCCCCTCGCCGGGGTTGTTGATGATGTAGGGGTAGACGTTCGGGAGCGCGCCGATCAGCTGGTCGGGCGCGCTCTCGCCGTCCAGCCCGACGGTCTTGCCGGGCAGCCACTCCAGACTGCCGTGGGTGCCGAGGTGGACGACGGCGTCGGCGTCGAAGTCCCACTTCAGCCACTCGTAGAAAGCCACGTAGTCGTGGGGTGGCTCCAGATCCGAGTCGTGGTACACCTTCGAGGGGTCCATGCCGAACCCGCGCGGGGGCTGGACCGTGACCAGCACGTTCCCGAACTCCACGCCCGGGATCGCGAAGGGTCGGTCGGGGGCCTCGCCCCACTCTTCGATCACGTTCTCCCGGAAGCGGTCGTCCTTCGCGTCGAACCACTCCGCGTACTGTCCGGGCGCGACCGTGTCGACCGACAGCTCGCGCACGTCTTCGGGCGCGACCCAGCGGTCCTCCAGCGTCAGCTGTGCGGTCAACTCGTCGATCAGGGATTGCCCGTCCGGCGGCGACTGCCCGCCGAGATCGTAGCCACGACCCCGCAACTCCTCCAGCAGGTTGACGGTACTCTCGGGGCTGTCCAGCCCGAACGCGGTCCCGATCCCGTCGTCGCTGGGCGGGTAGTTGTGGAGGACGACCGCCACCTGTTTGTCCGCGTTGGGGGTGTGGCGGAGTCGCGCCCAGTTGACCGCGAGTTCGGCGGCGTGGTCCACGCGGTCGTCGATCGGGAAGTGCTGTTTCGGGGCGCTCCCGATGTCGGCGTCGTCGTCGGTGCGTTCCTTGCCGCTGATCGGGTGAGTGATGACGTTGCCGTCGAACTCCGGGAGCGCGACCGACAGCGCCAGCTCGAAGCCCATCACGCCGGTGTCGCTGGCCTCGTACCGCGAGCGCGAGCGCATCGTGGTCACGGTCTGGATGACGGGGACGCCGAGCCGATCCAGGAACACGTCCTCGGCGCTCTCGCCCTCGTCGTCCGCGCTCCGGCCCCGTTCGTCCATCGACAGCGAGAACATAAACGAGGAGAGGACGGCGTCGACGACGGGCTCGCCGCGGGCGTCCAGCAACCACTCCTCGGTGACCCGCTCGGCGTCCCACTGACCGTCGGCGTCGGTCGCGGGCTCACAGAAGATCGGGAGTGCGTCGGCACCCCGGGACTCGACGGCCCGGACCTGCCGATCGACGTAGCGGGTGTTCTCGTGTGTCCAGTGGGACTCGTAGAACCAGATGGCGACCGTCGGTGCGTCCGGGTCGAAGGTCTCGACCAGTTCGTCGTAACTCGCCGCCGGGTGGTCGGGGTGGTAGACCCCCTCCGTCGGGAGGGTCACCGGGTCGTCGTACGCGGGGTCGGCCGCCGGGTCGTAGGTGGCGACCAGGTAGCGCAGGCAGTTGGCGACGTTCGCGGTGCCGCCCCGGTCCAGGAACTCACAGACCCGCTCGCGTTCGGCGCTGGCGACCGTCGTGTCCTCGACGGCGAAGGCGTCGCCGGTCGACTCGACGATCAGCGGGACGCCCGCCTCGGCCAGGCGCTCGCGGGCGTGGTCGTACCCCGGCATGCTGTCCTCGCCGCCGTGGAGCCAGAACACGACCGCCGTGGCGTCTTCCAGTTCGTCCACGAACGCGTCCACGTCCTCGATCCCGTCGAGGTCGCCCTCCGAGCGCGCCACGAGGTCCGCCTCGACCTCCTCGGCCGCGCGCCCGATCGCGCCCAGTTCGTTCTCCGTCGCGGTGTATAACCCGATCTTCGGCATAACGTTGTTAAACCTCTGTTTACTTAGCGCAAGTATGGTTGATTACGGCGGCGACAAAAAAGCTTCGCAGGCGGGGGTCGGGACTGGCCAAGCGCCGGCGCGAGGCGCGCGAGACGGGCCGGCGTTCGGCGAGATCGTCGGCCAGGAGGAGTTCAAGCAGGCTTTACTCGTCGTCGCGGCGAACGACGACCTCGACGGGTTGCTCGTCTCCGGCGAGAAGGGGACGGCCAAGTCCACGGCCGTTCGGGCGCTGACGGACCTGTTGCCCGACCAGCGCGCGGTCGCGGACTGCCCCTACGGCTGTCCGCCCGACGAGCCCGAACGGCAGTGTGTCGACTGCCGAGAGCGCGACGATCCGCCGGTCGAGGAGCGCCAGGTTCCACTCGTCACGCTCCCGCTGGGCGCGACCCGGGACCGCGTCGTCGGGACGCTCTCGGTCGACGATGCCCTCGACGGAAACAGCGAGTTCGAGCCCGGACTGCTGGCCAGGGCCAACCGCGGGATCCTCTACGTCGACGAGGTGAACCTGCTCTCCGATCACCTCGTGGACGTGTTGCTGGACGCGGCCGCCAGCGGCGTCAACCGCGTCGAGCGCGACGGCGTGAGCGTCGCCCACCCGGCCGAGTTCACGCTCGTCGGGACGATGAACCCCGAGGAGGGCGACCTGCGACCACAGTTGCGCGATCGCTTCGCCCTCCAGGCGACCGTGACGGGCTGTGCGGAGATCGACGACCGCGTGGCGATCGTCCGACAGGCGCTGGGCGAGCGCGAGGGGGCGACCGGCGACGGCGATCCCGCGGGGCGGCTCCGGCGTGCCCGCGCGACGCTTCCGGACGTGGACCTGCCCGACGAGTTCGCGACCGAGATCGCCGAGCTGTGCCGCGACGCCGGCGTCGACGGCCACCGCGGCGACATCGCCGCGGCGCGGGCGGCCCGCGCGCTGGCGGCCCTGGACGGCCGCGGGCGCGTCATCGAGTCCGACGTGCGCCGGGCCGCCGAACTGGCCCTGCCCCACCGGCTCCAGTCCCGTCCCTTCGAGGACGCGCCCGATCCCGAGGACGTGATCGACGACCACTTCGAGGACGCCGGGGAGGACTCGGACGGTCGCGAGGGTGACGACGGCGACGACCCGGACCCGGCGGGCGAGCAGTCGGACACCGGCGGCGACGAACCCTCGGCCGACCGAGGGGATAGCGACGACGGACGCGATGGTGGCGACGGCGGCGACGCCGACCCGGGACCCGACGGGACCGACTCGGCGGACGACGCCGGCGACGGTCCCGATCGGAAAGACGACGGCGGGGACAACCGGGACGAACGCGACGGGACGGACACGCGGCCGTCCCCGTCCGCCGACGGTGCGGACGAAGACGGGGAGCGTGCGGGTGCCGACGGCGGCGACGCGGGCGGCGCAGAGGGAGCGGAACCCGAGTCGGACGGCGAAGCCGACGACGCCGAGCCGGCGACGCCGCTGCTCCCCGGCCAGCGGCGAGCGGAGGCCGGCGACGCGGCCGCGCCGAACCTGTCGACGCCCGAGCCCGTCGACGGCGAGGGCGAGGTCGGCGACGGCTCGCGTGCCCGGTCGAAGCCCAGTTCCGACGCTGAGGGGGCGCGCGTGCGGACCGAGCGGACCGACGGGGACGGCATCGACGCGGCGGCGTCGGTCCGCGCGGCGGCCCGCCGGGGCGGGTCGGCGGTCGAGTCCCGCGACCTCAGGCAGTCGGTGCGGGCGAGCGAGACGGGTGCGCTGGTCCTGTTCGTGGTCGACGCGAGCGCGTCGATGCGGGGCGCGATGCGGACGGCCAAGGGCACCGTGCTGGAACTGCTGGAGGACGCCTACCAGCAACGCGACGAGGTGGGGTTCGTCGCCGTCGCCGGCGACGAAGCCGAAGTGATCCTCCCGCCGACCGACAGCGTGACTCGCGCGGCCCGCCACCTCAAGGACCTCCCCACCGGCGACCGGACCCCGTTACCGGACGGCCTGCGAACGGCCCGGACGGTACTCGACCGCGCCGACCCGGACGCGGCGATCGTCGTGCTGGTCACCGACGGCCGCGCCAACGTCGCCGAGGGAAGTCCCACCGCCGAGACCCGCGCTGCCGCGCGCGAACTCGCGACCGCGGGGGCCGAGACGGTCGTCGTCGACGCCGGCGACGGAACCCGCGCCGAGGTGACCGATCTCGTCTGTGAGACCCTCGACGCGACCCGCGTCCCTCTTTCGGCCCTGTCCGCCGACCGCGTGGCGTCCGCCATCGACCGCAACTGAGCTTTGGCACACTCGAAAGTTTTACAACTCTGCTTGCTGTTTTACAATCGTAGTTTACCATGGCGACAGCGAACACCGTTCACGGACGTATCGAATCGGCGCGGCCGGCGCTGACGACGCCGCGGGTCGCGCTTGGACTCGCCCTACTGGCGATTCTCGGGTTCACCTTCCTGTTCGTGCAGGAGCCGCTGGTCCACGACTCGCTCCACAACGCCCGGCACGCGGCCGGTATCACCTGCCACTGATGTTCGAGGCGTATCTGGTGCGGGGGCTGAAAGCCGGGCTCGTCGCCGGCGTCGCGTTCGGCCTGTTCGTCGCCGTCCTGGCGAACCCGATGATCGCCGCGGCCGAGGGGCTGGCCGGCGAGAGCGGCGGCCACAGCCACGCCGGCGGCCACCACGCGGACGGCGGCCACTCCACCGACGGGCACGCCGACGCGTCTGGCGTCCCCGGCGTCGTCCCCGCACCGCTTGTCAGCGTCGTCGGTGGGGCGTTCTGGGGGTTGTTGCTCGGCGTCGTCACCTTCGGGTTCGCCTTCTACTTCCTCGAACCGGCGATCCCCGGGACCGGTGCGACCAGGAGCCTCGTCGCGGCGGCGGCCGGGTTCGTCACCGCCTCGGGCGCGCCCTGGCTCGTCCTGCCGCCCCAGCCGCCCGGCGTCGAGGGCGCGCTGTCGGTCGACGCGCAGCTCGCCGTCTACGCGGGAATGATGCTGGCCGGCCTCGCGGCGTGTCTGCTCGCCGGGTACGCCTACAACCGGCTCCGCGACGGCGGGCGCGTCCGTGCGCTCGCCGGTGCCACGGTCCCGTTCACCCTGCTCGTGGGTCCGGCGGTCGTCCTGCCCGCGAACCCGGCCACGGGGTCGCTTCCGGCGGCGTTCGTCGCCGCCTTCCGCGCGCAGGTCCTGTTCGGCCAGCTGACGCTCTGGGCGTTGCTGGCCGGTACCCACGCGTGGCTCTCGAACGACGATTCCGACACCCCCACCGCCGACTCCGTCGGTGCGGTCCCGTCCGACCCGCACTCCCCGTCGGACTGATCCGTTCGCCCGCCCGGACCCGGCTCCTCGGCGACGGAACCCGGGTCTCAACCCCTCACATGTTCGTTTTCGGAACGACCGTGTTAAGCGACCCACATTTTCCGGGGGAACGCATACGCCATCAGTTCCCATGAAAAGTGGTATGTCGATGCACGACATGGACGCGGTGGAGACGGGTCGCGTGGACACGGACAGCCAGTGGTTCGAGCTGTACCAGAAGGGGATCGAGCTCGGCACCTGGGACGTGTCGAAACTGGTCGAGAACGTCGGGATCGAGGAGGATCTGGCGGTCTGGGACTCGCTGGAGCCCGAGGAGAAAGAACAGTGGGCGCGGCTGATCGCGGCCTTCGTCGACCTGGAACACGCCGTCGCCGAGGACGGCCGCCGGATCATCGAGCAGATGGCCTCGCCGTACCTCGACGAGTCCATCGAGAAAGAGATGTACGCGACGGTGTTCGCGATGACGGAGGCCAAACACACCCAGTTCTTCGATATGTACATCAACACCGTCATGAGCGACGTGTTCCCGGACACCCACCTCGACATCCGGCGGGGTGGGCAACCGCTCCCCCGCACGTCGGCCTGCGGGATGTCCAAACTCGGCGAGCGACAGGGTGCACACATGGCGCTGGCGGCCAACAACGGCGATCCCCAGGAGATCGCCCGCGCCGCCACGACCTACCACATGATGGTCGAGGGCATCGCCGCGCGCGGCGGCTACTTCCTGAAGAACAACATGATGGCCGAAGCCCCGCTCCCACTGCTGAACAAGGGCTTCCAGTTCGTCAGCACCGACGAGGGCCGCCACGTCACCCACGGGCTGGAACTGCTCTCGGAACTGCTGGAGAAAGAACGACAGGGCATCCCCGAGTATCAGGGCGTCGACGAGACCATCTGGGAGGAGTCCCTGGAGTGTCTTCCCCACGTCATCGACACCGCCTACTTCGTCTCGGCGGCGATGGACGACCCCCTCGGAGCCGATTTCGACGGCCTCATCCAGCGCGGCATGGAGCTGTGGCACGCCCAGTTCGAGGAGACGCTGGACCTGGAGCACTACGACCCCAACACCTTCTCGCAGGTGGCACAGCAGGCGGCCAACGAGGCCGACGGGACCGACTACGACGCCCGCATCGAACACCACGCCGAGACCTACGCGAAGAAACTCGACCTCGACGAGACGACCGTCGTCACCGGGGGTGTGGCCGATGACTGACCTGACCGACATCGACGGCGGCGGCGAGTTCACCGCCTCCGACGAGGAGATCGAGCGGGCGCTGGAAGCGGCCAGCGAGGAACTCGGGGAACCCGTCGAGACCATCGAGGCGGAAGTCGCCTACATCCTCGACTCGGGCACCGGCAGCGCGACCAACGAGGGCGTCGCCGGCACGTCCGTCGGCGCGAACGCGACGGCCGCCTCCGATCCGCGACTGGAGGCACTGGAGATCTACAAACTGAACGAGCGGATCTGAGCCGCTCACGCGCCGCCGGGCCGTACCACCCGATACGCGCCTCGCGTTTCGACCCCGTCGTGGTAGGCCACGGGCTCTTCGACGGCGGCGACCGATCCGCCGGAGAGCGCCGCGGCCGTGACCACGCCGTCGGTGTCGAGGGTCGACACCGGTCCGTCGGCCACGTCGAACACGCGGAGGCCGTGCCCGTCGGCGTCGCGGTCGCGGAAGTGCTGGGCGCTCGGGACCGCCACGTGGTTCCCGGCCGTCCCGATCCCGGTCGCGAACCCGCCGACGCCGGCGCGCCACGTTCGCTCGCCGTCCGGCGCGACGCCGACCGCGGTGTGTTCGGTCGGGTGGCGGGCGTCGGTCTCCCGGCCCGTCTCGGGGTAGGTGTTGCCGGTCACGAAGACGGCCCCGGCCTCGGTCGCGTGGACGTGGTTCGGGTAGGCGTAGACGCCGTCGCCGTCGACCGTCTCGGGGGTCGCCAGCGGGACGCGTCGGCGGTGGCTCCCGTCGCGGCCGAGCAGGTAGCCACAGTAGTCGCCGTGACTCGCGACGGCGACCCCGTCGGCGAGCAGGGACACGTCACCCACGCGCCGCCCGCCGTCGGTTCCGGGATCCCAGGTCAGCCGCACCGTTCCGTCGTCCCGATCGAGGACGACCAGCCCGCACTGGTGATCGCCGGGGCAGCGGTTGTACGCCACCGCCACCCGGTCGTCGCGGACGCTCAGGCTGATCGGCGAGGCGTCGGCCCGGTAGCGCCAGTCGACGGTCCCGTCGCCGTCGAACGCGTAGACGACGCTGTGGAACGTCCGTCCGGCGTCGCCCCGTTCGTACCGCCGCGCGGTGACGTAGACCCGGCGTTCGCCGGCGGTCACGTCCGCGACGAACGGCAACAGGAACCGCGTCTCGTTCTGCGGGTCGCCCACGTCGTCGGCGCTCTCGTAGCGCCAGCGGAGAGCGCCCGAACCGAGGTCGTGACACCGCACCGCGCCGGCCGCGCCGCGCTCGCCGACGACTACGGTGCCTTCGAAGGTATCGATGGACACGACGCTCCCGTCGCGGTCGCCGTCCGGTCCGTCCCCGGCCGCGGTCCAGCGCGGCGTCAGGTCGCGGTCGAAGGCACGGAGGCGTCCGTCGGCCGTGCCGACGAGGACGGCGTCGTCGGTCAGCGCGACGGCCGACCGTCGGCCGAGGTGGCGCGAACCCGCGGGGTCGACCTCGCCCAGCGACGCGGTCCGGCGGCCGAGGCTACTCATCGACCGGGAACGCCTCGTGGAGGTGCTCGTGGGCCTCGCCGAACCCGTCGAGGACGCTCTCGGCCTGCTCGGTCAGCCGGTGGACCGCCCGCTCGGCGTCCCGGACGGCCACGAGCCGGCCTCGCGTGTAGTCGTACTCGGGGTCGTCGGGGTCCAGCGCTGCCACCTCCTCTTCGAGATCGACGAGGGCGGCGTCGAGGTGGCGCTCGATCTCCGGTAACGTCTCCGCTTCGGCGAGCGCGCCGATGGGCCCGTCGAGGCTCCCCTCCAGTTCTTTTTTCGCGTGTTCGCGCGTGCTTTCGTCGCCGATGCCGAGTGCCGTCATCATGCCCAGTCGCAGGGCTTCGAGTTCGTCACAGCTCATCGGTGTCGATGTGAGTCGTCGGTCATAGCGTCTGATCCACGAGGTCGGAGACGATGCGGTCCCGGTCGAGGTGGGACGAGACGATGCGGTCGGCGTCGTCTTCATTGGTCACGCCGCCGTACCAGACGCCGTCGGGGTAGACGGCGACCATCGGCCCCTCGCCACAGCGGCCGAGACACGAGGAGCGCGTGACGCGGGCGTCACACTCCTCGGAGTCGCGGACGGCCTGCCGGAGGCTCTCCAGCATGGCGGGCGCGCCGTCGGCGGCGCAGGTCTGGTTCGTACAGACCGCGACGTGTTTCTCCGGTGTGTCGTGGACGTGTGGGTCGTCGTCCACGTCCTCGCGGTCGGCGTGGGCCTCCTGGTGGGTCAGCGCCCGGAGCATCGCCCGCGCGCCGCCCACGTCCTCCTCGTAGCCGTCGAGTTCGACCTTGTACTTGCAGGTGTCACAGGACATCTCCACGCTGTCGCTGCGGGCCTCCTGCCAGCGGTCCCCCAGCACGTCCAGCAGTCGGGAGTCGGTCCCGAGGGGATCGCCCGCCGCCGCGTCGACGTAGGGGTACTCCGCGTCGAACTCCGCGGTGTGGTCGCGGATCCGCTGGGTCAACACGCCGTCCCCGAGCATGTACGGGATCACGACCACGGCGTCGGGCCGGCGCTTGGCGATCCCGTGGAGACTCTCCGAGAGGACGGGTTCGGTGACGCCGATGAACGAGGCCTCGACCCGCGAGAACTCGCGTCCCTCGTCGAGCAGGCGGGCGAGCTTGTGCACGTCGCCGTTGGCGTCGGGATCGCTCGACCCCCGCGCACAGACCACGGCGATCACGTCGTCGTCATCGCGGTCGACGCCCAGTTCGGCCTCGACGGCCGCCGCGCGGTCGTCCAGCAGGTCGACGATGGCGGGGTGGATACCGAGGTGTGCGCCGTTGTTCACGGTCAGCCCGTCGTGTTTCGCCCGGGCCTGCTGGACGGCCAGGGGCACGTCGTTTTTGACGTGACTGGCCGCGAACAGCGAGAGCGGGACGACGGTAACCTCCGAGACCGCACCCGCCAGTCCGGCGATGGCCTCGGGGATCGCCGGCTCCGCGAGTTCGAGGAAGCCGGCGTCGACGGGTACGCCCAGCCGCTCTTCGAGGGCGGCCGCCAGCTCGCGGACCTGCTCGTTGGACTTCTCGCGGCGGGAGCCGTGGCCCACCAGCAGGACCGCCTCGTCGTCGAAGGGCCGGCCGCCCTCGCCGCCGGTCGTGCTTCGGCTCACGGCTCGACGCCCTCCGCCTGTTCGAGGCTCCGCCGGAGCTTCCGCCGGCGCGACGGCGCGAACAGCCCCGTCCCCTCGCTGCCCTCGTAGAGCCACGGGCCGACGGTCGGGACGGCCGCGTCCTCGACGCCGAACCAGTACCCGCCCGAGGAGGTCTCGGCGATCTCGTCGCTGGGCGCGTCGACCGGCAGGCCGTCCAGCAGCGTCCGTATCGTCTCCAGCAGTCGCCTGTCGTCGGCGACGAAGGAGAGGCCGACCGTCCCCGCGGAGCTCTTGAAGCAGATGGTGCCACAGCCCTCAAGCAGGCCCCGGAGGAGCTGGCGGTCGTGATCCGCGAAGGTGTCGAACCGGTAGCCGCCCGGCTGGCCGTCCCGGGGAAGCCCGAAGGCCGCCGCGGCACGGGCCGGGAGGTCGCCGAACACCTGGACCGTGAACTCCTCCTCGGTGCGGGTGATCGACGTGTCGTGTGCGTACTCGCGCTCGCGGATGCGCCGGTCGACCTGCTCGGCCCCCGCGATGGACGCGAGCCGCCGGGCCGCGGTCTCGTCGTTGGTCCGGACCGTCACGCAGTCCTCGCCGAGGTCGCCGTCGCCGACGACCCGACCCCAGAAGTAGGCCGTCTCGGGGTGACTCGCCAGCATGTCGGAGGGGACGCCGGTCTCGACGCTCACGGCTCCCCTCCGTCGGTCGCGGTCACTTCGATGGCGTCGACCGGACACGCCGCGGCGGCCCGTTCGGCGCTTTCCCGGCGGTCGTCGTCGAACGCGACCGTCACCGTGTCGCCGTCGGTCCGCCGGTCGCACTCGGCGTCGTCCGCCCCCTCGATGCCGGCCAGTCCGTCCTCGCGCTCGACGAAGCGGTCGTCCCGGACGAGACAGGCGAAGATCCCGTCGCAGGCCGCGCGGTCGAGCGTCATCGTGTACTCGGGCATGGTCAGTAGTCGTACTTGGTCTCGTAGCCCCGCGGAGTCACCATCCGGTCGTCCCAGACGTAGGTCTCCTCGTTGCCCACGAGGATCGTCGTCGTCATGTCGATCAGGTCCGTCTCGCCCAGGTCGGGCAGCTCTTCGAGGTCGACGATCTCGACTTCCTCGTCCTCGCGGCCGGCGGCGTGGACGACGCCGACCGGCGTGTCGGGGTCGCGGTGTTCCAGCAGGATCTCGCAGCACTTCTCGAAGTTCTCCCGGCGCTTGCGGCTCCAGGGGTTGTAGATGGCGATGGTGAAGCCCTCCTTGGCGGCGGCGTGGAGCCGCGACTCGATCGTCGGCATGTCGGTGAGGTGGTCCGACAGCGAGATCGAGACGGTGTCGTTCACCAGCGGCGCGCCCACGCGGGCGGCACACGACTGGGCCGCGGGGACGCCGGGCACCACGTCGAAGTCGAGCATCGAGGCGGTCGCACCCTTGGACTCGACGATCTCCAGCGCCAGCCCCGCCAGCGCGTAGACGTTGGGGTCGCCGCTCCCGATGATGGCCACGTCGTTGCCGGCCAGCGCCCGGTCGATGGCCTCCTCGGTCCGGGACACCTCGCCGCACATCGGCGTGTCGTAGATGTCCTCGGCCGACTCCGTGATCTCGTCGGGCAGGAGGTCGACGTATGTCGTGTAGCCGACGATGTGTTCGGCCTCCGCCAGCGCCGTCTTCGCCCGGTCGGTCATCCCCTCGGGCTGGCCGGGACCGAGCCCGACCGCGACCAGGTGGCCGGGGTTGGCGTCGAAGTCCTCGACCGTCGCGCCGACCTCCTCCTCGTCGCTCTCCGTACTCGACGCGCCGCATTTCGAGTTGCTGCTCGACGAACGACTCGACCCGCCACACTTCGATTCCGACGAGGTGTCCGTCGTGTTGCTCGCGCCGCACTTGCTTTCGGTGTCTGTACTCGCGTCGTTCGTGGTGGTGTCGTCGGTACTCATCAGAAATCCTCCACGTCACGCCCGCCGCGGGGCGTGACGAGAAACTCGCGGTGGTCGTTCTCCCAGACTTCCGTCTCCGCCGTGCCGATCAGGATGGACGACCCCATCCCGCCGACCTTCTCGTCGTGGTCGGTCACCTCGGCGAGGGTGGTGATGGTGTGGGTCTCGCCGTCGACGTTGCGGCCGGCGTCGCCCCGGCCGGCGTCGTTGATGATCGCGACGGGCACGTCGTCGGTCCGCTCCTCCCGGACGACTTCGATGGCGCGCTCGTAGTCGCGCCAGCAGTTGTAGAGGACGACGACGAACCCCGAGATCGCCGCGGCCCGGAGTTTCTCCTCGATCTCGTCCCAGCCGCGCCACTTGTCCGACAGCGAGACCGTGCAGAAGTCGTTCGAGAGCGGTGCGCCGAGGTTGGCCGCCCCACCCAGCGCCGCCGTGACGCCGGGGACGATCTCGACGGGCACGTCCGTCGCGCCCTCTTCCTCGGCCATCGTGAACAGGAGGTCCGATTTGCCGTAGACGTTGGGGTCGCCGCCGGAGACGTGCGCCACGTCCTCGCCGGCCCGCACGCGCTCGAACGCTTCCCGGGCGAGTTCGACCTGTCGTCCCATCGTCGAGCGGACCAGTTCCTGGCGGTCGCCGTTCGGGCGTTCGAGGACGGTGCCCTCGTCGCCGGCCGTCGCGGTTCCGCCGTCAGACCCCAGGTCTGACGAGGTCCCACTCGCGGTGCTCGCGGGACCGCCGTCCGTCGCGGCCGCCACTTCGGCGCTCTCGGGCGGCAGGGTCCCGTCCTTCCGGAGGAACTCCTGGTAGAGGTTCGAGGCGATCACGCAGTCGGCAGTGCTGATCACGTCCTTGGCCCGCTGGGTCATCCCGCCCGGGAGTCCGGGGCCGATACCCACGACGTACAGCGTGCCGTGGTCGTCGGCCGCCGTCTCCCCGCCGCCGGCGTCGTCGCTCTCGCTCATCGTCCCACCGCCACCGTCACGGCCTCGTCGTAGCGCTCCTTCTCGGCGACGAGTTCGTGGTCGCGGCCGCCCGCGATGGCCGAGGCCTCCGCGATCCCGGGCCAGCCGATCAACTCCTTCGATCGCGAGGGTGAGGGTCCCTCGAACTCCTCCAGGGTCCCCTTCTCGAAGGCGACGACGCCCAGGTCGAGATCGGCCGCGGCTTCGAGCAGCCCCTCCTCGTCGTCCTTTCGCGTCCCGGTCGCCACGAAGTCCACGTCAGCCAGGTCGTAGTCGGTGCCTTCGAGGGCATCTTTCCAGGCGGTCTCGAACTGCTCCGGTTTCGCACCGGAGACGCTGCCGGTCCCCAGCACGACGCCGTCGTCGCCGTTGCGTTTCAGGACGGTCACGTCGTCGTCCACGAGGACGGCCTTGGGCCCGTCGAGTCGTTCGATCGGACCGAGTTCGTCGTCCAGCACGGCCAGGTTCGTCGCCACCGTCGAGTCGCCGTTGACGACGTGAGCGTCCAGCGCCTTGGCCTGCTTCTCGACGCCCTGCCTGTCCGCGGCCTCGGAGGCCGTGGTCATCGCCGGCACCGCACCCATCGTCGCCAGGTCGTCGGCGACCTGGTTCGCGCCGTGGTGGCCCCCGGTGATCGGGATGGCCCAGGTCAGTTCCTCGTCGACGACGACGATGGCCGGGTCGTCCCACTTGTCGTCCAGCAGGTGTGCGGTCTTGCGCATCGCGATGCCGCTTGCCATCAGGCCGACGAAGCAGTCGTACTCGCCCCAGTACTCCTCGAACACGTCGCCGTGGTACTCGATCAGGTCGATCGTCTCGTAGCGGTCGCCGATCTCTTCGGCGATCTCCTCGGCCGTCTCCCACTTGCGCTCGAAGGAAATCACGGCGATCTCCTCGGCGACCTCTCCGTCGCTGTCGGGTGTCGAACAGTGGCCGCCGTCGTCGCTCTCCGCGTCTGTACTCCCGTCGGTCGTGTCGTCGGTGTCGGTACTCATCAGTCGTCGGCCTCCGTTCCGGTGGTCGCGTCCGTCTCCGCGTCCGCATCCGCGTCGTCGCTCCCGCGCGACGCCCAGCCGTCGTAGAGGTACGACCGCTCGTAGCCGTCGCCCGCGACTGCGTCGCCGATTATCACCAGCGCCGAGGCGCGATAGCCCGCGTCCTCGACGCGGTCGCCGATGGTCTCGATCGTCCCCTCGATCACGTCCTCGTCGGGCCAGGACGCGTGGTAGACGACCGCGACGGGCGTCTCGGGGTCGTGGCCCTCGTCGAGCAGGCGGTCCATCGTCTCCGCGACGGCGTGGGTCCCCAGATAGATACAGGTCGTCACGTCGCCCATCTCGACGAACTCCGAGATGTGGTCTTCCTCGGCGTCCAGGGTCTCGCCCTGCGGCCGGGTGAAGGCGACGTGGTTCGAGACCTCGTTGAGGGTCAACTGCGTTCTGAGGGTGGCGCTGGCGGCGAACGCGGCGGTCACGCCGGGGACGAAGTAGGTGGGGACGCCCTCGTGTTCCAGCGCGTCCATCTGCTCCAGCGCCGCGCCGTAGATCGCCGGATCGCCGCTGTGGAGTCGCACGACGTTCTCGCCGTCCTCGTAGGCGTCCCGCATGAGCGGGATCAGCTCTTCGAGGTCCTTCCCGATCGAGGAGACCGTCTCGGCCTCGTCGCAGTATTCTTCCAGCAGTTCGCTGTTGACCAGCGAGCCGGCGTGGACGACGAGGTCCGCGGCCTCGACGAGTTCGCGGCCGGCGACGGTGAGCAGTTTCGGGTCGCCGGGACCGGCCCCGATGAAGGGAATCCCCTCCTGGTCGTCGCCGGCGCTGTGGTCGTAGACCCGGGGGTCGCGGTCGGTCCGGCCCGCGGTCTCGTCGATGGCGTCCTGGGGTTCGGTCGTCGCCTCCGAGTCCGGATCAGTCATCGGATCGCACCTCCGGGGGTTCGTCGCCGCAGGCGACGCCCTCCGCGCGTTCCTCGGTGACGGCCCGCCGACTCCCGGCATCCTCGGCCGTCTCGAACTGCGCCGTCGCCAGCCCCTCCTCCGCGTCGCTCCGGGTCGCGTACGCCAGCGTGTAGTAGTCGCGTTCCTCGATCTCGTCGGGGTCGTCGGTCACGACCGTCTCGCCCTGCTCCATGAACAGCCGCCGGCCGTAGGTCACGTCGTAGCCGGCCTCGACCAGTCCCGCGTGGGTCGCGGGCGCGTCGGTCACCTTGAACAGGACCATGCGCTCCGGACCCGTGGGCGAACGTCCCCGATCCGCCTCCCGGAGCGCGAGCCCCGAACCGGCGGGTATCTCGACGCCAAGCGCCGTCGCGAACGCGGTCACGGCGCTGACGCCGGGAACGACTTCCAGGTCCACGTCGGGGTGGAACGCGTCGAGAGTCCGCCGGAGGTGCCCGAACGTCGAGTAGACGTTGGGATCCCCGAGCGTGACGAAGGCGGCGTCGCCCTCGCGAGCGCGGGGGGCGATCTCGGCGGCGGCTTCCTTCCAGGCCCGCCGGAGCTTCTCGTCGTCGCGGGTCATCGGGAAGTCCAGATCGCCGATCCGATCCTCGGGGACGTGTTCGGTCGCGACCGACCGGGAGAGGCGGCCCGGGGAGTAGACCACGTCGGCCTCGTCGAGAACCCGCTTTCCCCTGACCGTCACGAGGTCGGCCTCGCCCGGTCCGAGTCCGACGCCGTAGAGGGTCATCGCTGGCCCCCGTCGGCCGCGATCTCGTCTTTCTCGCCGCCGGCGCTACCGACCAGCATGTAGACCGGGTTGTCGGAGTCGAAACTCGTCGCGCCGGCGAGTTCGTAGCCGTGGCTGACCTGGAACTGGACGACCTCCTCCAGCAGGTCGCGTTCGCGGAAGGCGTCGGTCGCCGCGCCGGCGACCTCCAGGCGCGAGACGTTCATGATCACGCGGTCGACGCCGGTCTCGACGGCGTGATCGAGGACGGCCTCGTAGTTGCGGGAGCCGCCGAGAAAGAGCGCGTCGGCGTCGTCGGGCAACCCCTCGGGAGCCTCGGCCGCTCGCAGGTCGATCTCGGCGCTCGTCTCGTTGGCGTCGAGGTTCCGCTCGGTGGTTTCGAGTCGCGATTCCTTGCGTTCGACGGCCGTGACGCGTCCGGCCCGCCGGGCCGCCTCGATGGTGACCGCGCCGGTACAGGAGCCGACCTCGACGAAGTGGTCCGCGTCCGTGAGCCCCAGTTTCGAGAGCAACACGGCCCGGACTTCGGGCTTGGTCGGCCCCGCCTTCGCGTCGTGTGGGAGCGCTACCCGGGACATCACCGAATACAACCGGAGTCTCGAATAAAACAATTTTGGTTGTACTAACGCAATTGGAATTTCGTGGAGGGGCGGGATCCGGCCGAGTCGGGAAAGTAGCGCGGGACTATGGTAAAAGTACTTGAGTTTCCGGTACTCAGGGGGAAGCATGTCGGACGAGTCCGGCGAGTCGAACGTCCTCCGGAGCAAGCGGGACGCGACCCGCTACCAGATCCTCGTCCAGATCGCCGAACGCCAGCCGGCGGTCAGCCAGCAGGAGGTCGCCGACGCCATCGGGATCACTTCCCAGGCGGTCAGCGACTACCTGCAGGACCTCATCAAGCAGGGTTTCGTTCGGAAACACGGTCGGGGCCGCTACGAGGTGACCAAGGAGGGCGTCGACTGGCTCATCTCCCACACCAGCCGCCTCGAGGAGTATATCACTCACGTCTCCGAGGAGGTGATCGGACAGGTCGAGATCGAGACCGCCATCGCGACGGGCGAGATCGAGGAGGGACAGGCCGTCTCGCTGTCGATGCACGACGGTACCCTCCAGGCCACGCCGGGGGCGACCGGCTCTGCGACGGCCGTCGCGGTCACCGACGCCGCCGCCGGCACGGACGTTGGCGTCACCGACTTCGAGGGCGTGCTGGACTACGAGCTGGGCGACGTGACCGTCGTCTCCCTGCCCCGCGTCGACGACGGCGGGAGCCGCGCCGTCGACGCCGACCGCGTGGCCGACCTGGCCGACGACGCGGACCTGCTGGCGGTCGCCGGCACCGAGGCGCTTGCCGCCGCCCGCGCCGCCGACCGCGACCCCGACCTGCGCTTCGGTACCCCCGAGGCCGTCCGCGAGGCCGCGACCCGCGGGCTGGACGTCCTCCTCCTGGCCGTCGAGACCGACCTCGCGAGCCACACCGACCGGCTCCGCGAGGACAACGTGAGCTACGAGATCGTCGACGCCGCGGAGTGATTCAGGGCTTCTCCGTCCGACACCGCCACGTCTCCGGGTTCTGCCGCTTGACCCGGAAGGTGGACAGCTCCCCGTCGAGCAGGTCCTCCAGGAACTCCCGGACCGGACCCGGATTGCGGTCGCTGACGACCTCGAACCGCTCGCCGCTTTCGATCGCCGCGAACGCTTCGCGGACTCGATCGCGGCGTTGCTCGGGCGGCACGCCCCGGAGGTCGACCGCGTTCTCCGGCACGTCGACGGTCCAGATCTCCTCGATCCGGTCGCCGACCGCCCCCGCGAGCTCGTTGGCCACGTCGGGCACGCCGTCGGCGGTCGGCCGGGGCCGAGACTGCATGTCGCCGGTGAACGGGACCTCGGCGAGGACGGGTGCGTTCAGGGCCTCGATGGGATCGTCGCCGTCGAACAGGTCGTGGTGTTCGCCACAGGCGTCACAGACGAACTCGCCCATGTTCGAGACCACGCCCAGCACTGGCACCTCGTTCTCCTCGAACAGCTGGAGCGAGCGGTGGGTGTCCGAGACCGCGGCGTGGAACGGCGTGGTCACGAAGACGACGCCGTCGACCCGGACCTCCTGCAGGGTGGTCAGGGCCACGTCCCCCGTTCCCGGAGGGAGGTCGATCACCAGCGTGTCGGGGCCGTCCCAGGCGGTCTCCTCGAACAGTTCGGTCAAGGCGTCGTGAGCCATCGCGCCCCGCCAGGCCAGGGGCTGGCTGTCGTTCATCAACCCGACGCTCATCACTTCCAGATCGCCCGGCCCGGCGTCGTCCTCGTCGTCCGTCCCGTCGCCCACCGGATCGCCGGCGCTGGCGTCGACCGGGACGGGATGGCCCTCATCGTCGCTCTGGACCGGGCCGGACACGGACAGGAGTTCGGGCACGTTCGGGCCGTGGATGTCGGCGTCGAACAGCGCCACGTCGTCGCCGTCGGCCGCGAGAGCACAGGCCAGCGTTGGGGTACTTCCGGCGCCCGAAAGGCGCAAACGCCGAGGAGGTCGTGACGGAACTGGGCGTCGCGCCCTCGACGTTCGCCGAACACCTCGCGGCCGCCCAGACGAAGCTCATGGCCGCGCTGTTCGGTGTGTCCGCAGACGTGGACTGACCGGCCGAACTGGTTCGGGGTCGAAGCCACGGCGTCGCCGACCCAACGTCTCGCCATGGACATCCCCTCGCCGTTCTCCGACGACGACGCGACCTTCGACGACTACGACGCGTTCGTCCCCGAGAGCGTTCCCGAACCGGGCGCGTTCCTGACCGACCACGACGTGCTCACGGGCCGGGACCACCTCGCCTTCCACCGGCTGACCCGGGAACTGTTCGACGAGCGAAGCGTCTACGACATGACCTTCGGCTACAACCTCGCGCGGCTGAACCTCGACGTGCGCCACCCCGACGCCGGCTATCGGTACGCCCGCGAGCGCGGCGAGATCGACGGTCCCGACGCCGGCGACCGCGAGGTGTTGATCGCCGAGTTCACGCCGACGACGGAGTTTTGCCCCCAGAGCACGACGCTGGCGAAGGGTTCCTTCCGGGCCTGGAACGGCCTCGCCGACCGCCACGAGTACGACCTCGTCCGGGTCCGCGTCGACGGAATGCACCACGAGAGCACCGCGATAAACGAGGAACTGCGCGACTACGAGACGCGGTATCTGGAGTCCGGGGAACTCCCGGACGAGTCCGGCGGCGCGGGCGGGGGACAGGTCGGCATCCCGAACGAAGAGGGGTACGCCGAGGGGACGGAGACGCCGTTCTAGCGCTCCGATCGCGCCCGGAAGACCCCCAGCAGGAGCCAGGCGTACCCGATCGCGCCCAGCGCCGCGAGCCCGCGGCCACCGGTGGCGACCGCGGGCTGTCCGGCGATCCGCCCCGCGGCGTCGACGACGAGACCGCTGGCCAGTGCCGCCATCACGCCCAGGGCCAGCCGGTCGCCGTCGACGGGGAACTCGCCGACGGCCGGCGGGTAGAACTGGGTCGCGACGCCGACGATCGTCAGCCCGAGGAAGCCGACCAGCGCGAACCGGTAGTGGGTGACCACGAGCGCGTGGTCGAGGCCGGCCAGCGCGAACGAGACCCCGAGCGCGACCACCGTCACGGCGAACAGCGCCCCGGCGGCGACGCCGTACCGACCGACGCGCTCGCGGTCGCTCCGGACGATCAGCCCCAGCACCGCCAGCGCGAAGGCGACGACCGCGATGGCTTCGAGGGCGGCTCCGAGCCGGAAGATCGGTCCCGCGGGCAACGTGAGGGCGATGACGGCCGGCGCGCCCGCGCCCAGCGGGAGGGCGGTCGCGACCAGCGGCTCGGGCGGGTCGGCGACGAAAAACCGGGGAAGGAGCCGGAAGCCGACCGCGAAGACGAGCAGGACGGCACAGCCGGCCGCGAACAGGTGCGTGCGCCGTGGCGCGTACGCGAACGGGACCGACTGCAGGAAGCGGGCGGCCACGAGCGTCGCGGTCCCGGCCGCCAGGTACAGGAAGGCGACGGGCATCGCGGCGTTGGCCATCCGGTCGACCGTCCGCCGGTCCGCGTCGTGGTCGCCGGTCCCCGTCTCGGTCCCGGTGAGGTTGTCCCGGACCGTCCAGGCCAGCGTCCCGAGAAAGACCGCGACGCCGGCGGCCCACAGGACCGCGCCGACCGGGCCGACGAATCCGGGGACACGCGGCAGGCCGGCGGCCGCCAGCCCGGCCGTGCCGAGTATCGAGAGGGGCAACTGGACCGTCGGGGCGCGGGGGAACGCCAGCTCCCGGTCGAAGTAGGAGGGGACGAGCGCGTAGGCCTTCCCGAAGAGGGTGTGGAAGACGAACCCCAGCAGGGCCAGCGTCACCTCCGTCCGGCGCGGGAGGGCGACCAGTGCGGCGAGACTCCACGCCGCGAGCCAGACGGCTCCGGCCGCGACGAACCGGCGGGTCCACGTCGATACCGTGGCGCTGGCCGTCGACATGGTGGGTCACTCACACGCCGGCCGGAAAAGCCCCGGTCCCGAACCGGTTCGGGACAACGGGCAGGCCGCGCCCGGCGGTAGGGTCGGGTATGCCGGCGACACACGTCGACGACGAACGCGTCTACGCCGACGACCAGTTCAGCGCCCAGGGTGTCTTCCGGACCGAGCGCTCGAAGGCCGTCTGTGCGTACTTCGAGCCCGGGCAGTTCATCCCGGTCCACGCCCCCGACAGCGACGTGACCGTCGTCGTCCAGTCGGGCCACGGGATCGTCAGGGACGGCGACACCGACCACGAGGTCGAGCCGGGCTCGGTCGTGAGCGTCCCGGCCGGCCGGGACCGCGGCGTCAGGGCCGACGACGAACGCCTCGAAGCCGTGCTGGTGACCGCACCGCCGCCGACCGACGGCGAACACGAGCCCATCCGCCGCGGCCTGCAGAACGGCGAGTTCGAACCCTGACGCGAACACGTTCGGGACAACCCGGAGGCGTCCCGGGAGGGAAGGATCGGCGTATGCCCGAAATCGACGTGCGCGAGATTCCGCCGAAGGAGCGTCACCCGAAGATCATGGACACGTTCGCGGACATGGACGCGGGCGAGACCCTGCGGCTCGTCAACGACCACGACCCGAAGCCGCTGTACTACGAGATGGAGGCGGAGGTCGACGCGTTCGACGCCGAGAACTACGAGGTGCGACGGGAGGGAGACGAGAAGTTCGTCGCGGAGTTCCCCAAGCAGTGATGGCCGAACGGATCTCGCTCGCGGACCTGACCGCCTCGCCGCACGCGAAACTGTTCGACGAGCCCCTGACGATCCGGCTCGACCTGGCGGCGGGGGAGCGGATCGATCCGCACACCCACCCCGAGCGGACGATCGTCCTGCACCTGCTCTCGGGGGCGGTGGAACTCGACCTGGACGAGGAGACCCACGACCTGGAGCCGGGCGACGTGATCCGGTTCGACGGTCGCCGCGAGGTGTCGCCGAAGGCGGTGGAAGACAGCGAGGCGTTGCTCGTCCTCGCGCGTCGGGTCGAGGACTAGTCGCCGAACAGCTCCAGCGTGACCCGGACGGCGTCGTCGCCGTCCCGCTCCGACGACGCCGCCGCGGTCCGCAGGGCGTCTTTCGGGGTCGCGACAAGCCGCTCGGTGAGCCGGTCGGCCACCCGCCGGACCGCCGCCCGCGTCTCCGGGTCGGCGCCGTCCAGCCGGGCCAGCGCACGCTCGATCTGTCGCTCCCGGACCGCGGCCGCGCGGTCGTCGATGCGTTCGATGGCTCGCTCCACGTCCGGAGGTACCTCGCCGACGTGGTCCGACTCGGCTCGGGTCACGGCGTCCAGACGACGGTCACGACGGCGTCGTCCAGTTCGACGGTACCGTAGTCGTATCCCCGGTCGTCGAGCTTGGGGTAGAGGTGCTGTGGCGCGCGGTCGTTGAGCTGGACCAGCACCGTCTCGTCGTCGAGTTCCACCAGCCGCTCCAGCGTGTTCTTCAGCGGCTCGGGCGGCCCGAGGTCGCGCGCGTCCAGCCGCTCCCGCGGCGCGTCGGCCGGTGCGTCCGTCTCCTCGACCGCTCGTCGGGCGATGTCCGTGGGCTCGACTCCCATACGCTCCCCTACGCGGCTGGCGGCCCCAACCCTTATCCCGAACAGGTTCGGACTGAATGGCGAACATGTACGCAGATACCTACTGGACGCCGCGGGGGCAAGGATCCCCTATCGTATGCCACGAGCGAAACTGAGCGTCCGACTGCCGGAGTCGGCCTGGATCGGCGACCTCTCGACGGAGTATCCGGACGTGACCTTCCGGGTGCTGGCGGCGCTCCCGACCGGGGAGACGGGTGTGGGGCTCGTGGAGCTGTCCGGGCCGGATCTGCCGGAGGTGATCCGGCGGATCCAGGAGCGCGAGACGGTCGTGTCGCTGGACCTGCTGGGCGAGTCGGACGACCGGACGCTGATCCAGTTCGAGACGACCGAACCCCTCTTGCTGTTCTCGATCAAGGAGTCGGGGATCCCGCTCGAACCGCCGGTCGAGATCCGCGACGGGCGCGCGACAGTGGAGGTGACCGCTTCCCAGGACCGGCTGTCGACGCTTGGCTCCCAGCTCGAACAGTTCGGGATGAGCTTCGACGTGGAGTACGTCCGGCGGACGGTCGACTCGACGGACCAGCTGCTGACCGACCGTCAGCGCGACCTCGTGGTCGCGGCGGTCCG
Source organism: Halorientalis sp. (assembly GCA_042216105.1). GTDB lineage: Archaea > Halobacteriota > Halobacteria > Halobacteriales > Haloarculaceae > Halorientalis. The sequence continues at coordinate 48,666 of JBDGUF010000016.1, forward strand.
GCAGGGCTACTACGACACGCCCCGGGAGTCGTCGCTGACGGAACTGGCCGATCACCTCGGGATGGCCAAGTCGACGGTCAGCGAGACGCTCCACCGCGCCGAGGAGACCATCGTGAAGGAGTTCGTCGCGGAACTCGACGACGGGTTGATCGCCGAGGCGCAGTGACGGCCGCTCTTCCTACTGCGTGAGAACGCCGCCCGCCGGTTTTGAAGTCGGACTACGAATGGTTGCGTATGAGTACGCTCGACCCCGTCCAGGCCGGCGTCAGAGTGACGCTCGCGATAACCCGGCCCTGTGAGTGCCCGCTCGTGGCCGCGTCGACCGACTCCGGAGCGCGGGTCGACTCGGTCGCCCGGACCAGTTGCGGGTCTCAGACGAGTACCAGCACGGAGTTCACGGTGCAGTCCGACTCGACGGCCGACGGCGTGGACGCCGATCCGATGTTCCGGACCCAGGAGGGTGTCCGGTACCGCTGTCGGTGCGAGGCCGAGACCTGTCCGGCGGATCTGGTCGAGAACCACGGCTGTCCGGTCAGCGACGTCCACGCCGTCGACGGGACGCTTTACCTGGTGTTCTACGCGCCCCATACCGACCGCGTGCGCGATATCGTCTCGGCCGCCCGCGAGCAGTTCGACGACGTGACCGTCCGCAACCTGTGTCAGTCGGGCGAACTGATCGGGAACGGGCTCGTCTCCGTCGACACCGGGCGGCTGACCGACCGCCAGCGCGAGGTGCTGGCGGTGGCCTTCGAGATGGGCTATTTCGACTACCCGAAAGGGGCCAACGCCGAGGAAGTCGCGGCCGAACTGGACATCTCGCCGTCGACGCTCGCGGAACACCTCGCCGCGGCCCAGCGGAAGGTCCTCGGACCGGTCGCCCGGGAGTCCGCGTCGACCTAGTCGCCGGCCGCGCCGTCCGGCGCACCGTCGCTGGCCTCGTACCCGTCGGGGACGTGCGGGCAGAGTGGGTCGCTCGCGAGCGGATCGCCAGTCGTCGCGTACGCTCGCGACCGACTCCCGCCACAGACGTGCCGGAACTCGCAGGCTCCGCACTTCCCCGAGAGCCGATCGCGGTCCCGGAGCGCGGTGAACAGCTCGCCGTTCCGGTAGCGGTCCACGAGGTCGTCCTCGCGGACGTTGCCGGCCGACTCGGGCAGGAAGCCCGAGGGGTACACGTCGCCGGTGTGACTCACGAACGCGAAGCCGTCGCCGGCGACGACACCGCCGCGACGCTGGAGGCCGGTGTCGGGACGGTCCCCGTCCTCGGCCTGCCGCTGGAGTTTCACGCGCCGGTAGTGGGGCGCTTCGGTCGTCTTGATCCCGAACGGCTCCTCGTCGGCGGCCTCGGCGAGCCAGTCCATCACGCGGTCCGCCCGCTCGGGCTCGATGGGGTCGAGCAGGCGGCCCCGACCGACGGGCACGAGGAAGAAGACGCTCCACAGCACCGCCCCGAGTTCGCGGACGCGGTCGCGGATCGCCGGCAACTGCTCGACCGTCTCGGCCGAGACCGTCGTGTTGATCTGGAGCGGGAGGCCCGCGTCGCGGGCGGCCTCGGCGGCCCGCATCGTCGCCGCGAAACTCCCGGTCTCCCCGCGGAAGGCGTCGTGTGCGTCGGCGTCGCCGCCGTCGAGGCTGAGCGCGATCCGGCGGAGGCCGGCGTCGGCCAGTTCGTCCAGTACGTCGGCGGTCAACTCGTCGGTGCCGCTCGGGGTCAGGGACATGCTCAGTCCCTGCTCGGACCCGTAGCGGACCAGTTCGGTGAGGTCGGGACGCTTGCAGGGATCGCCGCCCGAGAGGACGACCAGCTGGTTCTCGCCGAACTCGCGGGCGGAATCGAGCAGGGCCTTTCCCTCCTCGGTCGTGAGTTCGTCGGGGTGACGCGCCGGCTGTGCGTCGGCCCGGCAGTGTTCGCAGGCGAGTTCACAGGCCTGCGTGACCTCCCAGATCAACACCAGGGGCCGGCGGCTCGTGTCGAGATCTCGATTCATGGGTTGGCGTGGTCGTTGGACCGTCGTAACTGCCGGCAGGATTCCCACCGGCTGGGAACGCCTTACTCCCGGACGTGGACGCGGGTGACGTGGCCGCCACAGCCACACTGCTCGACGTACTCGTAGTCGACCGAATCCCCGTAGGCCTCCTCCAGCGCCTCGTAGAGGTACGTCTCGGGGTGGCCGTGGTCGCCGTGAGTCACGAGGTTGACGTGGTTGCCCGGCTCGGTGTGGTCGACGGCGTCCCGGGCCTGCGAGACCACCAGCTCCCGGTCCTCGGCGTGGTGTGGCTTCTCCAGGTTCGCCGACCAGGAGTTGTCGTGGGTCGTCTCCGTCACCGGCTCGACGGCGTCGTGTGAGACGGTCATGTCGTCCCATCTTCGCCCCGACACTGAAGGCTCTGCCCCGAACATGTTCTATCACACGGCTCGGCGGCCGGTAAAGACGAACTTGTTCGGCAAGGGTCTTTGGGGGATGGCGGAGCTAGGGGTGGTCATGCCAGGCACAGCCGTAGAGTCCGGGAGCGAGAGCGGGACGGGGCAAACGACGGTGACGGTGAAGTGTACGGGACACGTCCGGTCGGCCGTGGGCCAGCCTCGACTGGAGTTCACGTTCCAGGGGACGACCCTCCGGGAGTTCCTCGACGCGTTCTTCGAGGAGTACGACGTGGCCGACATGCTCATCGCCGAGACGGAGGCCGAGGCGACCACGCGCGGCTGGGCACCCGTCGAGGAGGACCTCCCCGGGAAGTGGAACGCCAACCCCGAGGGCGAACAGACCCGCGCGTACGCGAGAGTCTGTGTTAACGGCCGGTTCAACGAGTCGCTGGACGGGCTCGACACGACCCTCGAGGACGGCGATCGGGTCGCGCTCATCTACCCGTTCATGTTCTGCCTTTGAGCCCTCTCCCGGCTGAAGTCCCATCCCGAGCGTCGAGATAGCAGGGTTTGCAGTCTTCCCGTTCTCGCGGTCGAACGGGAAGACTCCGGACTGGACCACACAGCCGGTACTCGTCTCCCCTGTCGAGAGACCTTATCGTGGAATCTCTGGCTCTGTCGGTAGCGGTGGGTCCCGGACCAGGTAATATCGCGTTCCACGCCCGACGGACGTGGTATTGCGCCCGTTCTGCCGTATAAATAGGACGAATCGGTTCGTCTGATCCGTCGTCCGTTCCTGCCGTCCGGGAACTCTTCTCAAGCCCCGGGAACTAGCTTCGCTGTTTATCCTTTCTCACCCGCAACCTACATCCGCAAGGTGACTCACAGTGTTTGATTCAACGCGGCGGAAGATGCTCCAGGCCCTCGGACTCGGCAGCGCGGCGACCATCGCCGGTTGTGCCGGGAACGACGCCCCGGCGGCGACCGAGACGGCGACCGACACTACCCCGGCCCAGAAGCAGGAACCGGCCAAGACCGACGTGGACCGGGTGGCCGCGGACCCGACCGACATCCCCGATCCCGTCGACTGGTCGTCCCCGAAGACCCACGAGGTGACGCTGGAGGTCGAGGAGGTGACCGCGGAGATCGAACCCGGTGTCACGTTCGACTACATGACCTTCGGCGGACGGGTTCCCGGCCCGATGATCCGCGTCCGGCAGGGTGACACGGTCGATTTCACCCTCGAAAACCTGCCGGACAACGCGATGTCCCACAACGTCGACTTCCACGCCGTCTACGGTACCGGCGGCGGGAACGTCGCCACGACCGCCGCCCCCGGCGAGCAAAACGGGATGCGGTTCACGGCCGAGTACCCCGGCGCGTTCATCTACCACTGCGCGGTGCCGAACCTCGACTACCACATCTCCAGCGGAATGTTCGGGATGATCGTCGTCGAGCCCAAGGGAGGGTTCCCGCCAGTGGACAAGGAGGTCTACCTCGGTCAACACGAGATCTACAGCAACAAGCCGGTCGGCGAAAAAGGCCACCACAGGTTCGACTTCGACGCGATGGCGAACGAACAGCCGACGTACGTGCTGTTCAACGGTGAGAAGTACCCGTTCACGCCGAACCGGTACGGCACGATCAAGGCCGATCAGGGCGATCGGGTGCGGGTCTTCATGGTGACCGGCGGGCCGAACTACTCGTCGAACTTCCACCCGATCGGCAACGTCTGGAGCGAGGCCTACCGCGACGGCACGCTCGCGGACAGGCCGGAGAAAAACGTCCAGACGATGAAGGTCCCGCCGGGAAGCTGTATGGTCGGGGAGATCGACACTCCGGTCCCCGAACGCATCAAGCTCGTCGATCACGCGCTATCGCGGGTCACCCAGCGGGGACTGCTCGCCGAGATCGACGTGCAGGGCACGGAGAAACCGGACGTGTTCGATCCGTCGCCGGAGAAGAAGCAGTCGGCCGACGAGGAAGGACCGCTGTACTGAGCCGCCGCGTCCGTTTTCGACGCCCGTATCCGACGACAGAATTAATCAGTGTCGGGGCTGTGTGCCACTGTATGTCACACTCCGAGGCCGCGGACGAGGAAGATACCCTCGGACGCGTGTTCGGGCTCCAGCGGACGGCGATCCGGGAGGGACGGCTGGCCGTGTGGGACGGCTTCGTTTTCCTGCGGCGCATCGACGACGCGGTCCGGGCCGGCGCGCGGGCGGAGTCGGCCACCCGCGAGGCGGCGGTCGAGCTGTGTGCCGACACGCTCCGTGACGGTGCCGACCAACTCGACGACGCCCTCCCCGGTGGGCCGGCCGACGGATCGGGTACGGTCCGGGCGCTCGTCCAGCGGCCGCTCGACGCCCTCGTGACCGCCAACGCCGCGGCCGGCGAGCGATTCGTCGCCGGTCTCGACGCGGGCCTCGACCGGTACGAGCGCGCCATCAAGGACGCGTTGCTCGCGCTCAACCGGCGGCTCAGTACGCTGCTGGACAGACACGAGGAACTGGAGCGACGGCTCCGGGAGTACGTCGAATCGCTGGACGACGACGAACGCGCCGAGCAGGTCGCCGAGTTTCGGCGGCAACTGTCGAGCCTCCAGGCGGACCTGCGGACCATGAACGCCCAGCTGGTGGGCTACGACGCGGCGGTCGGCTGAGTCGTCCGGACCGGCCGACGGGCGTCTCGCCCCCGGTGACGGACCACCGGGCTTCAAACGGTTGGCCATCGTAGGCATCGACATGGCAGACGACGACAACCCGGTGAGCCAGGCCTTCGAACTCCAGCGGAAAGCCCTCGAACGGAGCCAGAAGGCGATGGAACAGGGGATCGAGTTCCAGCAGCGACTCAACGAGGCGATGCTGAGCGGCGTGGAGGGAAGCGCCGAGGCGTCGGAACGCAGTTCCGAGATGACACGCGAGGCGATCCACAGCACTCTCGACGCCATCGAGGGGATGCTTCCTGAGGAGGACGCGAACTTCGACCAGGTCCGGGAGGCGATCGACCAGCAGTTCGACGCCGCCGAGGAGGCGACCCAGCAGGCCAACGAGCAGGCCGTCGAGTTCACGGAAGCCGGCTTCGAGAACGCCGAGTCGGCCGCCGAGTCCTACGTCGAGTCGGTCGACCAGCAGATCGAACAGCTCCGCGAGGCCCACGAGGACCTGGAAGCACAGACCCTCGAATTCATCGAACAGACCGAGGAACAGCTGGAGACGCTCCAGGAGCGGACCGACGGCACTCCCTTCGAGGGTTTCGAGCAACTCCGGACCCAGATGGAGGAACTGCGCGACCGCCTCTCGCAGTGAGGACGGGCCCGGACCGCTCTTTCGACGCTCGGGAGTCGCGCCCGGCGGTGACACGCTCCGCCTGCACAAGGGCTACGCTTAAGAGTACGGCGTCCGACCGCCCACGTACAGCCATGGCAGACGAAACGCCAGTCAGCGAGATCATGAGCTCTCCGGTCGAGACGGTCGGGAAAGACGCCACCGTCGAGGAGATCGCACGGGTGTTCGCGGAGGAAGGCGTCGGGTCGCTCGTCGTCGGCGAAGACCCGATCGAGGGCATCATCACCGAGTACGACGTGGTCAAGTCGATCGGTCAGGGGCAGGACCCGGTGGAGACCACGGTCGGCGAGTTGATGTCCGAACCGGTCGTGACCATCCGGCCCGACGACACCGTCGAGAACGCCGGCGACCGCATGGGCAACAACGGCGTCAAGAAGCTGCCAGTCACCGAGAACGGCGAACCCGTCGGCATCGTCACGACGACCGACCTGGCGCACTTCCTGCCCCACCACCGGCTGGAGATGGCCGGGCAGACCGAAGCCGACGTTTCGGACGGCGAGTTCGAGTAGCTACGCGGTCGCGACTACGCGTCGATCGACACCGACCGATCGCCGGAACCCCGGCCCGCGAACACCGCCCCGGAGAGAAGCTTACTGCCCGTCCCAGTCCATCCGGCACGACTCGTCGCAGAAGTGCGCCGACTGGACCTGTCCGTCTTCGATCCACGTGATGACGCGGTGGTTCGGTTCGTCGACCACGGCATCCCCACACGTCGCACAGACTGGCGCATCGTCCTCCGATACGTCCTCGCCGATATCCGATGTCGGATCGACCATTGGGTGTACCTGTGCAACCGACGTACTTAATCCCACATATCGCCGCCGACGGCCGCTCGTTCAGGCGGCGACTCAGATCGAACGTTCGTACTCGGGATCGAACATCTGCGCCGACATGGGCGCGGGATCTCCCTCCGTGAGGTTGTACTCGCCGAAGTCGGTGACGCCGGCCTCGGCGAGCAGTTCCTCGTCGTAGACGGCGTTCCCGGTGAACTCCGACGGGTTCCGCGAGAGGATCTCCAGCACGGTGTCGGCGACGATCTGTGGCGTCCGCCAGTCGTCCTCCGTCCCCATCCCGAAGTAGCGGGTCGCCCGCGTGTCGATGGCGGTCACCGGCCAGAAGGAGTTACAGCCGATGTCGTGTCCGCCCAGTTCCTGGGCCAGCGAGAGGGTGACGAAGGACATCCCCATCTTCGACCACGAGTAGGCGGCCTTGCCGGGCGAGCGGTCGATCTCGACCGGCGGCGCGTTCGTCAGGATCCAGGCGTCCTCCTCGACCGCCTTCAGGTGGTCGACGAACGCCCGGGAGACCAGGTAGGTGCCCCGGACGTTGACCTCGTTCATGAGGTCGTAGCGGTCGGCCCCCATCTCCTCGACGTTTGCCATCTGGATCGCGCTGGCGTTGTTGATGACGATGTTGACCTCGCCCATCTCCGCGATGGCCTCCTCGACGGCCGCCTCGACGGTGTCCTCGTCGCGGACGTCCAGCTGGATGGCGTGGGTGTCGACGCCTTTCTCCGCGCACTCCTCGGCGGTCTTGTGGATCGTCCCCTCCAGATCCGTGTCGGAGTCGTCGACGGTCTTGCCCGTCGAGACGATGTCGCAGCCGGCCTCGGCCAGCTCCAGCGCGAGCGCCTTGCCGATGCCGCGTGTGGTTCCAGTGATGAACGCCGTCTGTCCCTCCAGGTCCGGTTTCTCTAACATCCGTGACTGTCCCACTCTGGCATACCCCATATAACTCCTGCAACGGCGGGCACTACGGGAAGCGGTGGATCGGACCGAACGGCGTGAAATTAAGTCCCGGCCCCGCGAACACGCGGGTATGCCATCGGCCGTCGTCGCCAACGCCAAGCGCCTCGTCGTCTGGCTCGTGAGTCTCGCGGTCGCAGCCGTCGCCGTCGCGCTGGCGATCGGCGCGGTCCCCTGAGTCACCGGTCCCGCGTCACGCTCTCGCCCGGTTCCGTCGTCGCGCCCGGCGAGAGGGTCACGCCCGGGTTCAGGCTGGTGTTGATGCCCGTCTTCGCGCCGTCGCCGGCCACGACGCCGAACTTCCGGCGGCCGGTCGAGACGCGCTCGCCCTTGACCGTCAACTCGACGGGCTCGTCGTCGTGCCGAAGGTTCGCCACCTGCGTGCCCGCGCCGACGTTCACGTCCCGCCCGAGGACGCTGTCCCCGACGTAGGAGAGGTGAGGCACGTTCGTCCCCCGCATGACGACGCTGTTTTTGATCTCGACTCCGTTGCCGACGTGAACGTCCTCACAGAGCAGCGTCGCACCCCGGACGTAGGCGTTCGGCCCGACCTCCGCGCCGCTGCGGACCAGCGCCGGCCCCTCGATCACGACGCCCGGTTCGACCGTCGCACCTTCCTCGACGACGACCGGTCCCCGGAGGTCGGCGTCCTCGCTGACCTCGCCCCGGACCGCCCGCTGGAGCTCACCGAGCTTCCACTCGTTGGCTTCCAGCAGCTCCCACGGGCGGCCGACGCCGAGCCAGCGCTCGACCTCGACCGTGCGCACGTCGACGGCGCCGATCACCCGCTCCAGCACGTCCGTGATCTCGTGTTCGCCGCGCTCGCTCATCGGCACGTCGAGCCGGCTCCGCGCCTCGGCGGGGAAGACGTACGCGCCGACGTTGATCCGGTTCGAGGGCGGGTCCGCCGGCTTCTCGACGATGCCCTCGACGGTGCCGTCCTGCACGTCGAACACGCCGTAGGGCGTGGGATCCTCGACGGCGTAGGTGCCGACGGCCGGGCCGCCCGCGAGGAGGTCGGCCAGTGCCTCGGGGTCGTAGAGGTCGTCGCCGTTCAGCACCGCGAACTCGCCGTCGAGGTGGTCCGCGGCCGCCTGCACGGCGTGGGCGGTCCCGAGTTGCTCCCCCTGGACGGCGTAGGAGACCGGGACCCCGCGATAGCGTTCGCCGAAGTACTCGCGGACGGTCTCGCCCTCGTAGCCGACGACGAAGATCAGCTCGTCGACGCCCGCCGCGACCGCCGCGTCGGCGGTGTGGGCCGAGAGGGGCCGGTCGGCCACCGGCAACATCGGTTTCGGAAGCGACGCCGTCAGCGGACGCATCCGCGTCCCCTCTCCCGCGGCGAGGATCACAGCCTGCATGTCCGGCCCTGCCGCTGGCATCCACAAAGCCCTACCGACTATCCGGCAGCGTGGGTGGCGTATTCTCGGCTCCCCGTCGTCGTTCACACCGGACGCACCGCTCGACGGTAACACGTCTCGCGGGAGGAGTCCGTTCGTGGACGGAAGGGGCGGGATTTGAACCACGTCCAGACGGTCGGGCTCACTTCGTTCGCCCGCTGTCTGGCCTCGTTCAAATCCCGGAGACCGCCCGGCGATTCGGTTGTGACTCGGCGTTGGCACGCCTCGTCGGACGAATCACTGGACGGAAGGGGCGGGATTTGAACCACGCGAAGCCCATTGCGGGTTGACCGACGGCCGGATTTCTGGCATGTCCAACCGTCGGCGCTCTACCACTGAGCCACCCTTCCAGGCGGTAATCGATTGGGAACCGAACAGTATGAACCCTACGGTGCCCCGGAAATCGGCCGGGTGTTCGCGCGCTCACGTCCACTCGTACTCGCGCGCTCGCTCCCGGACGGCCGCGGCGTCGACGCCGACGTGGTCGCCGCCCTCGTACAGCACCTCGCCGTCGACCATCGCGAACGCCACGTCGTCGCCGTGGGCGGCGAAGACCAGATGTGAGTGGGCGTCGTGGATCGGCACCGCACGCATCCGATCGGTCCGGAGCCCGATCACGTCGGCTCTCCACCCCTCGCGGAGGCGGCCGACCCGCTCGAAGCCGGCCGCCCGCGCGCCGTTTTCCGTCGCCATCTCGAAGACCGTCCGGGCAGGCAAGGCCGTGGCGTCGAGCGCATCCACCTTCCCCAGCAGGCTCGTCTGACGCATCTCAGTGAAGGGGTCGAGCGTGTTGTTGCAGGGCGGGCCGTCGTTGCCTAGCGCGACGGTGATCCCGCGGTCGAGATAGTCCGCGACCGGGGCGACGCCGGAGGCGAGTTTCATGTTCGCCGACGGGCAGTGGGTCACGTTCGTGCCCGTCTCGGTCAGGATCTCCCGCTCGCGCTCGTCGGTCCAGACGCAGTGGGCCAGCACCACGTCCTCGCCGGTCAGCCCCACCTCGTGGAGCCACTCGACGTTGCGCATGCCCGTCTCGCGCTCGATCCGCTCGACCTCGCCGCGGTTCTCGCTGGCGTGGGTGTGGAGCCGAACGCCGTCGTAGGCGTCGGCCAGGTCGCGGGCCCCGCGCAGACACTCCTCGGTGCAGCTGATCGCGAACCGCGGCGTGACGGCGTACCGGACGCGCCCCTGGGTGTCGTGGTAGCGTTCGATCAGGCGTTCGCTCTCGGCCAGCGCCTCGTCGGCCGACTCCTGCAGACCCTCGGGGGCGTCCCGATCCATCAGCACCTTCCCCATGCGGGCCCGGATGCCCAGCTCGTCGGCCGCCTCGAAGGCCGCCTCGGCGTGGTGGACCGAGAGGTGGTCGATCACGGTCGTCGTCCCGGACTCGATGCACTCCAGGTAGCCCACCTCGGCCGCCAGCCGCATTCCCTCCCGGTCCAGCGCCGCCTCCATCGGCAGGACGTGGTCGGTGAGCCACTCCAGCAGTTCGGTATCGTCCGCGATCCCGCGCCCGAGCGACTGGACGGAGTGGACGTGGCCCCCGACCAGCCCCGGCGCGAGGACGGCGTACTCCCGGCGCTCGTGGTCGGGGTACCGTTCGAGCAGTTCGTCGGCCGGCCCGACCCCGGCGATGCGGTCGCCCTCGACGACGACCGCCCCGTCCTCGTGGACCGTCCCCGCGTCGGCGACGACCGTCCCCGACAGTAACATACCCTCCCCACGTCGACCGGCGACCGGCAAAAAGCTCCCGACAGATCCAACCGCCGCCCCGCCCTACCCGGTCCCATGTGTGGCCGTACCTCCCTGTTCGCGCCGGCGGCCGAACTCCGCGACCGGTTCGACGCGACCGTCCCCGACGACTACCGACCGCGGTACAACGTCGCGCCAACCGACCCCATCGAGGTCGTCACGAACGAGGCCCCCGATACCGTCGACCGCTTCCGCTGGGGGCTGATCCCGGAGTGGGGCGACCCCGACGACGAGGGGTTCGTCAACGCGCGCTCGGAGACGGCCCCCGAGAAGCCGGCGTTCCGGGACGCCTGGGAATCGCGGCCCTGTCTCGTGCTCTCCTCGGGCTTTTACGACTGGAAATCCGTCGAGCGCGGCCCGAACCAGCCCTACCGGTTCCACGTCGAGGACAGCGTCGCCTTCGCCATGGCCGGCCTCTGGGAGCGCCGCGAGACCGACGGCGGGACACTCGACACGGTCACGGTCCTCACGACCGAACCGAACGCGGTCGTCGAGCCGATCCACCACCGGATGCCCGTGATCCTGCCACGCGACGAGGAAGGGACCTGGCTGACCGCCGACCCCGACGAGCGCGAGTCGCTCTGCCGGCCGTATCCGGGCGACGACCTCGACGCCTACCGGATCTCGACGGCGGTCAACGACCCCAGCAACGACGGCCCGTCGATCATCGAACCCGACGAGTCCGAACAGTCGGGGCTCGGCGAGTTCGCTGACTGACGGCCCGGTCACGGTCGGGAGAAGCGGGAGTGAGTCGGTGCGGTCCGGCAGAAGCGGTGCGGTCGGCGGACGAGCCGCTCGCGCCTTTTTCGCCCACGTTTTTCGAGGAGCGGTGGCGGCTCCTCGAAAAACGGGGGTTCAGTAGGACCGTTCCTTCGGCTCGTAGGTCTTGTCCTCGCCTTCGAGGATGACGGGCTTGTAGTAGAGTTCGGGGTTGCCGTCGTTCCAGGCGAGCATGGTGTGTTTGATCCACTCGTCGTCCTTGCGCTCCTGGTGTTCCTTGCGCCAGTGGGCACCGCGGAACTCCTCGCGGGCGAGCGCGCCCAGCGTGATGGCCTCGGCCACGTCGATGATGTTGCGCGTCTCGATGGTGTGGATCAGGTCGGTGTTGAACGTGCGCGAGGGGTCACGGACGTACACGTCCTGGTAGCGCTCGCGAGCGACGCGGATGTCCTCCAGGGCCTCCTTGAGGTTGCTCTCCTCGCGGAACACGTTGACGTTCTCGGTCATCGTCTCCTGCACGTCGGCCCGAACCTCGGCGTGGTTGACGCCGTCGTCCTTTTCGAGCAGTTCCTCGACGCGTTGCTCCTCGGTCTCGACGTGGTGGTCGACCACCTCGTCGGGGTCGACGAGCGCACCGTCCGCAGCGACATCCTCGTCGCCGGCGTCGATCGCGCCGGGCGAGACGGGCGTGTCCACGTCCTCCTCCTCGCTCTTGGCGGAGGGGCCGGTCTCGATCCGGGCTTCGCCCAGGTCGCGGCCACCGGCGTGGTAGCCGGCGCGCGCGCCGAACACGAGCAGTTCGGGCAGGGCGTTGCCGCCCAGCCGGTTCGCGCCGTGCATGCTGACACAGGCGCACTCGCCGGCGGCGTAGAGGCCGTCGATACAGGTCTCGCCGTTCTCGTCGACCTCGATGCCGCCCATCGCGTAGTGCTGGCCGGGCTTGACCGGCATCGGCTCTTCGAGGCCGTCGACGCCCTCGAAGTCCTCCGCGAGGTGGAGGATGTTCTCCAGGCGGTCGAGGATGCGCTCCTCGCCGAGGTGGCGCATGTCGAGGTGGACGTACTCGTCCTCGATACCGTTGCCCTCGTTGACCTCGGTCAGCTCGGCGCGGGAGACCACGTCACGAGAGGCGAGCTCGCCCTCGTTGTTCGCGTACCCCTTCTCGAACATGAACCGCTCGCCGTCCTCGTTGTAGAGGATGCCGCCCTCGCCACGGACGCCCTCCGAGATGAGGACCCCAGTAGAGGGGAGCGTGGTCGGGTGGAACTGGATCATCTCCATGTCCTCGACCGGGACGCCGGCGCGGTAGGCCATCGCCGGCCCGTCGCCGGTGTTTGCCACCGCGTTGGTGGTGTGGTCGAAGGCCTGCCCGAGACCCCCGGTCGCGAGGATCACGCCGCTGTCTGCCTTGAAGCCGGCGATCTCGCCGGTCTTGATGTCGTAGGCGACACAGCCGTGACAGACCCGATCCTCGGGGTCGTCGTGATCCGTGACCGCCAGCCGGCTCACGTACCACTCGTCGTAGACCTCGATGCCTCGCTTGACCACCTGCTCGTACATCGTGTGGAGCATGTGGTGGCCGGTCTCGGCACCGGCGTAGGTGGTCCGGGGGAAGGAGAGGCCGCCGAAGGGGCGCTGGGAGACGCGGCCGTCGTCCTCGCGGGAGAACGGCATCCCCCAGTGTTCGAGGTTGATGACCTCGTCGGGGGCGTTCTTCGCGAAGGTCTCGATGGCCGGCGCGTCGCCGAGGAAGTCCGACCCCTTCATCGTGTCGTAGGCGTGGTCCTCCCAGGAGTCGGCGTCCCGGAGCGCGGCGTTGATGCCGCCCTCCGCCGCGCCCGTGTGACTCCGGACCGGGTGGAGTTTCGTCACGATGGCCACGTCGGCACCCTCCTCGTGGGCCGCGATGGCCGCGCGCAATCCGGCTCCGCCGCCGCCGATGACCAGAACGTCGTGTTCGTACATTGGTATGTTTGTGAATCCGCTAGGGGTTACCAGAACTTCAAGTTGTTCTTGACCGCTTCGCGTTTCAGTTCCTGGATGTGCTCGGTCAGGGGGATGTCCTTCGGGCACACCTCGGTACAGGAGAACTGCGTCTGACAGCGCCAGACGCCGTGTTCCTGTTCGATGATGTTGAGCCGTTCCTGCTTGCGGTTCTCGCCCTCGCGTTCGTCCATCGCGAACCGGTAGGCCTTGTTGATGGCCGCCGGGCCCAGATACTCGTTGTCGCCGGCCGCGATGTTACACGAGGACATGCACGCGCCACACCAGATACAGCGGGTGGACATCTTGATCTTCTCGCGGTTCTCGCGGTCCTGGCGCTGCTCCTCGTCCTCGCCCGGGAGGTCGTCGGGATCGAAGAAGGGCTCGACGGCCTCCATCTGGTCGTAGAAGTGCTGCATGTCGACGACCAGGTCCTTGATGACCTCCTGGTGGGGGAGCGGCTCGATCCGGATCGTCGAGTTCAGGTGGTCTTCGAGGTCCTGGATCTGGGTCTTACAGCCCAGCCGCTGGGTCCCGTTGACGAACAGCGCGTCGGACCCACAGACCGCCTGCCGGCAGGAGTGCCGGAAGGTGAGCGAGGAGTCGTAGTGGTCGCGCGCGTAGATCAGCGCGTCCAGCACCGTCATCCCCTTGAAGAAGGGGACGTGGAAGGTGTCGAAGCGCGGTTCCTCCTTGCCCTCGATCTCGGGGTCGTAGCGGAAGACCTTGATTTCGACCGTCTGTTCGGCCTCGTCGATCTCCTCGCGGGCCTGCTCTTCGAGGTCCCGCTGGGCCGCTCGCTGGCGTTTCTGTTCCATCCGGCGGGACTGGTGGGGCGACTCCGCCGGTTCGGTCTCTGCCTCGGTCTCTGCCTCTTGCTCTTTGACTTCGGTACTCATGCGAGGATCCCTGCCATGTAGAGTGCGGTTCGAATGCCCTGGACGATCAACACGCCGCTGGCGACGACCAGGACCCACTTGACGGCCCGCTTGCGCGTGCCGGTGAGGCCCTGGTTGACGAGGGCGTTGTAGACGCCGTTGACGCCGTGGAAGGTCGCGGTCACGAGGAACGCGACCATCGTGCCGAAGTAGCCGACCTGTTGCATCCGCGCCTGGGTCCCCATGAAGGTGACTTCGGCGGCGTGGTTGACGAAGTGCAACAGCATGAAGTGAAAGGCCAGTACGCCGATCAGGAACACGGCGGTGATCCGCTGGAGGAACCACCGCGTGCCCTTGTACTCGAACGAAGAGTAGTGTTCGGCCATCTCAGAACGCCCCCGAAATGAAGGTCGGCACGCTCGCGACGACGATCGCCGCCGAGACCACGAGCGATGCGTAGAAACTCTTGTCCTGTGCCTCCAGTCCGACGCCGAGGTCGACGAACAGCAGGCGGACGCCGTTGAGGATGTGGAACACGGCGACCGCGAGCAGCCCGACCTCCAGCACGCGGACGATGGCGAGCGACTCCAGCCCGCGGATCGTCCCCGTGTACAGCTGCGGACTCTGTGTCGCAGTACTCAACACTGCGATGTGCGTAAACAGGTACCCGATCAGCACCCAGCCGGAGAACTTGTGGAAGATCCAGGCCCACATGCCGGCCGAGAACTCCTTCCACCGGCCGAAGTCCTCGATGGTGCCCCGGTCGTACGACTGACTCATAACGTTCGTTGGCAGGTACTGGGGGTGTATAGTAGTTTCTACCTCGCCTCCGGATTCCAGTTTCAGCCCCCGACGCTCCGCCCGTATTCGGTTGCGACTATCCGGGTCGGCGACCCGTGTCCCCGTTCCCGATTCCGGTTGAGAAACCGGCGGACGCCACGCCGCCTCGTCCCGGGTCGAAACGTATATTGGCTCCCATAATCTCGATAAAATGACTGGTACATCATGCGCAGACGAATACTGGCAGCAGTGGCCGTCGCAGGACTGATGACGCTGGCGGGATGTGGGTTCCTGCTGGGGACCGAGGCGCTGACTTTCTCCGCCTCGAAGGCGACGGTCTCCGACGCTGCTCTCGAAGAGACCGGGTACGAAGAGACGAACGTCACCGAGAAAAACGTCAGCAAGGAGTTCACCGTCGCGGGCCAGACCCGCGAGGTCGTCGTGACCAACTGGCTCGCCAAGTACGAACACCAGGTCGGCCTCGAAGGGCTCGGCGAGAAGCGCGCCGCGGTGTTCGTCGCCTTCTCCAGCCCCCAGATCGAGGTGGCGGGGAAGTCGTTCAACCCTCTCAGCGGCATGTCCGAGAAGGAGATCCTCTCCCGGTTCGAGACCAGTTACGAGGGGGTCTCCGTCGACCAGCAGACCGGGAGCCGGAACGTGAGCGTGCTCGGCTCCGAGCGGGCCGTCAAGCGGTTCGCCGGCACCGCGACGCTGGCCGGCCAGGAGGTCGACGTGGTGATCCACGCGAGCAAGTTCAAACACGGCGAGGACTACATCGGCGTCGTCGCCATCTACCCCGAGCGACTGACCGGCGAGGACGACCGCGTCGTCACACTCCTGCGCGGTCTCGAACACCGGAGCTGAGCGGTCGACTGACGACCACTCCGGTCGTGTCGTTTCCGCCAAGTCACTCCGCCGCGGGCTGTTCCCGTTCGACGGCCCGGAGCGTGTCGGCGTCGAGGCGGACCAGATGACAGAGCGGGTTGCCCGGGTAGACGAGCGGGTTCTCCAGCACGCCGACGACGACCCCGTCAAACGGCGCGCGCACGGTGTCGGATTCGGCCTTGAACGGGTTCGTGATCGTACAGATGCGGTCGCCCTCGTGGACGAGCGCGCCCTGCGCGTGGTGCATCTCGACGACGCCGCCGGCGTCGGCCCGCAGCCACGTCTTCTCGTCCCGGTCGTCGACGATGGTCCGCCAGCCCGGCCAGCGGACGGCGTCGGTCGGTCGGAGATCGTACTCCGCGAGGACGCTCACCACGCCTTCCAGTGCGCAGTCTATCAGATCGCGCTGGAACCGGTGGGCCTCGCCCATCTCGACGGTGATCGTCGGCACCCCCGCGTCGGTCGCCTCCCGGCGGAGCGACCCGGAGGGCCCCTCGCTGGAGATGATGACGTGGGACGCGAACGCCTTCGCGAGCCGGGCGACCTGCGGGTCCGCCGTATCGGCGCGGACGTGGAGCATGTTGGTTCGGCCCCGCGTCGACGTGTGGAAGTCGATCCCCAGATCGCAGGGCTCGACGAACTCCTCGAAGATGTGCGCGGCCATCCGCTGGGCGCTGGTGCCGTCCTCGGTCCCGGGGAACGCGCGGTTGAGGTCGCGGTCGTAGATGGGGAGGTACCGCTGTTGCCCCATGAATCCCGGGACGTTCAACACGGGCAGACAGACGAGCGTCCCGCCGAGGTCGTCGTGCTTCCACTCCTGGGCCACCTCGCGGACGACCTCGATCCCGTTGAGTTCGTCGCCGTGGACCGCGGCGCTCAGGAAGACCGTCGGCCCCGGTCGCTCGCCGTTGATGATCGTCACGGGGATCCGGATCGGGTCGCCGAGGTACGTCTCGCTGACCGGATAGCGGATGTCCTCGGTCTCGCCGGGCTCGACCCGGCCGCCGCTGTACGTGAACGCCCCCTCGGCCATGGGCTGTCTTCGGGCAGGCAGGTACAAAAACCGTCCTCCCGATTCGAGTCCGGAAACCGCTGGCCTGCGTCACCCCTCGCCGACGACTTCCGCCACGCTCTCGGCGATGTCCTCCTCGACGCGCCACAGGTAGAGACTGGCGTAGCTCCGGTACGGCCGCCAGCGCTCGGACGCCTCGACCATCTCCGCCCGGGAGAGGTCGTCGTCGAACAGCGTCTCCATCCCCTTCCTGATCCCGAGGTCGCCGACCGGGAACACGTCCTCCCGGCCCAGCGAGAAGATCAGTTGCATGTTCGCGGTCCACGTTCCGACGCCGGTCACGTCGGTCAACTCCGCTCGCACCGCGTCGTCGTCCATCTCCTCGAAGAACGCTTCGCTCCAGCCCCGCTGCTGGAAGGCCCAGGCGACGTTGTTGACGTAGCGGGTCTTCTGCCTGGAGAGGCCGGCGTCCCTGAGCAGTTCGTCGTCGGCGTCTCGAATCCCTGCGGGGGTCACGTCGACCGACTCGAACAGCCGTTCCCGGGTGGCGGCCGCGGAGGCCATCGATACCTGCTGGCGGAGGATCGAGGTGACGAACCGCCGGAAGAAGTCGTCGGCCGGCTCGACGTCCAGCCGACCGTGTGCCTCCACCAGCGGTCCGAGATACGCGTCGGTCGCCAGTTCGTCGTGTGGGCCCGTCACGACCCGATCGTCGGGCCGAACGGCAAAATGCGTTCCGTCAGCAGTCGGCCAGCCAGTGGGGTTCCGAGTCCGTCGACGACGGGTTCGTCGCTTCCTCGGACGGATCGGCCCGCGCCGTGATCTCGGCGGGGACGCCCCTGGCGGTCGCGCCCGGCGGCACCGACTCCGTGACGACGGAGCCGGCACCGACGGTCGCCCCCTCGCCGATCGCGATGTCGCCGAGCAACGTGGCGTTCGCCCCGACGGTCGCACAGTCCTCGACCGTCGGGTGGCGCTTCTCCCGGCGCATGGAGTTTCCACCGAGGGTCACGCCGTGGTACATGAGCACGTCGTCGCCGATCTCGGCGGTCTCGCCGATCACGACGCCCTGTCCGTGGTCGATGAACAGTCGCCGGCCGATGGTCGCCGCCGGGTGGATCTCCACGCCGGTGCAAAACCGCGCGACCTCCGAGAGCGCCCGAGCGACCAGCCGGTGGTCGCCGGTCCAGAGGTAGTGCGCGATGCGGTAGCACCAGACCGCGTGGAGGCCCGGATACAGCAGGGCCACCTCCAGCGCGCTCTTGGCCGCGGGGTCTTTCGCGAGTGCGGTGCGAACGTCTTCGACGACGTGTTTCCTGATGTTGTCGAGTCGGTCGAACATTGTGAGCTGTGGTGTGGGGCGATAGACTGCCGGTGCGTCCAGCGGGTCGAGAAGGGTCAACACCGACGACAGCCACGTCGGTCGGCGAGGCTGGTTGCGGGCGAGCCGGTCGCACGCGAACGCCGGACGCGCATGATGTACCAAAATCGTCGCCGACGGCCCATAAATGCTATCCGGAACGGAGCCACTCGGCCGTGGGGATCCCGGTCCGCCGTCCCGGAGCGTCGGTCTACATGCCCTTGCCGAGCAGTTCGCGGGCGATGACGTTTTTCTGGATCTCGGTGGTCCCCTCGTAGATCTGTGTGATCTTTGCGTCCCGGTAGAACCGCTCGGCGTCGAAGTCGTTTACGTAGCCCGCTCCGCCGTGGATCTGGACGGCCTCGTTGGCCACGTCGACGGCCACGCGGGAGGCGTACTCCTTGGCCATCGAGGCCAGCGTCGTCAGCTGTTCGTCCTTGTTGTCGACCGACCACGCCGACTTGTAGGTGAGGTTGCGAGCGGCCTCGATGTCAGTGAACATCTCGGCGAGTTTGTGCTGGATGGCCTGGAACTCGGAGATGGGCTGGCCGAACTGCTCCCGTTCCTGGGCGTACTCCATCGCGCGGTCGGCCGCGCCCTTGGCGATGCCGACACCCTGTGCGGCGACGCCGGTTCGCGTCGCGTCGAAGAACTGCATCTGCTGGAGGAAACCCATGCCCTCGGTGCCGACGAGGTTCTCCTCGGGCACGCGCACGTCGTCGAAGATCAACTCGGCGGTGTCGCTGGCGCGGATGCCGAGCTTCCCGGTGATCTTGTCGGCCTCGAAGCCGTCCCGGTCGGACTCGACGATGATCTGGGAGAAGCCGTTGTACCGCCCTTCCGCGTCGGGGTCGGTCCGACAGAGGACGACGAAGAAGTCGCCCACCGACCCGTTCGTGATCCACATCTTGTTGCCGTCGACGACCCACTCGTCGCCGTCTTTCTCGGCGCTGGTGCTCACGGAGGAGACGTCCGACCCCGTGTCGGGTTCCGAGATGGCCGCGCCGGAGATCTTCTCGCCGGCGGCCACGTCCGGGAGGAACCGCTCTTTCTGCTCCTCGGTCCCGAACTCCATGATCGCCTCACAGCCGAACGAGGTTCCCAGCACCGCCCCGGCGATCCCGGGGTCGATCGCGTACAACTCTTCGGCGATGACGATGGATTCCAGCGTCGAGTAGCCGGCACCGCCGTACTCGACGGGGATCGAGGCCCCGGTCAGCCCCATCTCCGCACCCTTCTCGACGATCTCGTGGGGGAACTTCTCTTCCTCGTCGTACTCCGTGGCGACCGGTTCGATCTCGTTCTCGCCGAAGCGGCGCACCTCCTCGCGGATCTGTTGCAGTTCGTCCGATAGCTCGAAGTTCATCGGTAGCTCTCGAACTGCTATAGCTACCAATACACAATAAAAATGCGGTGTAGTTAACAGTGTAAGCGGCAGTCGAGGGTAAGATAACCGCTCGTTTACGACATCCCCTTTCCGAGCAGTTCGCGGGCGATGATGTTCTTCTGGATCTCGGTGGTCCCCTCGTAGATCTGGAGGATCTTGGCGTCCCGGTAGAACCGTTCGGCGTCGAAGTCGTTTACGTAGCCCGCTCCGCCGTGGATCTGGACGGCCTCGTTGGCCACGTCCACTGCGACCCGGGAGCCGTATTCCTTGGCCATGGAGGCGAGTTTCGTGATCTGCTCGCCCTCGTCGACCGACCAGGCGCCCTTGTAGGTGAGGTTGCGGGCGGCCTCGATGTCGGTGTAGGCCTCCGCGAGTTTGTGCTGGATGGCCTGGAACTCGGAGATGGGCTGGCCGAACTGCTCGCGCTCCTGGGCGTACTCCATCGCGCGGTCGGCCGCGCCCTTCGCGAGTCCGACACCCTGTGCGGCGACGCCGACGCGGGTGGCGTCGAAGAACTGCATCTGCTGGAGGAAGCCCATGCCCTCGGTGCCGACGAGGTTCTCCTCGGGCACGCGCACGTCGTCGAAGATCAACTCGGCGGTGTCGCTGGCGCGGATGCCGAGCTTCCCGGTGATCTTGTCGGCCTCGAAGCCGTCCCGGTCGGACTCGACGATGATCTGGGAGAAGCCGTTGTACCGGCCCTCGGCCTCGGGATCGGTCTGACAGAGGACGACGAAGAAGTCCCCGACCGTCCCGTTCGAGATCCACATCTTGTTGCCGTTGATGACGTACTCGTCGCCGTCCTTCTCGGCACGGGTCGAGATCGAGGACACGTCCGACCCGGCGTGGGGTTCGGAGATGGCCGCGCCCGACACCTTCTCGCCCTTCGCGACGGGTTCGAGGAACTCCTCTTTTTGCTCTTCCGTCCCGAACTCCTGGATGGCCTCCGTCCCGAACGAGGAGGCGACGATACAGAAGCCGATGCCGGGATCGATCGCGAACAGTTCCTCGACGATGATGCAGTTCTCGAGTACGGAGTAGCCGGCACCGCCGTACTCGACGGGGATCGAGGCCCCGATCAGCCCCATCTCCTCGGCCTTGTCCATGACATCGTGGGGGTATTTCTCCTCTTTGTCGTACTCCGTGGCGACCGGTTCGATCTCGTTCTCGCCGAAGCGGCGGATTTCCTTGCGGAGTTGGTCGATTCCCTCCGGTAGTTCAAAATCCATACCCCACTGTGGGGACTTGTGGAATATAATGGTTTGTGATCAGTCTACAACTCACAACTCGTTGTTAGCGCACGACCGGAATTCGTTTACAGGTGTTCCCGACGAGAGTAAACAGTAGACACTCTGTAATCCGTTTCTGCGGTCAAAGAAAAACACTGAAAGGGGCCGGCGAAGAGTGTTCCAATGACTCATGCAACTCGAAGACATCGAAACCGTCGCGGTGCTGGGTGCCGGTAACATGGGCCACGGTATCGCCGAGGTCGCCGCGATCGCGGGCTACGACGTGCGGATGCGTGACATCAAAGAGGAGTTCGTTCAGGACGGCTACGAGGACATCGAGTGGAGCCTCCAGAAGCTGGCCGAGAAGGACCAGCTCACCGACGAGGAGGCCGACGCCGCCCTCGAACGGGTCACACCGCTGGTCGACATGGAGGAGGCCGTCGGCGACGCGGACGTGATCATCGAGGCCGTCCCCGAGCAGATGGAGATCAAGGAGGACGTCTACGAGGAGGTCGAGGAGCACGCCCCCGACCGCACGATCTTCGCGACCAACACCTCGTCGCTGTCGATCACCGACCTGTCAGAGGTCACCGACCGCGAGGAGCAGTTCTGCGGGATGCACTTCTTCAACCCGCCGATCCGGATGGACCTCGTCGAGGTCATCTACGGCGCACACACCGCCGACGAGACGGTCGAGGTGATCGAGGATCTGGCCGAGGACTTCGGCAAGACCCCCGTCCGCGTCCGGAAGGACTCGCCGGGGTTCATCGTCAACCGCATCCTCGTGCCCCAGATGAACGAGGCCTGCTGGATGCTCAGCGAGGACGTGGCCACCGTCGAGGAGATCGACTCCACGACGAAGTACCACATGGGCCTGCCGATGGGGAGCTTCGAGCTGGCCGACATGACCGGCCTCGACGTCTCCTATCACGTCCTCGAGTACATGCACGAGGAACTGGGCGACGAGTACGAACCCGCCCCGATCCTCGAGGAGAAAGTCGAGAACGAGGAACTCGGCCAGAAGACCGGCAAGGGCTTCTACGACTACGAGGACGGCGACGGCGCGGACGTACCGACCGACGAGTACAGCGAGGAGGTCGAGGAGCGCCTGAACGCGGCGCTGGCCAAGGAGATCGCCAACCTCGTCGGCAACGACGTGGCCCCGCCCGAGGCCATCGACGAGGCCGTCATGATGGGTGCCGGCTTCCCCGAGGGCCCCACGAAGACCATCGACGAGTACGGCGTACAGAAGTGCCTCGACAAGCTCGAAGAACTCCACGAGGAGACCGGTGCGGCCCGCTACGAGCCGCCGGAGTACCTCGAAGAGGTCGCCGAACAGGGCGGCTTCAACGAGGGGGCGGGTGAGGACGAAGACACCGGTCCCGACTTCGAGGTCGTCGCCGTCGAGCGCATCGACGTGGACGTGCCGGAGGGCCACGACGAGAAACAGGTCGGTCACATCAAGATCGACCGACCTCACCGGATGAACACGATCAGCATCGACGTGCTGGACGAACTCGATCAGGCCCGCGAGATCTTCGAGGAGGACGAACAGGTCCGGGCCATCCTCGTCACGGGCGAGGGCGACGATGCGTTCTCGGCCGGGGCCGACGTGCAGTCGATGGCCACCAGCGCCGACCCGCTCTCGGCACAGGAACTCTCCGCCAAGGGCCAGGCCACCTTCGGCCGGCTGGAGGAGTGCCCGCTCCCGATCGTCGCCGGCATCGACGGCTTCTGTCTCGGCGGCGGGATGGAGCTGTCGATGTGTACGGACATCCGGATCGCCTCCGAGCGCTCCGAGTTCGGCCAGCCCGAACTCGACCTCGGACTCCTGCCGGGCTGGGGTGGCACCCAGCGGCTCAAGAACGTCATCGGCGAAGGCCCCGCCAAGGAGATCATCCTGACCGCCGAGCGCTACGACGCCGAGGAGATGGAAGACTTCGGCTTCCTGCGCGACGTGGTCTCGAAGGACGAGCTGTTCGACGAGGCGCTGGAGCTGGCCGAACAGCTCGCCCAGGGCCCGCCGGTCGCCCAGAAGATGACCAAACGCGCCATGCTGAAGGGCCGCGACGACACCGAGGCCGGCCTGGAAGTCGAGTCTCAGGCCTTCGGCCACCTCATCGGTACCGACGACGTCATGGAGGGCATGACCGCCTTCATGGGCGACGGTGAGCCCGACTTCGAGGGGCAGTAACGGACCGGACTGACGCCGAACGCCACTCCGATTTCTTTTACTTTCGTCCTGCCCAGCGGAGACTTTTGTGTCGGTCGGGCTGACCGAAACACGATGGTACGGCGGTATCGAAACGGGTGGTGGCTGGCGATCAGGTACCGCGCGGGGGCAAACCCAGCAGGAGATCGCTGAGGGGTGTCGTGTGTCGGCGCGAGCGATCCGGAAGTACACGAAACGGTTCGGATCGAGACGCGGACCGTCGCGGGTGAAAATCAGGGACTGTACGGGACGGAGCGTGACGAAGACGTGACAGAACGGAGATCCAACACGCTGGAAACGGGAGTTCAGCGAGGGACGGCCAAAAGGACGGTCCAACGCAGGGCGTGAACGTGAACTGTCGGACGCACACGACCCCCGGAGTTCGGGACTCGTCTGTGAACGGTGCCATCTGGCGGCACGTTACGGTGAACTGAATTTCGAGACCGAGACAGCGGATCCGCTCTGTGACCGATCCCCATTCTGCCTCTGAAAAGCAGGGTTTATTACGGAACCCCTCTCAGCTATGAGTGCGCACCGTTGGTGTAGTCCGGCCAATCATCTTGGCCTTTCGGTGTCGAAAGTCTGACACGAAGGCTACGGCAGAAGACAGCCGAGGACCAGGGTTCAAATCCCTGACGGTGCATTCCTTCGACGGTGATTCGACCGAGAGCGACGGGTTCGGTCAGTGGGCTCACGGCCGCTGGCTCGGAGTCCGGAATCGGATCGTACGCGGTCGGTGGGGCGCGAACGCGTCGACGGCGGTTTCGACTTTCATGAACGACCCGGGCATATTTAGTGGGTGACGCGATACCACAATGCATGACCCCACCCGACATCGAGGCGATCAAAGAGAAAGAGCGCGAGTACACGGACGAAGTGATCGGGGAGAACACGATCCCCGAGATGTTCGAGGACGCGGCGGAGCGGTACGGCGACCTCGAAGCGCAGATGTACAAGGGCGGCATCTACGAGCGGTCGCTGACGCCGGACATCGTCGACGAACCCGACGCGGGCGAGTACACGTCGATCGACTACGAGGAGATGCGCGACCTCGTTCG
This sequence comes from Halorientalis sp., assembly GCA_042216105.1. Classification (GTDB taxonomy): domain Archaea; phylum Halobacteriota; class Halobacteria; order Halobacteriales; family Haloarculaceae; genus Halorientalis. The sequence goes on from JBDGUF010000016.1 coordinate 72,776, forward strand.
TCGGCTGGCGGCGGGCTTTCGCGAACTCGGCGTCGAGAACGACGACCGCGTGGGAATCATGTCGAACCCTCGCATGGAGTGGGCGCTGTCCGACTTCGGACTGCTGGCCGCAGGGGGAACGGTCACGACGGTCTACACGGAGTCCTCGCCGAAACAGATCAAATATCTGCTCAACGATCCGGGGGCGACGGGGGTCGTCGTCGAGAACGAGTACCTGCTCGACCGCATCATCAAGGTCCAGGACGAACTCAGTCTGGAGTTCGTCGTCGTCGTCGACGAACTGGAGAAATACGAGGACGTCGACCAGATCCACACGCTGTCGGAGGTGTACGAACTCGGCGACCAGCGCTTCGACGAGGACGAGTACTGGTCGTGGATCGAGGCCCAGGACATGCACGATCTGGCGAGTCTCATCTACACCTCGGGGACGACCGGCAAGCCGAAAGGGGTCAAGCTCACCCACCACAACTTCCGGTCGAACGTCAACCAGATCCGCAAGCGGGTCGGGCCCCGTCCCGACAAAGACGACGACGTGCCGACGCTCGATTCGGATCGGACGACCATCTCGTTCCTCCCGTTGGCGCACGTCTTCGAGCGCACGACGGGTCACTTCCTGATGTTTTCGTCGGGTGTCACGGTGGGGTATGCGGAGAGCACGGACACGGTCAGTGAAGATATCAAGAAGATCAAACCCGACGGCGGCTCTAGCGTCCCTCGTGTCTACGAGCGCATCTTCGACGAGATGCGCGAGCAAGCGAGCGGCTCGGACCTGAAAGAGCGCATCTTCGAGTGGGCCGTCGATGTGGCCCGATCCCACAGCCGCGCAGAGAACCCCGGCCTCGGGCTGAAGATCAAACGCTCGATCGCAAATCAGCTGGTCTACAAGGAGGTCAAGGAGGAACTCGGTGGCAACATCGACCTGATGGTCAGCGGTGGCGGCAGTCTGAGCAAGGAGCTCGCGGACCTGTTCAAAGGGATGGGAATCCCCATCTTCGAGGGATACGGCCTGACCGAGGCCGCGCCGGTGGTCTCGGTGAATCTCCCGGAGGACCTCCGCACCGGGACGCTCGGTCCGCCGCTGCCCGACGTCGAGATCAGGATCGACGAGTCGCAGGTCTCGGACGATCAGTTCGAGGACGCCGAGGGCGAGGTCGGCGAGCTCCTCATCAAGGGCCCCAACGTCACCGAGGGCTACTGGGAGATGCCGGAGAAGACCGAGGAGGCGTTCACCGCCGACGGCTGGTTCAAGACCGGCGACATCGTCGAGCGCAACGAGGACGACTACCTGACCTACCACGACCGGCTGAAGAACCTGCTCGTGCTGGACACGGGGAAAAACGTCGCGCCCGAACCCATCGAAGACGAGTTCTCGACCTCCTCCCGGATCGAGCAGATCATGATCATGGGCGACGACGAGAAGTTCGTCAGCGCTCTCGTCGTCCCGAACTTCGACGCCATCGAGCGGTGGGCCGACAACCGCAACATCGACCTCCCGGACACGAAAGCGGAGATCTGTGAGGACGAGCGCGTCCGCGAGTGGGTCAACGAGGACGTTCAACTGGTCAACCGGAACCTCGAAAAACACGAGACGATCAAACAGTTCGAGCTGGTTCACCTGGAGTGGACGCCGGAAAACGACATGCTCACCCCCTCGCTGAAGAAGAAACGCCGCAACATCAAATCCGAGTTCGAGGACAAGGTGACCAAGATCTACGAGGGCGAACCGGCGACGGCGGACGACTAGCGGGTCGCCCTCGCTCGTCTGTCCCCGCTACCGCATCAACGCCGACAGCACGCGTGACTCGGCTTTTCTGAGGTGTTCGTCGACCGTCGAGGGCGCACAGCCGAGCGCGTCGGCGATGTCCTCGTGGGTCGCCTCGCGCGGGATCTCGTAGTACCCCTCCGAGACGGCCGTCTCGAACACCTCGTGCTGGCGCTCGGTGAGGATCGAGAGGATGTCCTCGCGGTCGGGGGAGTACTGGCCGGCCTGTTCGACGGCGAAGCGGACGCCGTCGGGCGTCTCCTCCAGCGCCTTCCGGAGCATCTCGTGGGTGCCGACGATGGTCGTCCGGAGTCCGCCCTGGTCGGTGTACTTCAGCGGCGTGTCGATGATGAGAGCGTACTTCTGTGCCAGTGCCATCAGTCCACCCGCGGGCTGGCCCGGCGGCACGTGGAGGTAGAGATGGAACACGTCGTCTTGCACGTCCAGTACGTCCCAGGCAAGGACCTGGTTCGACTCGTCTATGACGTCGGTCAGCGCGTCGGGATCCCCGTAGATCCGGTAGAGGAGGACCCCCGTCCCGTCCCCGAGCGAGTTGACGTGCATCAACGCGTCCCGCGTCACGTCGGGCTGGTCGGCGATCAGTTTGTCCGCGGGATGGATCGCCCCGTCTTCCGGCGAGATTGTGAAGTCGAAATACCTCATGTGAGAGTCCCGTTAGCGAACGAATGTCATCGTCCCTTTCGCACACGGCACATTATGTGTTTCGGCACACACCACCGCGTGAGGGCGTTCCCGGGCCGGTCGCCGCGAAACTGTCACTCACACGTTACTGTCACGGTCCGGGTGCGTGGCCCGTCACACTCCACGAGCAGGATCGACTGCCAGGTGCCCAGGTCGAGTTCGCCGTCGACGACCGGCACCGTCACGTCCCGCCCCAGAAGCATCGACCGCAGGTGTGCGTCGGCGTTTCCGTCCAGGTCGTCGTGATCCCAGCCCGTCTCGGGGACGATGTCGGCCAGCGCGGTCTCGACGTCCGCCAGCAGGCGCGGTTCGGCCTCGTTGACGCTGATCCCCGCGGTGGTGTGTTTGACGAAGACGGTACAGGTTCCGGTGGCGTCGGCCGGGAGCCGGTCTTCGACGCGGTCCGTGACGTCCAGGGTCGTCACTCGCTCGCCGGTCGAGACCGCGAACTCGACGTGGGTTCCCATGGACGGGACTACGACCGACGACCGCTTGAAACCCCGTGTCAGGCGCGCAGTCCCTCGAAGAGGTCCCGGTCCTGCGAGCGGACGTGGAACGCGGCCGAGACGGTCAGGATCAGCAGGTAGGCGGCCGCCACTACGGGGGTGCCGATAGTGCCCAGGAGCGGCGTCCCGATGCTCGCGGCCAGGACGGTCCCAAAGCCCAGGATGCCCAAGACGAGGTAGTACTCCGCCCAGGTGATCCCGTAGCGGGGGACCACCTCCATGTACGTCGTGATCTCGGCCGCGCGGTCGCGCAGGTGGACCGCCTTCTCGTCGGTGTCGTAGTCGACGATGCCCAGGTCGTCGAGTTTGGGGAGGTGGGTCTGGTGGAGCGAGACGTAGACGCTCCGGCGCTTGTCCCGGGGCGCGGGCGACTCGCCGGTCTCGCGGGCCGCCACGTCCTCCGACAGGTCGCGCACGCTCAGCGAACCGTCGTGTTCGCGGAGGCACTTGATCGCCAGCCGCCGCCGGTCGTTCCTGAGGATGTCGTGGATCTCGCCCGCGTCGAGATCGGTCCGGTCGTCCGTCCGTGCGCTCATGATCACCTCCCGACTCCGTCCGCGCCCCTCGGGAGGCGACGCTGCCCGTCTCTGTCCGTGTCCATTCTCGGTTCGAAACGCGTTCTCCTGGCTGTTAATGACTGCTAACAACTCATTACGTTACACGAGGGGCAGATTAATATGGGAGAACCGACGGTCCCGCCCTGGGGCGTTACGTCTCCGATACCGGACGTTAACGTCCCGGACGTGCCAGTTCGATTTTCGAGAACGATGGGCGGATTCGTACCGTTCCCGCGTGACTAGGCCAGCCACTCGTCGGGTTTGGTGTCGTAGTCGACGTCGGTCGCGGCCAGGTGTTCGACCTCCTCCCAGTCGAGGTCGCGGGTCGTGATCTCCTCGCCGTCGTACCGGATGAGCTTGCCCCGCTCCTCGGGTTCGGGTTCGCGGTCCCGGCGCTTGGCCACCTCGATGTCGTGTTCGTCCAGTTCCTTGACGATGGTCTTGAGGTTCACCGGTCGGCCCCACAGCTCGAAGACGCGTTCGAGCGTGTCCTCGGCCTGCTGGCGGTCCAGCATGACGCCGTTGTACTTGTGGGCCAGCAGGAGTTCGTTGCGGTTGTTGTAGTTGCCGTCCTCGACGACGATGGTCGGCTTCCCGAAGTTGGTAAACCGCAACATGAGCTTCTTCTTCACGTCCTCGTAGTCCGTCGACGTGACCCGGTAGTCGCCCGTGGACTGGGTGTACTCGTAGGTGAAGTAGTCGTTCTCGTCGACGAACTCCTGGGTGAGGAACTCGTCCAGGAAAGTCACGTCGTTGTGGCTCTCCCGGACCTCGAACATCCGGTCCCAGCCGCGGGTGTAGTCGATGTCTTCCAGCGCCTCGGCGACGCCGTCGTACCGGGAATCGTCGAACATGTACCGCGAGATGCGTTCGAGGTCGTCCTGCCCGATCCGCGAGACGAACCCGCGGTTCTGCGGTTCGACCAGCGAGTAGTGGCGCTCGGCCAGCCCCTCGTAGGTCAGCACCTTCCAGGGGTACTTCTCCACGTCGATCTCGCCCTCGCGAGCCCGCTCCAGCGCGTCCGCGTCGACCCGCGAGTCCCCGGGATCGAGGGCGTCGAGGTGGGCGGGCACGTCGGTCAGCGCCTCCTCGGGGGCGATCAGGTCCTGTACCTCCTCGAAGTCGACGCGGTCGTGGAAGTTCCGCCAGGTGATCCCCTCGACGCGCAACAGGCGCTCGACGACCTCGCGGCGGTTCTCGGTGTTCTCGACGTACTGCCAGAGTTCGAGCCCGAGCTTGTAGGGGTTGAAGCCCGGCGAGCCCAGCACCTGGGCCATGTGGTCGGCGTACTCGACGAACTCGTCGTCGCCGGCGAAGGCCTCCTTGGTCATCATCGTCGACTCGTGGTAGGCGGCCCACCCTTCGTTCATGACCTTCGTCATCTTCTGTGGGGCGAAGTAGTAGGCCTCCCGGCGCAGGATCTCGAGGATCTCCTTCTGCCAGTCGGTCATCGAGACGGCCTTCTCGGCGTCGGGGTCGTAGGCCATCCCGTGTTGCCGGAGGAAGCCGATCACGTCCTTCTCGGGCTCGGACGGGAACGTGACCTCGCCGTCCTCGTCGCGCTGGGCCTCCAGCCAGTCCCGATCGAACACCTGGCCGACGACCTCCTCCGAGAGGTCGAGTTCGTCCAGTTTCGCCTCCAGGTCCTCGATGTCCTCCTCGCGATCCAGCACCTCGTCGCGGTCGTCGGTCTCGATCGGCGCGTACGGCCGGTGCTGGTCGATGTTGTCCTCCAGACAGAGCACGTGGTCGATCCACTTCTCGACCTCGGCGCGGTCGATGTCGGGGTCCTGCATGTACTCCTCGATGGTCTCGGAGTGGCGGGCCAACATCGCGGCGGCGTCGGGGCCCCGCTCGCGGCTCTCGCCGCTCGCGCTGTCGGCGTCCCGCCGGGACGCCCGGCCACCGAACATCCCGAACCACTCGTTGTTGGCGAAGAAGTCCGCGTGGGCCTCGACGTGGGTGATGACCGCCTTCTGGTCGGCCAGGGAGTTCGACTCCTGGAGGAAGGCGTGGCTGGGATCGTCGTTGTTGACGATCTCGAAGGCCTTCCCGCCGAGGAACTGGCTCTGTTTCTGTTGCTGGTCGTACTGCATCCCCCAGCGCCAGTGGGGGTACCGCTCCTGGAACCCCCCGTAGGCGATCAGCTCGTTCATCTCGTCGTAGTCGACGATCCAGTAGTTGACCGGGTAGGGGTCAAGCCCCAGCTTCTCCGCGAGGTTCGCGGCCTCGTCGACCGGTTCCTCGAGGTCCTCGGCGATGCGTCTGGCTTCGTAGCGATCGTAGTTCATGCTTCGACCTCCTCGGTGCTGAGGATCTCGTAGATGGCGTCGACCACGTCCTCCGGAGTGGAGACGTAGGCGACGGCCACGTCGTCGCTGCCCTCGAAGTGGCGTTCCACCTCCTCGGCGTGGGTCGCGTTGATGGCGTTGCCCGAGGGCTGGGTCTCGACGTAGGCGTGGAGGTTCGCGGGGATCTCCTCCATCAGCGGGATCACCCGCTCCTCGGTGTCGTTGCTGGAGTTCTCGGAGTCGCCCGCGGCGAAGACGTAGCGGTTCCAGTCGCTCCAGGGGTACTGCTCCTCGAGGATCTCCGCCGCGAGTTCGTACGCGCTGGAGATCCGGGTCCCGCCCCCGGAGCGGATGCCGAAGAACTCGTCGCGCTTCACTTCCCAGGCATCGGCGTCGTGGGCGATGTAGACGAACTCGGCGTTGTCGTACTTGCCCGTGAGATACCAGTCCAGCGGCGTGAACGTCCGCTCGACGAGTTCGCGCTTCTTCTCGCGCATCGACCCCGACACGTCGCGGATGTTGACGACGACGACGTTCTTCTCTTTCTCCTCGATGGTCTCCGGGTAGCGGTACCGCTCGTCCTCCCGGCGGAAGGGGATCTGATCGACGCCCTCCCGCCGGATCCGCTCGGCGGTGGACTGGCGCTCGACGTTGTCCTCCATCTCCGCCAGCGAGGCCCACGTCGTCTTCTCCTCGTCCGAGATGTCGGCGTACGCCTCCTCCAGCCAGGACTTCGAGACCGGGACGTTCTCCTCGCGGGCCCACTCGAAGACCGACGCCGGTCCCATGCCCTCGACCTTCAGCGCCTCCCGGAGGTAGTCCCGGTCGAAGTCCATCGCCAGCTTGCGCCTGAGCCCCTTCTTGAACAGCGTCTCGAAATCGAGGGTGGAGGTGGGACCGGTCCGGGTGATGTCCGTGAAGTCGCCCTCCTTCTCCTCGATCACCTGCTTGCCCTTCGGTTCCAGATCCAGCCCGAGTTCCTCGTCGAGCTCCTGGGCGAACTCCTCGGGGTCCATCTCGTAGTACTCGTGGTCGCCCCCCTCCTCGCCGGGTTCGCCGTCCTCGTCGCCGTCGCCCGGCTGTGGCTGGGGCTGACCGACCGGCTGGCCCTCCTCGGCGTCCTCGCCCTGGCCGACCCCGCCCATGTCGCGCTGGTCGTAGGCGAACTCGGGCAGATCGACGATCTTGATCGGGATCTTCACCTCGTCGGGCCGACTCTCCCCGAGGTCGCCGTACTGGATGAACTCCGAGAGGTCCTGCCGGCGCTGTTCGCCCACCTCGCGGTAGCGTTCGAGGTCGTCTCTCAGTCCCATTTGTAACTCACCTGGCTCATGACGTGGCGGCTGGTCAGCTCGGCGGAGGCCTCGCTGTAGTCGAACAGCTCCTGCATGTTCTCGATGGTCGACTGCTTGACGCTTTCCGTCTCGGTGCCGCTCGGCGGCTCGTCCCACTGCCGGGGGTCGAAGTCCTCGAAGGTGCGGCGCACGTCCTCCCAGTCGTGGGTCCCCAGCACGGACTCGATCACGGGGATCTCCTTGGGGTTCACGTCGTCGATCCGGAACTCCTCGTCGCGGTTGTGCCAGGCGTGGCGGTTCAGCGCGGTGATGATCTTGTCCGTCCGGAACTCCCTGACGGCCTCGTCGGGCTCCGGTCCGTCGTAGTTGTTCTCGGAGAACCGCCCGAGGTGTTCGATCTCGAAGACCTTCATCTTCAGCGGGTCGGGGTCTTCGAGCTCGCCCCGCTCGTTCTCGATCTGTTCGTCGGCCTCCCAGGCGTAGACGTGTTCGATGTACTCCTCGACGGTCTCCTCGTCGACTCGCTTGTCGCGCATGATCGCCCGGAGCACGTCGTCTTCCTGCTGGCTGAACACGTGGTTTTTCACGCCGACCACCTGGTTCTCGAACTCGACGCGTTCGTTGCCGGAGAAGACGGGTGCGTCGACCAGCCCCTCGGCCATCGCGTTGAGGATGTCCCGGGGCATGACGACGTGTTCGACGGGCAGGTCGGAGTGGTACCGATCCTGTTCCTCGTGGAGCAGATCCGCGATCACGTCCCGGGTGTAGGTGACGGGGATGCCGCCCTCGCCGTCGTCGGCGTCGTCGTCCCACTCGAAGTCGTCCATCTCGATGCGTTCGTCGCCCTCCCGGAGGTAGCCCCGATCGAACAGCATGGCCTTGTCGACCAGATCCAGCCCGCCGGGCACGTCGTCGTCGTCCAGGCGCGTGACGACGGCGTACAGCCCGGCGGCCTCGATGGCGTGGGGTGCCAGCTCCTTCTCGTTGACCGCGGCGTCGGAGTCCCGGACGCGGATCGACAGGGGTTCCCGGATCCACGACTCCAGTTCGTCCCACGACTGGGCGGTCCAGACCCGCGTCTCGTTCGTCAACTCGCGGCGGAGCAACTGCGCCTCCAGCGAGAGGTTCGTCAGGTAGGTGAACTCGTGTTTGTCGAGCCGCCGTTTCAGCGCCTTCAGCGGGTCCTGTCCCTCCCGGTCGGCGTGCTGGTTGAGCCGCGCTTCGAGGTCCGGGTTCGAGATGATGATCATCTGGGTGTCGACGTCCATCCCGATGCCCTTGTCCAGTTTCACCTTGCCCTCGTCGGGGACGTTCAGCAACTTCTGGAGCAGGTCGGCGTGCTGGGCGGCGTCCTCGACGATGGTCAACAGCCCGTTGCCCTGCGAGAGGACGCCGTCGTAGGAGAAGGCCTGGGGGTTCTTCCGGCCCCGCGAGTCCAGTTCCCGGAGCATCCCGGCCATCCACGACCCGACGAGCCGTTCCTTGGGCGAGCCGTCGTCCTCGCTGTGGAGGACGCCGATGCCCCGGCCCACGTCGACGACGAAGTTCTTCACCCGGAGGTGTTTGGGATCTGTGACCGCCGAGAAGAGGTCCTCGACCTCCTGGCGGCGGTACTGCTCCTCGAGGAAGTCGTAGGCCTCCCGACAGAAGGGATCGAGGTCGCTCTCGACCCGGACCGGGACGTGGTCGTCGAGGCGGTCGTTGATCTCGGCGACCAGGTCGGCCCGCACGTCGTCGGGGAAGACCGTCAGCGGGTGGGACTGGACCGGACTCTCGTACCAGTCGTCCTCGTCGCTGATCGGTTCCTCGCCGTAGGTCATACCCGACGAGCCCGACCCCGCGCCGGCGACGTTCCACTCGACGGTGTACCGTCGGCCCTCGTCGGTCTTCGAGTACTCCCGGAGCCCGTTGATGAGACACCGCTTCAGCTCCGACTTGCCCGTGGCGGTGGGCCCGTCGAGCCAGATGATCTTCTCGTCTTTGCCCCGCGAGGCCGCGATCGAGCGCAGGTCGTCGACGAACTGGTTGAGGGTGTCCGTGTTGCCCAGGATGGCGTGTTCGCCGTCGTTGTGCGGGTCGTCGAAGAAGCGGTACCGTTCCTTCTCCTCGCCCTCCTCGATGACGGTGCGGGTACCGGCGGCCTCGATGGCCGACAGCAGGTACTTCGAGGCGTGGGAGGCCAGCTGTGGCTGCTCCAGCACCAGGTCGACGTACTCCGCGAGGCTCATCGGTTCCTGGTAGGTCTCTTCGAGGGCGGTGTCCGCGGCGTCGATGTAGTCGTGTCCGGCCATCACTCTTCCATCTCTGCTTTGGCGACCTCGGCGCCGGCGAACTCCAGCACCTCCTTTGCCCCTTCCTCGGTGTAGCCCTGCTCGACCAGCGCGTCGATCCACTGGTTGCGCTCGTCGTCGTCCATCTCGCCGGAGGAGACCAGCGCCGAGAAGTTGATGTTGTGTTTCTTGTCCTCCCAGAGCTTGCGCTCCAGCGCCCGGCGCAGGCGGTCGTTGTCCTGGGGGTTGAACGTGTCACCCTCGCGTGCGCGCCTAGAGACCCAGTTCGACACTTCCTGGCGGAAGTCGTCCTTGCGGTCCTCGGGGACGTCGAGTTTCTCTTCGACCGAGCGCAGGAACGTCTCGTCGGGTTCCTGCTCGCGGCCCGTGATCTCGTCCTCGACGGTGTCGTCGTCGATGTAGGCCATGACGTGGTCCATGTACTTCTCGCCCTGGCGCTGGATCTCGTCGACGTCGTAGGCCAGCGCGTGGCGCACGTCCTCGATGGCCCGGTCCTTGTACTCCTCGCGGACGAGTTCGAGGTAGCGGTAGTAGGTGTCGAACCGGTCCTCCGGGATCGAGCCGTGGTTCTCCAGGTTCTCCTCGAAGTGGTTGAACGTGGTCAGCGGCGAGAGGAAATCGCGGCTCCGGTGCATCGAGTCCATGATGGCCTCGGCGATCTCGTCGCCGATGAAGCGGGGCGAGACGCCCTCCATGCCCTCGCCGATCTCGGCCATCTCGGCGGCCTCCTCCCGGAGTTTCTTCACGTCGACGTCCTCGGCCTCGTCGACCTCGCCGTTGTAGGCCTTGGCCTTCTGGACGATGTCGACGGCCCCGGAATCGGGCTCTTCGATCCGGGTCAGCACGCCGAAGAGGCCGGCCATCTCCAGGGTGTGGGGTTCGACCTGGATGTCCGGGAGGTCGGCGTTGCGGAGCATCTTCTCGTAGATGTTTGCCTCCTCCTCGTACTGGAGGACGTAGGGGAAGTCGATCCGCTTGGTCCGGTCGTTGAACGCCTCCATCTTCTCGTCGCCTTTCTTGTCCTTGTACTCGGGCATGTTCGTCCGCCCGACGATCACCTGGTCGATGTCGATCCGGGGGTTGTTCTTGGGCTTGATCGTCTGTTCCTGGGTGGCGTGCAGGAAGTCGTAGAGGAACTCCCGCTGGAGTTTCAGCAGCTCCTCCCCGGAGAAGATGCCCCGGTTGGCGTTACAGAACGCGCCGGAGTAGTCGAACGCGCGGGGGTCGGACTCCCCGTAGACGGCGATCTTCGAGTAGTTGACGTCGCCGGTGAGTTCGGTCTCGTCCTGGTTTTTCTTGTCCTTGGGCTCGAAGGTCTCGATGCCCTGTCGCTTGTTCTCGTCGGCGACGAACCGGACGATCTCGATGTGGTTGTCCAGCACCGCTTCGAGGTCGTCGTCGTAGTAGGCCAGCAGGCGGTCCATGTAGAACTCGCTGGCCGGATCGAGCGCCTGCTCGTTGCGGATGGTGTAGGGGGCGTCCAGTTCCGCGTTGAGGTCCTCGATGACCTGGTCGCGCTGTTCCTGGGGGAGCAAGACCAGCGGGTCCTGGTTCATCGGGGACCGGACGGTGTCGTCGGCGGGGTCCTGATCGTCGATGATGTCACAGAGGTTGCTCCACCGGAAGGTGTACATCCGCCCCTCGTCGGTGCGGGTGTAGTGTTCGTAGTACCGGCGAACCTGTCGGTCGAAGTCGGACTTCCCGGAGCCGACCGGGCCCAGCAGGAGCTTGATCCGCTTCTCGGGCCCCAGGCCGCGGGCGCCCGACTTGACCTTGTTGACGAACTCGTGGATGGCCTCGTGGATGACGCGGCCGTAGAACGTGTTCTCGCCGTTGTTGATCGGGTCCTCGGCGGCGAGCGCGTACTCGACCACGCCGGCGTCCTCGTCGTACTCGGTGCCGTAGTAGTCGAACATGTCGGCAACGCGCTGGTGGGCGTTGCGGGCGATCCGCGGGTGGTCGTACAGTTGGTCCAGGTACCAGTCGAACGTCCGGGTCTCCCTGAGGTCCGCTGGGATCGAATCCTGGTACTCCCGGCTCAGCTCTGCGAGGGTTTCGTTCGTATCGGTCATGCTATCATGTGACAGGTTGCACGCGGGACCGCCGCGGTGGTCGCGGCGTCTCCCGCTATCGCGGGCGCGAGCCCGCGGTCTCGGTGGCGGCCACCACACCAGCACACACGCCGCCAGCGACCGTCCAGCCACTCCCGGGGACTCCAGCGCGTGCTCGCGCGTCGCGAGCAACCGCGCGCCCGCCGGCCGACGGGGTCGTGCCAGTTATGTGCCATGTTTTGACATACCACTCCCGCGGCCCGGTGCGCCCGGCGTCGGTGAGTCCCGAAAAATACTGGGAGTCCGAGCGGCGAGAGCGGAGCGGTGGTGGGGGGTCGTGTGTGGGTGGGATTACCACCGATGCTATTTATTTAGTGAGTATCCCACGAACATAAGCGTTCTCCCCAGCGGCTTTTTCAGGGGATTCGTTGCGGGGGCGCTGTCGGCCGAAAATCGGGTACGGGATCCGGTGTCCGTCTCCCGGACCGATCGGGCCCGGACGCCGCTTTATAACGGAGGTCGGCGGACGGATCGATCCCGCCGAGATCGCGTCACTCAAGACGGCTCGGCCGGATCGGTGGGCATGGACCTCACGGACCTCCCTGCGGGCTGGAGCGTCTGGTCGGAGGGTGAGACCCGGTACGTGCTGGCCTACCGCCCGGACGTGTTCGACAGCAGCGACTTTCCCGCGCCCTGTCTGCCGACGATCTACCTGACGAAGGGCCAGCGGGGCCGCCGTCCCGGCCGCCACCAGCCCGCGCCCGAGGACCCCTGGCACGTGACGCTGTCCCTGGAGCCCGAGATCGAGGTCGCCAGCGAGCGCTACGACGATCGGGACGCCGCCGTCGCCGGCGTCCACGACCTCGCTTCCCGCTTTGCCGACGGGGAGTTCGCTCCCCGCGAGTACTACCAGGTACCCCGCGAGGACTACCTCGCCGAACTCGAGTCGCTGGTCGGACGGTCGGACTGACGCCCCGAACCGCGAGGCAGGGCGGGAGACTTAACGGCCGCCCGGGAGTACCGTGAGGTATGACGACGGTCACGCTGATCGGGACCCGTCTGGCCGAGCCGGGGACCGAGTTCGTCTACCAGGGAGAGGCCGACGCCTGCGAGGGGTGTCCCTACCGGGACCAGTGTCTCAACCTCGCGACCGGCCGGAAGTACCGCGTGACCGACGTGCGGGACGACGCCTCGACGCTGGACTGTGCCGTCCACGACTCGGGCGTGACGGCCGTCGAGGTCGAACCCGCGCCCGTCCTCGCGAACGTCGACGCCAAGAGCGCCTACGCCGGGAGCAAGGCCGCCCTGGAAGGGCCCTGTCCCCACACGGGCTGTCCCTCCCACGAGTACTGCGAACCGGCCGGGGCCGACTTCGACGAGGAGTACCGGATCGACGAGGTGGTCGGCGAACCGCCCCACGACTACTGCATGCTGGATCGGGACCTGACGCTTGTGCAGTTCGCGCCGCCGGACGAGGACTGAGACTCAACTCTCCAGCGTCCCGACCCGATCCGCCGCGTAGCCGAACACGTCCTCGTAGCCGTACGGCGACATCAAGACGGGGTAGAAGTCGCTCTCCGCGACGTACTCCCGACCGTCGGCCGCGGCGTAGGGCTGGCCCGCCCGGACCCGTCGGAAGTTCGTCGCGAACACCTCGTAGGCCTCCGCCGAGTCCTTCGGCACCGCGTTCCTGAGCCGGTAGACCGGCAGCTCGTCGCGGCGCGGCGCGTCGTCGGCGGCGATCGCGCCGGTGGCGGCGAGGAACTCCCGGGTCACCTGCACGGCGTTTTCCGCCGCCGTGTCCGAGCCCTGGAAGCCACACTCCACCTCGATCAGCCGCCGGGTCACCTCGAACAGCCGCCCCTCCTTGAAGTCGCAGGTCTCAACCACGGCGTCGACGGACAGCCGCGGACAGATCCGGCGTTCGTACTCCCGGACCTCGTCGACCAGCGCGAACAGCCCCTCGTAGGACTGAGTGGAGTGCAGCGCCAGGATCTGACAGTCCGCCACTTCCATCGACAGTTCGTGGGCGAGTCGGGACTCGTGAGTGTCGCCGTCGGGATCGCCCGGGAACGCGCGGTTGAGGTCCTCGTCGACGTAGCGGACGCCCCGCTCGCGGGCCCGCTCGTTGGCGATCACGAACTTGACCGGCCGCTGAAACTCCACGTCGGCCGACAGCAACGCCTCGACGGCGTGGACGCCACAGGGTTCGTCGCCGTGGATGCCCCCGATCACCGCGATCTCCGCGGGGCCGTCGCCGACGGTCTCGACTCGCATCGATTTATCTCTGCCCGCGATTCGTCTTAGTACCCACGAAACCCGACCGGTCGCCGACCGGACGGATCAGTGGTCCAGCGACTCGGCGTAGGCGAAGTCCGCCTCGGTCGCCCCGGGCCGGCGCTCGTCCAGTCGCATCTCCCAGCCGTCGATGGCGGCGGGGTCGGTCAACGCCTCGTTCATCGCCGTCCGCACGTCGGCCAGGTCGACGCCGTAGTAGTCGTCGGGCACGTCCCGGAGGTACTGGAGGGCGGTCCGGAAGAGCGAGCGCATCCCGTCGTCGTCGTCGAAGTCGACGTGTTTGTACGCGCCGGCGGCGACCTGCACCATCCCGTGGCAGAACTTGCTCTCCGTCGACCCGCGACCGTAGTTGTACCACTCGTCTTCGAAGCAGTCGTGGGCGTCGTGGTACTCGCCGGCGTTGAACAACCGGACGCCGTGGACCACGGCGCGCCGGAGCGTCCCGTGTTCCCACCCGTTCGAGACTCTCTGGTCCGGATGCCAGCCGGTCGGATTGGTGGACGACGGTGGTGCCACGGCGTCGTCCCGGGTGTGATCTGTCACCGAGCGTGCGTACCCCTCGAAGCTTTGTAAATCCACCACCGACCCGGGGACCGGACACTGCCACTCGACGACCGACTCGACTCGGCCGACCGACGCGGCCCGGAACCGCGACGCCGGTCTCACCGGTTCGCTCCCGGGCGGCGGTCACGAACCGCCGTCACCTCGGGGGAGCCACACGCCGGACAGTTGAGCCTGTCGCGGTCGAACGACAGCGAACACCCGCTGCAGCGGTAGGTCGGGCCCGGACGAAGCCGTTCGCCGATCCACCCGACGATCCGACGTATCCGATCCATCGTTTCGACACTCGTCGTTCGTGGGTTCAGGAAAATAAATATTGTGTATGCGGTCGGTTCTGCGGCGCAGCGTCGTCCGATAAGTCGTTTAATACCGAGAGAAAACAACTTCCGTCATTTCCGACCCGATGTCGCTGTGGATGTGGCACGTTCGCCGTGGCTGCCCGGTTTCGTGGAATCTTTATACCGGCGAGAGCCCAGTACGGGACGCGTGCGAGGGTAGCCAAGCCTGGAAACGGCGGCGGACTCAAGATCCGCTCCCGTAGGGGTCCAAGGGTTCAAATCCCTTCCCTCGCATCGCAGTTCGGCGCTGCCACGCGCCGAACAAGATGCACGAAGGGGTTGAACGAGGCCAGACGCAGCGGGCGAACGAAGTGAGCCCGACCGTCTGGACGTAGTTCAAATCCCTTCCCTCGCACTGCTGGACCCACGCGGTCCCTCGCGCAGTGCGGAAGTCCGCACGGAGCGGTCTTCCCTCGCAACCCTTACTCGCGAACCGACCGGCAGAACTGGTGAGTCACCGGTCCGCCGTGCGCCCGGAACTGAGGTAAAAAGAACCGGTTCTAGCCGGGGCATTTTTAAATAGGGTGTGGACGGGTACTGTGGAATAGTTCATGAGACGTCGCGCTTTCCTTGCGACGGCTGGCATGCTACTCACCGCTGGGTGCGGGGCGATGAGAGGTGGGCGCGGAAACGGTCGTGGGGCCTACGTCGAGGGGGTTACCAACATCAACGATTCGAGCGTCAGTTTCGAGAACCTGGGGGGTGGCCGGAACTTCTCGATGGGGGACATCGAAGACGTGGACTTCGAGTTCGACGAGGACGCCTTCGAGGCCGACTTCGAGTCGCAGTTCGGCGAGGACGGGGGCGGGACGCGGACGCCAATCGAGACGGATCCGCGGGCGACCGAGCTGATGGCCGAGGGGATGAAGGGCATCCAGGAGACCTACGACGCCTACGTGGGGTACGCGGGATCCGGCGCGAACTTGCTGGACGTGAACCTGTCGATCGATTCGTTCAACGAGTCGCGCGTTCGGCACCTGGCACAGGAGGCGCGGGCACCCCTGGAGAAGGCCACGAAGTACGCGCCCGAAGCACAGAAGAACATCATTCTGTCCCTCGTCCAGGTGACGATCTTCCTCGAAGACCTGGCCCGGGTCCGCGGGGCACTGCTCGAAGCACACGACGAGTTCCTGTACGCGGTCGAACGGCTCTACGCCGAGAGTACGACCAGGGCCAGGCGGACCACGTACCGGATCGACGAGTATCGCAGCACGGCCAGGTCGCTGTACCGCCCGCTGGAAAACGAGATCGACGCCGAAGCGGTCGCCGTGTTCGACCCGGTCGGCAACGTCTACGACGAGAAGATGGACCAGATCCGCGCGGAGCTCCGGGCGTTCCGGGATTGCCAGGACGGGATCCGGTCCGCTGCGAGCGCGATAGAGGCGTTCCAGGACGGCGTCCCGGCGTTCTACAACCGGCACTACGAGAAGGCACTCTCGCCGCTCAGCGAGGCCGAGTTCGGCTTCGGCTCCGCGAAGATCGACTTCGGGAACGTCGACGCGGTGACCGGGATGCAGGAGAAAACGTCGGAGGTCGCCGGCGTCGTGGCGGCGCTGGGGGAGGCGGCGGCCAGCCTGCACCGGGCCGCCGAGGTGAAGGTCGAGGACAAGCCCCAGCCCCAGTTCTACGAGGCACGCCGCGCGGCCGAGCGCGCCATCGAGTCCAACGCCATCGCCTCGGAGATGCGGACCGCCGAGCGGATCATCACATAGTTGTCCCCGGCCGTCGAGGGTCGGGTATGGACGAGTGGGTCTCCCTCGCGGCCCGCGCGGCCCGCGCCGGCGGCACCGTCGCGGCCGAGCGGTTCCGGACCGACGTGGGGTTCGAGACGAAAGCACACAAGAACGACCTGGTGAGCGACGCCGACGAGGCGGCCCAGGAGCGGGTCGTCGCACTGCTCGCCGGGGAGAGCGACGCGCCGGTCGTCGGCGAGGAGGACGACGCGCCGTCGACGGTTCCCCGGGACGGACCGGCCTGGATCGTCGATCCCATCGACGGGACGGCCAACTACCTCCGAGGGTTGCGCCTGTGGACGACCAGCGTCGCGCGGGTCGAGGACTGCGAGCCGGTCGCGGCGGCGACGGTCATGCCCGCGATGGACGACGAGTTCCTGGCCGGCGAGGCGGCGCGGCTGAACGGGGAGCCGGTCTCGGTCAGCGACCGGACGGACCCGGAGACGTTCGCGGTCGCGGTGCTGGGCTGGGGTCCCCACGGCGAGCGCGAGGCCTACGCCGCGCTCGCGGACGCGGTCGTGCGGGAGTGTGGCGACATGCGGCGACTGGGCAGTATGCAGGCGGCGCTGGCGTTCGTGGCCAGCGGGGCCCTCGACGCGGCGATCACGACCCGCCGACCCAACCCGTGGGATTCCGTCGCCGGTGCACATACGGTCCGGGCGGCCGGCGGCACCGTCACGGACCTGTCGGGCGACCGCTGGCGACTGGACAGTCCGGGACTCGTCGCCTCGAACGGCCGGCACCACGAACGGCTGGTGGAACTGGCCCGGGACGTGGCCGACCGCGCCGACGGGTGAGTGCGGGCGACTCGCCCCTCCGGTCGTCTCTCCCGGTCGTACGGGATCGGAAACCTGAAACGCGCGGCTCGTGCGGTGTGAGGCATGCAGGTGACCGAGCGGATCGACACCGGGCGCGCCTGGGCGGTGACCGCCCTGGCCGGCGTCGCGGCGCTGGTGGTTGGCTCGCTGGTGTTCTACGACACGGTCTACCGGGGGTTCGTCTGGCACTACTTCTGGGGGCCGGTGTACGCCGACGCGCACAACGCCCTCTGTGCGGTCCACCGGGGCGGCTCCGTCGAGTTGCTGTACGACCAGGTCGCGTGTCAGCAGGCCGTAGCGGCCGGTCGCGTCGTCGCCGAACCGGGCTATACGCTCGTCTCGGAGATTGGGTACATGGTCGTCCTGCTGTTCGGGCTGATCGGGGTCCTCCAGTTGCTCCGCCTGCTCGACGTGGGTCGGGACCGGGACCTGTTTTTCGCGCTGATCCCGTTCATGCTGTTCGGCGGTGCCCTGCGCGTCGTCGAGGACGCCAACGACGCCGTCCCGAAGGGGGTCGATCAGGCCATCGCGTACCCCTGGAACGCGCTGATCATCAGCCCCGTCATCTACTTCACCGTCTTTTTCGTGACGCTTGCCTCGTTGCTGGTGACGGTCCGGCTCCGGCAGGAGGGATACGTCGAGACCTACGCGCGGCCGATGGCGGCGATCGGGAGCGTGGCCTTCCTCGTGACCGCCGGTTATCTGGTCTCGCTCGCGTTCTCGACCACGTACGTCCACTTCTACCCGCAGGTCTTCCTGACTGTGGTCACCATCGCGACGCTGCTGGCGGGCGGCATCTACCTCGCCGTCGAACGCTTCAGGCCGGAGATCAACGCTGGAACCGGGCTGATCGGACTGGTCGTGCTGTGGGCCCACGCCATCGACGGCGTCGCCAACGTCGTCGCCGCCGACTGGCTCGGCGCACTGGGCCTGCCCCCCGCCATCGATTACAACCCGAAACACCCCGCCAACGCATTCATCATCGGCGTGGCCGAGCGGATCCTGCCGCCCTCGTTGCTCTCGGCGCTGGGGTCGTCCTGGCCCTTCCTGCTCGTGAAACTGGTGGTGGCGCTGGCGGTCGTCTGGATCTTCGACCGCGAGATCTTCGAGGAGAGTCCGCGCTACGCCCTGCTCCTGCTGACGGCCATCGTCGCGGTCGGGCTGGGGCCCGGAACCCGCGACATGATCCGGGCCACCTTCGGCATCTAGCGGGCCGGACCGGCAGCGACCGTCCTACGGATACGGGTGGTGATCCCGGTCGAGTCGCGGCTCGAAACCCATGCTCTCGGGGACGGTCTCGGCGCGCTCGCCGAAGTAGGGGGTGTCGAAGAAGAGCGGCTGGGCGCTCGGGACCACGGCCCGGACCGCCTCGAAGCCCAGCGTGTCCACGTCGCGGGTGGTGAGGCGCGACCCGTACACGTCCAGATCGGCGTCCCGCAACCGCTCGACGACGGCGTGGAGGTGATCCCGACCCGCCGGGACCTCCGCGGGACCGACCTGTTCGGCGGGGACGCTACTGGAGACCGCGAGGAAGGTCTGTGCCTCGCCGGGGAAGTCCGCGAAGTGACCGATGGCACCGCTCTCCTCTTTGGCGTCCTCCGGGCCCATCCCCTGGAGTTCGAGCCAGTTCTGGAGGGCTTCGGCCAGCGCCGAGCGCGCGGCCCGCGAGGGGTCGAGGTGGGCCGACAGCCCGACCGCGAAGCGGGGCCACTCCTCGCGGTGGACCGCCGCCGCCACGACGGGCACGTCCACGTCCTGGGTGAGCAGGAGCGGGACCACGTCCAGCCCCTCGGACTTGGCCCGGCGGCGCAGGGTCTCGAAGGTCTCGTCCGCGACCGAGAGGCCCAGCGGGTCGAACGTCGAGTACCACGAGAGCATGGCGGCGTCGCGCTCGATGATCTCGTACAGCCCCGACAACAGCGCTTCGGTGGTGCCGTTGCCCAGTCCCAGCCCCGTCGTCACGGCGGGCCGGAACCGCTCGGTCGGGGGCGGGAAGTGGACGAACTCGGCGGGGAGCCACACGTCGCCGTCGGTGTCGAGGTTCCGGCCGGGCACCCACTCGAGTTCGGTGTGTTCGTCGGCGGTCGTCCAGCCCTCGCCGTCGGCACAGACGAACGTCGACGGGGGAACGGCGTCGTCGATCTCGGCGGCCGTCCCGGTCTCGAACGCGGCCGTCCGATAGACGCCGGCGCTGTAGCGCTCGTACCCCTCGCCCAGGGCCTTCATGAACGCCGCGTTCCAGTCGGCGGCGACGCCCGCGGCCTGCCTGGGGGCGGTCGCGTCGCTGAACTCGCTCGTGTCCGCGACGTTGGCCAGGTAGTAGGGGGCCGGGAACGACTCCGCCTCGCCGACTTCGGCGACCACGCCGACTCGCTCGTCCAGCCCCATCTCGGCACGGGTCAGCGACTCGTCGAGGTCGCGCTCGACGTGGTCTTCTCCCAGGGTGCGGTCGCGCTCGCCGGCACAGGTACAGTCCGGGACGGGGAGGAACTGTCGCCGGGCGTGTGGCACCTCGATCACGCCGCCGATGATCGAGGATCGTCCGCCGGCGGCGAGCGTCGCGGCTTCGCGACCGGCGATCGCGCCGGCGAAGCGGGCGGTTTCGGCGTCGGGCGCGGCCTGTGGCTCCTGGTCGGGATCGGCGTTCGAGCCCACGCGGGACTGGAGACAGCGGTAGCAGGCGGTGCCGGGGCCGAAACCGGAGACGGCGGCCTCGACGACGGGGTAGCCGCCGACGCCGCCGATCTCGACCGCGAGCCACGGGGTGCCCGACTCGCGGGCGCGTTCGTCGACCGTCTCGAAGACCACGTCGCCGGCCTGGCCGACGACGACCGCGAGGTCGGCACCGCCGACGACCGCCGGATCGAGGTCCGTGACCTGTGCGTCTACGTCCCCGAGCGCGGCGGCGACGGCCTCGCGTGCCGGTCCCGACCCGACGAGAGCGACTGTCATTGCCGGGCGAACGGGACGGGGCGTCAAAAAAGCGCCTGCCTCAACTCGACAGCAGGCTCTGGGCCACGTTGGCCAGCTGGTCCGAGTCCGCATCTTCGAGGCGGTCGTCGCCGAGCATCAGCCGGAGCCGCGGGCGGCCCACGTCGATCGGGACCTTCTCGGTGTCGATCAGGCCCATGTCTTCGAGTTTGGTCTTGGTGCGGGAGAACGTCGCCTTCGAGGCGAGCCCGATGTCCTCGCCCCACTTGCTGATGTCGTAGAGCAACTCGCCGTTTTTCGCGGCGACGAGGAGGCTGATCGTCACCTCGTCGAGACCGTCCCCGTTGCCGCGTGCGGTCTGGAGGGAAGCCAGCACCTCGTCGAAGTCCGCCGCCGTGTCCTCGCTGATGTCGGCGGCCAGCGTCTCCCGGACTTCCGTCAGCGGTGGCGTCCTGAGGCCGAACTCGTCGGCGCTCTCCCAGATGGCGTCGTAGCGGTCCCGTGCGCTCGCGACGAACTCGTCGTCGTCGGTGGTCAGCCCGGCCACCCGCTCGCCGGCCGCGACGATGGCGACGACCTCCTCGTCGGTGACGAACAGGGCGTTCTCCGGCGGATCCTCGACCGTCCGGATCGCCAACACGCCGTCGGCGACGAGGTTCGCCGCCCGGCTCGCGACGATGAAGTCGTCCATCACGTCCTTGACCGGTCGCTCGGCCGCCAGCAGCCTGACGCTCGGGGGCGACTCCAGCGCACTCATCACCGATACCAGTTCTTCGATCGTCTCCCGCGATGGGTTTATCAGATACGATTCCGGGGGCGACGCCTCCAGCTCCGTCCGAAGCAGGTCCGCGATGCCGTCCGTGAGCAAGTTCTGGCTCATCGTCCTATGAACGTATATATCGGATTACGGTATTTAATTTTATCGCTGATAACGAGTTGAATTACTCACCAAACGATTATACACCTGAGATTCGAGCCTGCTAATTATATGCCTTTGGTCCAAATATCAAATATGAATATCCGGTCGGCGACCGAACGATAAAACCGGTCAGCGGTCCGGGGCCAGTTCCGCGGCCAGGTCTTCGGACCAGTAGAACTCGTTGTCGTAGATGACGGGGAGCGACGTCTCCGACAACACCTCGACCAGTTCGGTCCGGTCGAGGGCCGTCTCGGTCGCGGTCCCGTGGTAGGCCGCCTCCTCAGTGATCGCCGGCTGGAAGCAGTCCCCGATCCGGCGGCCCGTCAGCGCCTCACAGGACAACCGGAAGCGGTCGTCTTCGTGTTCGAGCCAGCCCACGACCGGACTGTTCGGCGTCGGCGCGAGCGTGTAGGTCCCGTCGCCGACGACGGCGTAGTCTTTGCCCATCATGATCCGGCGGCGCGACAACTGCATCGCGGGTTCGAGGCCGAATCCGTCGACGAGAAGGCGGGCGAACGCCGTCCCGACCTTCGCGGCCTGCCGGTCCAGCACCTTCGTCAGCGTGACCGCGCCGCCGACGCTCCCGCGTTCGATCAGCTCCAGCCCCTCGTGGTAGGAGCCACAGGCGTTGAGGAAGAACGTTCGCGTCTCACAGGTCTCTAGCGACGACGCGGTGAACCGGCCGTCGGGACACTCCAGTCCGTCGGCGTCGCAGTGGCCGATGTAGTGGACGAAGTCGTTCGGCGAGGCGAACACCTCGGCCAGTTCCGCGCTGGTGAGGTGTTCCTCGACGGAGACCTCGAGCGGCAGGTCCGCCGACCGCTCCTCGTAGATGTCCGCGACCGCCGCGTGTTCGTCGGCCATCTCCTCGTCGTTCAACACGACGGTCACCGACAGCGGCGTTCCCCGCCGGCCCTGGTACCGCCGCCGGTTCTCGTAGGCCTGTGGCGAGGTCTTGAACGCGTCGATGGGTGCGCCACCGGCCAGCCAGGCGTGGACGCGTCCGGCTCGGAGTTCCGGGGCCACCCGGTCGACCGAGGCCACCGACCGCCGGTCGGCGTGACTGCCCGACCGGTAGCAGTCGTCGAGCGTCCGTTCGAGCAGGTCGGCCCCCCGCAACTCGGAGGCCTCCGGCAGGTAGATCAGGCTCAGCGCGTCGAGCAGGTACGGGAGCGACCGGACGTTCTCGAACTCGGGCGCGGCGTACGTCGAGAAGTGCCACTCGGGGAGGAGGTCCTCGAACTCCGGCTCCCTGACACAGAAGTACCGCGCCAGCCGCTGAGCCGGCGTCCGACGGCGGAGACGCCCCGGATCGAGGTCGAACCGGTCGAGCAGGGCGTCCCGCCGGGCCGGCGACTCTCCCTCCAGGTCTCGGACCAGCGTGTCGTAGAAGAACACCTTCCTGAGCAGGCGTGCGACGCCGTGCTGGAAGGTCGGGAGTTCCCGGAACCGGCACTTCACGTCGGCGCTCGGGGCGACCAGTTGCGGCGTCGCCCCGTCCGCGACGGTCACGTCCGCCCCGAGGTAGTACGCCAGCGGCGCGCCGACGAACAGGTACGCCAGGTCCGGCGGTACCCGGAGTTCGATCCCCGTCTCGGGCGTCGACGCCTCGACGGCCTCCGGAATCGACCGCTCCTCGCCCACCTCGACGACGGGCGGGTGGTCCCGCATCGACGGATGGGAGCGGGCCGGCTCGGTCGTCCGGAGCGCCGCCGACAGGTGACTGATCGCGTCCGCGACGCCGGCCGGGGTCGGCGGGACGGTGACCGTCGCCGGGTTCTCGCGGCGCTCCCTGAACCCGAGCGTCACCGGTCGTTCCGCTCCGAAGCTGACCACGACCCGCCCGTCCTCCCGACGGACGAACGCGGGCCCGTCGAACCGGCAGTACAGTTCGACGCCCGTCCCGCGCCGCCCGGACGCGCCGACCGC
This sequence comes from Halorientalis sp., assembly GCA_042216105.1. Taxonomy (GTDB): domain Archaea; phylum Halobacteriota; class Halobacteria; order Halobacteriales; family Haloarculaceae; genus Halorientalis. The sequence continues at coordinate 95,758 of JBDGUF010000016.1, forward strand.
CAGCCGACAGTCGAGCAGGAACCGTCCCTCGTCGAGCGCCACCGGTTCGGTCAGGTCGTACCGCCGCTCCCCGGCGGCGTCGGTCAGCGTCGCGTTCTCGACGGGGACGTGCAACTCGGAGAGGCTCCCCGTCACGCGGTCCTCGACCGGCCGAGCGAGCGCCGGCCCGGACTCGCGGTCCGTCCAGTCGACGGTCCGAACCGTCGCCTCCCCCGCACCCCCGATGGCTCTGACCCCCTCGTTGGCCGCCACCCAGGCCAGCATAGTACACTCGCTTGCAGGTCCTACTCGTTCATTATCTTTCGGACGGGGTATGTCCGGCTTATTAAATGGCATCTATCCGGAGTCGTCTTTTACACGCAGTTGGATGACGATGAAAAACTCGGGCGGGAAAGGTAGATTATTGTCGGGGCAGTTCCGAGCCACGAGCATGAACTACGAACACGTCCGGGAGGTCGACCCGGCGGTCGCGGACGCGCTGGAGGGCGAGGAACGGCGACAGAACGACACGCTGGCGATGATCGCCAGCGAGAACCACGCCAGTGAGGCCGTCCTCGAAGCGCAGGGGAGCGCGCTCACCAACAAGTACGCCGAGGGGTACCCGGGCGAGCGCTACTACGCGGGCTGTGAGTACGCCGACGAGGTCGAGGAACTCGCCATCGAGCGCGCGAAAGAGCTGTGGGGGGCCGAACACGTCAACGTCCAGCCCCACTCCGGCACCCAGGCCAACCAGGGCGTCTACTACGCCGTGCTGGAACCCGGCGACAGGATCCTCTCGCTGGACCTCAACCACGGCGGCCACCTCTCCCACGGGCACCCCGCGAACTTCACGGGCCAGCTCTACGAGGTCGAACAGTACGAGGTCGACCCCGAGACGGGCTACATCGACTACGACGAACTCCGCGAGCAGGCGGAGGCGTTCGACCCCGACATCGTCGTCTCGGGCTACTCCGCGTACCCGCGCGAGGTCGACTTCGAGGCCATCCAGGCGGCGGCCGACGCGGTCGACGCCTACCACCTCGCCGACATCGCGCACATCACCGGTCTCGTCGCGGCCGGCGTCCACCAGAACCCCGTCGGCACCGCTGACTTCGTCACCGGCTCGACCCACAAGACGATCCGCGCGGGCCGGGGCGGCATCATCATGTGCGACGAGGAGTACGCCGACGACGTCGACGCCGCCGTCTTCCCCGGCGGACAGGGCGGCCCGCTGATGCACAACGTCGCCGGCAAGGCCGTCGGGTTCAAGGAGGCGCTCGAACCCGAGTTCGAGGAGTACGCCGAGCAGACCGTCGCGAACGCGAAGGCGCTGGGTGACCGGCTCCAGGAACGGGGCCTCTCGCTGGTCTCTGGCGGCACCGACAACCACCTCGTCCTCGTGGACCTGCGGGAGTCCCACCCCGACACGACCGGGAAAGACGCCGAACAGGCCCTCGAAGACGTGGGCGTCGTCCTCAACGCCAACACCGTGCCGGGCGAGACCCGGTCGGCGTTCAACCCCTCGGGAATCCGGGCGGGTACCCCCGCGCTGACCACCCGCGGCTTCGACGAGTCCGCCTGCCGCGAGGTCGCCGACATCATCGCCGACGTGATCGACGACCACGACGACGAGGACGTGAAGGCCGAGGCCGCCGAACGGGTGCAGAACCTCACCGAGACTCACCCGCTCTACGAGTAACTTTCGGGACGTTCAAGGGTCGCCCCACCGCCTGTTCGGGTATGACCGAGATCATCGACGGGAACGCCGTCGCTCAGGAGGTTCGCGACGGACTGGGCGACGCCATCGACGCGCTGGCCGACGCCGGCACCACGCCGACGCTCGCGACGGTCCTGATGAGCGACGACCCCGCCAGCGAGACCTACGTCTCGATGAAACAGGACGACTGCGAGGAGGTCGGCATCGAGGCCCGCGACGTGGAGATCGACCCCGACGCGCCCGCCGAGGAACTGTTCGACACGATCGACGAGCTGAACGCCGACCCCGACGTGAACGGCATCCTCGTCCAGATGCCCGTGCCGGACCACGTCGACGACCGCGAGGTCCTCCGGCGGATCGATCCGCTGAAGGACGTGGACGGGTTCCACCCCGAGAACGTCGGCCGCCTCGTCGCCGGCAACGCCCGGTACAAGCCCTGCACGCCCCACGGCATCCAGAAACTGCTGGCCGACGCCGGCGTCGAGACCGAGGGGGCCGACGCCGTGATCGTGGGTCGCTCGGACATCGTCGGCAAGCCCATGGCGAACCTCCTGCTCCAGAAGGCCGAGGGCGGCAACGCCACCGTCACCGTCTGCCACTCCCGGACGGAGGACCTGGCAGCCCGGACCCGAGAGGCCGACATCGTGATCGCGGCCGCGGGCGTCCCGGAGATGATCGACGGCGGCATGCTCGGCGAAGGGGCGACCGTGATCGACGTGGGGATCAACCGCGTCGAGGCCGACACCGAGAAGGGATACGAACTGGTCGGCGACGTGGAGTTCGAGAGCGCGAAGGAGGTCGCGGGTGCGATCACGCCCGTCCCCGGCGGCGTCGGGCCGATGACCCGCGCCATGCTGCTGTGGAACACGGTCAAGGCCGCAAGCCTCCAGACCGGGACCGACGTGACCCTCCCCTGACGGGATGACCGACCCCGACTTCGAGGACCTGGCGGCCCGGGAGGGCGTCACGGAACGGCGGACGGTCGAGACGGTCGACGCCGACCGCTTCGCCGAACTGGAGCCGAAAGTCGGGCCGATGACCTGGGCGGTCGGTGCGGTCGTCACCGACGACGCGGGCCGGGTTCTGCTGGTCCGCGAGGACGGCGAGTGGCTCGCGCCCGGCGGCGAGGTCGAGCCCGGCGAGACCCACGAGGAGGCCCTGATCCGCGAGGTCGCGGAAGAGACCGGCGTCGAGATCGGCGTCGACGACCTCCTCGCGGTCACCGAAGTCGTCTTCGAGTGTGGCGAGGACAGCCTCGCCTTCCGGTTCGCCCACTACGCCGCGACGCCGGAGACGACCGCCCTCGCGAGCGACCCCGGGCTGGACGGCGAGGGGATCGAGGCCGTCGAGTGGGTCGAGGACGTGCCGGCGAACACTGTCGACCGCGAGGTCGTGCTGGCGGCCACCGACCGGCCTCGCTGAGGGGTCGCTTCCGCCCGTCCGTCGGCGTCCCCGATCGACGGCGTGCCGGTTCGATCGGTTCCCGCCGCGGCCGAACCTGGGTGAGATTTAACCTTCCGGGGAACCAACGAGGTTCAATCAGGCATCGGCATGGCGGAGACGTTCTACAGCGTCCTCGGGGTCGAGTCCGACGCCGACACCGAGGCGATACGGGACGCCTACCGGGATCAGGTCAAGGAGACCCACCCGGACGTGAGTGACGACGCCGACGCCGCGGAGACGTTCAAGCGACTCACCGCCGCCCGCGACGTGCTGGTCGACGAGGCGAGCCGCCGCCGCTACGACCGCGTCGGGCACGCCGCCTACGTCCGGAACCACCTCGACAGCCCCACCTGGTCGGTCGAGGAGACCCAAACCGCCGGACGCTCGGCCGGCTCGGGACCGGGCGGATCCAGGGGGACCGACCCGGCGACAGGAACGGAGGGGACACGATCGTCGGACGGGCGTGGTGCCGGCGCGGACTCGAACGCGGGGACCGACGACCGATCCCGTTCGAGCCGCGGCGAGACGGCCGGACGGGACGGCACCGACCGGACGGGACGACGGCGTCGGACGGACCGAGCCGACCGGAACGCCGGCACCGCCGACACTGGAGCCGACAGCGGACAGCGGGGAACCGACGGCCCCGGTGTCGGCGAAACCAGTGCCGGTGGGGCCGACGAGTACGGCACCTGGTCGACGGACGCGGGGCGGGACTGGGCGTTCTCCGGGTCGTCCTCGACCTCGACGGCGACCGGGGGCCACACCGCGGATCCCCGCGAGCGCGCCCGGGCCGACGGCTGGCAGGCCGCACACGCGTCGACGAACGCCTACACCCCCTCGGGATACGAACCGACCGCGACGGCGACCGAGGGCGTCGGCGTCGGGTCGCTCCGGGACGCGATCCGGCAGGTCGGTCCCTGGCTGGCCTTTCACTTCGTGTTCCTGATCAGCGCGTTCGTCACGATCTGGCTCATCATGTCCTGGATCCCGTCGATCCCGATGCTGTTCGTCTCCCTGCTGTTGCTCGGGACGACCGTCTTCTTCTCGATCCTCCACATGGTCTCGCAGGTGTACGCCTAGTCGGCTTCCATCCCCTCGGCGACGCGCCGGGCCTCGACGACGCTCACGTCCCCGCTCTCGGTCCAGTCGAGTTCGTTGTAGATCGTGCAGTTGCGACACTGGTCGCTGAACACGTCCGTCTCCGTCGTCACGTTGCGGCTCCCGCACACCCGGCAGTGCCAGACCTTCGTCGCCCCCCAGACGAACTCCGAACCCATACCACCCCTGTCGGCCACGACGGCCATAACTCCCCGGCAGACGCGCGTCAGACGGCCGCAACGTATAAAGACACGCGTCTAAATTGCATAATTTATTTAGCGGATCGTGCGTATCGAAGGTGTGGCACCATGGGACGTGGGGAGGATTCGACGCGAGTCACGAGACGGACGTATCTGCGAACAGTGGGCACGGGGACGGCCGCGGCGGTCGGACTGGGAGCGACGACCGGGGCGGCGGTCGCCTTCGAGGGGTCCTACGCCGGCCGGGTCGTCACGCGGAACCACTTCATCGCGCAGCTGTTCCTCGGTGTCGAGCTGACGGCGGGGAACACCCGGACGAACTACCGGACCAGCGGTACGATTCCGGGACTGACCGACGACGCGTCGCCCGCGGAACTCGTCGTGTTCGTCCACGGGTACGACGAGGATCTCCAGGCCGCGCTCGCCTCGTTGCGTGGCTTCAACGACGCGCTCCGGTCGGCGGGGTCCGAGGCGGCGCTGGTCGGGTACGACTGGGACGCCGACGAGGGCCGCTGGGACCAGACCGTCGAGATCGCCGACCGGAACGCCGACAAACTCGGCACGTTCCTCCGGGACTACCTGGACGCGAGTCCTGACACCGACGTTCGGCTGGTCGCCCACGGCGGCGGAGCCAAGACCGTCGCGGAGTGTCTGGAATTCTTCATGGATCGGGGGTACGACACGTCGGTCACGTCGGTCGACCTGCTGGGCGGGGCCATCGACGACGACTCGGTGGCGGCCGACGGCCAGTACGGTCAGGCCATCGCCGACCACTGTGACACCTTCCGGAACTACTACAAGACCGACGACGAGTTCCTCGGCTGGACCTACACGTGGAAGGAGTGGGACAGGGCCGTCGGCGACACCGGCGCCGAAGGGGAGATGACGGCCAACTACGAGGAGTACGACGTGACCGACGAGGTGGCCGACCACGAGAGTTTCCCGCTCCCCGACGGCGGTTGTGTCCCGACGGTCGTCGACAACTGGAACTGACGGACGGGACGGTTCGTCGGAGCCGAGAAATACTTTTCACCGGTCGCCGAGAATGGCGGACGTGTTCGGACTCCCCTCCATCGCGGTCGAGTACTTCGGTGCCGGCGCGCTCCTGCTCGTGTTCGGGTACCTGATCAGGTTCCGGGAGTGGACCTTCCTGCTTGCCGGGTACGACGAGACCTCGCCGGTCCCCGCCGCGGTGGCCGCGAGCGTCGCCGGCAACGCGGTCCTCCGGATCGGGGTCGCGGCGCTGGTCGTCGGCGGTGCCTACGCCGTCGCGGACCCGCCCTCGGTCCTGTCGGCGATCTTCACCGTCGCCGTGCTGTTCGAGGTCGCCCGGTTGCTCTACCGGTTGAACACGTACACTCCCGACGGCACCGACGCGATCGCCTGAGCCGGGGGCGACTTCGACAACCGTTTTTCCCTGGCCCGACGAGGGAACGTATGAACGTCCGGGAGATCTCGGAGTTGCGGCCCGACGAGCGGGCGGCGATCTTCGAGCGCGACGCCGGGATCGAGGAGGTCCGCGACGACGTGCGCGAGATCGTCGACCGCGTCCACGAGGAGGGCGACGTGGCGATCCGGGAGTACAGCGAGGAGTTCGACGACGTGTCGGTCGGCAACCTCGACGTGACCGACGCCGCCGAGCGCGCCGTCGAGGAGATCGACGCCGACGTGCGCGCGGCCATCGAGACGGCCGCCGAGAACGTCCGCGCGTTCCACGAGCGACAGGTTCCCGACGACTGGCGCGAGGAGTTCGACGGCCGGGAACTCGGTCGGCGGTTCAGACCCGTCGAGCGCGCCGGCGTCTACGTCCCCGGCGGCACCGCCGCCTACCCCTCCAGCGCGCTGATGGGCGTCATCCCCGCGAAGGTCGCGGGCGTCGATCACGTCGCCGTCGCCACGCCGCCCGCCGAGGAGTTGAACCCCGTCACGCTGGCGGCCATCGGGATCGCCGGCGCGGACGCCGTCTACCAGGTCGGGGGCGCACAGGGGATCGCCGCGCTGGCTTACGGGACCGAGACGGTCGACAGCGTCCAGACGGTCGTCGGCCCGGGCAACCGATGGGTGACCGCGGCCAAGGCGGAAGTGCGGGGCGACGTGGAGATCGACTTCCTCGCCGGCCCCAGCGAGATCGCCGTGCTGGCCGACGAAACGGCCGATCCGGAACTCGTCGCGGCCGACCTCGTGGCCCAGGCCGAACACGACACCCACGCCTCCGTCGTGGCGGTCACCGACGACGCCGACCTGGCCGACGCGGTGGCCGAGGCCGTCGAGGAACAGGTCCCCGGACGCGAGCGCGCGGAGACGATCCGGGGGGCGCTGGACAACGACGCGAGCGGCGTCTTCCTCGCGCGCTCGATGAGCGAGGCGGTGCTGTTCGTCGGGGAGTACGCCGCGGAACACCTGGCCATCGTCGCCGAGGACGACGAGACCCTGCTCGATCGCGTCGACAGCGCCGGGAGCGTCTTCCTCGGCCCCCACTCCCCGGTCGCGGCCGGCGACTACGCCAGCGGCCCCAACCACGTCCTCCCGACCGGCGGCGGCGCGTCCCGCTACGGCGGACTCTCCGTCGACACCTTCCTCCGGTCGACGACCGTCCAGCGACTCGACGAGGGGGCACTGTCGGACCTCTCGGGGACGATCACGACCCTCGCGGAGGCCGAGGGGCTGGAGGCCCACGCCGAGAGCGTCCGGAAGCGATCCGAGGAGTAGAACTCGACGGCGGCGCGACAGCCCCGGCCGCGCCGACCGGATCCTTCGGGACCACGGCCGTCGCCAACACAATTAACACCGCTCGCCGAATACGTTCGCCCATGAGTGGAACGTCCGCGGCCGCCGAGACGGAGATCGAGGTCACCGAGGCCGCCGCCGAGGAGGCGGTCCGGCTACTGGAGAGCGAGGAGATGGACACCGACGTGGCCGGGTTGCGCCTGTTCGTCCAGCAAGGGGGCTGTGCCGGCCTCTCCTACGGGATGCGGTTCGACTACGAGCCCGAGGACGAGGACACCGTCTTCGAACACCACGGCCTGCGCGTGTTCGTCGACGAGGCCAGCATGAACTACATCGAGGGGAGCGTCCTCGACTTCGAGGACGGCCTGCAGGGCGAGGGGTTCCACGTCGAGAACCCCAACGTGGTCTCGGAGTGTGGCTGTGGCGAGAGCTTCCGGACCTAGTTCTCCAGCTCGAAGGCCACCTCCACCTCCGCCTGGTACTCGCGACCCTCCGCGTTCGCTATCTCGACGCCCATCTCATCTACTTCGACCCAGTAGACGTTGTCGAGGGTGTTCTCGGCGCGGTCGACGGCGTCGTCGACCGCCTCGTCGAAACTCTCCGAACTCGTGCCGATCAGCGTGATCTTCTTGAA
>JBDGUF010000029.1:0-19500 GCA_042216105.1 Halorientalis sp.
GCCTTGTTCACGCTTCAGGGGCTTAGGTGCGGGATTTTCATGGATTCTCTATATTTTAACCGACGAACACCCGACAGATCTGCACACTGTTGGTTAAGCGGGAGAATGGATTGTCTGATGACGAGTGTGGGCCTCGGATGTGAATCAGTCGACAGGGACCACCCTATTCCTCTTGTGTCTCGGACGTGTCCACGTCAGCCAATCGGCGTTCGAGTTCGTCGATCCGGTCAGAGACGGCTGATGGCTGTTCGAGGGAACCTTCGGCGTCTAGGGCCTGCTGGTACAGTTTGGCAGCGCGTTCCAACTCTTCGACTGTTGGCTCGTCAGCGTCATCCTGCCAGTAGCTATCTCTGTCCGTAATCACCAGTAAAAACTAACGCACGACCGTATCAGCCACACGCTCCTTCCAGCCTGTATGAACACTGACGAATCATCACTCGGTCGCTGTCCGGACTGCGGCGAGGGGATCCCCGAGACGTGGCTCCTTGTCAAATACGAGAAGGACGACGGCAGCGAGGGCATCTGGGCTGAGTGTCCTGTGTGTGACGATGTCGTCGCGCCGGAGCAGTAATTCCAGCGTCAGTCGGCGTGGGCGTGGTCCGCTTGTTCTGTCGCCTCGATGCACTCCTCGAACTGAAGCGCACTTCGGATGTGGAAGTTCTTCGTGTCGGGATCGTCCGCATCGAGGGCTTTCCTGAGATGGTCTGCTGCCTGTTCCTTGAGGGGAGGGCGCTCGCTCATCATCGGCTGTTACGGCTCCTCAAATTTGTGGCTTTCCATCTCTCCGAGATCGTCTGACGGATTGCTGGGGAGTAGAACCAAGTTCTTTCCGCCAGACAAGCGGTGTAGGTTACGACTGATGGATATTCCAGACCAACTTCGCCAATGTGAAATATGTGCCGTTAGACCTCCCCGGATCGGCCGGTTCCCCGCTCTATCGAACTGCTCGGTGTCCCGACTTACTCAGACGCCGCGAAAACACCGTCCGCTGTTACCGAAACCGAGACTTCGTTTTTTTCTTCGAGGAACTCCAGGTATTCACACACGACGAGCGTGAGGAAGCCAACAGTCTCCTCGGTTGCCCCGAACACCTCGGTGGCGAGCTGGCTGGCTGCGATCCGTTCATCGGCGGCTTTGACCGCTGTCTTGATGTCTGCTATCGCTGTCCGGGCCTTCCCGAGGGCCTCCTCGATTCGGGCCGCTGGATCCGAAATTACCGGGCCGTGGCCCGGTACTAACCGGTCCGTATCGTACGTCTGCAATCGGTGCAGGGAATCGAGATAGGATGCGATATCTCCATAGAGTGGGCCATACATGAAGTGGCCGTTCGTCGAGACGAGGTCGGCCGAGAACATCGTTTTGCTGTCGGCGTGCCAGAGTGCCATATGCTGTGCGGAGTGGCCGGGCGTGTGGACCACCTCACACGCGTACTCGCCCAACCGAACCGTATCCCCGTCCCCGACGACCCGACTGATTCGGATATCGTCTTCGGCGTATTCTTCAAGCGGAAAGTACGAAGTATCGATGGCGCTTCGGCCCCCGTTGAGACCGGCGCTCCGTTCACGTACCTCAGCGTGTACGCGCTCAAGGTACCGCTGAAAGTCGGTGAGGATCGACGGAACTCCCTCGAAGACGATATGCGGGAGCGACGCGAGTTCGGGCAGTGTCTGACTTCCGCCGACGTGATCGATGTGGGGGTGGGTCAGAACCACGCGCTCAATGTCGGCGAGGATACCCCCGTCGAGCGCGTCGGCCATCGCGGTCCGGGAGGCGTTGGTGACGTGGCCGGTATCGACGAGCGTGTCCCCGACTCGGTAGGCGTTGACCGTTCCGTAGAGCGGCTGCGGGAGTTCCCGGCGCTCGTATCGCATACGCCCTCTCGAAACCGCCTCAACAAAAAGGGATCCCTTCACCGCTGTCGGTGACTGGATCGTCGGTAAAGCCCCATAGTCTGCGACCTCTCTCTGCCCCTTCGATCTGTGCCGAATGTCTGTCTGTAACAGATAGTCGGTCGATAAATGACTAGTGTTTAGTTCGAATTTTACCGGTAAGATACGGCCAGATGTTCGGTTCGGTGATCGCGCTTAGTCCTCGCGGAATGTAGTCTTTCAGCTATCGACAGGAAATTCCGCCGGCGACCGTGTTTCCTCCGGAGAAACGCGGACTGCTACCACGGAGAAAAGCGAAGCGGCGGACCGACGCCGTCCGCGGGGATCGATCTCCTGGGTCACGTCCGCTGTCTGGGAACCTGGACCGAGACCGTCGTTCCGATATCGGGGGTTCGAATCTCGATGTCGCCACCGACGTAGTGGATCAGCCAGTACGCCAGCCACAGCCCGAGCCCCGACCCGTGTTCGAGCGGGCTCTCGGACCCGGTTTCGAGCGCCTGCCGTTCCTGTTTGGGGATACCGGGGCCGTTGTCCGTGATCTCGACCGTCGCCGTCGTCTCAGTCGCCGTGACTTGGACCGTGACCTGAGGTGGCTCGGCATCGGAGTGTGTGACCGCGTTCTCGACTAGTTCGCGAAGTGCCGGCCCGATCCGCGTATCGACGGTCGCGGGCTCCGACGCGGTGAGTCGAATCTCCGTGTACCCGTGGTCACGAACGACAGTCCTGCAGCAGTTGTCACCCGCCCCGCGGTCGGCGTCAGGTGACGACGATGGCGTCAGATAGCGTCATGTACGTGTGGCCGAAACCGCAGTAGCCCGTACAGGTGAAGTCGTACGACCCGGGTGTGTCGAATCTGACCGTCCGCTGGATGGGCTGCCGCTGGTCGACGCCGAGTGAGACGTTGAACTGGAGCCCGCCGTTCGGTCCCCGAAGGGCGACGCCGTGTGTCGGATACCGTGTTTCGGCCGTGTCGAGTTTCTCCCGAAGTGTGGCGACGCTGGTCCCGCCTTTCGGTGCGATCCGCTCGAGTGACGCCGTCTCCCAGTCGCTGTAGTTTGCCGACACCGCCGTCGAAACCGGATCGGGCAGACCCAGATCTGCCCCGTCGACGAGTGGTTCGAGGTTGACCGCACCGAGTGTGAGAGCGGCACCGCGGTCGATGTCGAGTCGTTCGGTCACTGTTCCGTCGGGCAGGACAATCCGGAATCCCCAGTGGAAGGCGACGACGTACCGGGTCCTCGGAGACTGTCGCCCAGCACCGACCGCGTCTACACACCCAGCGACCGTGCCAGCACCGAGCGTCCCGCCGAGTCCCCGCAACAGCGTCCGCCGCGTGACCGGCTGGGTCACCGTGGCAACACCTCCTGTCGGCAGCGAGACCCGAACGCCCTCCGGAGTGTGGGCGCAATCACCACCAGTGACCACCCCAAACAGACGCGGTTCGTTCCCCGGGACGATGCAGTGCGTTCGAGGCGGCGCTCTGTCGGGCCGTCGGGGTGGATCGTTGCGAATGATCGGTGTCCGTGAGTGCAGTGGTCCGCACTGCGAGACAGCTACCCATATCCATGACCGCGGCGTTTGTTACGCCCGTGTTAATCAATTGGCGTCCACTCGTCGAATCGTCGTACAACCATCGAATCGGGAGCCGACAGCACCCCACAGGAGTCACGCCTCCAGCAGTCGGCCGTGTTCGTCGATCTCGCCCCTGGCGAGGCGCGTCGAGGAGATACGCTCGCTGTCGTCGGCCAGTGTGTAGGGGGCGACGATTCCTTGATGGGGTCGAACCCGCGGTCACGTCGCGTCGCGTTGATCCGCTCGATCACGGGTGCGGTTTCGGGGGAGACCACCAGCGCGTCGATGGCTGGTTCGTCGGTGACGATGCCGTGCTCGTGTTCGAGTTCGCGAAACTTGACATCTCGGCCCCACTCGTCTACCTCCCACGCTCTTGTGTCGCTCTTCTGTAGGTTAGCGGAACTGGGTCAAGCGACTCGGCGTACTATCGCTAGTCTCCAGGATTCCGTCTGTTCAATCCCTAAAACGATGCGTATTGTGGCTTGTTAACGTGCTATTCCGCCAGTCTACACAAGAGCGCGGTGGAAAGGTCAGCGGGACCGATCGGCGATCCCGAACCGCTCACGCGCGACGACTGTCGTCGGACTGCCGATCCGACTCCCGGCGCGAACCGGACCGGTTCGGAAGGTGTTCGCCCAGGTTCAGTACGAGGGCGAGACCGACCAGCGTGGCCAGGAGTCCGAAGATCACGCCGGGGATATTCAGGAGCCAGGCCGCACCGTCCAGCGCGTACGACATCTCGAGGAGGCCGCTGGCGGACGACTGCAACATCAGTAGCCCCAACACCAGCGGTGGCACACCCAGCGCACGCGGGTTCTGCATGCGAACAGTTCACGTCCACACCCAAAAATAAGTACCGGCCGTCTGCGAATAATACACGGCCTCTCGTCGGAAATTAACTCCGAGAACCGACGTTCGAAACCCGGCTGCGGAGACAGTGAACCGAACTGGTGAGGGGGACACCCGAACCATCGGCCGGGGATACTCCCGGCTGGTGGCCCGGTCGGTGATGGGGCAGAGTCCCGGTGACGCCGACGCGGGGTACGCCGGTCGCCGTTACAGTGGTAGCGAGGCGAAAGCCCACGGCTTTAGCCCTGTCTCTTACCCACAAGTCGAGCCGTCAGCATGGGCTGTCTCAGTTGCCGGACCCGACGAACACGCCGATATTCGACGGTCTTGCTTGGGGTGCGAACCGATTCCAGCTGTGAACACAAGCCGGTTCGACCGTCTTCCGTGACCGGTGTTCTCCTCCGTCTCACGTCTCGGCCTACCTGATCCGCTCGTAGATCACTGCCGAGAGCGGTCAAGACGCTGTTCTGGAGCATCACGGACTTATGGGTAAGAGACAGCCCTCTAGGGGTGGGAGGAGGTCAATCCTCGCTCATCTCGCCGAAGGTCGCGTCGGCGTCGGCGGGCGTATCGAAGTCGTGGAAGTTCTCGCCCTTCTCCTTGCTGAGGACGTTCAGGGCGGCGGCCGCGCCGTCCCCGGCGGAGATGACGGCCTGCCACTCCTCGGCGCGGACCATCGCGCCGGTGGCGTAGGCGTCGTCGACGCTGGTCTCCATGTCCACGTCCACGTCGACGACCTCCTCGTCGGTGAACGCACAGCCCAGCTCCTCGGCGAGGTCGCGGTTCGCGCCGGTCGCTAACACCAGGTAGTCGGCCTCGTGGTCGCCGCCGTCGGTCGTCACGGTGAACCCGTCGCCGGTCGACTCGACGCCGGTGACTTCGGTCCCCTGCTCGCGCTCGACGCCGAAGCTATCGACTTGGCTGCGAAGCGTCTCGATGTACGCCGACCCGTCCTGTGATCCGATGCCGGGGTAGTTGAACAGGTGGGCCTTGTGCATCCAGGTGCCGTCGGTGTCGAACACTGTCGTGTCGACGCCGTTTTTCTGGAGGAACAGTGCGGCACTCAGACCGGCGGGGCCGCCGCCGACGATGACTGCATTGGCCATGGACCATCCACGGTTGCGCTACGGAAGACCGTTTGGACTTTGGCGGACCCAGGTATTTAGGGGTCCAGTCCCTAGCGAATTCGATGTCCCGGACCCCACCCGGACCCAGAGGGCAACCGGTCTTCGGAAGCAGTCGCCAGTACGCCCGCGATCCGTTCACGTTCGTGACGACGCTGGAACGGGCCTACGGCGGCGTCTCGCAGTTCGACATGGGACCGCTGGAGACGTACATGGTGACCGACCCGGACACCATCCAGCGCATCCTCGTCTCCGACGCGGACGAGTTCGAGAAACCCGCCTTTCAGGACGACGCGCTCGGCGACCTGCTCGGTGAGGGGCTCCTGCTCAGCGAGGGCGAGACCTGGCGGAAACAGCGCGACCTGGCCAATCCGGCCTTCGACATGTCTCGGCTGTCGGGGATGGCCGACCGGATCGTCGACCACGCCGAGTCGATGGTCGACGGCTGGGCGGCCGGTGACGTGATCGACGCCGAGGAGGCGATGACCGGCGTCACGCTGAACGTCATCCTCGACCTGATGATGGGCGTCGAACTCGACGAGGCCCGGATTCAGCACGTCCGCGAGCAACTGGAGCCGCTGGGCAAGCGGTTCGAGCCGAACCCGATCCGTTTCGCCCTGCCGGACTGGGTGCCCATGCCCGACGACGCCGAGTTCGAGTCGGCAGTCGCGGAACTGGAGAACGTGATCGACGGGATCGTCCGCCGCCGGCGCGACGATGTCGGGAGCGAGGACGAGGCGGACGCGCCGATGGACTTCCTGTCGATCCTCCTGCGGGCGCGCGAGCGCGGCGAGCAGACCGACGAGCAGATCCGCGACGAGATGATGACGATGTTGCTGGCCGGTCACGACACGACCGCGCTGACCCTGACTTACACCTGGTACCTGCTCTCGGAACACCCCGAGGTCGAGCAGCGGGTCCACGCCGAGATCGACGAGGTGATCGACGGCGACCGGCCGACGATGGCCGACGCCCGCGCCCTCGAATACACCACCTGGACGATCCAGGAGGCGATGCGGCTCTACCCGCCGGTGTACACCATCTTCCGCTCGCCGAAACGCCCGGTCGAGATCGACGGCTACACCGTCCCCGAGGGCGCGAGCATCATGCTCCCACAGTGGGCTGTCCACCGCTCCGAGGAGCACTGGGAGGACCCCGAGACCTTCGATCCCGAGCGGTTTAGCCCCGAGAGCCGCGAGGATCGGCCGCGCTTCGCCTACTTCCCCTTCGGCGGCGGCCCGCGCCACTGCATCGGCAAGCACCTGGCGATGCTCGAAGCTCGCCTGATCGTCGCCACGGTCGCGGACCGTTACCGGCTCAACTTCCTGGGCGAGTCGCCGCTGGACCTGCTCCCGACGCTGACGGCCCACCCGCGCCAGGAGATGTCGATGCGGGTCGAGCCCCGCGAGGGATAGCTCACGGGGGGTCGCGCTGCTCTACGTCGGTCGCGAGGGTGCCGGTGGCACCGGTCCAGCCGTCTTGCGGGCCCGTCAGCGTCACCGTCACGTCGTCGCGGTACTCGTCGTAGCTCCACCCGAACACCCACCACGAGTTCGTGCCGGACAGCGTCGTCGAGGCGTACACCTCTGTGTCGTTCGCCGCGTCGTAGCTGGCGTACACCGCCGAATCGTACTCGTAACACTCGATCCACTCGGGACCGGGGGTGTCACAGTCGGTCGGCCGGCAGTCGATCCGGGGTCGGAGCAACGGCTCGCCGGTCCAGGGCGTCGCGGTGTCGATGCTTCGGTCGACGGGGACGGTCACCTCCAGGCGGACGCTCCGCGTGTCGTTGACCATCATCGCGGGGTCGTCGGGGTCGTGCTCGCTCGGGGTGACCGCCCACTCGGCGGCCGAGACCGCGAGCATCGGGCCGCGCTCGGTCTCGACCACCGCGTAGGCCAGCGGCCCCGATTGGTTGGTCCCGGTCTCGACGGCGGCCGGGCCGAGATCGGCGGCCTCGGTCGACTCGGGGACCGGCAGGTAGATCGTCGCGTTCGTCAGGGTACCGTCGGTCGACAGGGTCACCTCGTAGGTGTACTCGCTCTCGTAGCTGGTGCGGTAGAGGTGGCCGCCGTAGAGCCACACCGCACCGATCACGACAGCCAGCAGGACGACCACCGCGAGGACGACGCTCAGCGCCACCCGTCGCCAGTTGCCGGTCAGCCGCGATCCGCCGGTTTCGTCTGTCATCGCCCGAGAGAGACGGCCGAGCGACAAGAACGTTCACCCTCGGCCGACGATCTCCTCGATTCCGGCGTGGCCGAAACAGACGCGACTTCCGGTCATCGCGACGCGCTCACAGCCGTCCTCGTCGCAGGTCTGCATGGTGGGGAGACACACGGTTCGGAGTTCGACCGCGGACGCTTGGAGGTTTCGGTCGGGTTCGATCACCGCCGTCGCGGGCCGGTCGTCCGGGCGCGGTCCCGGAGACGATCGATGCGCTCGTCGACGGCCGGGTGGGTCGAGAGGACCTCGCCGAGCGTCCCCTCCTCGTCGCCGCGGGTGTACAGCGGCGAGAGCAGGCCCCAGTCGGGGTCGCGGACGCGGTCGATCTTCGCCAGCGCGCGGGCCAGCGCCAGCGGGTCGCCGGTCACGTCGGCGGCGCGGTCGTCGGCCGCCAGTTCCCGCCGGCGCGAGTGGGCCCGGATCACCAGCGTGAGCGCGAAAAAGAGGGCGACGACGGCGTTCCCGACCAGCAGTCGGAACTGTCCGAACGACCCCTCGGTCCACCCCGTCGGACGGCCGCGGATCCAGGCGACGGCCCGGGCCAGCCCGGTCAGGAACAGAAGCGCCGGCAACAGGACGACGGTGACGATCCCGACCAGCGTGCGCAGGCCGCTGTAGGCAAGCGTCTGGACGAGGCTGTCCCGGCTCTCCAGGTGGGCGAACTCGTGGGCGAGGATCCCCTCCAGCTCGGCCGGCGAGAGCAGGCGAAACAGAGACCGGTCCAGCACCACCACGCCGTCGGCGCGACTGCCCAGCGATAAGGCGTTGGGCACCGACAGGTCGGCCACGAAGAGGCGCGGCGTCTCGACCTGCATGTCCGCGGCCAGCCGGTCGGCACGGCGGTACAGCTCCGGGGCTCGCTCCCGCGAGAGGTAGACGGCGTCGACGCTCGCGAGCAACTGGCTGGTGCCGTACTGGTAGCTGAGATAGCCGAACACGAGCGTCGTGACGGCCACGACGAGGACTGTCGTCCCCAGCGGCGGCCGACTCGCCCAGAACCACACCAGCGCCGCGTAGACCAGCCAGGCGGCCAGCCCGTACCCGACCAGCAGGGAGAGTCCGACGCCGACCATGAGCGCGCGCAGCCCCAGCCGACTCATGGGCGTCGGTAGCCCCGTTCCGAGCAAAGGCGTGTCGGCTCGAACCTGTCACCGACGCCCAAAGATTGAAACCGGACGGTCGGGTAGCTACGGACGTGCCGACCGTCGAAGTCTCGCTTCCACAGGACGTACACGCGCAGTTCGAACGGCTCGTTGACGAGGAGTTCGTCACGCAGGAAGAGGCCGTCGAGGAGTTGCTCTCGGCGGGGCTGGAGGCGTACACCCGGGACGTGTCCGGCGACGACCGGGGGGCGACGGACGTCGCCGACGAGTACGCCGACGACATGTGGGACACCGCCGAGGATCCGGCCGCCGAGGAACCGACCGACGAGGGCCCCGAGGACGACTACTTCTGAGTCCGTCGCCCTCTACTCACCGGCCGTGACGACCGTCGCCTCGTCCGTGTACTCCCAGCCGTCCAGCCGTGCCGCCGTGAGGCGGTCCTCGATCAACTGGCGTCCGGTCTCGACCGCGCTCGTCTCGTCGTCGCTCTCGACGGTCACCGTCACCGTCCCCCGGACCGTGATCCGGTAGGGGTCGAACGGACCGGCCGGGAACTCGTACACGTCGGCGGCCTCGGCGGTGACCGACTCGAACGTCTCGCCGCCCGCCTCGCGGATCGTCTCCCGGACGGAGTCGGCGGCGTCGCTTTTGGCCGTGCCCGTCGTGCCGGCACTCTCGGTCGCGACCGTCTCGAACCCCCGCCGCACGTGGTAGGTATCCATGGACGGTGATTGTCGGCCGGACGTATTTAGGTGGCCGGTCTGGAACGCCGGTCCATCCCCCTCAGCGCCGCCGGGTCGACTCGTCCCGTTCCCGCTCGGGCCGATCGGCCAGCGTGACGACGGTGTCCGACCGGAGCCACGCGTCGGGGTTGTCCGGATCGCAGACGACGTAGTCGCCGTCCCCGACCTCGAATCCGGTCCAGCGCTCCTCGGTGTCCTCGCTCATCGGTACCCGGAGTTACCGACGGGCGGTGAAGAACCGGACGGGGGTTCTCAGGGGATGGGAACGGGTCAGGCGGCGGCGTCGATGGTCTCGGCGTCGACGGTCTCGGGCAACTCGTCGAGGGCGCGCTCGAACCGTTCCGGATCACACGACCGGAACTCGGCGGCGACCTGTCGGGCTGACTCGTAGTGGTCGCGGGCGCGGCCGTAGGCCTCGCGTGCCGTCGCGCCGTCGCCCGCCTCGCGAGCGCTCTCGCCGCGCTCCCGGGCCGCGTCGGCGACGGTGCGGTGGGCCTCGACCAGTTTCTGGGCGGCCCACTCGACCTGGAAGCGGAGCGCGTCGGGGTCGCCCTCGAAGGCGTCGCGACGGAGGGTGAGAACGAGTGCCTCGTGGCACCGCTCCAGCGCCCGCTCCCAGCGGTCGACGGCGGTCTCTGGGTCGTCGGTCCCGGTCGCGGCCGCGCAGGCCTCGGTGGCCGCGTCCAGCGGTGCCGCGCCGACCGCCTCGATGGCCGCCTCCACGTCGGCCAGTTCCGCCGACATGTCGTCGGCCGCCTGGTACTCGACGCCCTCCGAGCGATCGATGGCGCGTTCGTACGCCGCGCGCGAGCGCCGGTAGGCCTCGTGGGCCTCGGCGTAGTCGCCGTCGGCCCGGGCGGCCTCGGCCTCGCCGGCGAGGTTGCGCGCCCGGGTCCAGTCGGTGCGGATCCGCGCCAGCGAGAGCCGCGTCTCCAGCTGGGCGATCCGCCGGTGCATCGCGTGCTCGCCGTCACGGAAGTCCGTGGCCACCCGCTCGGCCTCGTCGAGCAACTCCTCCGTCCGGTCGATGGCCGTCCGTGCCCGCTCGGGATTGCCGTCGTCGAGTTTCTCCTCGACCGTCGCGAGGTGTTCCCGGGCCTTCTCCAGCCGGCGATCGAGGGTCACCCAGTAGGAGACGGCCTGTTCGACGTACTCCGCGACGTGTTCGAGGTCCTCGCGCCCGCTCACCCAGAAGGTGTACCGGTCGCTCGTCCGCGCGGTCAGCGTCAGCCGGCTCTTGAGCATCCCCTGCTTGGTCTCGACGGACCGGATCTCCGTGTACGGCAGCGAGACGGTCCGGTTCTGCCCGGTCCCGCCGTCGTTGCCGCCGACGAGCAACAGGACTCGCTCGTCGGTCACCGCCGCCACGGCGCTGTACCCCGAGCCGGGTTCGACGACGCGCTCGCCGTCCCCGTCCTCGTGTTTGATCCCCCGCTTCTCCGTCGTCAGGACGTACGTCGGCTCCTCGGTACCCTCGAAGAAGTCGTCGAGCGTCGTTCCCTCGAGGTAGCCGTTGCCGCTGCCGTCGCTGGACACCGTCCGCCCCTCGTTCGTGCTGCCCCCCATTGTGATCCCGTAACTGCCAGATGTTGACACTCCACCCTAATCAATCACTCGCCCGGCCCCTCGGGCGAGCCGCCGTCCCCGGTCTCGGCCAACCATCCCTCGACGAGCCGGTCGATCTCGGTCTCGACGGCCGCCAGCTCCGGGTCGCCGTCACCGTCGTCGAGCGCCCCGACCCGTTCGTGGGCCGCCATCGAGAGATCGGCCAGCCGATCGGCGTGGGGACAGTCGGCCGGCGCGGGGAGAGCCAGTTCCGAGACGACCGACTTCGAGAGGCTGGCCTTGCCGTTCGAGGCGAGGTCCCGGAGCGTCCGCTGGTAGGGCGCGGCGTTGAGCAGGGCACAGAGGACGTGTGCCGCCCGGCGGTCGTCGGTGGCGACGAACATGTAGTGGTCGCCGGGGATCGCCGGCTTCTCGCCCAGGTCCGGATCCTCGCGGGTCGAGACGACGGCGAAGTCCGGCTTGAACCCCAGCCGACACCACGCCACCTTGTAGTCGGCCCAGGTGTACTCTCCGAGGCCGAACACCGAGTAGAACGGGCCCCGATCCAGCCACGACGAGGACCGGTCGCGCAACGCCTCGCGGTGGTCGGTCAGGTAGTCGTATGTCGCCGGGTACGACTCGCGGAGCCACGGCTTGTTGTCCTCGCCGGCCCGCTCTTGTGGGATCAACCGCAGGTCGTGACCCGTCAGCCCCCACTTCCGGACGTGCCGGGACTTCAGATACGGGTAGACCAGTTCGGTGTCGACCCGATCAAGGTCCGCCCGGTCCAGCCCGAACACGGCGTTGGCGTCGTCTTTCAGTCCGTGTCTGATCTCGTGGTCGCAACGCCCCAGCGCCGCCCGCTCGGCGTCGGCCCGGAGCCACGGCGTCGTCGTGTCGTCGGGGTCCAGCGGCACGAGTTCCGTCTCCGTCGCCGCGGTGCTGGCCCGGAGCCCGGCCCCGGAGTCGAACTCGACCCGTCCCTCGCCGGGCGTCCGGATCGTCGCCGGCACGGGGAAGGCCGACTCGGCGTCGGCCGCGATACCGTAGACGGCGGCGTTCGCGCCGACTCCGGGGAACGGGTCCAGCGCGGAGAGGTCCCGCACGTCACGGAGCGCGAGCGACCGGTCGCCGACACGCAGTCGCCGGAGGACCGCGCCGGCCGGCCCCCGCATCAGGTCGCGCTTGAGGACGAACGCCGCCGCGCCCCCTTCCCGGAGGTAGCGGTGGACGCAGGTCCAGGCGAACGGCACCGACACGTCGTCGTTGCTGTGGCCCAGCCGGGCGGCGACGCCCTCGTGTGGCTGGAGGTCGAGCGGTTCGACGTACCGTTCGCGCCACCGGTCTTTCAGCCGCTCGGAGAGTCGCTCCCAGGGGACCCACGGCGGATTACCCACGAGGGCATCGAACGACGCGTCCAGTTCGTCGCCGCGAAACGCGATGCCGTCGTCGCGGGTCAGCCCGAGCGCGTCGGTCAGAAAGACCGGGACGGCGACGGTCTCGCGGTCACTCGCCGCGAGTTCGTCGAACAGCGCCACACAGTACGCGAGCGTGGCCGCCTTGACGGCGACCGGGTTCACGTCGATCCCGACGACCGACCCGGTCGCGGCGTCGAGAAATCCCTCGGTAGACCCCGTCCAGGCCGCGCGCTTCCGGTCCAGCGCGGCGGTCAGGAACACCCCGGATCCACAGCCCGGGTCGAGGACGCGCCCGTCCGCGACCGACGCCGGGAGGGCGTCGAGGGTCAGGTCCGCCACCCCGCGTGGCGTGTAGTACTCGCCGAGCGCGAGCCGAACTTCCCCGGAGACCACGTCCGTATAGAGGTCCCGGAGCCGACCCGGCGTCAGTCCCCGCAGGGTTTCCCCGTCGACGGCCGAGATCACTCGCTCGCGCCCCCGTTCCGGCGCGAGTACCCGATCGTGGAGGTCGCCGAACGCCACGCCGGTCGCGCCCGTGTTCGCTCCCGGCCGGCGGTTCGCGATCGTCACGCCCGTCTCGCCCTCGAAGGCATCGAGCAGGCAGTCCAGCAGGAAGTCGACGGAGCAGGCCTCGACGAACGCGCGGTCGACCGGATCGGCGGCGTCGAGGTCGGCGAACACGTCGCCGTGGCTGGTCCGGACGAACGATTCCCAGCGGTCCCGGGCGGCCGCGAGCGGGCCCTCCTCGCCGAGTCGCTCCCGGGCGGCGCTACGGTATGCGCCGTGCAGGGTGTCGACGTCGAACTCCCGGAACGGGGCCATTCGCTCCCCGGTTCGGGCGGGTCCGTGAAATACCCCTCGCCCGCGGTCGGTCCCGATCGCCGGGCGCGACGAAACCGCGGGCGGTCTCAGTCGTTCGAGAGCCGACCGGTTCGCGGGTCGCCGTCGGCCACGTCGCCGACGAACTCGAAGTCGCTGTCGGACGTTTCGAGGTCGTCGATCAGCGCGGTGAGCGACTCGACTGCGGCTTCGAGGTCCGGGACCAGCCCCGGTTTCAGCTCCCTCGCGACGCCGAGGGCCCGATCGATCTCGTCGAGGGCGTTCTCGTAGGCGACGCTCGCCGCCACCGGTCGGTCGGCGTCCCGCAGGCGGTCCCCGGCCGCCCGGTGATACGCCGCCAGCCGCTGGCGTGTGTGGACGAGGTCGCCGACGACTCGCTCGATCGTCTCGCGGATCTCGTCGCTGTCGCCCGCGAACCGCCGCTCGTCGCTCCCCCAGTCGAGGACGAGCGCGGTCTGGTACCGCTCCAGGGCGACCTCGAACTGCTCGGCGGCGTCGGCGGGCGCGTCCGCGTCCCGGGCACGCTCGGCGGCCGACTCGGCCCGGCTGAGCGGCGACTTCGAGAGGTGGTCCAGGCTCCGTGTCACCGTGTCGACGCTCTCGCGGATGTCGCTCTCCTCGGGCAGGCCGTGGTCCCGTGCGACGTCCAGCGCGCGTTCGTACTCCGCCCGCGCCTGCAGGAAGGTGTCGTAGGCGTTGTTGTACTGTTCGCGTCGCCACTCGTCGTTGGCTTCGGTCGCGTAGCTCTCGGCCCGCGAGACGTGGATGTTCATGACGCTGGCGTCGAGTCGGCGCTCGACCTCGTGGACGCGCTCCCAGACGGCGTCGTCCCGATCGGTGGAGAGCTCCGGGGCCTTCCGCCGGGCCTCCTCGACGTGGTCCCGGGCCGTGTCGGCGGCCGCACGGGCCCCGTCGTAGTCGCCGTCCGAGAGCCGTTCCTCCACGTCGGTGAGATGTCTCCGGGCGTGTCCGAGCTGGCTCTCGACGCGCGACCAGACGACGGCGGCCCGCTCCAGGTACTCGACCGCCGGCTCGACGTCGACCGTACTCCGGACCGCGAAGTGCCACTTCACACCCTCCGTCGTCCAGACGTCGACGCCGTTGGTCAGCATCCCCGTCCGTGGCTTCACGTCCTCGATCTCCGTGTAGGGGACCGCGACGGTGGTATCGCTCGTCCCGTCGCTGCCGCCGACGACGAAGAGTACGCGGGTGTCGGTGATGGCCGCGACGGCCCGATAGCCGTCGCCCGGCGCGTACACCGTCGCACCGTCGTCCGTCTCCCGTCTGACTCCCTTTTTCTTGTTCGATAATAGAAACGCCACGCGTTCGCCGGCTCCCAGGTACTCGATGAGCGGCTTGTCAGCCAGATAGCCACTCGCGAATACGCCGCCGCTACCGGTCTCAGTGAGCAACTCCTCGTCGGCGATCGCGTCCTCGTCCTGGGAAGCCAACATGGGTTCGCACGACTACAATACTTCTCGTTGATAATGAGTCATACGCTCGATCAACCCCCGTCCGGGAGTTGTATTTACGATATTAGGGGAGAAAGATACTCCAAACGGGCTGAGAACACGCGTGTGCCACAGCGCCGACGCGTGTCTGACTGGGATTTAGGGTGTGTGCCGTTCCTCTGTGGGGTATGCCACGACTGGCGCTGGAGCTGCCCGACGAACTCGGGCGAGTCGAGAGCCGCGAGAACCGGACCGAGGGACCGTCCACCCGGACTCGGGGGGCGACGGTGACCGAGCCACGGGTCGACGATCCGAAAGTCTCCCGCTGGCACCGGTGCTGGGCCGGGGCCGATCAGTAGCTGTCGCTCTCGATCAGGTGGGTGGCGATGCGCTGTGCGCCCACGGTCGCCGAGAGGTCGGGCCGCTCGGGCGCGGTGGCGGTCACCTCGCGGTTGAGCTCCTCGCTCAGGCGCTCCTCGAACTCGTCGACGATGCCCGGGACGCAGGCCATCCCGCCCGTGAGGACGATGGGCTGGTCCAGCGCGAGCTGGTAGACCTTCATGTAGTCGTTGGCCAGATCTGGCAGGAAGCTGTTGGCGATCTCGTCGACCACGTCGTCGAGGTAGTCGTCGCAGGCGTCCATGACGCTGCGCTCGATGGTGAACTCGTGGGAGCCCCCGCCCGGTTGCTGGATCACGTCGGTGAAGGGCTCGAAGTCGACGAAGTCGGCGTGTTCCTCCTTGTACTCGCGGGCGGTCGTCTTGTCGATGTTGACCCGGCCCTGGGTCTCCTCTTCGACGTTGTTGGCGATCATGCGGTCGACCTCGTTGCCGGTCACCGCACCGGTCGCGAACGGCGTGAGCTGCTCGCCCCGCCGGTAGGCCGAGGCCTCCAGGTTGGTCGAGCCCATGTTGACTGCGGTGAAGATCTCGCTGATCGCCTCCAGGCCGTCGCCCAGCGCGGGGATCGCGCCACACAGCGACTCGGGGTAGCTCTGGACGCCCGCCTCGCCGATGGCGCTGTCCTCGATCACCGATTCGAGGTTGGCCAGTCCCTTCTCGTTGTCGATGGTCGGGATGGCGTAGACGACGACGCTGTCCTCGGGCACGTCGTGTTCCTCGATCAGGGTGTCGAAGAACTTCTCGGTCAGTTCCGCTCGCTCGTCGTCCTCGGGCAGGCCCGAGCGGAGCATGAACTCCGCGCGGTCGGGGTACTCCGTCGCCGCCTCGTCGCCGTACAGCACCCGTTCCTCGCCGGTGATCGTGTCCTCGTAGGTCGCCAGGCAGGTCAGCGTCCGGATCGTCTCCAGGCCGCCGTCGCCGTCAGGGAGGGCGATCACGGTCCGCGTACTCCCGAGCTTGACCCCGACCGGAACCGGTCCGTCCGACGCCGTGTCTTCGTCGTCGCTCATGATCGGACGCGGCTACTCACGGCTCGGGTATATAATCTCTCCCTGTACTCACGATCGAAAACACGTCGGCGCGAGCGGGATCCTTATCGCATCGAGACGAGTCGCGCGATGTAGACGAGGCTGAGTTTGTGGTCGTCGACGGTGCCGCCCCGCGGTTCCTCGCTGGGGCTCTCCAGACCGAGCAGGTAGTCGTTCAGCGCCGCCTCCGCGTCCTCGGTCAGCCAGCCGATCGACTCGTAGTACTGCAGGGCCTCGTTGGTCCCCTGGTAGCCGAAGTTCGAGAGCAGGAACTCCAGCCACTCGAAGACGACGTACTCGGCGGCGTAGCTCTCGGGAAGCCCGTCGAGATACGGCTTCTCGAGGTCGTCGACGCCCGCCTCCAGGGGCAACAGCTCCCGATAGAGCCCGTTCTCGAACTGGTCGCGCGAGGGTGCCTCCGCGTCGAGGCCGTCCAGCCCGCCCGCGTCCGGCCGCGCGCTCTCGTCGCTGTCGCCCGTCGGCGGCCGCGGCGCGTCGCCGCCCTCGCCGCCCGACCGGGGTCCGTCCCCCCGCTCCCGGGCCATCTTCCGGAGCTCGTCGAGGTCGTAGTCGCGTGGGTTGATCGTCATGTGTTCGGTTGCGTAGGTATTTCGCCCCCAGTATGATAAACCTTACACCGCCCGATCGCCCTCTGTAGGTTCTCTCCGGCGGAAATCGGCCGATGTCGGCCACACGTCCGACACGCGGCGGACGGGCGGCAGTCGAACCGGGGCCGGCCCGGGAACGCTTTTGACCCGTCCGGGAGAGTGAACTTCGCGGGCAGTCCGTACAACATGCCGGAGTTGACCTGGCGGTACGGCTACCCCCGGTCCTGGTCCCGATGGGTGCGATCGCCGTCGGGATGCTCGTCTACTTCCGGCGGAAGGGATATCTAGCCCAGTGCCAGCGGCACCAGCAACACCCCCATCAGCGTCGCACGCCGGGACCCGAACCGCGGCGGAATCAGACCCACGAGCGTCGCGACCGCGAAGATGCCCACGCCGACCGGACCGGCGAAGACGAACGAGAGACCCACGAGGAGCCCGAGGACCGCGACCGACAGCTTCCCGTAGGCGACCGAGCCGACCAGCGACAGGTACCGGTCGCCCACCGTCGGGACGAGGACGAACCCGACGGCCGACGCCAGCGCGACGCTCGCGAGCAGGAGGGGGAATGCCAGTGGCGCGCTGCTCTCCTCGAGCGCGACCAGCACGCCCGTCCGCGGCGATCCGAGCGCGCGCAGGGCCAGGAGCGCGAAGATCGTGTTCGCCGTGTTCACGCCGCTCGTGATGACGACGAACCCCCGGGCCCCGAACCGGTACGGCACCGCCAGCAACGCGCCCGTCGCCGCCACGGCGCTGGAGACCCCCGGGAGGAACCCCACGACTGCGCCCGAGAGCGTCCCGGCGGCCGAGAGGCCACCCACCGCGGGTTTCGAGAGCGCGACCGTCGCGTCGTCCTGTGGCGGGACGCCGCCCCCGCCCAGCGCCTCCACGAGGACCGGCGCGCCGAACAGGCCCGCGAAAAGCGGTGCCAGCGTCCCGCCGACGCCGACCAGCCCGTTCGTGGGCAGGTCGAGCGTCAGGAGTCCGAGACCGCCGCTGGCCGCCAGCGCGAGCCCGGCACCGACCTTCGCGCGGTAGGTCCCCTCGGTCGTCACCAGTCCCACCGCGACGGCCGCCAGCACGGCCGACAGGTTGGCCCGCACCGCCGGATAGATCGCCGTCACGGCCGCGGTGACCGGGACCGCGAGCGGCACCGCCAGCGCGACCGCCAGCCCGCTCCCCAGCGCCGACAGCCGCAGGGCTTCCCGCCCCCGCCCGGCCAGGACCAGTTCGTGGCCGGGGAGCGCGCTCGCGGCCATCGCCGGATCGGGAACGCCGAGCGACAGCGCCGGCACCACGTCGAGGAAGGTGTGCATCGTCCCCGCGGCCAGCATCGCCGCCCCGATCAGCCGCGGCGGGCCGGGCACCGACGACGCGCCCGCCGCCAGCAACAGCGCCATGTTGTTGGCGTGGATATACGACGAATTTGGCCGTCTCAGGTGAGTGAGAGCCGTCTACTGGTGTCCACCATGACAGACCAGTTGGAACCTATCGACCCGCATGACGCCGTCGAACTGTACCTTCAGAAACGGCAAGACGAGGTTGCCGACACGACGTATCGATCACAGAAATCTCGGCTCAAGAAATTCGCTCAGTGGTGTGACCGCAACGATATTGCCGACCTCAACGACCTGACGGGCAGAACCATTCACGAGTACACGATCCATCTCCGCAACTACTTCGAGGATGGTGGCCACGACAATAGCGACGGCAAACCCTCACCCATGACCATGCAGACCCGTCTCTCGACGCTACGGGTGTTCCTGCGTTTCTGTGAGGATATTGACGCAATCCGTGAGGGGCTTGCCGACAAAGTCACGTTGCCCGACGTGACCCGTGATGATCGACGGCGTGATGTTCACCTCCATGCCGAGGATGCCGAACATCTGTTGGAACAACTCAATGACTATCGGTATGGCCGCAAGGAACACGTCATGTTTCTGCTGGCGTGGCGAACGGCCTGTCGACTCGGGACGCTCCGTGCGCTCGATGTTGACGATCTTGACGCCGAGAATAACCGTCTCTCGGTCGTCCATCGCCCTGCAACGGACACGCCGCTAAAAAACAAGAAACGTGGCGAACGGGTGATTGCGCTCCGCGACGGCGTCGTCAGCGCCATCGAACGGTACATCGACCTGCATCGAACCCCCGTCACCGACAAGCACGGCCGTGATCCTCTGTTTACCACACCGAACGGACGACCCGTGAAGGACACGCTACGGGGCTGGCTTTACAAGGCTCAATTGCCCTGTTATCACTCGAACGACTGTCCACATGGCACGAACCAGCAGGAGTGTGACCTGTGGACGGACGGCAATCGGAAGGATTGCCCTTCGACTGTCCGCCCCCACGACATTCGCCGTGGAGCCGTAACCAAGTTCCTTGGGGATGATGTGCCCGAGACTGCCGTGAGTGATCGCGCTGACATGAGCAAGCAGGTTCTTGATGAACACTACGACAAGCGGTCCCCTGAGCAAAAGAGTGAGCAACGCCGACAGTACTTCGACTAGGAACGTGACTGTGAGGATGGTGTAGGGAGCGGGCAGGGGTTCCGCTTCTTGACGGTGTCCCGTCTCCGATGCTCACCCCACCGCGCTCCGTTCAAACGCCACGGAGGGGTTGGGTGGGGATGGCGGTGTCCAGTGGCCAGTCCCCTCCCTCGTGGCCACGACCGTGACCACTGCAAGAAACGTGACCACCGCCAGC
>JBDGUF010000029.1:19600-98927 GCA_042216105.1 Halorientalis sp.
CCCCTCCCTCGTGGCCACGACCGTGACCACTGCAAGAAACGTGACCACCGCCAGCGACGTGAGAAGCACCGATTTACCCCCGCTATAGAGTCTTGAACGGCGGATTTGATCGATAGAGCGGTTACGACGGCAATATTGGCTGTCCACGTTTCTCACTACGGAGAGGCCATGAGACTGCGATACTGACGTTACCAGCGCCAGCACTAAGTGTCAGTGTGGGCCACAATCAGGATATGTGGGACCGTATCAAGCATGAAATAGTAATCAGTGTCAAGTCTCTACAACGGATGTCGGATCATTCCGTTGTCGGCGACATGGTCGTCCTCGCTGGCACAGCACTGGTTGTCCTCGCCGCCATCTCCGCCATCGTAGTCTCGTTCAGCAGACTGCTCAGTGGGAGGCCCGTCCCATTGGCGGAGACAGTCGCAATGCTCGGGTTTGGACTCTTGATTTTGATACTCGCCAAGTAGCCTGTCCCCGTCAGCCCGTGGGTTCTACGAACGTGATGTCGTCGGGGTCGATGAACAGTGACACGTCCGTTTCACAGGTGTATGGGTCCGTGGCAGGAGCTTATTGGTAACCCACTTGACCCCGTTCTACGGCAGAAATATAATAAATCTGTCTGTAACGATTTACTGATAGTTCCACCCTCTTGTAACAGGACTGGCGACAAAGCGGAGCCGTGGCGGGCGAGGGAACTGCTCCCACCACCCGTCGAGATAGCCTTCGTGCCACGCTAACTTTGGCGGGGCGGGGTCACTACGGTGGGTGTCCCACTGCTGTCACACTTCTCACTGTCGCCGCCATTTTTCTGTGTCAAGAGTAGGACACAATACTGTATCTATCAGATAGAGTATCATCAACTACTAAGTGGAAAGCACCCATCACTGTCGAGTAGGTCACGAGCGCTTCCGAGAGAAAGCCACGGTGATGGCACACCGTAGCAGTGGCCTGCGACCAACAGACCATGTCAGAGTTAGCCAGCGACCCTCAAGAGGGTCACGGTCGTACCGATCTTGAGAAACGCACTGTCAGGGCGCTGACGGAGTGTATGACGGTCCTGCCCGAGGGCGGCGACGTGTTCACTGTCGTGTCTGAGAGCGGTAGCGAGTACCGTGTCGACGCCGTCGAAGGACGGTGTACCTGTCCCGACAGTCAGCAAAATCTCAGTGACGACGAGCGCTGTAAGCACGAGCGCCGTGTCGCTTTCGCAACTGGGGACCGCCCTGTCCCGTCGTGGGTCAACACCGATGCCGTCGACAGTCTCCTTGGCGACCACGTCGAGGGCGGTCCCGTCGTGGCCGCGAGCGACGGTGGTGTCCTCGCGTCCTACGTCGACCGTTCTGAGTCAGACGGCGACGGTAGTGACGGCGACGGTGACGACAGTGGCCGCCCTGACGACTGTGAGTGTGGTGCCTTCGAGCGGGACATCGAACTACCCTGCTGGCCCTGCTACCGCGAGGGCTTCGAGGAGCCTGCCGACACTGAGAGCGCATAGAACTGCCTGCAACCGAACTTCCGACGCCAAACCCCTACACCCAACACAATAATGACCGACGACCACGACACGCTATTCGGAGACGCCACGGAACTGGACGATCAAGAACGGTTTGTCGAGAATCTCACTCTCAGCGACGGCACGGTAATCCTGGGTCGCAATCCCTTCGAGCCTGTCGACGCCACGAACGTGGACGGTGACGACGCTCGTGTCATCAGTAGTGAAATAGCCCGTCTCACCGAGTGATCGACTAACGGCCTCTCAAATTTTTCACGGCGGTATCGAGTGGTTGACGACGGTGACGCTTGGATATTCCCATCTCGGTGGGTGCCTGCAATCCCATTTGCACCGCGTTGACCCCAACAGTTGCGTGGCGAATATCCGAAATACCGACTTTCAGCAATTCCGTTCCCTCTCAGATGGTTGTTATTACTGTTTTCACAGGCATCTTCTGATTGTTTTCGCTAAGACACTGGCTTTGTTGAGAGTGAGTGTCTGATACGCCAGTATCGGGGGTTTCGGAAGCCCGTTTGTACTGGCAGACTCAGCACGAGGGGTTCTTTCGACTGGCGTGACTCTGGTTTACTACGTACTACTTGTGGGACGAGTCACAATACTTGCCGCTTTCTCACTGCCCTCCCCCAAACTCGACAGCGTCGTCGGTCGGGTCGAGATCGTCGGGGAGTGACTTTGCTTTGACGCGGTTGACGGTGCCGTCAGTAATCTCGCTTGGCGGGATTACCGTGTCATCCTCGTCGCCACGGCCCTCGACCCGAAGGCCCTCGAAGCCGCCAGGGTCGTCGCCATGATCGTCGTCCTGGCTCTTGTCGATGAAGGCCCTGAAGGTGTCGTCGGGACGGTACTGGCGCGTCTCTGACGCCCATAGCAGAGCCGCGAACCGCTGTTCGTACTGTGGCGCGTCGAGAATACCGTCCCATCCAACGAACTGGCTCACCATCTCGCTGGCGAGACTCGTCCGTTCGTCACTCACGTCGGGCCGCCACACCCGTATCGTACCGCCGTCAGGGTCGTGGGTGTTGGCCTGAGCCACGGGGCTGTTGCGAACGTGGGCACCGACCGCTGGCGTCAGTGTCTCGGTGTCGACAGCCCCGTCGATCCACAGCCCGTGATGAATGTGCGGATAGCCAGTTTCGTGCGCCCCGAGGACTGTGAGACGGGCAAAGTCGTGGTCGACGTGGCGGCGGAACGCGGCGCTCACGTTACTGTTCGACGCCAGGAGGTCGTTCAGGAAGTCCAGGGGGGCACGCCCCTCGTTGTCGTCGTTCCAGTAGTTTCCTCGGAGAGTGACGAGCGCGCAATGGAGGTCGTCGTACTCTGTCTGAAGCTCTCTATCGGCTCCGTACACCTCGCCAGTTTTCTCGCGGGCGTACTGCTCTGAGAAGCGGTGACTCATAGGTTCGACTGAGTTGGTGAACTGCTTGGAGAACTGTCGCTGGTCGAAGACGTAGTCACGGAACTGAGAGACGACGCCGTCCCACGACCGTGGCCATCCGTCATCACGGACAGCGGCGGCACGGACCTGCTCGCCACGGACGGTGAAGGGACGCTCACCAAGATCGTCGCCGTACACGTCCGTGACGCCGTCGTCAGTGCTACAGCGGTCGCTGTCCGACACGTCGCTCGTGGTAGCCATAGCATCAATGGAGAGCGCCGTTACGACCCGTCAGGGACCTCGTCGTGGTCGTCAAGCAACCGTCCGATGACGACGTGATACGGAACTGACTCAGTCTCGAAGATGGCGGTGGCGGCGTCGTCGAGCCGATTCTTCTGATCGTCGGTTAGGGCGATGGTAGTCCTGTCAGACATATCGAGAATAGGCAACGGGGATTCACCCCCACTCACTCGTAGTTGTAATGATGCCACTCCGTATAAAGAACGACAACAGCCTACACTCTCTCACTGATACTTGTAATAGCCACTCACCTTATAAACAGCCGAGAACGCTCCACTCGCGCGCGCGAAGCATGGCCTTGTCAGATGAAAGAGTGGTGTCGCCGCCAGTCACCGTCGTCCCGACCACCGTCTGACACCACTGAAGTGTTTTGCAGTCGAACATTATCACTGTGTCAATAGCACCACAATAATGAAACGCCGCCACAGAGGTTCCAGTATGCTGATTGCAACACTCTCAGGGCTTTTTTTGGTTGTCGGATTGATCGTCGGTTACCGTGGAATCCCGCACCACTTCGATTCACAGACAGTACAGTCTACTGAGACGCCACGGGACGGTGCGATGGCGAACCTTGGTGTCCTCTACGCAACTCTCATTTTGGTCATTGGAACAATTGTGTCCGAATGGCCACCTGCACAAAACTTTCCGAAAGGCACGGGAGATGCCGTTTTTGTCTTCTCAGTGGCCGCCACTGCGGTGATCGTCGGACGAGTTATTCGGCTGATCGGTCAATTAGAGCAACGTGTCGGGTGACACGCTACTGGCACCATCTGGATTTGGTGACCCTCTTATCACAAATGTGACCACAGGGTTCTTCCGTGTCAGACCACAATCAATGAGTAGAACCGCATGAGGAAGCGAGTCTGAGAGCGAGCAAGTGGCTCTGATACAGCACCAGTAACTCTCTATCATCCACTTGTCACGCTCCTCGCGTGGTGCGTCACGTCACTGTCGTGGCAGTAACGACGTGACAGGGAGTGAAAGGATGTATCCACCACTCCCGAATCTTCAAACTGCCATGACAGTTACGGCATGTCACTGTAGTGCCTCGTATACCATTGGTGTGTAAAATAATACACGTCCCTGTCCTGTGTCACCCCTCTGCCCCCTTCTCACTCAGAAAGCCCTCCGTGGCGTCTGACGGCGAGCGAGGGTCGAGGAGCGCACGAGGCGGTTAGCGCCGAGTAGCACCGCAGGCCCCGCTCGATACCCACCACTCTCCCTGCCACGTTTCTCACCCCATGTCCGTAGCCAATGCGAACGGTCGTTGCGTTTTTGGCCACTGGTGTTGTTAGGCCAAACCAGTAGACGGGACCCACCCGCCTGCGACGGCTCGGTTGTGTACCAAGTTGGCTAACACAATCGACCGACGACGCGCCCGCCGCCAGCAACAGCGCCATGTTGTTGGCGTGGAGCCCGGGGACGAGCCCGCTCAGGACGCCCAGCGCCGCACCACCGAGGACGAACGCGAGTACCGTCGCCGCCGCCGACGGCGCGACCGCGATCCGGACACCCAGCCAGGTCGAGACTGCCATCGAGTCCGGCTGGTCCCGGTCTCGTACTTAAACCCTCGCGGTCGACGGTGCCGCGGCTCGCGGTGGGAAAAAACGGAGAAGATCGGGCCGCGATCAGCCGAACAGTTCGCCGAGGCCTTCGCCGCCGTCGCCCTCGTCTTCGTCGTCGCCGCCTTCCGCTTCGGCTTCGGCTTCGTCGCCGCCTTCCGCTTCGGCTTCGGCTTCGTCGCCGCCCTCTTCGAGTTCGCCCTCGGCGCTGCCGCCCGCGGGGGCGGCCGCACCGCCGGCCGGGACCGCGGCGGCCTGCTCGACGGCTTCCTCGATGTCGATGTCCTCCAGCGCGGCCACGAGGGCCTTGACGCGGGACTCCTCGACGTCGACGCCCGCCGCTTCGAGGACGCCGGTGATGTTGTCTTCGTTGATCTCTTCGCCCGTCTCGTTCAGGATGAGTGCTGCGTAAACGTATTCCATGGTTGGTAGTCTGGTTGGTGGTATTTAGTTGTTAGCCGAACATCGCGCCCATCGCGTCGCCCGCGTCACCGTCGTCGTCATCGTCGTCGTCGGTGTCGTCGGGCTCCGCGTCGGTGTCGGCTTCGGTTTCGTCTTCCTCACTATCCGCTTCGTCCTCGTCGCCCTCGTCGGGCTCGGCCTCGGTCTCGGGCGTGGCCGTCTCGACGTCCTGGAGCTCCTCGGGGAGCGCCTCGGGGTCGTCGATCCGGGCCGCCAGCGCCCGGACCTGCGCGTCGGCCTTGCTCACGAGGTCGGGCATCAGGTCCTCGTCCTCGATGGCGGCCTGGAGGCCGACCGATTTGGCCTCGCCGGACGCCTTGCCGAGCAGCGACCCCGCGGTCTGTGCGGTCGGGTAGACGGCGTTGATCGAGAGGTTGCGCGCGCCGGCGACGGCGGCCTCGATGTCGTCCCGGTACTCCTCGACGTCCAGTTCGAGCGCGTCGGGCTCGAAGAGGACGCCGTCGGCGAAGACGGCCTGCAGGTCGAGCCCGACTTCCTTGGGCTCGATGCCGAGTTCGCCGAGGACGTTGGCGAGCTGGCTGTCGACGGTCTCGCCCGCCTCCAGGACCGTGGAGTCGGCCGTAACCTGGATCGACCCCTCCTGGATGCGGGCCTCGGCCCCGACGGCCTGGAGTTCGCCGACGAACTGGCCCGGGTCCATGCCCGTGTCGCCCTCCGGAATCACGATGTCGTTGGGGGCGACCTCGCCGTCGTTGATCGGCGCGGAGGTCTTCGAGGCCTCCAGCTGCTGGTACAGCGTGAACGGGTTGTCGTTCGTACAGATGAGGCCGACCTGGCCGCCGATGTACTGTGTCAGCTCCTCCAGCCCCTCGTCGACTTCCTCGAGGGCCCGCGTCATCAGCGTGTTGCGGCTGACACGGAGCTCGGCGGTGCCGTGCAGGTTGGCCCGCATGTCCTGGAGCTGACGGCTCGGGATGCCGGCGATGTTGACGATGCCGACCGAGTCGTACTGCTCCAGCGTGGCGACGAGGTCGTCGACCTCCTCTTTTTTCCACTGCGGGATGGTCTCGGTCTTGCGTTCTGCGCTCATGTTAGGCCACCTCGACGGCCGGGCCCATCGTCGTCTTGACGTACACCGAATCGATGTTCAGCGGGCCCTTCTCGAGTTCGGCGTGCAGCCGTCGGAGAATCACGTCGATGTTGTCCGCGATCTCCTCGGCGTCCATGTCCTCCGCGCCGACGCGCGTGTGGAAGGTCCGCCGGTCGCGGCTCCGGAGCTGCACCGTGTTCTTCATGCGTTCGACGACCTCGACGACGTCGTCGTCGGGGTCGAGCGGTTCCGGCATCTTCCCGCGCGGGCCGAGGACGGTACCGAGATAGCGACCGATGTCCTGCATCATGTCCTGCTCGGCGATGAAGAAGTCGGTGTCGTCGGCGAGGTCCTTGGCCGCATCGTCGTCGTCCCCGAGTTCTTCGAGGTCGTCGCCGTCCAGCACGTCGTCGGCGACGTCTTCGGCACGCAGGGCGGTCTCGCCCTCCGCGAAGACGACGATGTTCGTCTCCTGGCCCGTCCCCTCGGGGAGGACGACGCCAGTGTCGACGCGGTTCGACGGGTCGTCGAGGTCGATGTCGCGCAGGTTGATCGCGAGGTCGACCGTCTCGCGGAAGTTCCGCGGCGGTGCCTCCTCGAGTGCGCTAGATACTGCTTGCTCTATGTCCTGATCTGCCATCGTTCACCTCCGTAGTACGCGTAACGCTCCTACGGGTCAGTGAAACAGGCGAAGCCTGTCTCACCCGGTACGACGCCAATGTGAAACTTAAACCCGTCGAACCGGGATCACGTCGTCCAGATCCCCTGCCGGCGGTCCAGCCACGATCCGACGAGGACGTGGGGCACCGCGATCACCGCGACGAACACGCTGTACAGCGCGACCCACTCGACCGCCGTCGTCGGTGCCGACGGGATCGCGACCGCCAGTCCCACGAGCAGAGCC
The DNA here is from genome assembly GCA_042216105.1 of Halorientalis sp. GTDB lineage: Archaea > Halobacteriota > Halobacteria > Halobacteriales > Haloarculaceae > Halorientalis. Next base: position 26,771 of record JBDGUF010000029.1, read on the forward strand.
AGTGCCCCGACCCACGGCAGGACCGCCCCGCGTGCGACCCGTGCGAGGACGGCCCGCAACGGGGTTCCGTCCGCGCTCAACCGCGCCGTCTGGCGGGTCGCGTACCAGCACGGGAAGTAGACGCCGACGGCCAGGATGGGCGGGACGACCGCGAAGAAGGTCACCAACAACAGCGTCTCGCCGGCCTCCGGGAGCCACGACCCGACCGCGTCGGCCCGCCGGTACCCCCAGGCCAGGTGGGTCGCCAGTGCCAGCAGGTACGCCCCGGCCAGCACCTCGCGGGCGGGCGACCGGAACAGCCAGAGATACTCCGCGAACGCGCCCGGCTCGAACAGCGACACCATGTAGTCGCTGACCATGTAGAACACCCCGGGATGGGCGACCAGCGGGACGACCATCACCGCGCCGCCGCGCACGAGCGCTCCCAGGACCCGCTGTGGCCGACTCGTCAGGTGGTCGCCGCCGGTCGTCGCTTCCAGCACGTGCAGGCCGCCGAACCCGCCCTTCAGGCAGGTGATGGCGATCGCCAGCCCCAGGCCCGCGACCGGCGCGAGGGCGAACACGGCGAGGGCGACACAGATCAGCGCGACGTACGCGAGCAGGTACCTGACCTGTACGGACTCGCCGCGGCCGCGGAGGTTCGCGACGTGCTCGAACCCGCCGTGTGGGAGGCTGATGCCGATCATCAGCCCCAGGTACGCGAGGGCCTGGAGGCGGACCGAGACGGTCACACCGAGGACGGTGGCGGCACCGAACAGGACGGTCAGCCCGCCGAACACCACCCACGACGCGGCCAGCAGGCGATCGGTCGTCCCGCCCTCGCCGGTCGGAAGCCGTCGCTCGACGACGTCGAACATCGGCCCGATCTAGGGAGTCGGCCGAAAAAAGCGTGGTGTCCGTTCCCGATCCCCAGGAATTTGGCACGGGGACGAAGGTGGTCTCCGCCCTAGCCGGGACGACTATGCACGGCGACGACGCTCCGACGCCACCGGGACCGGAGCTGGACGGCGAGCCGCTGGCCGGCGAACGGGTCGCGATCGTCGGCGGCGGGGTCGGCGGCCTCGCGACGGCCCCCTACCTGTCGGCGATGGGCGCTGACGTGACGGTGATCGAGCGAAACGACACCCTCGGCGGGGTCGCGACCCGCATCGAGGGCGACCGGTTCCGGTTCGACGCCGGCCCGTCGTGGTACCTGATGCCCGACGTGTTCGAGCGGTACTTCGCGCAGTTCGACCACGAACCGGGCGACTTCTACGACCTCGAACGGCTGGACCCCCACTACCGGATCCACTGGAAGGACGGCGACGCGGTCTCGGTCCCGGACGATCCCGCGGCCGTCGCCGAGATCTTCGAGTCCTACGAGGACGGCGCCGGCGAGGCCTTCCGCGAGTACCTCGACGAGGCCGAGGAGACCTACCGGATCGGGATGGAGCGGTTCGTCTACGAGGACCGGCCCCGCCTCCGGGACTGGCTCGACCTCGACGTGGCCCGGTCGGCCCGGGGCCTGACCTTCCTCGGCTCCATGCAGGACCACGCCGCCGACTACTTCGAGAATCCGAAGCTCCGCCAGCTCGTCCAGTACACCCTCGTGTTCCTCGGCGGCGCGCCACACAACACGCCCGCGCTGTACAACCTCATGGCCCACGTCGACTTCGAGCTGGGCGTGTTCTACCCCGAGAACGGCATCTACAGTCTCGTCGAGGCCCTGCACGACCTCGGCCGGGAACACGGGGTCACGTTCCGAACCGGCGAGGCCGTCACCGCGATCAATCCCGGGCCGCCCGCGACGGTCATGACCGAGCGGGACCGCCTGCGTGCGGATCGGGTGGTCTGCAACGCCAACCCCGCCCACGTCGAGCGGGACCTCCTGCCGGAACATGCCCGCCGACACGACGACGATTACTGGGCAGATCGGACCTACGCTCCCTCGGCGTTCATGCTCTATCTCGGCGTCGAGGGCGACGTGGACCCGCTCGAACACCACACGCTGGTCCTCCCGGAAGACTGGGACGCCCACTTCGAGGCGATCTTCGACGATCCCGCGTGGCCCGAGGACCCGGCCTACTACGTGAACGTCCCCTCCCTGACCGACGACGACGCGGCTCCCGAGGGCCACCACACCGTCGTCGCCCTGGTCCCGATCGCACCGGGGCTGGACGACGGGCCCGAGGTCAGGGAGCGATACCGCGAGCAGGTGCTGGCGGATCTGGCGACACACACGGGCGTCGATCTGCGCGACCGGATCGTCTTCGAGGAGACGGCCTGCGTCTCGGAGTTCGCGGAGTGGGTCAACGCGCCGCGGGGGACCGCGCTGGGGCTGGCTCACACGCTCCGACAGACGGGGCCACTCCGGCCCGGCCACCGGGGCGGGGCCGACGGCCTCTACTACGTCGGGAGCTACACGACGCCGGGGATCGGCCTCCCGATGTGTCTGATCAGCGCCGAACACACCGCGCGAGCGGTCCGGGAGGACGCGACGACGCGGTCGCTGCTGGCCGGGCTCACGAGCGAATGAGAAGTCGGCCGAAACGACTTACGCGGCCGCTTCGTCCGCGAAGAGATCGTCGTACTCGCCCTCGTCGATGCGTTCCTTGAACTCGCGGGGGTCGTTGCCCTCGATGGTGACGCCCAGCGATGTGCAGGTACCGACGACTTCCTTGGCGGCGTTTTTCAGGTCGTAGGCCAGCAGGTCCGGGTGTTTCTGCTCGGCGATCTGTTTGACCTGTTCGACCGAGAGGTCGGCGACGAAGTTCTCCTGGGGTTCGCCGCTGCCGGTCTCGAAGCCGGCCTCGTCTTTGATCAGCTCCGCGGTCGGCGGGACGCCGACCTCGATCTCGAAGGAGCCGTCGTCCTCGTACTCGACGGTGACGGGGACTTCCGTCCCGTCGAAGGCCGCTGTCTGGTCGTTGATCTCTCCGACGACTGCCTGTACGTCGACGGGCGTCGGGCCGAGCTCCGGACCGAGCGGCGGTCCGGGGTCGGCCTCCCCGCCGGGGACGAGCACTTCGATGGTTCCAGCCATATGGAGTCTCTCGTGGAGGCGCGCTTTTAACGGTTGCTTTCCGCGGCCGAGGTGTCGACGGGGCACACGCTCGTCGGTGGCTGTCGGGGATCGGACGGCGGAAAAGCGGGGACCGGGCGATCGCGCCCGACTACTGGACCGAGATCCCGTTCCGCGAGAGGTACGCGCTCGCTTCCTTGATCTCGACGGGACTGCCGAGGATGCGTACCCCCTGCTCCTCAGAGCGAATCGTTAGCGTAAACCGGTGCTCCAGTTCCTCCCGGAGGCCGTCGAGCGCTTCCTCGGGGAGCAGGATTTGCGTACTGTCGCGCAGCAGAGCCGCGTCGGGCATCGTTCACACGGAGGCCACCTCGCCGTATAGGTGTATCGAAACGGTCCTCCTCGGACGCGTCGGCGTCGCCGCCGGCTACCCCCGGAGCAGGTTCATCACCTCGTCGGCCACGTCGGGTTCGACGGCGACGACGTAGCGTTTCCCGGGGGCCAGCGTCGTCTCCGAGCCGGCGATGCGCTCGCCGTCGTCGTCGGAGACGACCAGCGCCCCCGTCGGGAAGTTCACGTCCGCCAGCCGCTTGCCCGCGGCCGGGGCACCCTCGGCCACCCGGACCTGCATGATGTCCAGGGTCTCGGTCACGTCGCTGATGCTCACCACGTCGTCCCCGACGATCTCGTTCGCGGCCATGCGCGCGCCCGCACGCTCCGGGAACACCACCTGATCGACGAACCGCGTGTACTCCTCTCCGCCGAGGCGATCGACCCGAGCGATGGTCCGGAGGTCGTCGCCGTTCAACTCCCTGGCTTCGAGACAGACGGCGATGTTCACGCCGGTGTTGCCGGTCAGGCCCGCGACCACGTCTGCACGTTCCACGTCGGCCTGTTCGAGGATCGACGGGTCGGTCGCGTCGCCCTGGATGACCGTCGCGACGTACTCGTCGGCGATCGCGTCACACACCTCCGGGTCGCGCTCGACGACCGTGATGTTGTGACCTCTGTCGGCGAGGATCGCAGTTGTCTGGAAACCGACGCGTCCACCGCCAACGATGATGACGTTCAGGTCCTGTGTCATGTTACTCCTCCTGTGGCATCGCGTCCGCAGTCGTCTCGGTCGCGTCCGCGTCCGCGGGCGACCCGCCGGTCTCCTCGGGCGACCGCCACCGGTTCAGGCCGAGGTAGGCCAGCCCGCCGAGCAGTATCCAGCCGGCGCTGAGCGCCAGCGCCAGCGGGTCCGTCCGCACGAGATACCAGATCAGCACGCCCGTCAACACCAGGTTCAGCACGATTCCCAGTATCGGCGGCACCGGGTAGTAGGGGATCTCGTAGGGCCGTTTCATGTCGGGTCGCTCGCGGCGCAGGCGGATGACCGCGCCGTTGACGACGACGAAGGAGAGCAGGAAAAACAGGCTGGACATGTTGCCCGCGCTCTTGGTCGGCAGGGCCACGGAGCCGAGCATGACGACCGCGCTCGCGAGGATGGCGACGAAGGGGGTCCCGAAGCGGTGGTGGAGCTGGCCGATCGAGGGGAGCAACTGCCCCTCTCGCCCCATCGAGAACGCGACCCGCGAGGAGGCGATCACCACCGCGTTCAGCGCGGTCAGCGTCGAGAACACCGCGCCGAAGACGATGATCGCGCCCCCGTTCTGGATCACCGGCAGACCCGTCGGCATGAATTCGGTGGCCGCCTGCGCGATGCCGGCCTCGCCGGCCTCGGCGAGCCCCTGCGCTCCGAGGGTTCCGATCGCGACCGTGACGACCGCCAGGTAGACCACGATCGTCGCGGCGAGGCTCAGGAAGATCGCCTTCGGGATGTTCTCGTGGGGGTTCTTCACTTCCTCCGTCACCGTGGTGATGAGGTCGTACCCCTCGAAGGCGATGAATGTCAGCCCCATCGCGGGCAGGATCGCGAACGCCCCGCCGTCGGACGGGAAGAACGGCTGGAACTCCGCCGTCGAGAACATCGGCGACAGCGCGCCGAAGGCGACGAAGACGATGAGGATGGAGACCTTCACGAGCGTGAAGATCGTCTCGACGCTCCCGCTGGCGGCCGTCGAGGCGGCGTTCAGCGCCACCAGCGACAGGACCGCCGTGAACGCCAGCCCGACGCTGACCGGGACAGCGGCGTCGAGCAGCGGGAGCGCGATCGCGCCCACCTCATCGGGGGGCGGCGCGAACCCGTAGACGTGGAGGAGTTCGACGAAGTTCGGAGCGAACCCGAGCGCGTACAGCGCGCCGGCGATCATGTACGCGAACCAGAGCATCCAGCCCATCAGGAACGACCCCAGGTCGTCGAACACCTCCCGCACGAAGGCGTAGCCGCCCCCGCTTTTCGGGATCGCGGCGGCGAGTTCGGCATAGGAGAGGCCGGTGAAGGCCGTGACGACGCCGTTCAGCGCGAAGACGGCGATCGCGGCGGGGCCGGCGATCTGGGCGGCCAGTCCGGTCAGTACGAAGATGCCCGCGCCGATCATCGCGCCCATGCCGATCATGGTGGCGTCGAGCAGGCCGAGTTCGGCCTCGGGCTGGCGCTGGCCGTGGCTCTCGCTACTCATCGTTTGCCTCTCGGTACCAGTGATCTCGGCTCGACGCGACTGGCCGGCCGGTTCCGGTGTGCATCCGTCGACATCCTCTCGCCCGTGGGGCATAATACCTCCGCGTGGTTCCCGGTTCGTGGGCGGGGAGGCCCTCCCGGCACGGCGGGACCCAACGAAAGCGCTTTTGAGTCGCGGTTGCCGACTACCACCCGATGGGCCTGGAGGAGGAGATCGAGGAGATCGAAGAGGAGATCGCCGAGACTCCCTACAACAAGTCGACCGAGGAGCACATCGGCCGGCTGAAGGCCAAACTCGCCCAGAAGAAAGAGGAACTCGAGAAGCGACAGTCCGGGTCCGGCGGTGGCGGCGGCTACGCCGTCGAGAAACACGGCGACGCCACCGTCGCCCTCGTCGGGTTCCCCAGCGTCGGCAAGTCCACCCTCCTGAACGCCCTGACCAACGCCGACAGCGAGGTCGGCGAGTACGAGTTCACCACCCTCGACGTCAACCCCGGCATGCTCCAGTACAACGGCGCGAACATCCAGATGCTGGACGTACCCGGGCTCATCGAGGGCGCCGCCGAGGGTCGGGGCGACGGCCAGGCGGTCCTCTCGGTCGTCCGGACGGCCGATCTCGTGATCTTCGTGCTGGACGTGTTCGAGATCGACCAGTACGCGCGCCTGCGCGAAGAGCTATACAAGAACGACGTCCGGGTCGACACCGAGCCGCCGCGGGTGACCGTCCGCCGGAAGGGGAAAGGCGGCATCGACGTCAACGCCAGCGTCGACCTCGACCTCGACGAGGAGACGATCAAGCAGGTCCTCCGGGAGAACGGCTTCGTCAACGCCGACGTGACCGTCGGCGAGCAGGTCGACATCGACCGCCTCATCGACGGCGTGATGGACAACCGCGTCTACCTCCCCTCCATCGTCACGGTCAACAAGGCCGACCTGATCGAGCCCGACTACCTCCCGACCGTCGAGGAGAACCTCCGGGACCACGACATCGACCCCGACGAGGCCGTGTTCATCAGCGCCGAGGAGAGGAAGGGGCTGGACGCCCTGAAGGAGAAAATCTGGGACGAACTCGGCCTCATCCGGGTCTACATGGACAAGCCGGGCCGGGGCGTCGACTACGACGAACCCCTCATCCTGCGGGCGGGCGACACCGTCGAGGACGCCTGCGAGAAACTCGGCGGCGAGTTCGAGGAGCGGTTCCGCTTCGCCCGCGTCTCCGGCCCCAGCGCGAAACACGACGAACAGCAGGTCGGCCAGGACCACGAACTCGAAGACGAGGACGTCCTCCGGCTCGTGACCCGGAAGTGATGGCCGACCGAACCGCCACCGGCGACGGGGCCGGCCCGGGCACCCGCCGAGTCCTCGCGACCGTCGCCGGCGCTCTCCTCCCGTGGACCGTCGTGGTCCACCGGGGATACGTCGACCTGTTCTTCCCGTTCGGGCTCGTCCCGCTGGGGCCGTCGGGGCTGACGACGATCACCGGCTTCTACTTCCGGTACACGGCCGGGCTCCCCGGGTACCTGAACGCGTGGGGGCTGAGCGTCCTGCTGTTCGCCGTGGGGCTGGGTAACGCCCTGTTCGGCCTGGCGAGCGAGCGGCTCGGACTCCCCCTGCGGGAGGACCGCCGGGTCACGGCGGCGATGTACGTCCTCGCCGGGGTCGGGCAACTGGGTTTCGCCGTCGGGTTCCTCCGGCGACCGGGCTACGCCGCCGTCCCGGTGGGTACCGTCCTCCTGTGGGGACTGGTCTGGCGGTACTACCGGCGGGATCTGGCCGCGGTGTTCGAGTACCGCGGCTGACACGCGATTCCACCGTCGATATCCTTTTCGGCGTTCCACTCCAGCGAACGGGTATGCACGCGACGCTCGACCACACGATGATGCGCGTCGAGGACCTGGACGAGTCCCTCGACTGGTATCGGACTCACTTCGACTACGAGGAGTACGGCCGCTGGGAGGCCGACACCTTCACGAACGTCTTCCTCGGCCCGGCGGACAAACACGAGGACGGGGCCCTGCTGGAACTCACCTACAACCACGACGACCGGACCTACGACTTCGGCGACGCGTGGGGCCATATCGCCGTGCGGTGTACGGACGTGTACGAGGCCTACGACGAGCTGCTGGACAGCGGCGTCGAGGACTACCGCGACCCCGACTCCTGTGGCGGCCAGTACGCGTTCGTTACCGACCCGGACGGCCACGAGATCGAGATCGTCGAACGCGACCACGGCGCGAAGTGGAGCCTCGATCACACGATGCTCCGGGTCGAGGACGCCGACGCGGCCATCGGCTGGTTCACGCGGAAACTCGACTACCGGCTGTTCCGCCGCGAGGAGTTCGACGACTTCGCGCTGTACTTCCTCAAGCCCGCCGAGGCCGCGCCCGAGGAGATGTCGGTCGAACTCACGTACAACTACGACGGACGCACGTACGACATCGGCGACGCCTGGGGCCACGTCGCGGTCCGGGCCGACGACCTCCACGAGTTCTGGGACACGCTGATGACCCGCCACGCCGCGGACTACCGCGACCCCGAGAGCTGTGACGACCGCTACGCGTTCACGAAGACGATGGACGGCCACGAGGTCGAGGTCGTCACGAACTGATCCGGTGTCGACGACCCGGCGAAACAGATTTACGAACACAGCACACACAGACAGACATGGCGAGCAAGAACATCTCGTTGCCCGAAGAGGTGTACGAGCGCCTCCGAGAAGAGCGGCGAGAGGACGAGAGTTTCGGCGACGCCATCGACCGGCTTCTGGGCGGTCGAGATCTCGCGTCGTTCTGGGGGGAGTGGAGCGGCGAGATCGCGTCCGTGGCGCGTGAGGCGGTCGAAGAGGGGCGGGAACGGAGCGACGAGCGGCTGTCGGACCTGCTCGAATGAGACCGTACAGTCTCGACACGTCGTTTCTGATCGACGTTCTCGACAGCGAAGCGTCGGCGCGGGAGACGATGGAGCGACTCGACGAGAGCGACCGTCCGCTGGGGGTGACGCCGATAGCTGCGGCCGAACTGTCGGTCGGTGCGAACCTCGGGACGGCGGCCGAGCGTCGGCGGGCGGACGAGTTGCTCGATTCCTTGCTCTGGCTCGACGTGCCCCGACGCGCGGCCAGGCGGGCCGGCGAAATGCAGGCTACGCTGAAACGAGCCGGCGAGCCGATTCCGTTCACCGACTGTCTCATCGCAGGTGCGACGGAACATCACGACGGGACGCTCGTGACGAGTGATGCCGATTTCGAGCGTCTCGATTCACTCGACGTACTCGTCTACTGAGCGCGGTCACGCCAACGCTGCCCCACACCAGTGGCCGTCGAACGGTGGAATACCACTCCACTCGACAGGTCGACCGTCCAACCCGTTCGTCCGACCCCGTCACCTGCAAGGTTGCCGACGGAACCTGCGATTTCGCACCGATCCGGCGGCCGATACTGAGCGACTTTTCCAGCGGCTGCGTGCCGGATTCTGACCGCTGTTTCCCGTCCACTCGTGTCAGACCCCTGTTAGCCGTTCGACCGACACCCTCACATCTGAGGCCAGATTCCGGAATCAGGGCCTCGAAACGGCGATATCGGCGTGTGTGGCGTGGTGTCAAGCCGCGGATTTGACCACAAAGCATTTATAACGGGCGCTGGTTGTTCCGAGCGTACCCCTACCCATGGTGACAGTATCGAGTACGGTTCGACGGATGTTCGCGGCGGCGGTGCGGGCCGCGACCGTCGAGACGGGAAAGGTGCTGGAACCGCCCGAAACGCACAAACACAAACTATGACAGGAACACGCAGTAAAATTCGCAGTCTGTTCCTCGCGACGCTGATGGTAACGTCGGTTTTCGCCGGCTTCATCGCGTTCTCGGGGAGTGCAGCAGCGGCTGCGAACAATATCGATTATCCTCTGGATCAAGATCCGACAGAACAGAAGAGCAACCACTACGATGTCAAGCTGACCTCCAGTGCCGGTCCGTACTGGCAGGGTCAGCGTCTCGTCATCGAGGTTAAGCCTGACAGCGTCACCAGTAACGACGTTGTTCAGATCCGCGAGGCGAACAGCCACGACGGTGGTGGCCAGCGAGTCGGCTCGCTGGTGCAGGAAGTCTCGCTCAACAGCGACGACGAGGCCATTATCAACACCGCGGATCTCGAAGGCTCCTACGTCATCACGACGGGTGCCTCCGAGGACGATGTGCTCTACTTCAGCAACGGTCGGACCGCTGATGCTGATCCCGCCGATAACTCAGGATCCAATAACTTCGCCGACGACGGTTCGGTTGTCTCTAACCCTGACAATGTCTATCAGGCCGTCGCGACTGCTTCCTTCGAGGTCACGCCGCAGAACCTCAACGTTGGCTTCAAATCCGCAGAAGCCGCACAGGAGGAGGTTTACATCGAGGCTGATTCGGCCCGGACCAACTACGACATGCTGGTCAAGGCCAGCGGGCTCGATGACGAGGAACTCGTCGATATCCTCGAAGAAGAAGTGAGCGAGGAGCCTGGTAGTGGCACGGAAGACGACGACGACGGCTCCGTTGTCGATGTCTTCGACGCAAGTAACGCTTCCGCGGACGACGGAGACAACGGCGGTGACCTTGCGAAGTCCAACTTCGGTGATGGTGTCGTGCTCGAGGGCGTCAGCGGCAACGCCAACATCACCGCCAACTTCTCGGGCATCGAGACCGGCGACTACGAGTTCACGTTCGAGGTCACCGACACCGGTGCCACGGACACCTCGACTATCTCGGTGACGGAGCAGGACAACGTCAACGCGGAGATCCTCCGCGGCGGCGTCGCCACGGCCGCGCAGGCCGACTTCGCCGTCATCCCGATCCGGCTCCAAGAGACGGACCACGCGACGGTCAACGTGGGCTTCAACAACGTCAACTTCAACGCGACGTTCCGGGTCAATGACGGTAACAACGACGGCATCGTTGTCGTCAATATGAACACCTTCATCGCTGGTCGGAACGACGAAAGCTCACTGCCGGCCTACATCACCAACGAGATCCCCGGCTGGTCCGACGGTGCTGCCGAGAATACTCAGGCGAACCTCACTCTCTCCGCTGCGCTCAGCGCAGACGACAACGAGGACTCGGTAACCATCACGCCTGGCGACCCGACCGACGATCTCGGTATGGTCGTGGGACCGTCCGAAACGGACGGTAACGGTCTCGACTCCAACGTTGGTATCGATGGCCCGATGGAGCCCGACCAGTACGACGTCAACGTGACCTACAAGGGTTCAGAGCTTGACGTCGGTACGATCCAGATCGTCAAGCCGCAGGTCGTCGGCATCAACAGCTGGACGATGCCCGGCGAGAAGTTCTCCGCCGTGGAGGAAGACGAGACGGCCGAAATCTACGAGTACGTCAATGCTGGCGAACTGACCAAGGACAACTCCATTGCGAAGGGAGATGTCCTGGTCTACCAGATCCGCTCGACCAGCATGTTCGGCGCACTGAAGTTCGTCCAGGCAACTGACAGCTCCAGTTACGCCTCCGCGCTGAACACGATCTCCGACCCTGGAACTACCGCGAACTTCAAGTTCCGCGTTCAGCAGACCGAAGGCACTACGCAAGCGAACCAGCAGGAGAAAGTGCTGGATCTCGGAGATAGCGTCAACAACGGCGTGAAGGTCGTTCCGGACGAGCGGAACTCTTCCCTCTTCGTCGTGATGCAGGTGGGTAACCTGCAGCTCGCCCGTGATAGTGACTTCGCGGATGGTACCGTCGACGGCCAAGCCAACCTCAACATGAAGGCTGGCGAGGCCTACGTCGCCAACTGGACCACGTTCGACGCCTCGGACATCGGTTCCTCGACGCAGTCCGTCACCGACAAGGCGTCCATCGTCGAGCAGTCGATCAACTTCGACACTGGCACTGGCGACGTCATCCGCGTCAACGCCGCGACCGGACAGGTCATCTCGGGCACCACGACCGTCGCCCCCGGCACGGAGCTGAACATCCGGCTCCGCTCCACGGGCGACAGTCCGTTCCTCGAGGACCAGAGCACGGTCGTCACCCAGAACGGCACGTTCAGCGTCACGTTCGATCTCTCCGACCGTGCGCAGAACGCGTCGTTCGTCGCCAACGCCCAGGGCTTCGACAGCGAGTACGCTACCCCGGGCGTCATCGGTCAGGCACCGACCGCCGACGTCACCTTCGAGAACCAGACCGTCCAGAACGGGATGGTCTCCGTTCAGGCGACCCTCTCGCAGGGTGGCTTCGTCTCCATCCGCAGTGGCTCGCCCAGCGGTGACATCGTCGGCACGTCCGGTTACCTCGAACCCGGCACCAGCACGGTCCAGATCGACGTCGGAACCGTGTCCAGCGAGACCACCCTCTACGCGGTGGCTCACATGGACACGAACGGCAACCAGGCGCTGGACTTCCCCGGTGCCGACGGTCCGTACACGCTGAACGGCTCCGCCGTCAGCGACTCGGCCGTCATCTCGCCGCCTGCTCAGGGACCGACCGACACGGAGACGCAGACTGAGCAGCAGACCGAACAGCAGACCCAGCAGCAGACCGAACAGCAGACTCAGCAGCAGACCGAACAGCAGACCCAGGCAGCCCAGACCACGACCGAAGGCGGGCCCGGCTTCACGGCCGTCCTCGCCCTCGTCGCGCTGGTCGCCGCTGCCCTGCTGGCGGTCCGCCGTCGCGACTAACTACCGGAATCCCTTCCGGCCCTAACTGACGCTTTTCTTTCGGACGCTACCCCGGCCAGCGACGGCTCCGTCCTGCGCTGGCGTGTCGCCGGACGGACTAACGGCAAGACATATAACTGGCTCGGCCGTACGAGTCGGTGAATGATCGAGACGGTGCTGGGCGCGCTGGCGTGGCTCAACCAGTGGTCGGATCCGCTGGCGTGGCTGGTGGTCGCGACCTTCGTCGCCGGCGCAGTCCTGGACTGGCAGGACCGGCACGGCGACCTCGCCCGGTCGGTCACCGTCGCCGCCTGGGTGCTGTTCGCCGTCTTCTGGTTCACGCTGATCTATCACTTCGTGTTCGTCCAGAAGAGCATCGTCGAGGGGATCGGGACGTTGATCGCGGTCCCCGGCTGTCTGTACGTCGCCGTCCTGCTCCGGCGGGGCCGGGACACGCTGTTCGTCCTCTCGCGGGCCGTCGCAGTCATGGGGGCGGTCTATCTGCCCTTCGAGGCGATCCTCGTCCTGCAGGAGTTTCTCATCGAGCTGGTCGTCCGCCAGACAGAGTTCCTGATGGGGCTGCTGGGGTACCATCCCGAGATCGTCCCGGGGAGTGCGATCGACCCGGACTACGAGTCGTTCCGGAACACGTTCACCTTCTACCCGCGGCCGAACTACCGGGTCGCGTACACGATCGTCATCGCGTGTACCGGCATCGGGAGCATGGCCATCTTCGTGGGGCTGATCGCGGCGGTGCGTGCGCCCCTGCGCCGGAAACTCCGCGCGCTGGCCGTCTCGATCCCGGTCATCTACGCGCTCAACCTCGTCCGGAACGTGTTCATCGGGCTCTCCTTCGGCACCATGAAGATGCAGTGGGTCCCGGAGCTGACTGCGACCGTGTTCGCCTTCTCGCTGCAACGGGATCCGGCGCGGGTGTCCTACTACTGGGCGGACCGGATCATCGCCCAGAGCGCGTCGGTCGTCGCACTGGTCGCGATCACCTGGCTGGTGGTGCGGGAACTGCCCGAGGTGCTGGTCGTCATCGAGGATCTGCTCTACATGGCGACCGGGAGCGAGTACGACCTGCGGGGCGCGCTGGACATCAGACCGGTGCGTGCCGACGGCGAGTGAGCTACTCGTCGACCAGCGCCGCGGGTGCGCCGGCGAGTTCGGCCAGTGCGTCCCGTTCGAGGACGTGGAGGTCGCCGGGGAGGACGAGCAGGTGCAACGGGGGCCCGAAGTCTTGCTCGGCCAGCCCCGCGAGGTCGTCGGCGACGACTGTCGGGTCCGAACTGCCGGCCTGACAGACGGCGACGGCCAGTCGCTCGTCGTACGCGTCGGCGAGCAGGTCGGCGGCGGTGTCGGCGGTCATGTAGTCGTCGTCGGCGGCCTTGATGTCGAGATAGACCAGCGTGTGGAGCCCGCGGTCGGCGTTGTCGGCGACGGTCTCGAGGACGCTGTCGGGGACGCCGGTCCCGCCGTGGGCGCGCTCGAAGGGGAGGGTGGTGGCCTTCCCGAACCGGTAGTTCTGGAGGCCGGTGAGCGAACTCGCGGCGGTCTGTGCGGTCGTGCCGTGGACGATCCGGGTGTCGATGCCGCGCTCGTGGGCGCGTAGCCGGAGGTCGACGTGCGTGGTCGAGATCATCGGGTCGCCGGCGGTCAGGAAGACGGCGTCGCCGTCGGCGGCGGCGTCGAGGATCGGATCGGGATCCTGCTCGACGCCGTCCCGGTCGCGGACCTCGATGTCGACGCCGTGGTGGGCCTCCAGTTCGGGGACGGAGGTGCCGACGAGCCTGGAGGTGTAGAACTCGGCGAACGCCCGGTCGGCCGCACGCAGGCAGTCCCGGCCCGCGACGGTGATCGAGCGCTCGTCGTACAGCCCGAGACCGACGAACGTGAGCATACCACCGCTCGGTCGCCCGGGTGGTTAAACGGCCCGACACGGAACCGAAGGCTTACCGCCCGCGGCCGCCGAGTCCGGGACATGTCGGTGCCATGCGTGCGCGTCGCCCGCGAGGACGGCGAGCGCGCCCGTCAGGACCTCGCGGCCGCCGGGCTGATCGACGACACCCACGGGATCGAACACGACGACGGCTGGCTGTACATTCCGGTCGACGATCCCGGAGCGGTTCCCGACGAGTTCGAGGTGGTCGAGTACGACGCGCCCGTCCGCGAGACACAGACGATGCCGGCCGATCTCGTGGACTTCGATCCCTCCTACGAGCGGATCGGCGACGTTGCGATCGTCGACGAGGACGATCCCGGGCGCGCTCGCGCGCTGGCCGACGCCATCGTCGAGTCGGCGTTGCCGGTCGAGACGGTCCTGAACCGCGCCTCGAAGGTGAAAGGCGACCTCCGGGTCCGGGACTGGGAGGTGCTGGCCGGCGAGGGGACCGAGACGGTCCACCGCGAGTACGGCTGTGCGTACGCGGTCGACCTCGCCGAGGTGTACTTCTCGCCGCGGCTGGCGACCGAACGCCACCGCGTCGCCGAACAGGTCCAGGCGGGCGAACGCGCGTTCGACATGTTCGCGGGCGTCGGCCCGTTCGTGATTCCCTTCGGGAAACGCGGGGCCGAGGCCGTCGGCGTCGATCTCAACGGAGTAGCCGTCGAGTACCTCCGGGAGAACGCTCGCCGCAACGGTGTCGAGGACCGGGTGACCGCGATCGAGGGGGACGTTCGAGACGTGGCCGGGGAGTACGAGGACTGGGCGGACCGGATCGTGATGAACCTGCCCCACAGCGCCGACGAGTTTCTCGACACGGCGGTCGCGCTGGCCGGCGACGAGGCGGTGCTCCACTACTACGACATCCAGCACGAGGACGACCCCTACGGGCCCGGCGAGCGCGCGATCCGGGCGGCGGCCGAACCGGAGTACGACGTGACCGTCGAGACCCGCCACACCGTCCGGTCGTACGCGCCCCACGAACTCAACGTGGTCCTGGACGTGCGACTGACGCGGTGAGTCGGTCCGATTCGCAACCCTTATTGCGGTTATGCGCCGACAAATGGGTGCGAGCAGGACAGCGGTGGTGTCCCGCCGAACGGAGTGCAGCGGAGGCGGGAACGGAACGTGCGCGCCGGTGTAGCTCAGACTGGGAGAGCGATTCCTTCGTAAGGAATAGGCCGGGGGTTCAAATCCCTCCACCGGCTTGCTTCGGCCGCGAGCAGTGCGTGAGCGGCAACTTGCGGATCCGATCCTCGCAGTCCCGGGTTCGAGTGAGACGAGACGATCGTGGGGCGACGTGACGTGCCGAAATGCCCTCAACCCTTAACAGTACACTCACCGAAGGGGTTGTCATGAGTGACGCCGATGTCGATCGGATACGGGTGTTACACGTCGACGACGACCCGGAGATCGTCGACCTGGCGGGGACCTTTCTCCGCCGCGAGGACGACCGGCTCGAGGTGATGTCCGCGGAGACGGCCGCCGACGCACTCGACGAGGTCCGAGCGGGCGACGTTCACTGTCTCGTCAGCGACTACCACCTCCCGGACATGGACTGTGCCGAGTTCGTGGACGCCGTCCACGATATCGACCCGGATCTGCCGTTCATCCTGTTTACCGGCCGCGATCGGGCACGGGTCGACGCCGAAATCGAGTCCGCCATCGCCGCGTACCTCCAGAAGGGGTCGGGCACCGAGCGGTACGCGACGCTGGCCGACGAGATCGTCGCGGCCGTCGGTGAGACCGACCGCGTCGACACCGACGGCGGATCGGAACGGTCCACAGGTTCCGCGCTGGCCGACCTCGGTCCCGGTGGACAGGGGAACGTCCTCGCGAGCGCACTCGACACCGTCCAGGACGGCTTTTTCGTCCTCGACCGCGATCGGTCGGTGGTCTACTGGAACGAGTCGATCCCCGGCGTGACCGGGTACGACGACGCCGAACTCGACGAGATGGACCCGACCGCCTTCTTCGCGCCCGGGGACCGCGAGCGGATCGACGACGCCATCGACGAGGCCTTCGAGACCGGCCAGGCGACGGTCGAGGCCACCGTCCAGCGCCGCGACGGCGGCGAGGTCCCCGTCGAGTTCCGCGGTTCACGGCTGACCGACGACACCGGCGAGACCGTCGGCGTCGCCGGGATCGCCCGTGACATCTCCGACCGGGTCGCCTACGAGCGCGAACTCGAACGCCAGAACGAACGCCTCGAAGAGTTGATCAGCGCGGTCTCGCACGATCTGCGTAATCCGCTGAACGTCATCTCGGGGCGACTCCAGCTGGCCCGCGAGATGGACGACGCCGAGGAACACTTCGACGCCCTCGAACGGTCGGCCACCCAGATGGAGACGTTGATCGACGACCTCGTCACGCTGGCCCGGAAGGGCAAGCCCGTCGAGGAGACCGAGTCGGTGGCGCTCGTGTCGCTCATCGAGACCGTGTGGGAGGACCGTGACACGCCCGAGGCGACCCTCCAGGTCGAGACGGACCGCCGACTGCACGCCGACCGCGACCGGCTCCGACACCTGCTCGAAGCGGTGTTCGACAACGCAGTGACACACGCTGGACCCGACGTGACCGTCACCGTCGGCGACGTGGCCGACGGCTTCTACGTCGAGGACGACGGCCCCGGAATTCCCGAGGCCGACCGCGAGCAGTTGCTCGAATACGGCGAGACGACCGATCCCGAGGCCACGGGGCTCGGGCTGGCACTGGCCCGGCGGACCGCCGAGGCACACGGCTGGTCGTTCCGGCTCGTCGAGGGTACCGACGGCGGGGCCCGGATCGAGATCACCGGCGTCGGCGGCGACTGACTCACTCCCGACCGGTCACGTCCCGGAGGACGCCGACCGTGCCCTGGAACTGGTCGTCGTCGGTGATGACGGCGACGCTGGCCTCGTAACACCGCACGTCGTCGTCGACGGTCTGGGTGGCGAACTCGAAGACGCCCCAGCGGCGGTCCCGGTCGTCGAGCAGGTCGGCGACCAGTTCCCGGCCGCGCTCCAGGTCGTCCTCGCGCATGAACCGCGAGACGTGTGCCCCTTCGACGAACTCCCGATCGTAGCCGGTGTGTTCGAGAAACGCCCGGTTGACCCACGTGAGTCGCTCGTCGGGGTCCAGCAGGAAGACGGGATCGCCGACGTTCTCGACGACGCGCTGGTAGCCTTCGAGGTCCTGCTCGCGTCGCTTGCGGTCGTCGATGGGTCGGGTCGTGACGACGAACCCGTTGACCAGCGGGTCGTCGAGCAGGTTCCGACCGCGGGCCTCGACCCAGCGCCAGTCGCCGTCGGCGTCCTCGATGCGAAACTCCGCGCTCGGGCGCGTCTCCGCGTCGATGACGCCGTCGTAGAACTCCTCGCGGAGGCGTCGCCAGTCGTCGGGGTGGATCCGGTCGTACGGGACGGTGCCTTTCAGTTCGTCGACCTCGTGGCCGAGGACCTCCGTGACCGCCTCGTTCTGGTAGGTGATCGTTGCGCCCGGGCGGACGACGCTTATCATGTCCGGGTTGGCCGCCAGCAGTCGCTGTGCCTGTTTCCCGCGTCGCTTCTCGTCCATGGCGTCGCGGTACTCCCGACACTGCGTGACGACGTGTTCGGCCAGCGTCCCGGTCGGGTCCTCGGCGTCGGTCGGCACGTAGTCGTCGATCCCGGCGGAGATGGCCTCGCTGGCGAGGCGCTCGTCGCCCGCCGTGGCGAAGAGGACGATCGGGAGATCCGTATGCTTCCCGCGCACCGCGTCGACGAACGCCACCGGGTCGTAGTCGGCGTCGTCCGTGCAGACGAGACAGTCGAACGGCTCCTCCGTGTCGGCCAGCGGACTCCGCATCTGCGGGTCGATCCGCTGTTGGGCCTCGGCGATCCGTTCCATGCCGTCCTCGAACGTCGCTTCGACGGCGACCTCGACCTCCGAGTCGACGCGCTCGAACCCGGCCCGGATCCAGTCCGCCACCTCGTCGTCACCGCCGACGTAACAGACTCTGTACGGACCCCGTCCGACCTGTACCATTTGTCGTGAACTGCGCACGTTCCGTGATAAGTGTTGGCAACACGTCGACTCCCGCTCCCGGTTTAAATCTGCGTTCCACGGTTCGAGGTTTGATCTCCGCCGGTCGGACGGTGTCCGAGGCGGGGATCGTGGCGACCGCAGCGGCGGCCACGTGGCTGGTGACCGATCCGCGCCCGCGGAAAAAGCGCCGACGTCTCAGGCGCCGATCTCCGCGCCGACGTAGAGGACGACGACGAGGAAGATCCACACCACGTCGACGAAGTGCCAGTACATCGAGACCGTACTGACCGAGGTGTGCCGTTCCGCCGAGTACTGGCCGAGCAGGCCGCGGACGAACACGATCGAGAGGAGGATCGCACCAAGGGTCACGTGCAGGCCGTGCAGGCCCGTCAGGCCGAAGAAGGCGCTGCCGAAGACCGCTCCGTGGAAGCTCAGGCCCTTGTGGACGATGAACTCGTAGTACTCGTAGGCCTGTCCGGCGATGAAGACGATCCCCAGAAGGAGGGTGACACCGAGGAGGCCGAGGAACTGCTTGCGGTCGCCATCGAGGAGCCCGGTGTGTGCGAAATGCAGGGTGAAACTGCTGGCCACCAGGATCAGGGTGTTGACGATCACAAGCGTCCCGAACAGGTCGGGGAGCTGGCCCGGCGGCCACGTGCCGGCCCGGATGAAGAAGTAGTAGACGAAGCCGGCTCCGAACGTCGCGATCTCCGTCCCGAGGAACAACAGCATCGCGAGCCGCAACGTCGAGTCGTCGTGTTCACCGGTCCCGTGCTCCCAGAAGTTGACCACGAAGGCGTGGTAGAGCCAGCCGTACAGGCCGCCGAGGAACAACACCGCGCTCGCGATGAAGGCCCCGGGGCCGACCATCGGGCCGACGATGGCGTTGTCGCCCCGCCCCAGTACGTACAGCGCTGCGCCGATGTAGAAACCGCTCGCGCCCAGCGCCGTGATGAAGGGCCACCAGCTGGCTTCGCCGAACCCGCGCGGCCAGTCCTCGACCGCGGGCAGGTGGTGACCGCCGTGGCCGCCGTGGTCGTCCGAAGTTTCGTCTGCGACGCCCATGTGTGTACGGGCGTTACGAGTCGACCGATAAAAACCTGCCCAACTCGTCGCCGCGTGACTCCCGCCCGCGGCCGCCGCTCCGGTCGACGCCGTCACGTTCCGGAAGCTACTCCACCGCCCCGCCCCAAGCGCCGACGGATGGTGGATACGTCACTCCGTCGCCACTGGTTCCGTCCCCTCCTCGCCGTACTGGCCGCGACGCTGTTCGTGGGAACCGCCACGGCCCACGGCGGGAGCCTCGGCGCGGGGAGTCGGGAGTCGATCTCGATCCCGACCTGGCTGTTCCTGCTCACCGGCGGCGGCGCGGTCGGCGCCTCGTTCCTGCTCGCCTCGTTCGTCACCGACCGGCTGTTCGTTCGGGAGATCCACGACTGGGGCCGGGACGCCGCCGTCCCGGGTCGCCGGACCCTCGCTTCCCTCGGTCGAGCGGCCGGCCTCGCCGGGTTCGCGATCGTCCTCGGGATCGGGTTGTTCGGCCCCGAGGCGGCGCTGGCCAACCTCGGCCTGTTGCTCGTCTGGGTCGGCTGGTGGGCCGGCTTCACCACGACAACCTACCTCGTCGGCAACACCTGGCCGGTGCTCAACCCCCTCCGGACGCTGGCGGGCGCGCTCCCGACGCTCGATCGCGACTACCCCGCCCGTCTCGGTGCCTGGCCGAGCGTCGTCGGTCTGCTCGGGCTGATCTGGCTCGAAGTCGTCAGTCCGCTGGCCGACGATCCTCGGTTGCTCGCGACCACGGTCCTCGGCTACGCGGCCGTGACGCTGGCCGGCGCGTTCGTCTTCGGCCCCGACCGGTGGTTCACGACGGTCGATCCCGTGGCCCGCGTCTTCCGGTACTACGGCCGGGTCGCGCCGCTGACCCGGGACGACGGGACCGGGCGACTCCGCGTCCGGTTGCCCGGGAGCGCGCTCACGGACGCCCGGCTCGTCGACGGGTTCGACGAGGTCGCCTTCGTCGTCGCGCTGGTGTGGGTCACCACCTACGACGGGCTGGTCGCGACGCCGCTGTGGGCGGATCTTGCGCGCGCCGTCGTCGACCGCGGCGTCCCGCCCGCGCTGTTGTACCCGGCCGCGCTGGCCGTCGGGTACCTCGTCTTTCTCGGGGCGTACTGGCTCGCCGCCCGCGGTGCGCGCCGGTTCGCCGACTCCTACGTCTCCACGTCCGTCCTGGCCCGGCGGTTCGCGCCGCCGCTTTTGGCCATCGCCGCCGGCTACCACCTGGCGCACTACCTGGAGTACTTCCTCTCGCTCGCCCCGGCCACGCTCGCGGTCGCACGGTCACCCATCACCGGGCCCGCGACCGGAACCGTTCCCATCGGCGTGATTCCCGACTGGTTCGGGGTGCTCAATCTCGCCTTCGTCCTGGCGGGCCACCTGCTCGCCATCTGGGTCGCCCACGCCGCGGCCTTCGACCGGTTCCCCGGCCGGCTCCAGGCCATCCGGAGTCAGTACACGTTCACCCTGGTGATGATCTGTTACACCGTGACCAGCCTCTGGATCGTCTCGCAACCGACCGTCACACCCCCGTTCCTATGACCGACACCGACAGCCCGACCGACCGAGCGGACACCGCCGGAACCGACGCGGAGATCCCCGACGCGTACGACCTGCCGCCCGACGCCGACCCCGAAGTCTGTGGGTACTGCGGCGCGCCCTTCGCCGACGACGAACTGCTGGCGCTCCACCGCGGTCTCGACCACGCCGACGCCATCGACGCCGCCGAACGCGACGCCTTCGAGGAGGTCTACGAGGCCGAGGAGGAACGGCTGCGGCTGTTCCGGTTGCAGGCACTCGGCGCGCTGGTACTCCTGTACTTCGGACTGCTGATCGCCTACTCCGTGTTCGGCTAGGCGTCCCGCTCGATCACGAAGCGGGTGAACTCGGCCAGGCGCTCCTTGGGCTCGGGTGCAAGTTCCAGCCCGTCGAGGTGGCTCCGCGCCCGTTCCGAGAGGCTCTCGGCCGTCTCGCGGGCGTACTCGATGCTCCCGGTCGACTGGTAGAGGTCCAGCACCCACTCGATCTCCGCGTCGGTGGTGTCCTCGGCCCAGAGGATCTCCTCGAGGCGGGCGACGTCCTCGGGCGTCGCGGTCTCGGCCGCGTGGATGGCCATCAGGGTCTTCTTGCCCTCCCGGACATCGTTGCCGAAGGCCTTCCCGAAGTCGCCGGCCCGGTCCAGCGAGTGTTCCACGTCGAGGATGTCGTCACCGATCTGGAAGGCGATCGACATCCGCTCGGCGTAGTCGGCGACGGCTTCCTCGACCGCCTCGGGCTGGCCGGTGACGATGGCCGCCAGCCGCGCGACGATCCGTCCGAGACAGCCGGTCTTGCAGGCCGACATCTCCAGGTACTGGGCCTCGCTGATGTCGATCTCCCGCTGGTTGTGCCAGGTGATGTCCATCCCTTGGCCGAGATGCGTGCGGTTGAGTTCGTACATCAGCATCTCGTAGGCCGCCAGTCGCGTCTCGGCGTCGAGATCACCCGGGTCGTGGGTGATGACCTTCAGCGGGAGGAAGTACATCGCGTTCCCGGCGTTCAGCGCGATGTCGGTCCCGAACTCGTGGTGGATCGCCCGCTCGCCGCGCCGCATCTCGGCCCCGTCTTCCACGTCGTCGACGACGATCGTCCCGTTGTGGAGGATCTCAGGGATACAGGCGTAGGGCAGGTACTCCTCGGGCTCCTCGCCGAAGGCCTCGACCAACAGCAGGAACACGACCGCACGCCACCGTTTGCCACCCCTGTCCAGCAGCTCCCAGATTGGATCGGCCAGCGCGACCTGGATCGCCTCCGGGTCGTACGCGTGGGTCGCGGGGCCGAAAAACTCCGAGAGATACGCCTCGTCGACGACTCGCGGGAGCAACTCCTCGATGGCCTCGTCGACCACCGGTCGCCACTCCCTGAGTACGTCTCGCATAGCCGAGTGGTCGCGCCCGGCACCCAAAAGTGTTCAGAATCGCCGGCCCGAGGTCCCGCAGTCACCGGCGACCGCTTCGCCGAGACCGCACCCTTTTGACCGCCGGGACCGCAGGTGACACCGATGAGCGATTCAGCCGAGCGCGCGACCGTCGGCGTCGTCGGGGACGCCGTCGAGCGCGTCGCCGCCGCCGTCGAGGCCGCCGGCGCAACTCCCCGGACCGGCGACCTCGACACCGTCCTCGCGGCCGGACCCGATGCGCTCGTCACCGTCGGCGCGGACGCGTTCCTCGGGCTCGCCGAGTCCACGGGACCCGAGTGCCCGGTTCTCCCCGTCGACGCGGGCCGTGGCGTCCGATCGGTTCCGCTGTCGGCCGTCGACGACGCGATGGGCGCGCTCGTCTCCGGCGCGGGCGACACCGATCCCTACCCCGTCGTCGGCGTTCGCGTCGGTGACGACCGTCGCGCCCGCGCGCTCGCCGACGTGACACTTCTCACCGCCGAGCCGGCCCGGATCTCCGAGTACGCCGTCGCGACCGACGGGACCACCGTCGCGCAGTTCCGGGCCGACGGCGTGGTCGTCGCCACCCCCGCCGGGTCCCACGGGTACGCGCGCCGCGTCGACGCGCCGGTCGTCGCCCCCGCAACCGGCGTCGCGGCCGTCGCGCCCGTCGCCCCGTTCGCGACCGACGCCGACCACTGGGTCCTCGACCTCGATACCGTCTCCCTGCGCGTCGAGCGCGACGAGGTCCCCGTCGAGTTGCTGGCCGACGACCGCCGGATCGGCGGCGTCGACCCCGGCGTTCCCGTCTCGGTCTCGGTCGTCGACACGCTCTCCGTCCTCTCGGTGCCGGCGAGCGGGCACCCGTTCGCGGATCGGCCGTGACCGGTTCGCGGGGAGATTGGAAAAACACTAAAGCGTCACGGACGGAGTTCGAGGTATGGAACCCTCGGTAACGCTGTTTGGCCCGCTGGACACGATCGTGGGGCCCCACATGGAGTTCGTGTTGCTGGCACTCGCCATCATCAACATCGTGACCCGCGCGTTCACCTACCGCCAACACGTCAAGCAAGCCGAAGAGGGCGGTGCGGAGGCGATCTCGCGGAACCCGATCCACGCCGCGAGCAACGTCCTGTTCGTGCTCGCGGCCTTCTACTACGCGACGTTGCACCACCACTCGGGCATCGTCACCTCCGCCCTCGTCGTCGGCGTGTTCCTCGCCGACTTCTTCGAGTTCGAGGCTCGCAAGGTGGAGGCGCGCCGCGGGATCGACATCGAACGACCCAAGGGTGCCATCGGCGCGTCTCTCCTCGCGCTGGCGTACATCGCGTACCTCAGCGTCTACTTCCTGGTCGACGGCATCGTCGGAAGCGTCATCTGACCCGCCCGCCTTCGACCACACTCCGCCGACACCGCACCGACAGTCGCTGCTCCATCGAATACGTCCCCGCTCGTGGTACGAATGTGCCGCCGTGACGTGTTTCACCTAATTCAAGGCGGAGGCCCCACCCTCAAGGAGCGCCGGGCTTCCGGCCCCGGCGGAAGCACAAGCGAGTAGGGTGGGGAGGAAGACGACCCGGTATCGACCAGCCGCCAAACTGTTGCCTGCTAACTCCCAATCATTAAGTAACTACGGGTAGATATATGAAAGTATCGTGGAGTACCGTCGAACCGCCGTTATCAAGCTCGACACGCCCGAAGGCGCGGATACACACCTGCGGGAGACTGTCGAGCAATTCAAATACTGTTCCAACACCGCGAGCGAGTGGTGCTGGCACGGCGACGACGGCTACCACGTCACATCGAAGGCGAAGGCCGAAGATGCACTGTACGACCAGCTACGCGAGGACACAGAGTTGACCGCGAACCTCGTCCAGAAAGGGATTCATCAGGCCGTCGGAGCCATCAAAAGCGGCGTCGAACGACTCAAAGACGACCAAGATACGTCCCGTCCGACGTTCTCGGCAGACACCGCTATCTACGACAAGCGAAGCGCCACGTTCCACCGTGACCACGTTTCGCTATCGACACCGGACGGGCGTATTGAGTGCGATTATATTCTCCCTGAGAATCCCGAGACACCGCCGACGAAGTACGTCGCCAACGAGGACTACGAGTTTCGGCGGGCGACACTTCATCGACGTGACGGCGATTGGTATCTCCATGCGTCGATGTTCAAAGAGGACGACGACACCGACACCACTACCGGGCACAGAACAGTCCTCGGTGTGGACCTCGGTGTGAACCAACTCGCGGTCGCTTCGACCGGACGGTTCTGGTCGGCAGACGAGTTCAACCACTGGAAGCGAGAGTACGAACAACGGCGTGGCGACCTCCAGCAGTGTGGAACACGGGCGGCACACGACGCGATAGCAGGCGTCAAGCGGAAAGAGGACGGACGCTTCGAGATATTCCTGCATCGTGTCGCCAACGAAATCGTGTCTGAAGCCGTCGAACACGACTGTTCGCATATCGTGTTCGAGGACCTGACTGACATTCGTGAGAACGTTCCACAGGCGTCGTGGCACCATCTGTGGGCGTTCCGTCGCCTCTACGAGTACGTCGAATACAAAGCCAATGAGCAGGGCGTCGAAGCCGTGCAAGTGGACCCACGGAACACCTCGAAGCGGTGTTCGACCTGTGGGTTTACCCACGACGACAACCGCCACGGCGAGGACTTCGAGTGTCAGGACTGTGGCTACCAGAACCACGCCGACTACAACGCTTCCAAGAACATCGGCCTTCAGTATCTCCGGCGTCGGCAAAACGCAGACGACGGAGGCGCACCCGTAGACGTGCGCTTGAATCGCGGGACGCTGAACGTGAGTGGAGAGTACGACCTCCCCGCCTCATCTGAGGCGTAGAACGGGAGTCCACGCGAAAGCCCTACCCTCAACGAGCGAGCGGGGCGATTGCCCCCGAGCGAAGTAGGGTAGGGTAGTTTACCTGGCCGTCGGATCGGTTGCGGCGAGTGGCGGCCTTCTCGTACTTGCGGGCGTCTGGCACAGTGATACGGCGACCGTCGTGATCGGAGCGACCGTCTCGATGATGGCCGGTGCGTCTCTGGCCGCACTCACCGCAACCGCCTCTCGGTGATCGGCACGCAGGCCAGACACGTCTCCGCTCCCGTTTCCGACAGCCGCACGTGGTGTACACCCCGCCGGGCCCCCTCACGCTGGACGAACGGCCCGGGTGATGGATCGAGTCCGGACCCACCGTCGCTGTGGCGTCGGTACCGACCGACGGTCGAGAAAGGACTGTCCGCGTCCCGATCAGCTACTGCGTTTCGCCCAGGCCTCGCGGGCTTCGTTGATAAGCGGGACGCCGACCCAGAACGTCAGTGCGCCCAGAACCGCGAACCAGCCCAGCACGTCTTTCAGGAACAGTCCGATGCTGGCGTAGACACCCGGGTCTTTCGGCGGCGCGGCGATCAACTGTCCCTCCGCGAAGCTTTTCGTGGTGTACCAGCCTGCTAGCACTATCCAGGCCAGTCCCGCGGTCGTCAGGATCCCAAGACCCTTGGCGAATTCGTCAGCCATTACTCGATTGTTCGTCGGTGTCGTCTTTAGACTTTCCCATTCCCGCCGCACGGAACCGGGTCGAGAACGCGTATGCGGCGGCTCCCGCCAGGATGAGCCCGACACCGAACAGGGCCGCGACCGGCTTGATCTCCGACAGCGAGGCCGTCGCCCGGTTGGTCGCCGAGTCCAGTACCACGAACCCGCCGACGACGGTCACGATGGCGAACAGCGTCGTGAACACCGTGATCGCCTTGTACACCCGCATCGGGACTTCGACGTCTCGATCCGTGCGGTCGCTATCGGCGGCTGCGCGATCGCCGTCGGCGGTGCCAGCCGATCCGTCCGCGGGACCGTCGGGCGCCGTGTCCGTCGTCGGTTCCGTGGACGAATCGAGCTGATCGTCTGGTGTCATAAAAGAAACAGGCGTCGAACGGGGCGACCGTCCCGTCACTTCGGTGGCCGCAACCGGTAGTACCGGCGGTTGAGGGTGAACATATACCCCTCGCGCATCGCCTTGAGGATCGCGTAGCTGATGAACCCGCCCACGAACGGGAGCAGGAGGGCCAGGTCGAACAGGAGGTGTGCGTCCATCGGCACCAGGTTCTTGACCGACACTGCGGCGATCGTGAACGCGAAGATGACGCCGAAGACGCCGACCGACGCCCAGAAGGGCTGTTCGACCGGGCGACGAGCCGAGCCCTTGTTCAGGAACGGGACGATGGTGATTATGCCGACGACGGCCAGGTTCGCCAGGACGCCGAAGGTCCGGTCGGCCATCAGCTTGCTGCCGCCCAGCAGGGACAGCTGGGGGTTGAGCGGCCCGAGCTTGAGCAGGCCGAAAGACCAGTACAGATACCAGTCCGGCAGGATGACCGGAGGCGTACTCGAGGAGTTCGCCGGCGGCATCATCTCCGGGGGCAGCGTCGCCGAGAGGAACAGGATCATGCCGACGAAGAAACTCGTCAGCGCGAGGTTCCGGATCATCTCGTGGGGCCAGGCCGGGAAGCCCAGCACGTCACGCTCGACGTAACTGGACTCCTGGCGCAGGTCCTGATCCTCGCGGCGGGCCCGCTCGAAGTACTCGTACGTCAGCCGGGAGAGCCCCTGCGTGCGCTCCTTGCGCTCGCTCCAGGTGGGGGTCTCGTCGTCCGGCGGGACGATTCCCGTTCCTCCATCCGTCTCGGGAGTGTCGTTGTCGCTCATGGGTTAGTGTGGTTCCGCGATGCCCTGCATCCAGACGATGCCGATGTGGACCGCGATCAGCCCCGTCACGAGGAAGGGCAGGAAGAACACGTGCAACATGTACATCCGTTGCAACGTGGCCTGGGACAGCGTGAAGCCGCCGAACAGCAACTGGGCCACCCACTCGCCGGCCAGCGGGATCGACAGCGCCATCTCGACGCCGATCTGTCCCGCCCAGTAGCTGAGCTGGTTCCACGGGAGCAGGTAGCCGCTGTACCCGAAGACCATCGTCATCGAGATCAGCACGATGCCGATGATCCAGTTGAGCTCGCGGGGCTCCTTGTACGCGCCCGTGAAGTAGACACGGAGCATGTGCAGGAACACGGCCGCGGTCATCACCTGGGCGCTCCAGCGGTGGATCGACCGGAGCATGTACCCGAAGTTCAGGTCCTGCATGATGTATTTCAGCGAGTTGAACGCGACCGTCGGATCCCCGCTCGCGCCCGCGGCGGCCGGGGCGTAGTAGAACCCGAGTAGGGCTCCGGAGACCGCCGCGACCAGATACGCGATGGTCGAGAAGGACCCGAGCGCGTACAGCGGGTACCAGTACCAGAACTTGTTGTCCAGCCCGTACTGCTCGGTGTGGCTCTTGGGCATCTGCATGTTGACCTTGTAGTAGAGGTCTTCGAGCAGCTCCAGGTAGTCGACCAGCCGGAGCCGCTTGTCGAGCCACATCAACAGGGCGAGGTACCGCTCCTCGAGCGCCGTGAGGTCGCGCTCTTCCATCCAGCCTCTGTGATCGTGTTCGTCTTTCTTTTCCAGACTCATCGTTACTCACCCGGTCGCGGTAGTGCGACGAATGATTTCTTGACCGGACTGAACGGGTTGTAGATCGACTGGTGGCACTGGCAGTACACCCGGTTGCCGGCACCGAACTTCTCGCTGCCCGCGTAGGTCTTGAAGCCCGGCACACAGCAGAAGTGCGTACACTTGTTCAGCCAGGCCATGAAGTCCTTCTCGGTTGCCGCGCCGAAGAAGTCACGCACGTCGGCGGGGATGTCGCTGTACTTGCCCTCGCCGTTGGCGATCTTCGAGACCTCGGTACTGCGCATGACCTGGACCGGGATGGTCTTGACCTCGCCTTCGGACCGCCACGTGGCCTTGGCGGGTTTGCCGAGGCCGCCCTCGCCGATGCCGTTGCCCCACGTCTCGTAGTTGGCGAAGTCGTCGACGAACAGCTTCTCGCCGGGCTCCTTGGCCTCGGACTGCCACTGCAGTCCGGACCCGGGCGCGGCGCGGAAGAAGTTGTCCTGGTCGGCCTTGGGCTCCATCCCCGCCGCCGTCTGGATCCCACAGTACTGGTACCAGGTCGAGGAGTAGGTCGTGCCGTTGATCGTCGTCTCCGCGACCGTGACTTCACGACCCTGGACCTCCTCGGTCTTCACCTTCGGCCAGCGACCCTTCACCGCACCGTCGGAGTCGATGGTCAGCGGGATCAGCGGCATCCCGCGCGGGGCCGGACCGTCCGTGTTCTCGATACCTACGAACTGCGTGATCCCACCGCCGACGCCGGTCGGCGAAGTCGCCGTGTCGAGGGCGACCGCGCCGCCGACGCCGACGCTGGACAGCGCAGCACTGCCGACGACGCCTTTCACGAAGCGTCGTCGACCCGTCTCGCTCGGATATTTGTCTTCGTCGAGTGGCATGTTATCTCTTGTAGTAGGGGTACAGCGCTCGTTTGATACCTTCCCAGGGGCTCTCTTCGGTCAACGACGTCCCGTCGACGTCCTCTTCCCGGACGTACAGGTCCTCCCACTTGCGCCGACGCTTCTTGACGATCATCACGTCGGGCAGGAACTCCTTGCGGTACAGCATGAGGATGAACGCCAGGTCGATGAAGATCACCGTGAGGATTCCGCCGAGGTACATGTTGCCGGGTTCGGACAGGCCCCAACCGCTGATCAGGCCGTAGGTGAACAGGCCGACGAAGACGATCTCGATGATCGTCAACAGGACGATCGCCAGCGCCGCGGCCGTACTCTCCCTGGGCGGTTCGTACCGGTGGATGTCTCCGTAACTGCTTCCTTCCGAGGACATCGTTAGTCGTTCCCTCCTTTGGCGTGTGGCGATTCACCGTACTTCAGCAGGAAGAAGGTGAACACCAGCGACACGAGGACCGACAAGATGGTCGCCAGACCAACGTAGTGGGCCTGTAACGGCACGCCCATCTCGTGGAGGCTCTTCTCGCCGCCGCCGCCGACCTGCACGGTCGGGTAGTCCGAGCCGACGACGATCGAGCCCTTCATGCCGAGAGCCTGGTGGGGATTACACTTGTAGTTGAAGATCCCGCTTTTCTTGAAGGTGTACTCGTACTTGACGCCGGTACCGCCGACCGGCGCACCGGCGTCGAGTGGCCCCTCGCCCTTGGAGACGACGTTGTGTGCGCCACCTTTCCCCGTCCACTTGAACTTGACAGTCGTTCCCTTGTCGACGTGGACGGCCGGTGGGGCGAAGGCGTAGCCACTGCTTCCGGCCCCGACCTTGACCGTCACCTCCTTTTTGCCCGTCTTGTCGACAACGGTCCCGTCGTACCCGTTCGCGTTGTCGAGCCAGCCGCCGAAGTCCGGCTTGGTTGCGCCGCCACCGCCGCCCTCGGAGGCCGCTGCGGCTGTGCCTGCACTCGCAGACACGGCGGCGGTCGCGCCGGCAGCCCCGCCGGCTGTCCGGATAAAGTCCCGCCTGTTCATGTACACATCCGACTCGGGACTGGGTTTGTATAAACCCACCGAATACGGCGTCGAGACTGGGGTTGACACTCAGGAGACCGGTCCGGAATCGCGGTCCGCCCCATCGCGGTCGTCGGCCGCCGTGGACCCGGTCAGCTCCGCCGTGGGCTCCCCGTCGGCTCCGCCCGCGTCGCGCCACGCCTCGTCCTCGATGGGCAGGAAGTCCGGCCGCTCCCCGTCCTCGAGCCCGACGGCGCGCAACCGGTCGCGGTACTCCTCGGCACGGAACCGATCCGAGAGCCGCGCGTTCGCGACGGTGAAAAACAGGGCGATCCCGATCACCAGGAAAGCGAGCCCGGCGACGACGGCGACGACGTTCAGGCCGAAGACGATCCACGCGCCGAGCAGACCGATCCCGGCCAGCACCTGCATCCCGCCGACGAGCTGGAGCATCAGGTTCCCGAGTTCCCCGCCGCCGTCAGGCACGTCCGTCGGTTCCGGGAGAACGGCTCCCTCGGGCATGTCGGGCACGTCGTACTCGTCCATCGAACAGAGTGCGACGACGGGCTTTACGTCCCGGAGGACGGTGCCGAACCCCTCGACGGTCCCGTCCGGGTACACGGCGGCGTACCCCTCGTCTGAGTAGGCGACGAGGCGGCCGTCCGTCAGGCGCTCGACGCGTGCGAACACGTCCCGGGCGAGGACCCGGTTCTTGAGGTCGGCCTCGACCCGGTCGAGCAACTCCTCTCCGGTGATCCACGTCTCGGGATCGAAGGCCGCCTCCCACTCGTCGGCGCTCATCTGAGCCATCTGTTCGGGGCCGAAGTCGTCGAAGTCGTACCGGGCCTCGACCTGTTCGCGCAACTCCTCGGTCGACACCGTCTCGGCCTCCTCCGGGCCCTCGCTCGCCTCCGGCGTCTCCTCGGCTGGACCGTCCTCGTCGCCGGCGGATGTCGACTCCCGATCGGCCATTTGGCGACGGTAGGGAAGGAAGCCGTATACGCTTTCCGACCCGCGTTCCCCCGGTTTCGGCACGTTTTAGCGACCCCTCTCCCTAGGCCCGGCCATGGTCGCCCTGTCGGACGCGTCGATCGCGACGCTCGTCCTCGTCGCGGTCTCGCTCAGCTTTCCCTGCTTTCTGTACGGGGCCTGGATCATGATCGACGCCGAACAGGTGACGTGGGGCGTGTTGATGCACCACCTCAAGTTCATCGGGACCGGGCTGACCCTGACTACCGTCCCGATGCTGCTGTGGATGATGCCGCGACTCTTCGAACAGATGGCCGGCGCGGCCGCGATCCACGCGTTTCTCGGCCTCCAGGCCTACGCGATGCTCACGTTCGGTTTCACCGGCATCGTGCGCGTCTTCCGCGCCAAGGTCGAACACGACCTCTATCACGACTACGACGAGGACGTGTTGCTCGACGAGATCGGGTCGGATCGGATGCAGTTCTGGCGGCGGCGGATCCGGATCGGCGTGTTCGGCTACGTGTTCTTCTGGATCCTCGCCTACGTCGTCGGCCTCTCGCGGTACGTCATCAGGTACCTCTAGCCCTCAGTTGATCTCGGTGTGGGCGGACTCCTCGTTGAGCGCGAGGTTCGTCGCGATCTCGGCGTTCCGGACGGCGTACTGTGCGGTCTGCTGGAGGCTGACCAGCACCTCCCGCACCCGGAGCAGTTCCTCGTTGTCCATCTCCGGGAGGTCGTTCAGGATCTCGGTCTCGCGGTCGCCGATCTCGGCGTACAGCTCGCGGACCCTGATGGCGGTGTCGTAGTCGCGCTCGACGGCGGCCTCGACGGCCAGCTCGGTGATCTCGTTGACCTGGTCGGTGAAATCCCGGATGCGTCGCATCGTCGAGGACTCGACGTCGAGGGTGTGGCCCTCCGTTTCGAGGACGATCTCCGCGATGTCCTCGGCGTTGTCCGCGGTGAGTTCGAGGTTCTTCGCGATCGAGCGGTAGCCGATCAGCGGGAAGCCGTTGTCCAGTCCCACCGCCCGCGCGAGGTTGGGGTTCTGGTAGGCGGTGAAGATCAACCGGAGCAGGAGGACGAAGATCTTGTTCGCCTGTCGCTCCCGGTTGAGGGCCCGCTGGGCCAGGTCGGGGTTGCCGTGGGCCAGCGCCTTGACGGCCTCGTTGCGCATCGTCGAGCCCGTCGACTCCAGCCGTTCGAGCAGGTTGTCCAGCGTGAAGTCCTCGGGGTCGACCGAACAGCGGATGGCGATGCGCTCGGGCGTCTCCTCGATGACGCCCAGGCCCATCAGCTGGGTCTCGGCGTTGTAGACGGCGTTGATGTGTTCCGACGTGAGAGTGCCGTCTTCGCCGGCCTCGACGTGGATGATGCGCCGCCCGAGGACGTACTGGGCGACGATGGCCCGCTCGACGGCGTCGGCGTCCAGGTCTTCGGTGTAGATGATTGCTTCCGACTCCTCGGTCTGGACCGACTCCGGCATCACGGTGAGCGTCCCCTTCCCGCCGATCCGCAGGGACACCTCGTCGCCTTTCTCGACGTCGTGTTCCGAGGCCCACTCCGCCGGCAGGGTCATCGCCAGCGTGGAGGGACCGAGCCGCTGTACTTTCCGCGTTTCCATACTCCCTTTGTCATACCCCGGCGACCTTAATCCTATCCATACGCCACTTAATCCGCTGACGAATGTAATACCTCTTGATCGATGAGGCAGAAAACCCCACGTTCCTAAACCACTTGCATCAGCCGGCGCTCGTACCGGCCGACCCGGACCTGGAGCCAGCCGCGCAACTCCTCGTCGAGGTCGGGATCGCCCGTGTCGACACGGAGACGGCCGATCTCGTCGAGTTTGGCCTTCGAGGCGACGACCTCCAGGTCGCACTGCCGGATCACGGCCGGCGAGAGTTGCTGGTTCCCGCGGCCGAAGACGAACCCCTGCCCGCCGATGGGCGAGACGACGATGACGTTCTCCTCGCCCAGCGCGTCGAGGATCTCGCGCTCGCTGGCGTCCGCGACCAGCACCTCGCCGTCGCGGTACACGTCCACGCCCAGCGGCGACCCCTCGAAACCGAGCCGCTCTTTGACCGCGCCGACGGTGCTGCCCGGCCCCAGCACGTAGGTCACGCCCTCGCGGACCTCGCGGGCGACGCCCTCGGCGAGGCTCTCGACGGTGCCTCCACTCAGTTGCTTGCTCGCCTGGCGCTGCTCGGCCGCCGGGACCGTCACCACCGCGCGCAACTCCGTGTGTACCTCGCCCTCGCGGTACTCGTCCTCGTCGATGTCGTTGACCTCGGCCCGTTCGGTGTCCTCGAAGGTCGCGGCGATCTCCCCCGCGGCCCGGGGCGTGACCCCGAACACCGAGGAGTAGACCTTCACGCCCGCGGGGACGCCGAGCATCGGGGTGTCGGCCTCCCGATCCCGTATCCGCTCGGCCACGTCGACGGCGGTTCCGTCGCCGCCGACGAACAGGACGAGATCCACGCCCCGGTCCAGGAAGTCGTCGACGGCCGCGCGGGTGTCGGCCGCCGTCGTCTCCTCGGTCTCGGGGTCGCCCACGACCGTCGGCTCGAAGCCGGCTTCGCGGGCCACGTCCGCGCCCATCGGCTCGCCGTAGGTCAAGATCTCGGTCCCGGGGGCGAGTTCGTGGATCCGGTCGAGGGCGGCGCGGGCGCGGGAGGGAGCGCGCGGCTCCGCACCCCGCTCCCTGGCCTCCTCGACCTTTCCGTCCGTCCCTTTCAGCCCGACGCGTCCCCCCATCCCGGCGATGGGGTTGACGACGACCCCGATCGTTCCCATTACCGGCCGTACCCGCGGCAGGGCAAAAAGGTACCCGGCGGCGGCAGGGTGCCACGATCACGGTCAACCGACTGACGGGTTCGCTCGCGCTCCGGGATTCTTAAGGCCCAGCGGTCGGAACGACCGGTCATGAACGCGATGCTCGCCACAGCCGCCGCGAACGCGACGGAGCCGGGTGTCCAGGAGCCGATCATCAACAGTGCCGGGGCCCTCGTCGGACTGGTGAGCGTACTGCTGGTCGCCGCCTGGGTCGCGTACCTGTACCGCTAGTCGCCCGTCCCGTCCGGCGACTCGACCCGCTCGCCCAGCCACGCGGCCGCCTCCCGCACCTCGTTCTCGTCGGTACTCTCCAGTTTGATGCGGACCGTCTCGCCGGGGTAACTGCCCACCTTCACGTCGAAGCGCTCGCGAACGTCCCGCACCCGGGTCAGCAGGGCGCTCTCGGGCTCGTCGGCCTCGACGGTCTCGACGTGGCGGCGCTGGCCCCCGAACCGGTCCGCGACCGCCTCGAACATCGCCTTCATCTCGTCGGGGACGCCCGGCAGGACGTACACGTTCCCGACGACACAGCCGGGCGCGACGCCCTCGCGGTTCGGTAGCGGCTCCGCCCCGGCCGGCAGGTCGGCGGTCCCCTCGGCCAGGTCCTCGCGCGTGTAGCCGCCCTCCTCTTCGAGCCAGGCCAGCGCCTCGTCGCTCCGGGTCACCTCTCGACCGAAGGCGGCGGCGACGCCGTCCATGGTCACGTCGTCGTGGGTCGGCCCCAGCCCGCCGGTGACGACGACGGCGTCGTACTCGGCGCGGTACTCGTTGACCACGCGGGCGATGTCCCCGATCCGGTCGGGGACGACCGTCACTCGCTCGACGGTCGCACCCCGCTCGGTGAGCCGTTCCCCGAGCCAGGCGGCGTTCGTGTTGACCGTGTCCCCCGCGAGCAACTCGTCGCCCACGGTGACCAGCGCGACGCGCATACCCCGGGTTGGGGGTCCGCGGGTAAAAGTCCATCAGTACCGCGACGGCGCGCTCACAGCCCCGCCACGTCCGGCTCCTCGGTCCGGATCTCGTCCACTTCGAGGTGATCGAGGACGTTGACGAACGCGCCGGGATCGGGCACGAGGAAGATCCGGATGCGGAACTCCCGCTGTGGCTCGGTCACGTCGACCTGCGAGTCCAGCACGATGGCCAGGGAGTCGTCGGTGATGTGCGAGAGGTTCGCCGCCATCAACTCGCGGCCCGTACCCCGCTTCAGTTCGGGCGTCCCCATCTCGATGGAGCGCCCGAGCGTGTTGGCCAGCCCGTCGATGAACCCGGAGGTGAAGATGTTGCACATCTCCTGGAGTGCGCTCTCGTGGAACTGGTTCAACTCGCCGTCGACCTCCCGTCCGGTCATGTGCTCGGCGACGTTTTCCGCCGTCTCCATCCCGAAGGTCATGAGGAAGTAGCCGTAGGGCGGTTCGGTCAGTTTCACCGAGGCACAGAACAGGCGCTCGTCGCCCAGGTCGTCGGGGATGTCGCCCGGTTCGACCATCGAGAGGCTCTTGACCGCGACCGACGCGTCGAGCCCCGCCAGCGACGACAGCGAGTCGGCGACGTTGCCCGCACCGCTCTCCATGAGCACGTTGATGATCCGGAGCTTCCGCACGTCGATCAGCAGGGGCATCGACGGTCACGAGGGCAGCCGCCCGGTTGAAGCTTCGGGCCGCTTCGAGCCCAGACCTACCGCATTCCCGGCGGCGGCCCGTCGTCGCCGAAGTCGTCGCCGGTGTCCACGTCCAGCCCGACTTCCTCGCGTCGCCGTCGCAGTTCGCGGATCTCCCGGAGGTAGTACAGCGTGCCGCCACCGCCGAGCAACAGCGCCAGTGCCACCAGCCCGCCGAACAGCCACAGGTCCCGCTCCAGGTACCACCGGATCGATATCGCTCGACTCTCCACGTCGCTCCAGGTGAGCGTCACCCGGTCGTTCCTGAGCGTCGTGTCGTAGCCGCCGGGACTCACCTGTGCCAGGATCGGCACGGCGACCCGGGCGTCTTTCGGGAGCCGCACCTCGTACCTCCCCGAGACGAACGTCGGGAGGCCGAAGCTCTTCCCGTGTCGCGGGGCCGAGAACGCCACTTTGCCGCTGACGTTCTCCCCGGGAACGGAGACGGTCATGCGCCGGCGGCTCAGTTCCACGTCGTCGGCGGTGAGGTTCCGGACCGTGCCGTTCGCGAACCGGAACTTCAGCCCCTCGATCTCCAGGGGGTGTTCGGTCCCCAGCGCGTCCCGGTCGTAGAGTTCGATCGACGACCGGTTCTCGACGGCGTAGACGGCCTCGTACCGCGTGTCGTTGATGACGATGGTCGCGTTGGCGTCGGTCGTCCAGTCGTAGGTGACGTTCTTGCCGAGTGCCTCCGCGTCGGGCTGGCCGGGGCCAAGAACCGAACAGCCCGCCAGCGAGACGAGGGCGGCGAGCGCGACGATCCCGAGGACGAGGCGGCGGTTCATGGAACGACGGCGAGGATCTCCGAGGGCAGGTGTTTGCCGATGCTGGCGAGCAGCCCCGGCGGGTCGGTCCCCTCACGACAGACGACCGACTGTTCGAGCAGGCCGAGTCGCTTGACGGTCACGATGTCCTGTGCGTGGCCGGCGCGGTTGACCGTGGCCCGGACCTCGGCCCGGGTCGCGCTGTTGACGTTGACCCGGCCGGTCCCGCGGGTCCAGTCGTACAGCTCGTCGCGCTGGTCGTCGGACAGGCGGGGCGTGTCGCCCCAGACGAACTCCAGGGGGAGGTGCTGAACCAGGCCGAACCGCGTGCGGATCTGCTCGGGCGAGCCCTGGCCGAGGCCGATCTCGGCGGCCGGGATCCGGATCTCGCGACCGGCGTCGAGGACGAACCCGTCCTCGTCCCAGGATTCGAGGGTGCCGACGTAGGTCTCGCCGGCCGCGAAGTCCGTCGTGATCGCGCCCCACTCCTCCCGGAGCAGGTTGCGCGCGGCCACGGCGTCTTCGCCCGCGACGGTCACGGAGGGGAAGTCGTCGTCCCGGAGGCCGACCTCGTAGGTCACGTCCAGCTCGCCGACGGCGTTGTCGATCAGGGAGCCGAGTCCGTCGAGCGCGCGCTCGCGGGCGTCGCCGTCGACGTAGCACTTCGTTGCGAGGACGACCATCAGGCTTCGGTCTCTCGTTCCCGTTCCACGTTCAGTTCGTCGCGCAGGGCGTCGATGCGGTCCTCCATGGCCTGGACCAGCGCCGTGTTCTCCATGGCGTCGACCGACGAGCCACACTCGGGACACTCGAACCCGAATTCCATCGCCTCGTCGAACTCGAAGCGGATGCCACACACCTCACAGAGGTAGAACTCGTTGTTCTTCTCGTAGTGCTCGCGTTCCTCCAGGGCCTCCAGCAGGCGATGCATCTCCGCTTCGAGTTGCTCTGGGATCTTGTCGTACTCGAATGTCCAGAGATAGGTCAGCCACCCCGAGTCCTCGTCGCGGAGTCGCCGGTACGTCGCCAGGTCGTTCTCGTAGAGGATGAACAGCGCGCGGCGAACGTCGTTGAGTTCCAGCCCGAGTTCCTCCGCGAGTTCCTCGTCGGTCACCTCGCCGTCCGGCGGCGCGGCCGCGACGGGCATCCCCTTCGGGCCCACCAGTTCGTGGAGGTACTTCTGTATGACCGGATCCTCCAGGAGTTCCTCAAAAGCCATTGGTGTATCATCCGTGCCTGCCGCGTTTAAAAGCACCGGACCGGGTTCCGGACGTGGACGTCCGCCCGTCGCGCCCGGGTTCGGCCGTCACTCCGCGTCCCCGTCGTCGGCCTCGACGACGCGTTTCCCGATCGCCTGCGGCACGACCACTTTCTCCGCGTCTTCCCACTCCCGGTCGAGTTCCCGCCCCTCGAAGAGGCGGTCGAGGAACACGGCCAGGGAGGCGATCTCGGAGTGGGGCTGGTTGGTGACGCCGACGTTCCAGTCGGCCGCCTCGTACACGTCGAAGGGGACCTTCTCCGCGCCGACGACGACCAGGAGCGGGTCCCGACGCTCGCGGTGTCGTTCGCGGATCTCGGCCTCGACGGTCTGGATCTGTTCCCCGTACATCGTGAGGTGGACGACCGCGCCCTCGAACTCCCGGAGGGTCGGCCGCCAGGACTCGACGGTGTCGACGGCGAACGGGCCGCCGAAGCGGTCGGTGATGTCCGCGACGGTGTCGGCCCGGCTCGCGCCGTCGCCGGCGAGGATCACGCGGTCGGCCCCGAGCGCACGCGCGGTCAGCCCGACGTGGGTCGTGATCCGCTCGTCCCGCCCCGGGCGGTGGCCGAGTCTGAGCACCGCGACCTCGGGATCTCCCTGCATACTCCCCGGAAGCACCCTGTCCGGTTAGGGGGTTTCGGTACGCCGCTCGGTCGGTCCGTGTGACCGCGGCGGTCGGTGAGTCCGCTCCCGGACGGCGACACGGCCGGCGCAGTACACGTCGGACGCCCGAGCGCGCTTCACAAGTATCATGACGGCTCCTGTCGCAGGGCTGGTATGGACCTGACAGGGAAGTCCCTCCTGGTGACCGGCGGCGCGGGGTTCGTCGGCTCCCACCTCTGTGAGCGGCTGGTCGAGGACAACGACGTGCGAGCGGTCGACGACTGCTCGAACGGCGACCGGTCGTGGGTGCCCGACGGCGTGGAGTTCGTCGAGGGCGACCTGACTGACCCCGCGGTGGCCCGCGAGGTCATCACCGCGGACCTGGACGGCGTGTTCCACTTCGCGGCCGACAGAACTGTGGACACCGACGACCCGCGCGCCCAGTACGAACTCAACGGCGACCTCACCCTCACAGTCCTGGAACGGATGCGCGAGGTCGGCGTCGACAACCTCGCTTTCACCTCCTCCTCGACGGTGTACGGCGAGGCCCCGCGACCGACCCCCGAGGACTTCGCGCCGATGGAGCCCATCTCGGCTTACGGCGCGAGCAAACTCTCCGAGGAGTCGCTGATCTCGGTCTACGCCAACAGTTACGGG
Organism: Halorientalis sp.; assembly: GCA_042216105.1. Lineage (GTDB taxonomy): Archaea > Halobacteriota > Halobacteria > Halobacteriales > Haloarculaceae > Halorientalis. The sequence continues at coordinate 65,077 of JBDGUF010000029.1, forward strand.
ATCCGGTCGTGGGTCTACCGGTTCGCCAACATCGTCGGCCCGCGCCTCCAGAAAGGCGCGGTGATCCCCGACTTCATCCACAAGCTCCGGGAGGACCCCGACACCCTCGAAATCCTGGGCGACGGTCGCCAGGAGAAGTCGTACATGCACGTCAAGTCCTGCGTCGACGCGATGTGTCACGTCGTCGAGAACGCCGCCGACGACCTGAACGTCTACAACCTCGGGACCCGGACCACCACGTCGGTCACCACCATCGCCGACATCGTCAGCGACGCGATGGGACTGGACCCCGACTACGAGTTCACCGGCGGGGACCGCGGCTGGGTCGGCGACGTGCCCCGGATGCGCCTCTCGATCGAGAAGCTCTCGGCGCTGGGCTGGGAGCCCGACCAGTCCAGCGACGACGCCGTCCGTCGGGCCGCCGAGGAACTCGTGCAGGAACACTGACGGCCGTCGCCGCGTCCGCCGGACGGCCAACGGCAGTCCTTTTGTCACCTGGTTCGTAGGCGAGCGCGTGCAGATCGTCGGGTACGACACGGGTGCGGGCGACGACCGGGAGCCCGCGCTCCGGCTCGCGACGAGCGCGGGTCTCGAACGGCTGTCGCTGACCCCGGGGACCGACCTCGCCTACACCCTCGGCGACCGCCACTGCGCCGGGACGATCGGCGACGGAGTACACGAGGCCTGCGACGCCCCGACGGCACCCTACTGCGACGACCACACGAGCCGGTGGGCCTGCGCCCGCTGTGTCGGGAACTGCGATCTCCCGCTGCCCTCGTGTCGGGAGGAACACGCGGTCTATCTCGCCGCGTTCGCACCGGCGACGTTCAAGGTGGGTGTCACCCGGTCGTGGCGACTGGACACCCGCCTGCGCGAGCAGGGAGCCGACAGGGCCGCCCACCTGCGGACGGTCGCGGACGGCCGGATCGCACGGCGGATCGAGGCCGACATCGCCCGCGACGTGGGCGACCGTGTGCGGGTCCCGACGAAGATCGAGGGCCTTCACCGCGAGGTGGACGAGCGGGCGTGGCGGGACCTGCTGGCCGGCTACGATCCCGACGAGACCTACGACTTCGACTACGGGTTCGCGCTGACGGATCGCCCGGTCGCGGAGACGCTCCTGACGGGTCGAGTCCGGGGGACGCAGGGTCGCGTCCTCGTGCTGGACAACGGCGGGACGACCTTCGCCGTGGACATGCGCGATCTGGTCGGGCACGACCTCTCGGAGGGCGGGACGGACCGGGAGTTACAGGCCAGCCTCGGCGCGTTCTGATCGACGGCTACCCCCGGACCGCCGACTGGGGTCCGGACCGGCCAGTGTCGTCGGACACGACAATCCTTTTCCCGAGCGCTCCCGAACCCGGATCCATGGCAGACGACGATCCTTCCGACGAGACAGAGGCGGAGAGCGAGACCCCCGAGAGCGAGGGCGAAGAGAAGTCCTTCCGCGAGCGGGTCGAGGAGATCCGACAGCAGCGAGCCGAGGAAGGCGAAGGCGAAGAGGGCGAAGGCATGAGCCGCGAGGAGCGCCTCGAAGAGATGATGGGCGGCGGTGGCGGCCCCGGCGGCGGCATGGGCGGTGGCGGCAACCCCTTCGCCCAGATGATGGGCGGCATGATGGGCGGCGGTGGCGGCCCCGGCGGCATGGGCGGCGGCGGTCCCGGTCCCGGCGGCATGGGTCCCGGCGGTGCCGGCGGCGAGGGACGCGGCCAGGAGGGCGGCAGCGACAACGAGGAGCTGACCCGCGAGGTCCGCAAGCTCCGTGACGAGGTCCACGACATCCGGCGGACCCTCGACCGGATCGCCGACGCGCTGGAAGACTGACGCCGCCCGCGACGCGCGACTTCCTCCGTTTTTTCGACCGTCAGAGCAACGTCTCGTAAACCTCGGAGAGCTTGTCGACCGCGTGGTCGACGCTGACGGCGTCGCGGTTGTCGAGACAGTGCTCGCGCAGGGCGTCGCGTTCGGCCAGCGTCCGCTCGATGGCCGCCCGGAACCCCTCGGGATCGCCCGGCGGCGCGCGATATCCGGTCTCGCCGGTGACGACGGTGTCGGAGAGCGCGCCGGCGTCGACGGCCGCGACCGGCGTCCCGCAGGCGTTGGCCTCCAGCGCGACCAGTCCCTGCGTCTCGACGGGGCTGGGGAACGCGAACACGTCGAGCGCGCTGTAGAAGGCGGGGAGGTCCTCGCGGTCGAGGAACCCGAGGAAGCGCACGTCGACGTCGGCGTCGGCGGCCAACCGCTCCAGGCGGTCCCGGGCCGGCCCGTCGCCGCCGAACACGACGGTCACGTCCATCCCGTCGGTGGCCTCGACGACGAGTTCGAGCTGCTTCTCGAAGCCGTGCCGGCCGGTGTAGCCGACGAGGGGGTTTCCGGTGTCGAGGTCGTGGGCCTCGACGAAGTCGCTCGCGTCGACCGGTGCGAACCGGTCCGTGTCGACGCCGTTGGGGACGACCTCGACCGCGGTTCGGACGCCGATCTCCCGGAGGTGGTGGCGGGCGGGCTCGCTCGGCACGACGACCGTCTCCGCCCGGTTGAGGTACCACTTCTCGTAGGTCCGTGCGGCCCGCTCGACCGGTGAGCGGAGCCACCCCTCCGCGATGTAGTCGGCGTACTCGGCGGTCGGGGTGTGGTAGGAAGCGACCAGCGGGACGCCCTGACTCCGGGCGAACCGCAGGCCGCTGAGCCCCAGCAGGAACGGAGTGTGGGTGTGGACCAGGTCGGGATCGGCGTCCTCGATCTCGTCGGGCACGAGCGGGACGGCGGCGTTGAACTCGTCGTAGAAGGGGAACTCGAAGCTCCTGACCGGGTACTCGTCCGCCGCGGGCTCGTACTCGTCGGCGCCCGGATAGACGATCGGCATCCGCCCGCCGCGATCCGCCCAGTGTTTCCGCCACGTCTGGACCGTGTAGGTCACGCCGTTGACCGTCGGCAGATACGTGTCGGTGAATACGGCCACGGTCCGACCCATCGCCGGGTCGTTCGCCGACCGGTCTCTAATACGTTGCGTCATCGTGTGATCGTGATCCCGCCCGTCCGCGTCCGCCGGACGCCCCGCGAGCGCCTGCGATCGAACGACTGCACGCCTGAGCCGAGACGACCGTCGGAGAAAACCGTACCGGTAGGACGCGGCGACGCCGTGTCGGCAAACGGAACCTATACCCCGCGCGGCCGGTGAGTTACGGGCGTGCCCAGCGAGGAGGAACTGGCCGCCGAGCGGATCGAGCGTCTGCAGGCGCTCGCGAAGGCCGCCGTGTCGGCCGGCGAGACCGACCGCGCCCGGACCTACGTCCGTCGCGCCCGCCGCATCGCCGAGCGCAATCGGCTCTCGCTCCCGACGGAGTTCAGACGGTTCACCTGCGACCGCTGTGACGCGTACCTCCGGCCGGGCGTGAACGCCCGCGTCCGGACCCGGGACGGCCACGTCGTCGTCACCTGTGACTGCGGCGGCCACGCCCGATACCCGTACTGACGGCCCCTCCCGCTCCGCGGAGCCCGCAACCGCGACCCGAACTCACGGGATCGCTCGGTGATAGCTTTTAAGAACGATAACTGTATAGTGACGACGACATGACCGAACAGGAGAAGCGCCGGCGGATGCACGACCTGGACGTGACCGTCTGGGTCGGGAAACACGGCGTCGAGTCGGTCGTCGAGGAGCTGTCGGACCAGCTCGACGACCGGGACATGGTGAAAGTCAAGTTCCTGCGGGCTGCCCGTGGGGGGACCACGACGGAGGCGTTGGCCGAAGACCTGGCCGAACGAGTCGGCGGTGACCTCGTCCGGACTCGCGGGCACACGGCGGTGATCGAGCGGTGATCCCGCTCCAGTCCGCGAACACGTTCCTCGCCGACCAGCTCGCCGCCCTCGGGGTGCCCGCGGCCGCGGCCGTCGGCTCGGCGCTCACCTTCCTCGCCGCCTTTCTGGCTCTCTACGTGCTGGGCCGGCTCTTCGTCGTCCCCGTCGTCAGTCGGATCCTGCGACGCCGCGACCTCGACGAACACGCGCGCAAACCCCTCGTGAAGCTCGTCCGCATCGTGACCGCCTTCGTCGCCGTCGCCGTCGCCTTCACGTTCGCCGGCTACGGCAACATCCTCACCGCCATCGCGACCATCGGTGCCGCCGCCACGCTGGCCATCGGTTTCGCGATGCAGGACGTCCTCTCGAACTTCGTCGCCGGCGTGTTCATCTACACGGACAAGCCGTTCCGCATCGGCGACTGGATCGAGTGGGACGGCTACTCGGGCGTCGTCGAGGACATCTCCCTGCGGGTGACGCGGGTCCGCACCTTCGACAACGAACTGCTGACGGTCCCGAACTCCAACCTGACCAGCGGCGTCATCAAAAACCCCGTCGCCAAGGAGCAACTCCGCCTGAAGTTCCTGTTCGGCATCGGCTACGACGACGACATCGACAGGGCCAGCGAGATCATCGTCGAGGAGGCCCAAAAGCACGACGACATCATGGCGGACCCCGAGCCAACCGTCCGCCTGACGGAACTCGGCGACTCCTCGGTCGGGCTGCAGTCGCGCATCTGGATCGACAACCCCAGCCGCGCCGACTTCGTGAAGATCCGCGGCGAGTACGTCACCGCCGTCAAGGAGCGGTTCGACGAGGCAGGGATCGACATCCCCTACCCGAACCGCACCATCGGCGGCGACCTGGAGATCGCCAACGCCGACGCGCTGGCCCAGTCCTGACGGGACTCACCGATTCTCGTCGTAGTAGCTGTGCTTGCTTTCGGTGAAGTAGGCCACGTGCCCGTAGTTCAGCAGGGCCACGAACACCGCGCCGCCGACGACGTTGCCGGCGGTCGTCCAGAGCAGGAAGTGACCGAAGTCCGCCAGCGTGACGGCGGTCCCGAGGGCGACGGCGCTCAGCACTTCGGTCGTCCCGACCAGGGCGTGGTGGAACGGCGCGAACCCGATCCCGGCGGTGACGACGATGACGACGAGGACGCGACTCGTCGTGTCCTGACAGCCGGCCACGAGCCACGTCACCAGCCCCATGAGCCAGCCGGCGACGACGGCGCTGAGGAAGATCGCCGGCCCGCCGGGTCTGACGAGTTCGGTCGCCAGCGCGGTGAAGGCCGCGCCACTGGCGACGTCCAGCGTCGGCCCCAGCATCGCGATCAGGACCACGAAGCCGGCACAGCCCAGCAGGTTCGAGACGTACACCACCGCCCACAGCTCGCCGAGGTCGCGGAGCGACGCCCGCCCGTCGAGAACCGGCAGGATCGCCATCGTCGTGTGGGCCGTGAACAGCTCCGTCTGGCCGAGGATGACGAACAGGAACCCGATGGTCGAGACCGACCCCAGCGTGAGCCGCGCGACGAGCTGTGAGGAGAACCCACTCGACAGCGACAGCACCATCCCCATGAACAGCGCGCCGAAACTGACGTTCAGCCCGGCCGAGACGCCGGAGATGAACACCGCCGGGGCCGGCCGCCTGATCTCCCGGAGCGCGTTCCGGATCTCCCGCTGGAGGATGTCGTGATAGGAGAGGTGGTCGTCGAGCCGTTCCCGCTCCGGTTGCTCCGACGCTCGCTCGCTCGCCGTCTCGATCTCGTCCCTTCGGGCCATACTGGACGTGAAACGATGTCTTCGGTCGGAACGGGGAGCGCGAACGGAAAAAGCGTGCTGGCTCGCAGCCGGCAACACGGCGGCCCGGCGGTTCAGCACCAGCGTCCGTCCCTCGCTTTTCGAGGCGTGGTTCCCGACGCGAGCCGAGGCTCGCGAGGGGATCCGACGACGAAAACGGTGGTATGAGTGGAATGGACCTCGGGATTGCCCGGCGTTCGGACGCGGGTAATCCCGCGTGCCTCCTCCACCCCGCGACCCTGCGAGCGACGGGTGTCCGAGGATCCGCTGCTCGCTTCCGCGCCTGGCGGGGTGTCCCCGACTAACCGCACCGGATCGCCCCTGCAGGCGAGCCAGTGGGGACCGCCGCCCCCGCAGGACGAGGCTTCGACGTTGGCTTGCGGGGCCCACGTCCGTCTGACCGGACGCCCCCGAGCTTCGGTCCCCGCTAAAGACCATACCGCGGGTTCCGAGCAGGGCCTAACTGCCCGACCTAGTCCACCTCACTCTTATCCGGTTCCCCATAAGGGCCTTTCGGATACGCTCCCGTCGCCCGGTTTCGACGGGTGCCAGCGCCCGCCGGACCCGACGCCCGTCACACCAGCCCCAGCGCGCGGGCGAACCACGCCGAGCCGGCGGGGACGAACACGCTCACGCCGGCGACGAGCCAGCGGTGCAGCGTCGTGATGGCGACCGCGTCGACGCGAGCGGTCAGCGCCCACGCCACCGCGATCACCGTGATCGCCGCACCGAGGACGAGTGCGACGCCGGCGGCCATCGCCGGGTCCGAGCGCCCCTCGCGGCCGGCGGCCAGCGCGATGAGAGTGATCAGCGCGAACAGGCCCGCGAGGAGCGGATTGACCACGCCAGACCCGTAGTAGGGGCCGACGCTCCCGGCGTCCTCGAGGAGGACGTAGGGCGCACCGAGCGCCAGGAGGACGGCCAGACAGCCGACGATACCGAAAAGCGGCGCGATCCGGAGGTCGTCCATATCACCATCTGGCGGGCGGCCCGACTTAACCGCGGCGTTGTGACCGCGGTCGGCCGTGCCCGACAGCCGAAACGGCCACAAGTGTGGGCGCGAAACGATCCCGCATGGTCGGACTCGGCAACACGAAACAGAAGATCGAGAAGATGATCTCGGCGGCCGAAGAGCTCTACGAGAAGATGAACCAGCTCCGGGACCAGGTCGAGGACCTCCGCTCGAAGGTCGACAAGACCAGCGAACAGGTCGACGCGATCGAACACGACCTCGACGAACAGCGCGTGCTGATCGAACGACTGGCTCGCGAACAGGGGATCGACGTGGACGAGGTTCTCGCCGAAGCCGCCATCGAGACGGCCGACGGCCAGGGAAGCACCGAGACCAGCGGCGCGGCCGGCGGGAGCGCGGCCGAACCCGAGGACTGACCCGCGGTCGTCCGCTCAATCGACGAGCCGCTGGTGTTCGACTTTCAGACAGCGGTCCTGTACCACCTGGAGTCCGGCGTCCTCGGCGCGAGCGGCCGCCTCGTCGTCCTCGATACCGAGTTGCAGCCAGACCACCCGTGCGTCGTCCCGTTCGAGGGTCTCGTCGACGATCCCCGACACTTCCTCGCTTGGCCGGAACACGTCGACGATGTCGATGTCGTCTTCGACTTCGGTCACCGAGTCGGCGGCGTCACGGCCCAGCACCTCGTCGGCGTAGGGGTTGACGGGAACGATCTCGTAGCCCTGGCGCTGCATGTACGCGGGGATGTCGTGGGCGTCCTTGCCGGCGGTCGACGAACAGCCGACGACGGCGATGGTGTCGAGTTCGAGTATCTCGCGGAGTTCCTCGTCTGTCTCGACTGGCATACCCGAACCGAGGTCGGGTGCGACCAAAAGGCTGCTGGCGGGGGTCGGGCCGTCCTGCGGCGAGCCGGCAGGTCAGGGGCCGACCGTCTCCGTGTCCGTGCCGGGAAGCTGGAAGGTGACCGAGCGATCCTCGTCGGTGCGGACGACGCCGTCGAACAACTGGATGAGCGTGTTCATCGTCTCCTCGTCGTGGGCCGTCGACTCGATGACGTGGATCCCGACGGCGTCGGCGTTCTCGATGCGGCTGGTGAACACGTGCATGAACCGGAACACGGTCTGGAGGTCCGAGTACAGCAGGAGCGTCGTCAGCGAGTCGACCAGCACGCGGTTGCGCTTGCTGTTTCGCTCCCGGTAGAACTCCTCGACGAACTCGGAGAACTTGATCCCGATCCCCGTCATGTCGACCGGCGAGGAGGCGTACTTGACGACGTCCGTGTCCGACGCCGACTGCCCCTGGTGTTTGGTGACACAGTCGACGACGCCGATGTGTGCCGACTCGGGATCGGTGAGCAACGAGCGATAGTCCGTCAGGACGCGCTCGGAGTTGTCCCGCGTCGTGACGATGATCGACCCGTCTCCCCGTTTGGCCCCAGCTTCCAGAGCTCGCATCGCCAGTTCGCGCTTGCCGGACAGCGGCGGCCCGGCGACGAGAATATTGGTCCCGGGATCGACCGTCGCGCCTTCGAAGTCCGTACCCAGATCGTACATGGAATGGCCCCGTTGAAACGACCCGACCACGCGTAACCGATCGCGGCCGATATTCGTACGACACTTTCCCGTGGGCTCACATATATGCTTTTGTGTACTGTCCGCGATCGATCGCCCGCGGACGCGGCTACACCAGCGTCACCGCACGGCCGACCACGAACGCGACCGCCGCCAGGAACATCCCGTACTTCAGGTGTGACTGACCGGCTGTCGGATCACCGAACCCCTCGTAGCCCGCGTACAGCATCACCAGATCCGCCGGGACGACCACGAGCAGGTACGCCACACCGAAGGTTCCCAGCAGATACGGCACCGGACTCGCCACGGCCGCGACGACCAGCATCCCCGCCGCGAGGCCGAGCGCCCGCCGCTCCCCGATGGCGATCGGCAGCGTGTTCAGCCCCTCCTCGCGATCCCCCGCCACGTCCTCGACGTCCTTGATGATCTCCCGAGCCAGCGTCGACAGCGCGGCCAGCAACGAGAGGACGACGACCGATACGAGAACGCTCGGCTCGACCGGCCAGACCGCGGCGGTCCCGAACAGGAACGTACTCCCGCCGAGATACGCCACCAGGGCGTTCCCCACACCGGGAAGCCCCTTGAACACCTCCGTGTACGTGACCAGCGCGATCAGGTTGAACACCGCGATCCCGACCGCGAGCAGGGGCAGGAACGCGAGTACGAGCGCGACCGCCACGAGAAAGAGCGTGCCGCTGAACGCGAGTGCGCCGCGTGGCGAGACCGCACCCCGCGGAATCGGCCGGTCGGGCGCGTTGATCCGGTCGATCTCCCGGTCGAAGTAGTCGTTGATCGCGTTGCCCGCACCGGTGGCCAGTATCGTCGCGACGACGGCCGCCGCGACCGGCGTGAGCGGGAGCGACCCACCGACGGCCACGAAGGCCCCGATGAACGTCAACACGCCGGCCGCGATGGCATTGACCGGCCGCGTCAACTCTATCAGCCCGCGAACACGCTCCACCGTTCCCATGTGACCTCCTCCCGACGACCGACTGATAAACCACCCGATACGCCGCGCTGACAGTCGGTGTCCGGCTAGCGACCGACCCCACCGACGCCAACCGAGTCGTTTAACAGGGCCGGTTGATTACCGAACGACCGAGGGCGCTTAGCTCAGTCTGGACAGAGTACTTGGCTTCGGACCAAGCTGTCGCGGGTTCAAATCCTGCAGCGCCCATCATTCTGCGGGATGCTTCGAATTGGCAGCACGGCGCCGGGATTCCGGTTCTTTTCACTCTTCTACCGCGGAGAGCCGAACCCGCTCCGGGTGGCGCAGCGCTCGCGTCTGGCGGTCCGGTGGAGCCGAAGAGCGCGAGCGTGATAAAGGTAGGCGGCCGGGTAAGGGACCGGAGCACCAATTTACAGATATGCAACGAGGAGCGAAGCTGATAGCCGGAGCGACGCTTACAGGACTCAGCACAGTCGCGGCCGCAGTGGCGCTAACCTTCGACGCCCCACCGGTCGCGCGAGTATTATGGGTGTTAGTCCTCGGTCTCGGGTTGTACTATCTCCTCGATGCGTACCCGCACCCGGACCACCCAGATGTGTGAAGGCCGCGAAGCCCGGTTTTCGACGCGAGCCCACGGGGGCGCGGCTAGATGTCACGGCTGTCCTCGATCTATGTACATCTGCGTATGCAGACCCGGGTAGTGTGTGCATAGATCGCCGCGAGAACCACCCCCTGATTTTGAGCTAGGACCCCATGATACCGATCTACCCCCCGGGGACCCCCTGTTTTGCCGGGGGTGAGTGAGCGAAATACGACGCAAATCGAGGGGGTGTGCATACGTTTTCCGGGTGTATATCGGACCGTAAGCCCACCTGTCTAGTGTGATGAGTCGATCAAAGACAGGCATCGAGGACGAAGCCGAGCGGATAGTCAAGAAGTACAACGAGGCGAGTCTTAGAGTCAGTGAGCCACTGACGTGGCGTGATGATCTCCCCGGGGAGATCGAAGGCACTAGCTTTCTCTCGCCGGTCGATACCCGGTGCTACGTGTTCGAGACGGAGGATTACGTAGACCCGAAGGGTCTTGATGCGATCCTCGAGACCGGGCGGCGGGTCCGGTACGTCGAACAGATCGGGACGGGTGTGCGAGTATACGTGGAGGTGGCGGCAGATGAGTAGCGAGTCAGACGGCGGGCGCGACGCGCAGCCCGGGCGGCCGGACACCGACGCGCCGACCTATGCGACCGTGACGCGAGTTTACGGACCGATCCCGAGCCGACCAGGCGAGGAGAGCAGCGGCGAAGATGAGTATGTCGTCGAGTTAGTCCGCGACCCGGGCCCCCGCGCCCGCGAGCCCGAGACCGTAGTCACGACCGACCCGCCGGAGCCGTGGAGCACGGTCCCCATCGAGGAGGTCTAAACTATGGCAGACAGAACAACCCTCAGGCTACCGGAGTCGAGGAAGAGAAAGCTAGACAAAGCAAAACGGATTATCCAAGAGGACGAATACGACGATCCCCCTATGTCGGACGTGATCGATGCGGCGCTTACGCACCTCATCGAGAGTGAGGATAACATCGAGGACGCGCGCGAGGACCCGAGTATCTCGCCGCAGCAGATTCAGAAATTCAACACCTCAGTGCTAAAACTCCACTATCGGACGGATGTAGACTCTCCCTGGCGGCGTTAGCGGCCGAAGATAGTGCTAATTTTGATTTTGCTTTGCTTACTATCCCGGTGCCCGCTCGCGTCACCCCACCAGTTAGGATCCAGTTTCGACGCTTTCACCATCTTCATTTTTCGCACCCGTATCTCGGTCCGACTCTTCGGGGTGTAGACGACGAAGCAATACCACCCGCCCCGGCGAGCGAGTTTTTCATGGTACTTTTTGAAAATCCGAAAACGGCCTTCCGAGCGGTCGTCACGTTCTGTACTAGCTGATTTTACTTCTACCGGCGACCCGTTTTGATACTCGGCATCTTTCCAAGAGGTATGGACCCCATCTATGCGCAGCCCATACTTTTTGGCAGCTGCCCGCTCGCAGAGGGTCCCGTACCGGTTCGCTTTCTTCGACGGCATACTCGGATCTAATCGGCGCGGTCTCTTACCTGGCCGCCCCGGCGATCGGGCGCGCCGGAGAGGGTAGGGGCCGGGCGCGGCGGCGAGCCCGCGCGGCGGCGAGCGCCGCGGCGGCGGGGAGTTCCAAAACCCGCGCCGGAGCACCACACCACAGATGAGCCCCTACAATGGGGCCGACACACGCACACCTAACCCTGTATTGGGACGATCCCGGCAGGTGTGCAGCGTGGTACAGCCGTGGTGCGCGCCGCAGAACGTCGCACCACGCCCGGAGCGGCGCTTAGAATATTCAGAACGCCGACCGTGGTGGAGAAGGCGGGAGTCTATAGCACCACAGCGGTTAATATCCAATGCGATGAGTCAGACCGACACCCCCACCACACACGACCGCGACAGCATCAACCCCGACAAAATCCAGACGCCGACACTCAGGAAGCTTACCCGGGCGCTAATCGAAAACCCGGCCGGGCGAGCGACCACGGCCGGCGCCGCGGCCTTACTAGCATCGATCGATGCGACAGAGGTCCGCAGCGGCGAGGTGAAGTCGCAGGGACGCGTCAGTTTCGGGAGGTCGGAAGCGTACCGCGACGGGTTAGCGATCCTAATCCGCGCCGACCTCGCCCGCGAGATCGATGCGGAACTCTGGGAGTGGGCGGAGTGGCAGCTGCGCGGCGACCCCGAAATCGCCGGGGAAGGCTACGAGCCCGGCAGCATCAGGGAGGCGGCGCGCGCGACCGCAAAGACTGTTTACGACGCCGAAGCCGGCGGCGAAGACCTCGGGCGCGCAGTGACGCCGGCGGCGCAATACCTTTGCAATCTCGCCGCGGCCGCGGACACCGACTCGCTCCAGGTGCGCCGCGGCTGTAGGAGCGAAGGCAGGGTGTATTTCGACGCAGACGCCGGGGATGAGGCGGTCGGTATTTGGATCCCGGAGGACAGCATCGAGCGGATCACGTACGACAAGACGGCGACCGCGAGCGTGATCGAAGCCGCTTACGGCGAGGATCGGGTGCCCGCGGCGCCGGAGCAGGCGAGACGCGGCGGCCGCACGCAGGACCCAGAAAAGCTGTGATACCATGATCCCGCGGTTTACGCCGGTTTAGCCGGCGCTCGCCAGGGTGAGCGCGGCGAAATCGCGGGGCCCGGGGGTTACTTTTGCCAGCGCCGGCGCCGGCGGCGAGGGCGGCGCTGGGTGCGGCGGCGGAGCTCATCAGCATCCTCGATATCGCTATAAGCCCAGTCGTCTACCCACCACGGATAGGTAACCCGGCGATCGAGGAGAATGAGCGCCGCGGCGCCGGCGGGCGCGGCGAGGAACGGCGCGAGCAGCGGCGCCGCGACCACCAACCACCCACCGAGCGGGGTAGCCCCGGCGAGCGCGGCGCCGACCGCGCCGGCGAGCGCCGCGAGCTCGCCCGCGCCCGCGCCCGCGCCCGAGCCGACCAACGCGAGCATACCGACCCGGCCCCAGTACCGATTCATACTCTACTAGGACGTAGGTCGGGAGGTCTTATCAGACCCAGGCAGGAGTCTAAACGACCCTAAAGGGTAGTACCACACACCCCCACCCCGGGGGCGGACAACCATGAGAGGACAAATCGAAACAGAGGACGCGATTATCAGCCCGGCGTTTATTATCGCCGGCGCGGTGAGCGCGGGGATCGCTACGGTCTCCGCGATGGGGTACAGTCTTTCAACCAGTCTCTTCAGCGTGGGCGGCGTGAGCGTGAGCGCGGCCGGCGCGATCGCAGTCGTCGCCCTAGTGGCGGCGTGGGTGAGCAACGAGCCCAACCCGGAGCGGATGGACGACGTAGAGCGGTATGCAGTCTATGGGACGCTCGCGCTCGTTTTCGGCACGACGTTCCTCCCGAGCGTGCATAGTTTCGTCACCAGCAACGACATAGTCGGCCTTGTAGTCCTCGCAGTGGAGGCTTCCGGCTATTACGGGATTAGCTATCTCGGTTAACGAGGTGATAGAACGATGAGAATGCCAACCATCTTCGGAGACGACCCAGGCGGGGGCGGCCCGGGTAGCGCCGCGCGAGCGATCCTAGTGATCGCTCTCCTACTCACCACGGCGGTCGGCAGCCCGGTTATGTCCGGGACAGCGGCCGCGGCGAGTACGACCTCGACGACGAACTCGGCATGCCCAGCAAAAGGCGAACCCGGCCTCGTCGAAACAACTCTACTCGCCGGGATCCCGGCGTATGTAGATGCGGCCGGCGATATGGCGAGCATCTTCGACGACGCCTGTTCAGTGACAGCGAAAGAGGCGCAGGATAAGAGTCACGCAGATCTATACAGCTACGATCTGTCCACGTGGGACACGTCCGATGCGTACCTTACAACCCACGAAAACTGGGAGCAGGAGATGCGCACGACTGCGATGGGTCGCGCGCGGATGGCAGTCGCTAAGGCGATCAACGCGGGTAAATCGAAGAGTCAAGTAGTGTACGATGCGAAGCAGGCGGTGCATCAGTATTATGCGATGCAGCAGCGGCAGCTTATCCAGAGTTACGAACGGCACGCGCGGTCGATCTATTACACGACGCGCAGCGGGTACACCTCGGAGATTATGACGCTCCACTTAGTGGCAGGTAGTCAAGAGGGCGCGGACACCCCGGACGAAACTAACAGCTACTGGAAGCCGAGCGATGGACTTGATACGGATAACTTCAAAAAGCTGGTATTCTTCGGCGGGCAGGGCGGCGAGCTGCTTCAGTCTAGCAGCGACAGCACTTATCACAGCTACACGCGCGACGGAACACCGCGAAACGTCACCGTGAAGCTCGCAAATGGCAACACGACGACGGTCCCGGTCCTCGGTTTCCCGGAGGCGCAGGAACCAGACCAGTCGCAGCCGTGGACCGCCGAATGGCGGACGACGGCGATGATGTTCGCGCCGACTAACCACACTGTGACGAACGACTCGGCGACGTGGACGGACGCGGCCGGTAACCAGGTGGACCCGAACGACAATTCGGTCGGGCAGGACACCGCCGGTCTTGTTCGGGTAGTCGCGCAGTCGCCGACCGGCGATACCTCGATAGTATTCCGCAGCGAACGGTATCGGAATGCCTGGGTGCGGCTCGGCCAGCAGGACGATCAGATGGTCGCTAACGCGGGCACATTCGCCCGCGAGGCGTATGCAGCTTACACCAGTGGCGACATCAGTCTCACCGAGGTCGCCGGCCCGGGGAATATCGCCGCGCGCGCCGCGAGCGACTATCAAAGCACCGGCTACTATGCCTTTGTGAGCACCTCTTTGGCAGCGGCCGGTGTGTCTACGGACTTCAACACGAGCATGCAGATGGACGTGACGCGCGAGCAGCAGCCGGACCCGTGGGTGGACCCGCAGGTGCATAACGCGCCGGCGGACGCGACTGTGGACGGCGGTAACGTCACTGTTAGCCACCCCACGCCGTACGGCGGCCGGATCGACTTCGACGGCAACTCTGCCGGGAAGATCACCATCCCCGTGACGGAGAACGGCGTGGACGTGAGCGGCGTGAGCGTGACGTTTACCAACAGCTCCGGCGGGGTGATCAAGACGGTTAGCGCTACGAGTCCGGACACGACCGACACCTCGGGGACGGACACTTACTCGGTCGATCTTAGCAGCGTGAGCGGTCTCGGGACGGCCGCGGGACACACCGACATCAGCATCGCGGTCCACGTGCAAGTCTCAGGCAGCAGCTACACGACGATGAGCACGGTTAGCTACGCGACCACCAGCAAAACGACGTACAACAACGTCACCGGGCAATTCCTCGTTAGCCAGGACGGCTTCAAAATCTCGAAAAATACCACCTACACGGCCGGCGCGATCAACGGCAGCGAGTGGGTGGTAATGCAGGACCCGCAGGACGGAAACGGGTCCGTGATCTACGGACTCCGGGCGGACGACACGGTCCACATCGATTCGATGACGAACATCCAGACCGGCAAAAGCATCAGCAACACGACGACGCAAAAGCGAGTCTACAAGAACATCAACGGCAGTAAGCTCCAGCAGCAGCTCAACGACCTTCAGAAGCTGCTAGCGGAGTATGGGCAGCAGCAGACGGCAGGCGGCACCGGCAGCCTCTTCGGTTCCGGCGGTCTTTCGGCCGGCCTCGCGGGCGGCCTGTTGATCCTCGCAGCGGCCGGCGTGATCGTCCTCCTAGTCCTCGATTAACTAGGAGGCGCGCCGGCGCGCGACACTCTATTTTATTTTTAGCTTGATACCGCAACGACCCCGATGAGACGCGGTTTTATCGCGGTCTCGCCGGGGTGAAACCGGTAAATCCGACCCCCCGGCCTACATCCTAGCAGGAGGGTAAACGACCGTATCGATTAGCATCGAGTATGCCAACACCCCCACCCTCGGTATTGGTAGCAGTCGCATCGATCCCGATCGGCGCGGTTTTAATCGCTTATTG
Source organism: Halorientalis sp. (assembly GCA_042216105.1). Taxonomy (GTDB): domain Archaea; phylum Halobacteriota; class Halobacteria; order Halobacteriales; family Haloarculaceae; genus Halorientalis. The sequence goes on from JBDGUF010000029.1 coordinate 80,666, forward strand.
GCTCTACGCGAGCCTACACTGGGATACCTTCAACAGCACGCGCCCGGCGGCCGCGATCAGCTTCGCGGCGATCCTACTCGCGGCGGGGACAGTCGCGGCGCCGGCGGCCGCCGGAGCAGCGAGCGCCGAGCCGACCGCGAGCATCGAGCACATCGAGGACGCGCCGCGAGCCGCGCAGCAGCAGGGCACCCCGGCGACACCCACACCGACGCCGACAGCGACACCGGGAGAGACGCCGGGAGAGACCGCAACCACGACGCCGACCCCCACCCCTCGCGGGTCGAATTCGACGATCCAGCAGCTACTCAGCCAGCAAAATTGGACCGCGAGCGACATCAGCAAAATCGCCGCGTGGATCCAGACGCACGACGTAAGCCAGCTATCGAGCGCGACCCGCGAGAAGCTACACAACAGGCTGTTAGAATACGACGCCGCGGCCGGCAGCGGCCGGCAGGTCCCCCAGCAGGTTTACGCGGCGCTCGGTGCGAGCACCGCGACCCCCACAACGACCCCGACACCAACCCCCACCCCGAACGCCGCGACCACCCCGGCGGCCGGGAGTTCCGGAAACGTCACGAATTACGCCGCAGCGATTGACTCACATACCAGGATCGTTAGCTGGAGCTACGACGACCACCAGTTTACCATCGTAATCGAGTCGGATAGGCCTCAATTACTAACCATCATTAAACCCATCTCAACGACGCGCGGCATCTCCCGGTTCCAGATGGGGAGCAGAATGATCCCCGAAGGGCGGACGACTCTGAAAATCGAGGTGCGCAACGAGGTTAGGGGTATGGCAGTGATCACGCTAGCGACGCAAAGAGCAGGGGTGAGCATCAGCACCGGCACCGAGGCGCTAACAGTGCTTGGAGAAGTCGGACCATACTTCTCCTGGTTCTGGGGAGCTGTTATCGGACTGTCACTGACAATCGCAGCAGGCTACTACCGGAAAAGACAGGAAAACAAGAAGCCGCGCAGGGTGACGAGGTGATACTATGAAGGTAGGAATCCCCGAATTCCCGTCCAACAAGGATCGGATAGTCTACCTCTTAGCAGAATTCAAATACATCATAGCGACATTCACCGGGACAGCCGTCGTCGCGGCGATCCATTTCGGGTTAGTCGATATGCCCGACTGGTTAGCCGCCCTCATCACCGCAGTAGTCGTATTCAGCGTCACCGGCTATCCGGTCGCCCTCAAAATCGTGGATTGGCTGTACGACCCGCGCGGCGTCACCGTCTACGAGATCAACTCATACAACGATGTCGTAGAGAAGTGGGATGTGCCGCCGGACATTTGGCGTGAAAAGGAGGTCGAAGGGAAGGGCGGTCCGTGGACGGTTAACGACAACGACTGGGCGGTCCGCGATCTTGATTGGCGCGAGGACACCGGGCAGCTAGTCGTCGAGGGGGTGTGGCTGGACGGATTAGAGGATGATAAGCTGATTACGAGCAAGACGCATATGGAGCGGATGTACGAATTCTTGGAAGGGCAGTACATCCGCTTCGGGCGGGTGCGAGCTCGGATCGGCGAGATGGCCGGGCAGATCCAGGAGGCATCGATTAAGGAGATGGCCGAGACGAAGGAAGAGGTCGAAATGGTGGCGGAGGACGCGGTACAGGATGCGTACGAGGATGCGGAGGACGACGTGAGTTTCGGCGAGGAGGATATGCCGGTGATCGGCGAGGAGGACGTGCCGGAGCACGTCACGCCGGACCCGGAGCACTCGCCGCGAGTAGACGACGCAGGCGGCGGAGAGGAGTAGGAGCGCCGCGGCACCCCGGCGAAATTTTAGCGTGATACCGCGGTGATACCGCTAGGAACCCGTTCCCGGCTGTGTAAGGGACCGCGAGGTGTACGAGCAGGTATGAGCAGCACTGACGACAACGACGTGTACACAGTCGCGCAGCTCCGCGAGTACCTTGATGGGCGCACCGACCGCGACCCGGAAGCTTTCCAACACGCCGGGATCGTTCAAGACGAGCGAGTCAGCAAATTCTTGACGGCGATCGAACTAGCGTACGATCCGCTCGATACGCCCGAGCCGGGCGACGCGCCGGCGCGAGCCGACCAGCTCAATATCTACCAGTCGATGCAGCGCGCCGCCGCGACGGAGGACGTGCGCGAAGGCATCGAGGCGGGCGACACGCCGAGGCTTAAGCACCACGTCGGTGATCCGGAGCAGCGCAGCGACCTTTCCGGCCTTCACGCGATCGAGGAGTTGAAGGATCGGCTCGATTCAGCCGCGCCGCTTTTCTACTTGATCGGGCACATGGGCACAGGTAAGACGTGGCAAGCCTGTCTCTTCGCGCAGCTGTACCACCGCGAGCACCCGGACGCGAAGCTTATCACGAACATTCAGACACTCGATCCGGACGGCGTGGAAACGGTGTACGCGCCAAATTGGACGACTCTCAAGGATGCTGTTGAGGAGCCCGAGCATGTAGTCCTCGCCGGCGAAGCAACGCCGAAGTTCATCCTTCTCGATGAAGCGAGTAGTTGGGCGCAGGGCTACGAGACGCGGCAGAAGCTAGGTCCGATGATGTTCAAGATCCGTAAGAACGGCGGCGCGGCAGCGGTTGTGGGGCACGATGGGAAGAACGTCACGCCGATTGTCCGGGAGTTGGCTGATATCGTAGAGAAGGAATCAACGAAGCAAGCGACACTGTATCGAAACATCAGCAACCGCGACCCGCAGGATGAGATTGTGGAATTCGACGGAATCCCGGAGCCCGACCCGACCTGGCAGCCGAACACGAATGATGTGTCAGATTTCACGTGGGACGACGAAGACGGCGCGGACGCGGACGACGGGGATAGCAGTCTTACCGCGGACACCGGCGCTCGCTACGCGGCGATCTACACCGCGATCGAGGAGAAGAAAAACGGCGCGAGCGACCGTGAAGCCGCCAAATCTGTTCCGTACAGTAAATCCTGGGTGAATAGTCGGTGGCAAGAGTACCAGGACGGAGAACTCGATGAGGTGATGGACACCGTAGAACAGCTAACCGGGTGACGGCGCGCGGATGCCTAGTGTCCGGACGCCGCGGACACCCCCGTAGACTAGAGAGGGCGACCGGATAGGGAGCCCGAAAATTTAGCGTGATACCGCCTAGACCCCGAGCGACTGGCGAGCGGAGTTCTATATATACAGCGCGCGACACGCGGGCGCGCCGCGCCGCTCGGGCCGCCCCGGCGAGCGCCGCGCGACAGCTGTAATATCGATGTAACCAGCAGATAAGCACTGTATAGGATACCCTGAGGTTTAACCGACCAAGACCACTATTATCACGTGCAATGGCAACAACGGGCACCCCCGCGACCGAGTCAGAACCGAGTTGGAAAACCAGCGTTTGCCAGCGGATTCCGGTGTTCGAGGACGACAAAATCCAGGCAACCTGGCTAGCAGCCGACCGAGTCGGTAGCTACGAAGAGCACAAAACGCTAAACACGCGACGCGGCGACTTGTCGGACACCGAAGCACACTATTTCGGCGCGCTCGCCGAGGAGTGTATCGGGCGAGTCGCCGGCGCCGCGACAGACGTAGCCGTCTACGAGTTCGGCGACGACGGCACCGATCTCACTATCAGAGGGAACGCGTACGATGTGAAGCTGATAGTCACCGACCTATCCGGCCCCGACACCCCCGACCCGCACCTACTCGTAGAGCAGGGCGAGGTCCACGCCGAGCGGTACTTACTGGCTAACCACACCAAGACCCGGCACGGCGAATTTATCGAGGTCCTCGGGTACGCGACGCGCCGCGAGGTCCTCGAAACAACGCCGAAACAGTGGCCGGTAGACATCGAGAACCACGCGGTCCCGCACACCGAACTCCACCCGATCACCTTCTAACTGTCTATCCGCGCGGCTTTTCTACGAGGGTGTCGTGCAAGTCGAAAAGCGGCCGCACGTCACTCATAGCATACCATTCGGCAGCTCGCAGCACCTTCCGACGGCGCTCGCCCGTTACGAGTTCGTTCCACAACGCCCGCGCAACCCGAGGCATGTCCTCGCCCGTGAATTGTTGCCCTTCGAATTCGACCGCGGTACCCACGTCGATCCCGTGCCTATCGAGCGCTGCATCCAGTGAGCACGACTCCCCCTCGCTCGCTCGGTCGTATACGAGCTCGTAGAGGTCGATGTGTTTGGTTTGTTCGAGGAGTTCCTTAACCCGCCCGCCGCCCCTGTGTCTGAGGATCGGATAGTCGTAGCTCTTCCCGTTATACGTGAGGATTTTCTGCGCGCCGCGGAGGTCGCACCACCGACACATCCGATCGAGGATTTTTTCCTCTTCTTCGAGCGACCCGGTCTCGCGGATCAAAACTTCAGCTTCAACGTTACCGCGAGCCGATCGATGCGCGAGCCCGATGCAGAAAATCTCCCAGTGACTCGGGTCGCCGAAATCCGGGTCTTTGACGGTCGGGACGGTTTCGAGATCGAGCGCGACTATCGACATATCGATGTTATCACTCACGGTTTAATATACAGTGAGATTCTCCGGCGCCGAAGGGAATACCAGGCGCCTATCAGACCGGACCGCCTACCCTCAAATGCGGCGGCCCGGAGTACTACGCACTTAGGGGGTGCCCGGACTCCGGCGCCGCCGCGCCGCTCGCTGCCCGAGCGGCGAAGTCTCTCTTCCTTTTCCCACGCGCGACGTTCGACCGTAGGAGTCGATGAACACCAGCTGCGGTTAGTGCTAGATCGCGCGCGAATTTACGCCGATTTTGCACGGGGTGCAAAACTGATAATCGAGGGACGGCGCCGGGACGAACCGGCAATTTTGCGATTTTGCGCTAAATCGATGAGAGGGAGAGAGACACTAGAGTATGTGTATCGATGGGAGGGAGGGGCGAGGCGGGGAAATCTCCCCTAGGGTATCCATCTAGCTAGAAAGTGCAAAATTGCAAAATTACCCTGTTTCAGAGGGGCGCGCCCCTTCGCCGTCTTGCGATTAGCGATTTTGCACCCCGGTGCAAAATTCCCCGTCTCGATTTTGCGGTTTTGCGCTCGCCGGGGTGAGCGGGCGGGGGTGGGTGCGCCGGGGCGGCCGTGAATAAACTAAGAGAAAATTTGGCGATAACATAATCACTAACGCCGGCTAAGGATATGTCAAGTTTCGGACAAGACTTATTAGCCTCGATCCCCAACAATCAGACACCGAGTCACCGACCGGGCAACTCCCCCGCGGATCCAATCGAAAGACACCAGGATCCCAGCCGTCGCTAACCTCGGTCCAAAACTCGGGCACCCCAACCGATCAACTATGTCCACGCAAAACCAACCCCCTGAGATTAAACGGCAGTGGACGGCGGACGCGGTCCGAACGGTTATCAGAGTCGATATCGAGGTTAAGCGGCGGATGCTGCGAGCGATTAAGCGGCGAGGAGCGACCGAGGCGATCCGCGAGGCGGCCGAGGCGGACTTAGAGGCGGGCGGCGAGGACCCCGAGCCGACGAACCTCGCAGAGACAGTATTCGAGTATCGCTACTGTCAGTGCGAGGATCCCGAGCCGAGAGACGCGGTCCCACCGAAGAGCCCGAACTATCCGCTAAAAGAATGCGGCCGGTGCGGGGGTGAACTATGAGTAGCGAAGCAGACGACGCGGGGCCCGATCTAGCGCCGGACGCCGACCCGGAAGAGGTGAGCGAACGCGCCGAAGAGTCGGACGAATTCGCTAGCTTTGAACCCGAATCGGACGATTCAGACGCTGACGCGGCGGATTCTGAGAGCGGGAAGGCACTTGAGACGATCGGCCCGGTCGCGGCAGCGGCCGGATTCGAGCGCCGGGGTTGGATGCGGCGGCTGACAGACGCGCAGAGCCCGAGCGGCAGCGAAATCGAGCGGTACAAGGCGCAGGTAGCGACCGAGATGGAAGCGTACGATGTACGTCTTAGCGGGTGCGACAAGCTGTTTTGGACGCCGGAGGGCGATATTTTCGACAACGAGGGCGGCTACAGGGAGATCACGGTCTCGGACGTGATCACGGACGACAACGGAGATATTGAAGAGGTGAGAACGGACGAGCAAGTCGTCACCAACGTCGATATAGACGTGGAGGCGGTTTTGGAGTGGCCGGACGCCGACCGGGAGACGCAGCTGGAGATCACTGTGCGGCCGGCGGCGCCGCGGTTCGACGCTCGGGAGATGCAGGTGCCGATGAGCGCTTTCCAGGATTCCCGGTCGCTGCGCGAGCAGGTTCTCGCGGAGGTCCCCGGCGCAGTGCTCGAGACCGGGCAGAGCGGGGTTAACCAGATTAAGCGGATAGTGAGTGCGCAGATGAGCGACGCGCCGACCCGCAGGATTTACGACCAGATCCAGACGGTCGGCATCGATGCGGACGACCGCGAGCCGCGAGCCGTGACACCGAAAGGCGCAATCGGCGCAGACGGGTGGGTCGAAGACGATGCGGACAAATGGGCTGAGAACGCGCCGGAGGTCGGCGCCGCGGCACTGTGGGAGGTCGGCCCGGAAGATGTAGCGGATCCGGATGCGGAGCTAGTCAAGGAGGTCGCGGAGGGTCTCGCGCGGCTGCGCGGAGATAATCACGACCGGTGGCTGCCGGTCCTCGGGTATATCGCAGCCGCACCCTTCCGCGAGCTAATCACCGGCGCGCCGCGGTCCGGCACGTCGAAATGGCCGATTCTCAAAATCCGCGGGCAGACGGGAGCAGGGAAGAGTTCGGCGAACGAGTTCGCAGCGGCAGCAATGGCCGGCCTTGAACCCGGGTCGGATCTTACTAAGTCGGCGATGACTAGCGGCGGCGCAGACGGCACGTTTAACAGCACGAAGGCCGCGCCGCTATGGCTAGACGAGTACAACCCTTCGAACATGGAGGGGTGGAAGGTCGATAAGCTCCACGGGTGCCTCAAGGACACGAGCACCGGCGCGACGACGCACAAGGGGACGCCGGACCAGAGTCGGTATATCGAGTACGAGCGCGCGGCGCCGGCGATAGTGCTAGGCGAGGAGCGATTCCCGGACTCAATGCCGGCGCTCGCTCGCCGGTCGATCGAGGTCGCTTTTTTGGACGGGCCGACTCAGGACGGCGCGGACGCGGCGGCGCGATTCAAGCGACTCCAGCAGCTTCGAGACGCGAACGGCACGGCGGCAGCGGCGCACCACACGCTGGCATATTGGAGTTACGCAGTGCGGGCGATGGGCGAGCGCGAGGCGATGATCGAAGAGTGGCGGGCGGCGCGCGACGCGGCCGAGCGGATGCTAGAGGAGCGCGGGTGCCGGGAGGATATCAGCGAGGAGATGCGGCTGTTACAGGCGCAGCTGGTTGTTTTTGGAGTCGGTCGGTTCCGGGATTTTGCCGAGGCGTACGGCGCGAGCGAGGAGAAGCTGCCGGGCGAGGCGGAGATAGCGGACGCATTGGAGTACATGCAGCAAATCAAGGAAGGAGAGGACGCCGCGAGTAAGAACAACCAGGACCGGTTTATCGAGCAGCTCGCCGAGGCGGCGAGCGCGAACGGCGGAGTTGATGAGTATGAGGGCGGGAACGACTATGTCGCAGTGGGCGAGACTTTTGCATTGGTGGGCTTGGACGCGGATAGTCGGACGACGGAGCTGCGGATTCATCTCCGGAGCGCGAGGCGCGCCGTCTCCAAATACCAGAAGGATTACGGAATCGGTGAAGAGGTCCCGAGCAAGGCGGACTTGCAGAGTTGGTTTAAGCAGGCGGCGCAGAACGCTTCGAGCTACGTCGAAGCATACAGCCAGCCGACGGCGGCCGGGATGGGGGGTAAGCGGTGCATCGGTGTGGATCTGCGGCAGGTGTGCGAGGAGCTGGACGTGCAGCCGGGTGATTTTGTTCCGGAGCCCGCTAAGAGGCTAGACTGGGTCGGCGAGGAGAGCGGCGGCGAGGACGACGCCGGCGAGGACAGCGACACAGCGGCGCAGGCGGAGCGGGTGGAGACGATCGAGGAGCTAGTCGATGCGATGGGTGAGGTGACGATCGACGACCTCGCGGCGGCCGCGAAGACGCACGGCATCGAGGAGGATGCGGCGCGGCGGACGATCGAGCGGATGCGCGAGCAGGGCGACCTGATAGAGGTCGAAGAGGGGGTGGTAGCATGAACGCCGACAGTCGCGGCGACGGCGAGGCGCTCGGGATCGGCAAAGCTCGATGGGCGCGCGCGCACCAGCGGGAGCTCGCGGAAGCCCTTCCCGCCCCCAGGTGCGCCTGGCGCTGGGGCGAGACCGAGCTAACCCGCAGCACGATCGAGCGGATGAATGAGGAGGGGCTGATCGATCCGGTCGATGCGCTTCCGAAGCGGTGGCAGACGACGCGGAAGCTGTGGCGAGCGCTTCCCCGGTACTGTGACGACCAGTCGCCGGGGACGCTCGCCGGGCAGGTGCGCTTCGACGCCGCGAGCGAGCCGGCGAGGACGCGGTACGAGGCGGAGACCGGCGGGCGGCGCGCGGAGGTGCAGCGGACCCTCAGCGACGAGGAGCGCCGCGCGGCGCGGGTGGAGCGGGAGCGCGGCCCGGGCGGCCCGGGCCGCGACGCGGCGGCGCTTCGAGGCGGCGAGGACGGCGAGGACGCCGGAGATATGCCCGGGCGGCAGCAGACGCTTATCGAGGTGTGCGAGCGCGAGGGGACGCGCGAGCACACGTATAGCGCTCGCTATCACCACCCGCGGCGGCACCCGGACCAGGCAACGCTCGCGGACGCAGTCTAACCCGGTCCGGGCCGTGATACCGTTTCGACCCCGCTAACACGCCGGTTCGCGGCAGTCTCACCACCCTGAAACCCGTAAAACCCGGCACGGGCCGAAAAATACGAGTTTCGACGGTTAACGCGGCGGTTTAGAAGTCTTCGAGGTAGTCGCGGCGCTGTTCCATCTTCTCTTTTGCGCTTCGCTTATCGTAGTGCTTTTCGAGCGTTCTACGAGTGGCGTCTACCCGCGCGCCGACCCCTTCGAGCGGCACGTCAGACCGGAGCATGTTGGTGATCGATCCCCGGCGGACGGCGTGGAGCGCGACCGAGTCGGGACACTCATAGGGGTAGTCGGTGCTATTCGCGGCTTTACACTCATCGATATCGCGGCCGTGCGGGCACGACCCGGAGATGCGACAAGGCTGGGTGAGCTGATAGCTCCAGTTACGCAGGGTAGTCTTACTAATTCGACCGTGTGAGGTGGCTATCAGTGGTTTTCTGCCATTATCGTCCGTCACGCCCGGGCGGTGCCGGTCGATGTAGTCATCGAGCACGTCGCAGACCTCTTTCCGGAGCGCGACGTGCCGCTCGCCGGCGTCCTGATTTTTGAGCGGGGTATCGGTCTCTTCCCGGTGGCACACCTCGATGAACCGCTCGCCGGAGTTGTAGTCCTCGATGTCCAACGCGCGAAGACTGCCTGTTCGGAGCGCGGTGCGCCAGCAGAGTAGGAGGACGACGTGCCGCGCGGATGCATATTTGTACTGTGCGAGGTCTCGGAGGATGTCGGCGGCGCGCGACGCTTCGAGTATGTCCTCGCCCTGATTATCGGAGTCGTCTAAAGACGGCGAGATTACGGCCGTGTGGAGGTCGTCAGCGACTAAATCAAGACGCTCTAACGTCCGGATGTATACGCGCAGAGTATCCATCTGCGTCTTTTCAGCGACCTTCCCGAGGTCCCCATCTTCGCGGCGCCAGAGGCGATACGAGTGGAGGTCCTCGCCGGAGAGTTCGGACACGTCATCGATCCCGGCGACGTTTTCGCACCAGCGGACAAAGTGGTTTAATCGGTACTTGTGGGCCTGTAACGTCGATTCTGACACATCGGCCTCACGCTGCGTGAGGTAGATGCTTAGACTCTCGCTCGGTTCCATGGGATTCACTGGCTTTCGCCTGGATCCGCCGGACGCGCGCCGCGCCGGGGTGGCGATACCCTTCCCGTGTGGAAGCCCGCCCGCCCGCTACGCCGGCAGGCAGGAACCGCGAAATCGGGTCGGTAACGATTCCGACCAAATCCTGCAGCGCCCATCCGATTTTCGGACGAAGAACATCCGACAGACGGCGGCAGCACGTTTATAAAATGACTGCCGCGCGTGCAGATGATTTCGTCCGGTCAGCGGACGATTTTGTCTCACGACGTTGCTGTCCCGCGATTCGTGTACATCTAAAGTGACTGGCGGGAAATATAGTCATTGGGCCATTCAGGCCCGTTGCCGCATTTCCCAAACCGTTAGGTTACTGGCTTTACGAACGGCGGAAATGTGAGCTTCGGCAATGAGTGAGATAATATCGCGTTCAGACTGGCTGTATCAGGAATCAACCGACCTTTCCGATGCTGATGTAGAGAATTCTGCTACTGATGCTGAAGATCAACCCGTCCAAATGCCCCCGGAGGTTCGCGCCATCAAAGTGAAGCAAGGAGGGAAAGAATACTATGAGGCTGCGAGGGAGTCAGAGCAACTTCAGAAGCTAATGACGGTCTATTTCAATAGAACGCGGGTCGTATCTGACCTTCGCCAAGAAGTAGACGAATTTATAGAAAAAGAGTATCCTGACAGCTTCTCTAGGATCAAAGAAGCAAATCACATCGGAATCGGATTTGCTGCAAAGGCGTTAGCCGAGGATGATATTTTAGAGGCCGAGGTCTATGAAACGTCCCCATCTGAGGAAAATCCCCATGCGAAATTGATTACCGGAGTGCCCCATTGGGAGTGCAGCACCTGCAACCTGGTCATTCGCTCAATAAGCGACGATTTAGTATCTCAAGGAAGGGAACCTACGATCTGTCCCGTCTGTAACCAACCTTTGTAGTGGGTCTTCAGCGTGATCGGCTGGGTTCCCAGCCCGTCTATCGGTTGTCTCTAGCAGTTCAACTCCGCGTGTCTCTAACGGAGAGATCTGTAAACAGGGACTCGAAACGGAATGGTCCGATAACAGATATAGCTCCCAGCGATACCGTTATATCGTCAACGTAGCTCCATTCACACGTAACCATTCTCGTCGTTCACGATAGTCTGGTACGAGCGTTCCGACGGTATTCCAGAACGCATCCGAGTGTCTGTCATGCCGTGTGTGAGCGAGTTCGTGCGCGGCGACGTAGTCCTGTATCTTCTTCGGTGCTAAAATCAGTCGCCAGTGGAGAGTCACACACCCATCTTCGTATTCTCCCCAGCGTCGATTGAGTTCACGCACTTCTATTGTGGTGTCTTCTGCTCCGAGTTTCTGGATAAACCGTTCGGCCCGGTCCGGTAGTTCTTGTTTTGCTCGCTCTGCGTACCAATCGACGACTGTCTGGCGTTTTCGCTGAACTGTGACGGCTTGTTCTTGCGGGACGTGAAGGTCAAACTGGTGCCCGTCGAACTGGAGTTCCGGTTCAACGACTGGTTCCTCCGAGACCTTCAATCTGTACCGGCGACCATTGTATAGCAGTTTCTCGCCGCTCAGAAACTCCTTATTCAGCGGTGGGTCTTGCTGCTCGGAGAGACCATAGAGTGTTTCGAGTATCCACTGGCGCTTGTCTTCGAGAACCGTCTCAACGTCGGTCAGAGAAGCGTCTACAGGAGCCTTTACTGTGAGTTCCATTGAGCCGTCCATGGAGAGTCCGACCGTGTCTCTCTCGTCGCTCCACTCGATCTCGTAGGGAACGACCGTCTGCCCGATGTGATATTCTTTCATGGCTGGTAGTGAGCACGGGCCAGTTCCACGATTTGATTCGTGAGTTCGGTTCGTTCATCTGCGGACATCGAAATGTCCGATTGCATGAGCCGAAGTTTGACCTGCTTCCGGAGTTTCTGCTGGACAGTTACCTTCTTCTGCCATTCAACCACGTCGGCGACATCTTCGACCTTGGCGATAATGTCCGTCGTCAAATCGACCAACGTGTCGTCATCAATCTCTCGTTCGTCGGTTCTTAGCGTGTCTTCGAGAGCGTGATAGAACGAAAGTTCTGTTGCGTCTTCCAGTCCCTTCGAGCGGGCCATTTGGTCCCGTGACCGCATCTCATTGAGGACATCCCGTAGTTCCTCGATGATTTCCTTGTCGTTGAGCCGCTTCTGTTTGTATTCCTCAATCAGTTCTTCAACCCGCTCTTGGAGTGAGCCGTAGTGAACCGGGTCCTCGTCGTAGCGGACCGAAAGTTCGTGTTCGATTGCGTGTTGCATCTCGCTCGCACGGGCTTCGTCCGACTCTAAGCCTTCAAGTTTCGCCTCGAACTGGTCGTCTTCCATTATCGAGACGGGGTCTTCATGCAACACGTCGATACCCTTCGACTGGATGTGTGTCTGGATGAGGTCACGGACCTTCTCGCCACACCCTTCCAGATTCATCGAGTCGTCGCGGTACCGCTCTTTCGCACGAGCGAAGATTTCGGAGAGGCGTTCGAGGTCCTCCTTGTAGGGATTCGCCATCGGGTCGGGCAGAACGATGTCCATGAGTTGCGAGAAGCGCTTGTAGGCGTTCATGAACTCAATCCGGGTATCTTCGTCTTCGAGCGTCTGAAGACAAGCCTCCATATCGTCGAGGTCGTCGAAGAAGGTCTTCGCCTTCCGATGTGCCGCCTCCAGTTCCGGTTTCTTGTCTTCCAGGGGGACCATGGCGTGTTTCACATCGTCCTCGCTGAACATGGCGAGCGCCTCTCTCAGGTCGTCAGAGACGCCGTAGTAATCCACGATGAGGCCGTGGTTCTTCTCCGGGAAGGGGCGGTTGACTCGGGCGATTGCCTGTAGGAGGTTGTGCTCTTTGAGCGGCTTATCGAGGTACATCACCTGAGCAACTGGAGCGTCGAATCCAGTGAGCAGCATATCGCAGACGATGAGAAGTTCAACCTCGCCGTTCGGGTCAACGAACGACTCTTTGTAGTCGGAGAGTTCCGAGTCGGTCGGTGCCCACTTCTTGACCTCCTCGGGGTCGTTGTGGTCGTGCGAGATGACGACCCGCGACTCCGGGCCGTTGAGCATATCGAGTTTCTTCTTGTACCGGATTGCGGCCCGCTTGCTGGTCGTCACGACCATTCCCTTGAACGGCTCGGCGATCTCGTCCTCGAAGTGCTCGATGATGTCCAGCGTGACCGTCTCGATTCGAGATTCGGCTTCCGCGAGGTCGCGCTCCTGTGCGTAGCGTTTCTTGATTTCTGCCTTCTCCTCCTCGGTGTAGTCGTCAAAGACACGGTCGAAGACGGCGTCGAGGTTCGCGTTTTCGAGGTGGATGTCGGCAAGGCGTCCCTGGTAGAGAATTTCGACGGTGGTGTCGTCTTCGAGCGACTGGTCGATGGTGTAGGTGTCGATGTAGTTGCCGAACGTCCGGCGAGTGTTGCGTTCGTCTTTCTCGATAGGCGTCCCGGTGAACCCGATGTAGAAGGCGTTGGGAATGGCTGTCCGCATGTTGTTCGCCAACTGTTTGTACTGGGTCCGGTGGGCTTCGTCAACCATCGCGTAGATGTCCTCGTCGCGGGAGAGAACTGGGAAATCCCCAGATTCGCCTTCCTGTAGTTGGAATTTCTGGATGAGCGTCGTAATTGTCTCTCCGGCGTGGCTCTTGAGTTTCTCGCGGAGGTCTTCGATGTCCTCGGCTTTCTTCGGATTCGGGAAGCCACAGCGTTCGAAGGTGGCGTGAATCTGGTCATCCAGAGCGGTCCGGTCGGTGACAAGGAGGAGTGTCGGGTCCGGTTTCCTGCGGCGGAGTTTTAGTCCGAGGAACAGCATCGTGAGCGATTTCCCGGACCCTTGGGTGTGCCAGACGACACCGCCCTGTGCCTCCCGTTGACTCCGCTTCTCGATGCGTTCGAGTGCCTTCTCGACGGCGCGGTACTGCTGGTAGCGGGCGACCATTTTGACGGTCCCGCTCTGGTTCTCCTCGAAGACAGTGAAATGCCGAAGTTGGTCTAACAGCCGCTCGTGGTCGAACAGCGCGTAGAGCATCCGGTGCTGGGGCGAGACGTAATCAACGTCGAACAGGTCACTGAGTTCCGCATCGGTCGCAGGATAGGGGTCACGCCACGGCTTGTACTGGTCTTTCGGCGTCCCGTAGGTACCCATCACCGCGCCCTCGTACCACGTCGCTACCGAGAACTGGTTGTATCGAAAGAGTTCCTCAGCGCCTTCACTGCCGGTTTCGGTGCGTTGGTTCTGGTAGCGTGTGAGCTGTTCGAGCGCTTCCGAACGTGGCTCCGCAATGGTCGGGGACTTGCACTCGATGACGCCCAGCGGGATGCCGTTGACGAAAAGAACGATGTCGGGTTTGATTGTCTCGATGTCACCGGCTACGTCGAACTGGTTGATAGCGAGCCAGTCGTTGTTCTCGGGGTTCTCGTAGTCGATGTATTTGACCGTCTGGTGTTTCGTACCGTGCCCGAGGTCCTGCTTGACGGACGTGTGCCGGACGAGTTTCTCGTGAATCTGCTCGTTCTCGTCCATCGTGTTCGTCCCGACGACCTGCTGAATCTCACGGACGGCTTTGTTGAGATTGTCCTCGCTAATCCAGTCGTTTAGACGCCTGACAGCGTTCCGGAGCCGGTCTTCGAGTACAGCCGAGGACTTCTTTTCCCGGGGGTCAGACCAAGTAGTTCGCTGTTGGTCGATGATTTCCCAGCCGAGCGTTTGGAGGGTTTCGAGAGCGGGCCGTTCTACCACACTATACTCATTAGACATAATTAGAACCGGAGTTCACCCTTCACGAACTTTCTCCGAAGCCCATCTTCTAATTCTTCAATATTCTCTGCGAACACATTCTCCTTATGCCGTTTTGAGTCAAAAGAACCCAAGAGTCGGACTATTTCAGATTGTTCCTCCTTTGAGGGCACAGGTATTCTAAATTCACGAAGAATATTCAGGTTGAGTCCAGGTCTTCCAGAGTTGTTACTCAGAGATTTTATTTGAGATTCCACAAGATGTGACGCATCAATAACTTCTGCTATGTAATACGGATTATATATTTCTTGGTTGACACGGAGGCGTGCTAAGTGGTTATTCACTATCCCAGGTTCCGCATTTTCGGGGACAACAGCAGCACGGCCAATGGAACCCTCTGTTGTTATTAATATATCGCCTGGCTTTGTGGCGGCCGATTTCACTTTTTCGTACCTTTCTTCTGGTATATAATCAGAACGTTGGTCAAAGTTCCGGCTAATAACGTTCTCCTGAGCGTATATTTTGTATCCTGACTGAGAGCGGTATTTGTTCTTTATTTTCCCACCGGGGGGTCCACCTCTGAGACCCTCTTTTCCATCAAGAGAGATTTCATCAATATTCTGGACTTCCCACGGTTCTGGAAGCCTTTCCGTCCGAGGTCCAATTCTAATTTCCTTTAATCGATATTCTTCGGTTCCATTCCGAAGTAATTGATTGACTGCCTCTTGTTTCAGTTCCTCCACTTCTGTTTTTATTTTCTCGCTCCTTTCAGCAACAAACTCAATATTGTTCAAGAACTCAGAGATAGCACGTTGTTCCTGGAGTGGGGGAAGTGGCACCTCAAATATCTCCATAAAATCTCTGGGTAAGTGCAGTATCGTCGTCCCCTCAGCCAATGAGGCTATTTTATCCTCAGACTCATGTAAATAGAAGTATGCAAACTCAGGGTCCATTAATTCCTCATCAAATCGAAGGGCTGCCATGGTTGAACCAAGGACACCCTCATATCCAGTCATGACTTTACCTACGCTCCCGTCCCAGACCAAGAGAACATCACTTGAGTTGCATTTTTTCCCAGATTCTGGGTCAGCGTATGAGGTGATTTCGCCGCTGTACGCTTCGGCTGTCACGTATGGTTCTAACTCTGGTTCGTTTTCGTCTTTGACTTTTTCTGGTTTCGTACCTGCTACTTTGTCGGCAACCTCACCTAATGGAACGGTTTCCCAGTCTTCTGGCACTGAGGGAATCCGCGGACTATATTGGGACTGCATTAGTTACTTGAACCCCAACTGCTCAAAACTATCATACAACTCATCCATTGCTTGGTTCCGCTCTTTCTCTAATTCTTGAATGAGGTTGATTTTCTCCTCAATATCGATGTCCTCTCGCTCTTCAGTTGTGTCTACGTACCGAGATATATTCAGATTCCAGTTGTTTTCCTCTATCTCCTCAAGTTCTACAAATCGGCTATGGTGTTGTTCTTCACGGCCTGTTTGGTGAGTTTCAGCAATATATTCCACACCACGCTGGGTCAACCGATTTTGATTCGATAATTCAGTATATACTTCCACCCCAGACGTACGAAGAACTTTATCTTCTGCGTTGATGAACTGGATTTTCCCCTTCTTATCTTCTGGCTTGTCTTTGTTGAATATAAGAATACAACCTGGAGAGGAAGTATTATAGAATAGGTCTTCGGGGAGAGCAATTATCGCTTCAACTAAATCATCTTCTAAAATCGGTCTCCGAATATCCTTCTCAGACCTAGAGCGGAACAGGACTCCATTGTCCATTACAATCCCTGCCTTCCCATCCTCTGTCAAGGAGGAAATCATCAATTGAATCCAAGACCAGTCTCCCCGATTCTTAGGCGGTAATCCATATGGGAAACGGTTGAAAGGCTCATTCTCTTGCACCCACTCTTTGTTCCATTTTTTCTGATTCCAGGGGGGATTGGCAAGAACTCGGTCAAAGACTTCGAGTTCGTCATGTTCCGTGACGAAGTTCGGGTCCGTGATTGTATCGCCCTTTGTAATCTTGGCGTCCTGAAGTTCGTGGAGCAGGACGTTCATCTGGCCGATAGCCCACGTATTCAGGTTCTTCTCCTGCCCGTACAGCGAGATGTCGTCCATGCTCGTCTCGCCGTTGGTGATGTGCTGGGCGGAGTAGATGAGCATCCCACCGGAGCCACAGCAGGGGTCATACACACGGTCGCCGGGCTGGGGGTCCACACACCGGACGAGCAGTTGGACGACCTCGCGGGGCGTGTAGAACTCGCCGCCCTTCTTCCCGGCGTCGTCGGCAAACTGCCGGATGAGGTACTCGTATGCCCGCCCGAAGATGTCGGGGTCTTCGAGGTCTTCGTTCCGGTAGCGGTGCTTGTCGAAGTGCGTGACCAGTTCCTCCAGCGTGGCGTCCGAGAGCCGGTCCTTGTCGTTGAAGTCTACCGTCGTGAGAACCCGGTCGGCAATCGCGTCGTTCTCGTCCTCGACGGCTTCGAGGGCCTTGTTCAGGGTCGCACCGATGTCGGTACTCTGTGCGGTGATGTGGTCCCAGCGGGCGCGTTCCGGTACCCAGAACTCCTCGTGAAGGTCGCGGTCGCCCCGGACAGTCTCCTCGTCTACGTCGTACTCCTCAGCGATTTCTTCGGTCTCCTCATCGAACCGGTCGTTGATGCGCTTCAGAAAGAGCAGTCCGAAGATGTAGTTCTTGTAGTCCGCCGCGTCGATACTCCCGCGCAGGATGTCAGCCGCTTCCCAGAGGTGCGATTCCAGCGTGTCTAAGTCTAGTGTCTCGCTTGTATCGTCTTTATCAACGCCAGGAAGTGTCTCCTGTTCCGGCTCGCTCATGATACTGAGAAGCATGTAGAGTCACGGGAAATAGTTTATCGACTCAGAGATGACGGCGACAGTTTGCGTGAAGAATATCATATGGCGAGCGAACCATCTGAGCCTACCAAGCAGCATTAGAATTAAACCGCATTGTCTACAACAAAGGTCAAGAAACTGCCATGGCCTTCATGAGCGGATACATTGGGTCCATTGACGGACCTATTGAAAATCTATCTGACTACCTCGGCTTTGCACGTTGAAGTAGGAGCGTGACGTAGCCGGTAGCAAGGACGGATGATGCCGATCACGGACTTCCTGTCGTGTACGCGCGTGTTCGACGAGTTCGACTCGCTATCACCAGCACAGCGCCGTCACGCGAAAACCTACGCCACCGGTCTTGTTGCGGCCAGCAACAAGACCGTGGCGGGCATCGCACGCGAAGTCCTTCCAGCCAACGGCAAACGCGCCCTCAACAAGTTCCTCACCGAGTACGACTGGGACGAAGACCAATTCAACCACGAACGCCTCGAAGAGCTTCAGAAACACGGTGAAACGCGCTGGTCGAAAGACGGCTACATCATCCTTGACGACACGATCACCGAGAAAGCCGGGGACGAAGTCCCCGGCGTCGGCCGGTTCTACGATCACGCTGAAGATGACACTGTCTGGGGCCAAGACCTCATCTACGCCTTCTACGCCGACGACAAAACCGCCTACCCGCTCACCTTCCGCCTCTACGAACAGCACGACGACGAAGACGACGACCACGATACGAAATACGATCTCGCCCGAGAGATCGTCACCGAACTCGAAGAAGAGGTAGGTGTACCTGCGGACACCTACCTCTTCGACTCGTGGT
>JBDGUF010000021.1:0-95381 GCA_042216105.1 Halorientalis sp.
TTCCACTTATTGGTTTGTGCCATGGGTTGTCGGCTTCAACCCCGGGGTCAAGCCCTGGGGCATTCGCCTCGGCCGCCTGTAAAAAGTGGGTGTCAGTAAATGAGGGCGTCGTCGTTCTCGACCATGTACAGCGTGCGGGCGGCGATGTTGACGGCGTGGTCGCCGACGCGTTCGAGATCGCGGACGGTGAGCAGGAGCCGCGAGACCTCGGTCATGAACGTCTCGACGTCGTCTTCGTCGATGCCCTCGCGTTCGTCGAGTTCGGTCTCGATGAGGTCGCGGACGACGATCTCGGAGGCGGCCTCGCAGTGGGCGTCGATGTCGTCGTCGCGCTCGGCGATCTCGAAGCAGTCCTCGGGCTCGCGCGCGGCGTAGGCGGCCATTGCGTCCTCGACCATATCGAGGGTCTCGTCGCCGATGGCCTGGATGTCCACGTCGGGGAACACGTCGCGTTCGGCCTCCAGCGCGTACTCCCCGAGGTTGGTGGCGAGGTCGCCGATCCGTTCGAGGTCGGTGATGATCTTGAACGAGGCGGCGATGAATCGCAGGTCGCCGGCGACGGGTTGCTGGAGGGCGAAGAGGTCGATGCAGTCCTGTTCCAGGTCCAGATAGAGTTCGTTGATCTCGTGGTCGCCCTCGATGACCTCGCGGGCCAGCTCCTGGTCTTTCCGCTCCAGTGCATCGAGTCCCATCCGAAACCGTTCGAGGACGACCTCGCTCATGTAGAGGACGTCCTCTTCCAGTTCGTCGAGTTGTTCCTGATAGTCCTTGCGTGGCATGGGTGTATGTTTTTCGAGTGTGGGTTTAGATGTTCGTCAGACGCTACCCGAACTTGCCGGTGATGTAGTCCTCGACGCGCTGGCTCTCGGGGTTCTCGAAGATCTTGTCGGTGTCGTCGTACTCCACGAGTTCGCCGCCGGTGAGGAAGACGGCGGTCTGGTCGGAGATGCGGGCCGCCTGTTGCATGTTGTGGGTGACGACGACGACCGTGTAGTCCTCGGCGAGTTCGTCGATGAGGTCCTCGATCTTGGCGGTCGCGATCGGGTCGAGCGCGCTCGCGGGCTCGTCCATCAGGATCACTTCGGGATCGACCGCGAGACAGCGAGCGATACAGAGCCGCTGTTGCTGGCCGCCGGAGAGACCGAGTGCGTTGTCGTCGAGTCGATCACTGACTTCCTCCCACAGCGCCGCGTTCCGGAGCGCCCGCTCGACGAGTTCGTCCTCCTTTTCCTTCTCGTCGCGACCGAGCAGACGGGCCAGCAGGCCGCGCTCGATATCGCCGTGTTTGCGCGGCCCGTACGCGATGTTGTCCCGGATGGACTTCGGGAACGGGTTCGGACTCTGGAACACCATCCCGACCCGCTTGCGGAGTTCGACGAGGTTCACGCCGTCCTGGTAGATGTCCTCGCCGTCGATCTCGACGGTGCCCTCGACGGTCGCGCTGTTGATCCGGTCGTTCATCCGGTTGAGACACCGCAGGAACGTCGACTTCCCACAGCCCGACGGCCCGATCAGCGCGGTGACGCTTTTCTCCGGGATGTCCATCGAGATGTCCTTGATCGCGTGGTCGTCGTCGTACCAGACGTTGAGGTCCTCGACGGAGATCTTCGTCTCCCCGCCGGACTGGTACTCGACCCACTCCTCGCGGAGTCGTTCCTGGCTCTCGCCGCTGGTCGTCTGGGAGTCTGTACTCGACACGTCGGTCGATGCGGTGTTGCTCATGCGTTCAGTTTCCTCCGGAAGTAGATTCGCGAGAGGACGCCGATCGCGTAGAGGCCCAGGACCACGACGAGCAGGATCATCGCCGTCCCCCAGCCGAACTCGCGGGCGGTAAACAGCTCCGGCCGCGGCGACTGGCCGGCCGTGATCGTCGCGTACAGCTGATAGGGGAGCGCACTCGCAGACTGCAGGAGTGCGTCGTTGGCGATGAACGGCGGCGACGTGGTGAACCGGAACCCACTCAGTACGTTGGGAGTACCGAACGGGAACACGGATCGCGTCATCACGAGCAGGATCGGTGCTGTCTCGCCGGCGATCCGGCCGACGCCGAGGATGACGCCGGTGATGATCCCGGGCATCGCCGCCGGCAGCACGACGCTTTTGATGGTCTCCCACCGGCTGACCCCCAGCGCGGCGCTCGCGTCGCGGTACTCGTCCGGGACCGACTTGATCGACTCCCGACTGGTGATGATCACCAGCGGCAGCAACATGAACGACAGGACGATCTGGCCCGCGAGTAGCGACGGTGCATTCCCGAGCCGCGGGACCAGAAACGCGAGTCCGAACAGGCCGAACACGACACTCGGGGTACTCCAGAGCCCGTTCGTCGCCAGCTCGACAACCTGTGTGAACCGCCCCTGTTCGGCGTACTCCGTCAGGAACACGGCAGCACCGACGCCGATCGGGACCGCGATGACGACGGTGCCGACGACCAGCCAGATGGTCCCCAGGATCGCCGGCAACACACCGGGGACGGTGACGTACAGGCCCGCGGAGACGTTCATGATGAAAGGGATCTCCAGTTGCGCGAGGTCGGCACCGGTCAGCACCGTCGGGAGTCCCTTGATGAACACGAACACGACGAGGATGACGAGTACCGAGAGGATGCCGAAGACCGACAGTCCGATCAGGAGGAACGCGCCCGCCTGTCTGCCGCTCGGGCCGAACCCGCCGTAGGCCTTCGCGGCGCTCCAGACGCCGATCAGCGACCCCATCACCGTGAGCAACGGCAAGACGACCTCCGCCGTGAAGGTGCCAGTGAGAGCCGGTGTCGTCCACGCCCAGCCGACCGCGATCACGTCACCGAGGACGACGCCGCCGAGGAAGACGAGGAACGACGCTGCCGGGATCGTCGAGCCCACGTCCTCGCGCGGGAAGACGGTCAGCGCGAAGACCGCGCCCCCGAGCGAGAGCGCGGCGGCGATCCAGACGGGTGTCCCGAGACCGAACGTCTGGCTGGCGACCAGCCCGCCGGTGGCGAACCCGATCGCGCCGAAGATGGTCCCGGGGAGAATCCCCGCCGCGTCGTCCGGGTCGGCCGAGAGGACGCCGGCGCGGGTCCCGATCCCGAGCCCGGCGGTGGCGACCCCCATCGCCACCAGTCCGTACCCGAAGAGGTCGTACACCGGCGTCCCGAGGACCGACTGGCCGAGCGCGACGAACTGGAGCAGACCGGCCGCAGCGAGCAGGAACGTCACGATTCCCACGCCCACGACGCCGGCCGCAACACGCTCGAACCCGGTGGTGTCGTCTCCGACGAACACCGACTCCGTCGCCTGACTCATGCTTTCCCTCCGAGTTTTCGTTCCATCCGCCGCTCGATGAGTAGCGACCCGATGCTCAGGAACAGCACCGTCACGAAGAGGATGACGCCGGCCGCGAACAGCGCACTCATGTGCAGCCCCGAGGCGTTCCCGTACTCGAAGGCGATGACGCTGGTCAGCGTCTCCCCGTTCGCGAACACGTCGTACAGCGGGTCAGGGATGAGCTTCGTGTGTCCGAGCATGACCGTCGCGGCCATCGTCTCGCCGATGGCACGTCCGACCCCGAGCAGTACGGCGGCCGAAACGCCGGAGAACGCGGCGGGGACTGTGACGTTTTTCATCGTCTGCCAGTCCGTGGCTCCCATCGCCAGTGACCCGCTTTTCATCGATTCGGGGACCGCCGCGAGTGCGTCTTCGGCGACGCTGACCACCGTCGGCAACGCCATGATCCCGATCACCAGTCCGACCGCGATGTAACTCCCGAAGCCGGGGAGGCGCATCTCGGAGTACATGAACTCGTTGATGATCGCGAAGCCGATGAACCCGTAGACGATAGACGGGATACCGGCCATCAGTTCCACGCCCGGCTTGACGATCTCGCGGGCCCAGTCGGGCGCGATCTCGCTGATGAACAGCGCACTCGCGACACCGAGTGGCGCGGCGAAGACCATCGCGATCGCCGTGGTTGTGAGCGTCCCGACGATCATCGGGACGAGCGAGTAGACCTCCTCGCCGGACGTGTTCCAGAAGGGCTTGCTCGTCTTCGTCAGGATGTCGATACCCATGTAACTGAACGCCGGTATCGACCGCGCGACGAGGAACACGACGATGAGGACCAGAATCAACACCGCGAAGACGGTCGTCAACAGCGTCAGCCCCTTCGCGGTCCCGGCCTGGTGGGCGTACCAGCCGTAGCCGACGGTCACGACGAAGGCGGCGAGTGGCAGGACGGTGAACCGCGACCCGACGAAAAAGAGGGCGAAGGCGAGGGCAAGCGAGAGGCCCCCGACGACCCAGATGTGCCCGGCATCACCCGCGTCGACGGGCGCGTTCTCGCGGATCGTGGCACCGATCGTTCCGAGCATCTGAATCACTCTGTCGGGGGCAGCATAATAAGGGATACTCTTTGGAGTCGTTCTAGCCCTGGACCTTCTGCAGCTTGCTGAGCTGCTTTTTCTGTCGGTCCTTGGGGAGTTTGAAGTAGTTGTTCGGCTCGACGAAGTTGGCCTGGCCGAAGTCGCTGAGGATCATGTGGATGAACGCGGCCTCCTTCTTCGAGGTGTCCTTCCAGGTGTACATGTGGAGGTCACGCGACAGGGGGTACTCCTTGGCACCGAGGTTCTTGCCGTACTCGTACAGTTTCCCGTCGACGCTCAGGCCGATCGGCGGAACCTGTCCGTCGGGCTGGACGAACTTGAGCGCGAGGTACGTGATGGCGTTGTCGGCCTGGCTGACGGCTGTCTGGAGCTGCTGGTTCTTGCCGTACCGCTGCGTGACCGTCGTCTCGAAGTTGGGGTCACCGAAGACGTTCTTCCGGAACGCCGTGGACGTGCCCGAGCCCTTCACACGGCCGAGAACGAGCATCTCCTTGTCCGGACCGCCGACTGCCTTCCAGTTGGTGATCTCGCCGGAGTAGATCTTCTTCAGTTCTTCGAGCGTGATCTGTGTGACGCCCTGCTCTTTGATCTCCTTGCTCACGACGATCGGCTGGCCGTCCACGCCGATGACGTGGTCGACGAACTTGTCGAGCGTGGACTGGCTGGCGTCGGACAGCTCGGCGGAAACCGGTGCGCTGGAGTTACCGATGTCGAGCGTACCGTTCTTGACACCCTTGACGCCGGTCCCGGAGTGGCTCAGGCCGACTCGCACGGGATAGGGGGGTTTGCGGCGTTTCCCCGTGGCCTCGAACCCGTATTTCGTAGCGAAGAAATCGGCGGCGTTCTCGTCGGTCTGGTAGCCCCAGTTGCTGGGCACCCAGTAGTCCTTGTCACCCGACGGCGGGTTGGAGTTCCAGATGCCGGCTGCGGCGTTGGCGATCGGGTACACAGTCGAGGAGCCGCCGACACTGAGCGTCCCCGTGGTTCCCGAACCGCTGCCGCCACCGAGACAGCCCGCGAGTGCCGTCCCTGCGATCCCGGTACTCGCTGCGGTCACGAACTTCCGACGCGAGAGGCCCGCTGATTCGTGCGTCATCACTGGAAACGGGTGGGTTGACGGATAAATACCCTACTATTACTTTTGCCCATCGTTCTATTATCTATATAGAAGTACGTACTGCGGCGCCCGGCGGTCGTCACTTGCCGCCTTGACCACTCTATCGGCCGTTCGGTCCGATCGTCGTGGCGTTTCGGCCGAAGACCTGCGACGGGAACACGACGAGACGGACGACCTCGACGTGGTATTCACGTCTTTCGTCGGACGAGAAAATATCCTCTCCCGAAACACGTAATCTCGTCTATTTATATATAGACAAGAAATGATTTATTTGGCAAGAAGGCGAACGGGGGCGTATGGAGACGCGCAAGGTGCAGGTCACGGGCGGGTCGACGTACACCGTGTCGCTCCCGAAGGAGTGGGCGACGGAAAACGGCGTCGAGGCCGGCAGCGTCGTCGAGTTCCACGCCGAGGGCGACTCGCTGTTGCTCTCACCGAAACGGGGCGAGGAGCGCACCGAGGGCACGCTCGACGTGAGCGGACTGGAGGACGACCAGTTGACGCGGGCGGTGATGACGATGTACGTCAGCGGGTTCGACATCATCAGGCTGGAGACACCGCGGGTCAGCGCCCAGCAACGCCGGACGATCCGGCAGGCGACGCAGGGACTGGTCGGCTTGGAAGTGATCGAGGAGACCAGCGATCGGGTCGTCCTCCAGGACCTGCTGGACTCCTCGGAGCTGTCGGTCCACAACGCCATCACGCGCATGCGCCTCGTCGCCCTGACCATGCTCTCGGACGCGGTGGACGCGCTGGTCGAGAACGACGACGACCTCGCCCACGACGTGCGCGAACGCGACGACGACGTGGACCGCCTCTGGTACATGATCTCTCGGGTGTTCCGGTCGGTCCTGCGGGACCCGACGGCGGCCTCCCAGATCGGCCTCCCGCGGGAGACCTGTTACGACTACCAGTCCAGCGCCCGCCAGCTGGAGCGGATCGCCGATCACGCCTCGAAGATCGCCCGGCTGGCGCTGGAGGTCGGCGATCTCCCCGAGGAGATCGGCGACGGGCTCTACGAACTCCGCGAGGAGGCGCTGGCGGTGCCCGAGACCGCGATGGACGCCCTGCTGGAAGACGACGCCGAGGAGGCCACCCGACTGGCCAGCGAAGCCCGCTCGCGCATCCGGCCCATCGACGACAGCGCCCGGGAGATCGACGATCTCATCCACCAACTGGACTCACAGACGGCCCAGGTGCTGGGGCTGGTGGTTGACTCGCTGTCACGGACCGCGGACTACGGCGGTAACATCGCCGAGAGCGCACTGCAGAAGGCGGCACCGCGACCCTGATCAGGCCGTCGTGGTCGAGGCGGATCCGTAGGAGACCTCCACGCCGTCGGCGACCGGTTTGATCAGGTACCGCCCCGTCCGCCCCTGCCTGACGGGGGTGAAGTCCGCGAGGAACGTGGTCCGCTGGTCGGCCCGGATCTCGAACTGCGCGTCGAACTTCAGGGGTGCGTTCCCGGGCGTGTCGACCGTGGCCTCCCCGCCGTCGGCGAGGCGTGCCTCGACGACCTCGCCGACGACGAGTTTGAGGTAGGCGTACGTGCCCGTCTCCAGTTCCGTCTCGTCGATCGGCGTCGCGTCGCCGTCGGCCAGTTCCGTGAGGTCGACCTCGGTGTCCTCGATGTCGATGGTGCGCTCGCCGGCGTCGCCGCCCGAGTCCGTGCCAGCGTCGGTCGCCGTCCCATCCGCCGGCGTGCCGTCGACCCGTGTCGTCCGGAGGGCCGTCAGCCGGATCACCAGCGTCTCGAAATCGTCGATGTCGCTGGGCTGGTCGGTCACTTTCGTCGCCAGCGTCCCGGTCTCGGCGGAGCCGCCACCGCTACAGCCTGCGAGGGCTGTCCCGGCGGCCGCGATACCCGTCGCTTCGAGGAACTGTCGTCGATCCATACCGTCACCCGGTTCCGAGCCGGTAAGTGCCTGCTGGCCGAAAAAAAAAACCGTCACGAACGGCGGTCAGCCGCTCGGGATCGGCTCACTCGACGAGGACGCCGTTGACCTGGCCGTCCTGCCCGGGACGGGAGGTGACGCGGACCAGACCCTCGCTGGTTTCGAGGACCGCGCCCTTCGTGATGATGTTCCGGCGGGCGTAGTTGGGGTTGGCGTCGTTCTCGGCGACGTTCTCGATCTCGGCGGCGACGACTTCGCCGTCGACGGCGACGCTGGCGGTGTCGGCCTCGATGGCGCGGACTTTCTCGGTGTTGCCCCGCTTGTCGACGAACTTCAGCTTCCGGTCGCCGACCTGGGTCTCGGTCGGCTCGCCGCCGAGTTCGTGTTTCTTCTTCTTGTGGTTCGGTCGCAGCCGGCCGCCGGTGCGCTTGCGCGTCGAGCGTCCCTGGTCTTTCATACCCGAGGATTCGGGGGTGAGCACTTGAACCTCTCGACTCGCCAACGACGCCCGCGGCGTCGGCCTCGCGGGTATCCGATGGGTTTAGGGCGATCCCGGTCGGCGGGGGAGACGATGAGTCTCCGGAGGGCCGTCGCCGCCCCGTTCCGCCAGCAGGGCACGACCGCGATGGGGGAAAGCGAGTTCGTCGTCGCCCTCTCTTTGGACCGGGACTGGTTCACGCCCGACCAGGCCAAGCGCCTGCTCGACGTGGCCGCCGGCGAGGGGCTGGTCACCCGCACCGAGGGCGAGGTCGAAGTCGCGTTCGACCCCGACGGCGTCGACGTGCCGGAGGGGTTTGTTCCCGACGAGTCGATCCTCCAGCAGCGCTCGACGTTCGAGCGCGTCCTCGACGCCCTCGTGGAGGCCGGAACCGAGAAACAGGCGGCGGTCGCCGAGATCAACTCCCTGCAGGCCGACCTGGGCGTGACCGTCGAGGCCGCCGCCGTCGTCTACGCCAAACGGGAAGGGCTGGACGTGAGCGATGCCGCCGAGCGCGCACTGGGTGAGCTCTGATGGTCGAGGACCGGATCACGGACGGCACGCGGATCGCGCAGCTACTGGCTTCGGAGATCACGGGCCGCGAGACCGGCCCGCTCGCGGACACGGGAATCGTCGACGCCGACCCGGACGTGGAACCGACCGCCGACGGGGCTCTCGCCTACGGGATCGACCGCGACGGCGAGCGCGTGGCCGACGTGTTCGTCCAGCCCGACCGGGCGTACCTGGAGCTGCGGGTGGGCGTCGAGGCCGGCGCGGAGGCGGCCGCCGACGCCGACCTCCGGGTGCGCCCGAAAGCCGCCGAGCCGCCCCGGACGCTCGTGTTCGTCGAGTCCGGTGCGGCGGTGAAGGCGGCCGTGGACGTACTGGTGGCGGCGGCCGACTAGAGCGAGTCGAGGACGGCGGGCAGTCGCGCGACGAGATCGGCGCGGTCGACCGTGGCGTCGGCCGCGGGATGTGGCTCTGGACCGTCCGGGTACAGCACCTGGACGACCGCGAGGCCGGCGTCGGCCGCGCCCCGTACGTCGACCTCGGGTCTGTCCCCGACGTAGACCGTCCGGGCGGGCTGGACCCCCAGTTCCTCGCAGATCGCCGCGAAGGCGCGTCGATCCGGTTTCCCGGCCGGCAGGTCGCCCGTGATCACGACCGCGTCGAACAGGTCGGTCCAGCCGAGCGTCCGGAGTTTCCCCCGCTGGGCGACCAGCGGGCCGTCGGTCAGCAGGCCGACCCGGTAGGACTCCCGGAGGGTCGCGAGCAGGTCCGGGACACCGGCGACGGGTTCGAGGGCGGCCTCGACGGCCGACCGGTAGGCCGTCGCCAGTTCCGCGGGGTCGGTGTCGTCGGTCAGCAGGCGCTCGAAGATGGGAGCGCGGGTCTCCGTCGCAGCGACCGCGCCGTGGGCGTCGAGGTAGTCCGTGCGCTCGATGTCGTGGGCGTCGGCCCGGTCGGTCGCGGCGTCGAGCAGGGCCTGTCGGTCGCGGTCGGTGACCGCCAGCGTGTAGTCCAGGTCGAACGCGACGGCGTCGAACGACGGCATTCGGTCGCCCGTAGCGGCCCGGTCGGTTTGAGTGTTCCCCAAGACTCAAATCGGCGTTTGACCCTCCGGCGGGTATTCGTACCAACCCGTCCAAGGGACGAGTGTATGCGAAAGACAGTGGTCCTGGCGCTCGCCGCCGCCGTCGTGGTGACGGCCGGTGCGGCGGGCACGGTCCTCGCGATGGGAGGTCCCGGCGCGCAACCAGCACAGCGGACCGCCGCCGACGGCGGGCACGCGCGGACGATCACCGTCGCCGGCGAGGGGTCGGCCAGCGCCCGGCCCGATCAGGCCGTCGTCCGACTGGCCGTGACGGCCGCGGGCGACGACCCGGCCGCGATCCGGTCGGAACTGGCGAGCGGTGCCAGCGATCTGCGGAGCGCTCTCGCCGCGGCTGGGGTCGCCGACGACGCCATCGAGACCACCGGCTACAGCATCGAGTCGCCCCCGCGTCGCGTCCCGCCGGGCAAGGGGGGCGAGAGCGGCCCCGACCTGCGGGGCGTCCACACCTTCGAGGTGACCGTCTCGGACACGGACCGTGCGGGCGCGGTCGTCGACGCGGCCGCGAACGCGGGCGCCGAAGTACGGTCGGTCCGGTTCACGCTCTCGGAGTCGACGCGCGAGCGCCTCCGGAACCGGGCGCTGGAGAACGCGATGGCCGACGCGCGGACCCAGGCCGAGACGCTCGCCGGCGCGGGCGGCCTGTCGGTGACCGGCGTCGCCAGCATCGACGCGACGGGCACCGACTACCGGCCCCTGGCTTACGAGGTCGCGGCGGCGAGGGCGGCCGGCGGCGGGACGACCATCGAGACCGGCGACGTATCCGTCGAGGCGAGCGTGCGAGTCGTCTACGACGCGTCGAGCTGACGCCCACAATAGGAACCTTGTAGTGAGTGCCGGGCCAGCGCCCGGTATGCCCTTCTTCGACCGGCTGGCCGACCGCATCGCGGCGGTCGACAGCGTCGTCTCCGTCGGGCTCGATCCCGACCCGGACCGGCTCCCCGACCATCTGCTGGACCGCGATCTCCCGCGGTGGGCGTTCAACCGCCGGATCATCGACGCGACCCACGAACACGCCGCCTGTTACAAGCCCAACGCCGCCTTCTACGAGGACCCCGACGGCTGGCGTGCCCTGGAGGAGACCATCGCCTACGCACACGGCAAGGACGTGCCCGTCCTGCTGGACGCCAAGCGGGGCGACATCGGCAACACCGCCCGCCAGTACGCCGCGCTGCTCGATCGGGCCGACGCCATCACCGCCAACCCCTACATGGGCCGGGATTCGCTGGAGCCGTTCCTCGAACGCGCCGACTCGGGCGTGTTCCTGCTCTGTCGCACCTCCAACCCCGGCGGCGCGGACCTCCAGGACCTCGAACTCGCGTCGGGCGAACCGCTCTACGAGCGCGTCGCGGCGCTCGCTGACACCTGGAACCGCAACGGCAACGTGGGCCTCGTCGTCGGCGCGACCCAGCCCGAAGAACTGGCGGAACTCCGCGAGATCGTCCCCGACATCCCCTTCCTCGTGCCCGGCATCGGCGCACAGGGCGGGGACGCCGAGGCGGCCGTCGAACACGGGCTGGCCGAGCTGGACGAGCGGAGCTCGTCGGCGGACCGGACGCAGTCCGGTATCGGCGTCGGGCTGGTCAACTCCTCGCGGGGGATCATCTTCGCCGGGGAGGACAGCGCGGGCGGCATGGACGAGGACTTCCACGAGGCCAGCGGACAGGCCGCCAAACGGCTGAAGCAACGGCTCAACCGGTTCCGGTAGTTCGTCGACGGTCAGAACCGGTAGGTGTCCACGCCGTCGGGCATGTCGCTCGGCTGGCGGTCCGGGTCGCGCCCGCGGCCGCCGCCCATCTCCGAGAGGCACTCGACACAGAGGCCGGTCTCCTCGTCGAAGTGCTCGTCACAGACCAGCTGGGCACAGCGCGAGCAGGTGTGACGGACCTCGCCGACGCCGCAGATCTCACAGTTCCCCGAGACGCTCATGTGGCGAACTAGCACGGCCAACCGTTTGAATCCTGCGCGGTGACGAGCGGGGCCTGACGGCAGTCAGCGCCGCAGGCGAGAGGCTTACGGGGGCGGGGCCCTAACGCCGTGGCGTGGATCACGACCGGCTCATCACGGGTATCGCGGCCGCGCTCGCGGGGTGTGCGGGAGTGATGGCGATTCTCGGGGTCGTCTACAACCTCGCGATCCTCGCGGTCGCGGTCGGCCTCGGTACCGCGGCCTACTTCATGTGGTACCAGGCCAGCGGCCGGCTCGCGGCCAGGATCTACCGGTCGGTCGAGGATCGCGCCCGGCAGAACGACGGGCGCGGCCGGTCCCGGACCCGCGAGACCGGCGGGTTCGGAGCCGGCCCGCGCGAGGAGTGGACCGCCCCGGGCGGTCGCGGCGGCCAGCGCCGGCAACGCGCGGGCCAGCGACGACAGCGCCAGCGCCAGCGACAGGCACCCTCGGCGGACGACGGCCCCAGCAGAGCCGAAGCCTACCGGATCCTCGGACTCGACACGGACGCCGACGAGTCGGAGATCAAGGCGGCCTACCGGCGGAAGGTCAAGGATGTCCACCCCGACACCGAGGGCGGCGACGAGGAGCGGTTCAAGCAGGTCAACGCGGCCTACGAGCGGTTGACCTAGCGGCTCTCGTCGAGATAGCGGCGGACGCCGACCACGTCCCGGCGGAGCGTCGGGCTCTCCCACTCCGGGCGCAGGGCATCGAGCATCGCCTCCAGGTCGTCGCCGGTCTCGGCCCTGACTTCTTCGACCGCGTCGACGAAGGCGGGCAGGACCGCGGCGTAGTCGCGCAGTTCGTCCGCGGCCGCGCCGGGTTCGCCCGGTCCGAAGTGGCTGTACAGCGTCCGCGAGGGCTCCAGTTCGAGCAGGCGGTCGACGGTGTCGAGGTTGGCTTCCAGGTCGAAAC
This sequence comes from Halorientalis sp., assembly GCA_042216105.1. Taxonomy (GTDB): domain Archaea; phylum Halobacteriota; class Halobacteria; order Halobacteriales; family Haloarculaceae; genus Halorientalis. Next base: position 12,325 of record JBDGUF010000021.1, read on the forward strand.
TCGGCGGGGGCGTCGTCGGGGCCACCGACTGCTCGCCCGGGTCGAACGCGCCGACGGCGTCGGCACCGAACAGCGTCCCGCTGGTCGGCTCGAACGCGACGTAGTGGTGTGGGGAGTGACCCGGCGCGTCGTACAGTTCCAGCTGGCGGTCCCCGAGGTCCAGCACCTCGCCGCCCGAGACCGCGCGACAGCGGGCCTCGGGGACCAGCTCGGGATCGCCGTAGGGAGCTTCCATGCCGATGGCGGCCTCGACGCTCTCGACGAGTCGCTCCAGTCTGTCGGGGTCGGTGAGGTAGGGGAGCCCCCGTTCGTGGACGACGGCGGTGGCGTTCTCGCAGGCGTCCAGCAGGCGGGCGGTCCCGGCGGCGTGGTCGAGGTGGACGTGGCTGACGAGGACGTACTCGACGGCGGCGGGGTCGATGCCGACCGCGTCCATCGCGGCGAGGATGCGCTCGGCACCGGCGACCGTGCCGGCGTCCAGGATCGCCGGGTCGGCGGCGTCGAGCAGGTAGGTCGCGAGCATCTTCGGGGTGCCGAACAGTTCGTTGTCGACGAGGTAGGTGTCGGGACAGCCGTCGACGGGCGGATGGTCCATACCCCTGCCTGGGACCGCGGTCACTTATCATATGCGAGCCACTACGCGGTGGCATGGACACGCATCGGCCGGCCAGACCGGAGGGTGCGCAGTGACGCCGCCGCTGGCCGTCGACATCGACGGGACGCTGACGGGGCCGAACCGCGCCATCGACCCGCGCGTAATGGGAGTCCTGCAGGAGTGGGACGATCACGTCGTGGTCGCGACCGGGAAGGCGTTCCCCTACCCCGTCGCGCTCTGTGAGTTCCTCGCGATCCCGATCACGGTGATCGCCGAGAACGGTGGGGTCGTCGCCGTCGCCGGCGAGGAGATCGTCTTCACCGGCGACCCCGAAAGCGCGTGGGCCGTCGCCGAAGAGTACGAGGCGGCCGGCTTCGGGCTGGGCTGGGACGAACCGGACTTCGTCAACCGCTGGCGCGAGACCGAGATCGCCGTCGCGCTCGACCAGCCCCTGGACCCGCTGGAGCGGATCGCGGCCGACCACGGCCTCGAAGTCGTCGACACGGGCTTTGCCTACCACGTCAAGGCACCCGAGGTGGACAAGGGCAGGGGACTCGAAGCGGTCGCGGAGACGCTGGGCCGGGACCCAGCCGAGTTCGTCGCGGTGGGTGACTCCGAGAACGACGTGGCCACCTTCGAGACCGCGGGGCGATCCTTCGCGGTCGCCAACGCCGACGACAGCGCGCTCGCGGCGGCCGACGCGGTGACCGACGCCGCGTACGCCGACGGGTTCCTCGAGGCAGTCGAGCGGATCCGAAAGTGATGGTACCGTGGCACACGATTCGAGAAAGCTTTTGAGAGTGGTCCCCTAACGCGGAGGTATGAGCCCCGACCGGGCCGTCCTCGAACGCGCCATCGAGCGCGGGGAAGAGGAGGGCGGTAGCGTCGAGTTCAAAGAGCGGCTCACGAGAGACCTCCACGCGACGGAGGGGCGGTTCGAGAGCCTGGCCGCACAGCTGCGCCACCGCGTCCTCTCGGGGGACGGCGAGGCCACCTACGTCGTCGGCGTCACCGACGACGGCGGCCTCGCGGGTATCGAGCCTGAGGCCTTCTCCGAGTCGATGGACGTGCTCTCGCTTCTGGCCGAGGAGGCCGGCGCACACATCGACGAGGTGGAGACGTGGGGCGTCGACGGCGACACCGCCGCGAAGGGCGGCTCGGGTACCGAAGGGATCGTCGGCGTCGCCACGATCCGCGAGGGCACCGTCATGGGCGACGACGAGCACATCGTCGTCGGGACCGCCGGCCACGTCGACCACGGCAAGTCGACGCTGGTCGGCTCGCTCGTGACCGGCGACGCCGACGACGGCGAGGGCGGCACTCGATCCTTCCTCGACGTGCAACCCCACGAGGTCGAGCGCGGCCTCTCGGCGGACCTGTCCTACGGCGTCTACGGCTTCGACGACGAGGGCCCGGTGCGGATGGACAACCCCCACCGCAAGTCCGACCGCGCCCGCGTCGTCGAGGAGGCCGATCGGCTCGTCTCCTTCGTCGACACCGTGGGCCACGAGCCCTGGCTCCGGACGACCATCCGTGGCCTGGTCGGACAGAAACTCGACTACGGCCTGCTTACCGTGGCGGCCGACGACGGGCCGACCAAGACGACCCGGGAACACCTGGGCATCCTGCTGGCGACCGATCTGCCGACGATCGTCGCCATCACGAAGGCCGACCTCGTCGACGAGGAGCGCCTCCGGGAGGTCGAACGCGAGGTCGAGCGCCTGCTCCGGGAGGTCGAGAAGACGCCGCTGCGCGTCGAGCGCCACGGCGTCGACGCGGCCGTCGAGGAGATCAGCGAGACCGTCGTGCCCGTCCTCACGACGAGCGCGGTCACGATGGACGGGCTCGGCCAGCTGGACGAACTGTTCGAGCGCCTGCCCAAGACCGCCGGCAGTGACCGCGCCGACGAGGACTTCACGATGTACGTCGACCGGACGTACAACGTGACCGGCGTGGGCGCGGTCGCCTCGGGGACCGTCCGGTCGGGCACCGTCGAGGCCGGCGACGAACTCCTGCTCGGCCCGATGGGGGACGGCTCCTTCCGCGAGGTCGAGGTCCGGTCCATCGAGATGCACTACCACCGCGTCGACGAGGCCCAGGCCGGCCGGATCGTCGGCATCGCGCTGAAAGGCATCGCCGAAGTCGACATCGAGCGCGGGATGGTCCTGCTCCCCCGCGAGGCCGACCCGACGCCCGTCCGCGAGTTCGAGGCCGAGGTGATGGTGCTGAACCATCCGACCCGGATCGGCGACGGCTACGAACCGGTCGTCCACCTCGAAACGATCAGCGAGGCCGCCGCGTTCTACCCCGAGGGCGGTCAGTTGCTCCCCGGGGATTCGGGCGAGACCCGTATCCGCTTCAAGTTCCGCCCCTACTACGTCGAGGAGGGGCAGCGGTTCGTCTTCCGCGAGGGGAGTTCGAAGGGCGTCGGGACCGTGAAAGACGTGACGCCCGCGGGGTGAGCGGGCGGGTCCTCGACTTTTTCACGCAAGGGGACGGCATCTAATACAATGGAGTTCACCGACGACGCTGTTCACATCGACAAAGAGCCCAACGCGCTCGACGAGTTGGTTCTCGATCTCGTCGAGATTTTCGACGCAGTCGGAGTCGACTACGCCGTCGTCAGTGGCTACGTCGCCGTTCTGTTCGGTCGGTCTCGTTCGACCGAGGACATCGACGTACTCGTCGAACGGTTCGACGAAGCGACGGCCGAAGAAATCGCACAGCGGCTACGGGACGCCGGGTACTGGGGGTCGGCGATGCCACTGGACGAGATGTACGAAACGTTGGTCGACGACCTACCGATTCGAGTCGCAGAGGACGGTGACATCGTTCCGAATCTGGAACTCAAATTCCCCACTGACGAGTACGACCGCCTCTCACTCGCAGACACGACGACCGTCCGGCTGGCCGACAACCCGATCCGCATCGGATCGCTCGAACTACAGATCGCCTACAAACTCGGGATGGGGACGAAGAAGGATTTCGAGGACGCGGTCCACCTGTATCGGGTCGCCGAGCCAACGCTTAACATCGACCGTCTCGAAGGGTACGTCGAACGGCTCGGTGTCCAGGATGACTACGAACGACTCGGAGACGCTTGAGGAGAAACACGCCCGCAACGACGCCGAGCGCCTCCGGCAGGTCAAACAGTGGGCCGAGTACGTCCGGACGCATCCGGACGACGACTGGGGGCGACAGGTCAACAAACTCGTGAACGCACAGATCGAGTCCGCACGGCACCACGAAACACAGCAGCGGAGCCGGGCCGACTCCGACAGCTGACGAGGTCGCCATCGATCCGGGTTCGCAGTCCGCGGGATAACGCGTTCCTCCACGGTGGGTCAAGCCGGCCGGTACCCGCCGTCGACGCGTTCGACGCGGCCGAACACGACGCCCCAGTCGAGCAGGCGGCGCGTCCGCTCGGTCCAGACGGCGACCCAGTCGCCGTGGCGGTTGCGCTCCCAGGTCGGCACGGCGTCCCGGATCGCGTCGAAGGCCGCCTCGGCCGAGAGCGGTTCCTCGGCCGCGGCCAGCGCGTCGAGCAGTTCGGCCGCGCCGAACACCCGCTCGGCGAAGGCGTCGGCGACCGCTTCGTCGGTCGGGTCCCGGCGCACTCGCTCGTAGCCCCGATCGGTCTCGCTGGCCAGCCCCAGAGCGCGACAGAACGTGAGCCAGGCCTTCGCGTCCTCGCGGGCTCCCACGTCGGTCCGGTTCAGGATCCGGGCACAGCAGTCGTCGATCGACTCCGGGACCAGCGGGACGGCCCCGTGGACGGCCCCGAGCAGGTCGGGATCGACGGGGTCGGGGGCGACCTTGAACCGCATCAGAGGTCGAAGCTCTCGGCCAGCAGGTCGTGGTTCGGCTCGCCCAGGACGTGAGTCGGACCACCGACCACGTCGACGGTGACCTGTGCCGGCGCGAAGACGGACTCGGGCACGTCGTAGAAGTCCCAGTCGGCCTCCTCGAAGATCTCGGCGAAGGGGCGGCCGTACTCCTCGCGTGCGCTGGAGGGCACCTCGTCGAAGCGGTCGAACTCCTCGTCGACGACGAGGTGGGCGCGGCCGCCGTAGGCCAGCGCGTCGTTGGTGCGGGCGATGGCGCTCTCCTCGTCGTCGCCGACCGGCGCGACGGGGGCGGTGGCCGACGCAGAGAGTACGTCCAGCGGGTCGTAACCCAACTCGGAGAGGCGGAAGACGGCGAGTTCGGCGGCGCGGGCGGCCATCGTGACGCTGCCCGTGATGCTGGCGCTGGAGAAGGCGGGCAGGAAGACGCCGCTCTCGGGGACGCCCGCGACCTCGGCGACGTGGTCGGTGACCGACTCGCCGGGCACCTGCTCGCTCTCGACGGTCAGGACGGCGAAGTCGAACTCGTCGCGGTAGCCGATCCGCTGGAACACGTCCTCCTCGGCGACCAGCGCGCGGGCCGGACCGCCGCCCAGCCCCTCGAAGTCGCCGACCGAGAGTTCCCAGCCGGCCTTCTGCCCACAGAGCAGGGCCAACGCCGGGTGGTCGGTCGACAGTTCGACGTGGGTCAACGGCGCGCCGGCCACCTCGTCGACGGTCGAGGAGACCGTCGAGAGGCCGGCGGTCGCGATCTCGGTGAGCAGGAGGCCGGCCTCCAGCCCGCCGGGGATCTCGACCCCGAAGTCCAGTACGGTCGCATCGTTGTCGAGACGCGAGACGGCGACGTTCAGCTCGTCGGCGAAGTCGATGGCCTCGTCGACGAGGTCCGTCGCCATCCGGTTCAGACTGTCCATACCCCCGCTTGTGCCGCGCCCCCCTTTAGGCGTCCGGGTCCCGGTCGCTCCGGGCGGGTCTCCCCAGGGCTTCCTCGACGCCGTCGACCTTCTCGGCGGCCGACTCGCGGCCGCGCTTGTCGTCGATCTTCAGGACGGTACTCACCCGGTCGGCGTCGACGGCCTCGTGGGCGGCCTGGGCGGCCGCGAACAGTTCGTCGATCTCCTCGGCCTCGATGGTCGTGCCCATCGGGGTGGTCTCGTAGGCCACGTCGAACGCCTCCAGGGCGTCGACGGCCGCGGCGACCTCCTCGGCCATGCTGTCCTCGATCACCGGTGCCACGCTCAGGAACCCGACGACTGTCATGGTCGAACGACGGCGCGCCACGGACAAAAGTCGGGCGGGCGGCGACCGGGGCCGCCACACTGCGTGACCGTGTCCCGTGGCGAAAACCCCGGAGTCCGCTACCTTTTTGCCGGCCCTGACGGAAGCCACGTGCATGCTCACCGTCCGGGCACCGGCCACGAGCGCGAACCTCGGGAGCGGCTTCGACGTGTTCGGGGCCGCGCTGGACCGCCCGGCGGACGTCGTCCGCGTCGAGAAGGCCGACGAGGTCAGCATCGAGGTCACCGGCGTCGGCAGCCAGTACATCCCGGAAGACCCCGAGAAAAACACCGTCGGGGCCGTCGCCGAGGCGCTGGACGCTCCCGCCCGCATCGAGATCGACAAGGGCGTGCGCCCGGCCTCGGGCCTGGGCTCGTCGGCCGCCAGCGCCGCCGCGGCCGCCGTCGGCCTGAACGAACTCTACGACCGCGGTCACACCCGCGAGGAACTGGTCCCCATCGCCGCCGAGGGCGAGGCCGTCGTCTCGGGCGACGCCCACGACGACAACGTCGCCCCCTCGATCATGGGCGGGTTCACCATCGCCACCGACGACGGCGTCACGAAGGTCGACGCCGACATCCCGCTGGTGGCCTGTCTCCCCGACATCGTCGTCTCGACCCGTGACGCCCGCGGGGTCGTCCCCGACTCCGCGCGGGTCGACCAGCTGATCGAGACCGTCGGCTGGGCCGCGACGCTCACGACCGGGATGCACCGCGACGACCCCCAGCTCGTCGGCGAGGGGATGAACGATACCGTCGTCACACCGGCCCGCGCCGAGTTGATCGACGGGTACAGTCAGGTCCGGGACGCCGCCCTGGAGGCGGGCGCGACCGGCGTCACGATCAGCGGGGCCGGCCCGACCGTGATCGCCGCCTGCGAGAAGCGGGACCGGCGAGCGGTCGGCACCGCGATGATCGACCAGTTCAACGCCGTCGGCGTCGAGGCACGGGTCTACCAGACCGAGATCGGCGAGGGAGCGACGGTGTTTTGATCACCAGCGCTGGCGTTCGCTCTCGTTGATCCAGCGGAACCGGTCCTCGCCGGTCGGGGTCTCGGCCTCCCCGGTGCCGGGTTCCTGCCAGGCGACACAGAGGCTCCCGCCGACGATGCCGACGAGCATCCCGATGACGAGGCCGCCGAACGCGCCGATCAGCGAGAGGATCGACATGGCGATTCCGGTGACGCCGATCAGCGTCGAGAGCTGGGGCTTCACGACGGCGAACACGCCACAGGCGACGACCATGGCGGCGAAGACGATGCCCAGCGCCGAGTAGGAGGGACCCTGCGTCGCCGAGATCATCTGGAGCCGGACCGGGATGGCGGCGATTATCATCCCGCCGAGTACGAGCAACATCCCGCCGGCGAAGGGCCGCCGCGACCGCCAGCGAGCGAACGCACCCGGCTGACCGCCCAGTGGCTCCTCCCCGGCGGGCCGTTCGTCCCCGCCCAGGGAGGGGAGGCCGAGGTCCACGTCGCCGAGGATCAGCCCGTAGCCGTTGCCCAGCACCTGCCCGTAGAGGGCGAACGCGACGACGATCGGCGGCCCCGTCGCGGGGAGGACGCCCAGCAGCGACCCGCCGTAGAACGCGACGCCGACGAGCAGGCCGAAGCCAAGCCCCATGCTCCCGGCAGTGACCGCCAGCGCGGCCCGGGTCAGAAGCGGCACCAGCAACTTCCGGGTGAGTTTCGAGCGCCGCGAGAACATGATGACCGTGTTCGTGAAGTCGTTGATCGTCCGGGAGACGTAGGCGACGAAGGCCAGTCCCAGCGCGACCGACAGGACCATCCAGAGGCCGAACCCGGTGGAGACGCCGGTCGCACCGGCCGTCCTCGCAAGCCCCGCGAACAGGTCCGGCCCGACCGCGAGGGCGACGAAGACGCCGCTGAGCAGCCCGGCACCGAGCGACGCGACGACGCCGGCACGGACTTCCGCGCCGGGGACGATCGTGGACGCGTCGACCTTCTCCAGCATCAGGCCGTAGCCGTTACCGAGAACCTGCCCGTAGACCGCCAGCGCGACCAGTCCCGCGAGGCCGAGCTGCGGGCCGACGCCGGCCGCGCCCAGCGCGAGGGCGGCCACGCCGAGGGCGGCCCCGTAGACCAGCCCCATGGTCCCCGCGGTGACGGTGAGCGCGCCGCGGGTCAAAAGCGGCACCAGCAGTTTCCGTGTCGTCTCCGACCGCCGCGAGAACATGATGACCGTGTTCGTGAAGTCGTCGATCGTCCGGGAGAGGACGACGGCGAAGAGCAACCCGAACACGAGACCAGCGGCCACGAACAGCGCCGCCCCGAAGCGTGGGGACCGGCTCCCGACCAGTCCGGCGATCTCGGTGAGGGCCGCGTTCCCGCCGAGCAGGGAGAGGACGCCGACGCCGGCGACGCCGCCCCCGAGAGCGCCCACGACCGCCGCGTTCTGTTCCTCGGCGGTCGCGGACGGCTCGAACCAGTGGGCTTCGAGCAAGACGCCGTAGACCGTGCCCATCAACTGCCCGTACAGCAGGTACGCGATGATCACCGAGAAGTCGGCGAGGGGCGGAAGGCCCGCGTCGTAGCCGAGGGCGACGAGCACCACCGGGAGGACGTAGGCGAAGAGGCCGTACCCGAGGATGTGACCGTAGACCAGGCCGAACCCGCCCGCGGTAACCCCGAGCGCCGACCGCTCCAGAAGCGGCACCAGCCCCCGTTTGAGGGGCCCGATGTTCCGGGAGAACATGATGATCGTGTTCGTGAACCGGTGGACGGTCCGCGAGAGGAAGACGCCGAAGAGCAGCGCGAACACCACGCAACTCCCGATCCAGACCAGCCACCCGGTGGCGAGCCCACTGCCACCGGCCAGCCAGGCGAAATACTCGAACCCGCGCGTGGTACTCCCGTCCGGCCCCGGCAGGAGCTGGATGACCAGCCCCGCCGGTACCGCCGCGATCAGTGCCCCGATCACCGCTGCTACCTGTTCGTCTCGCCCGAACGCCGCAGTCGTTTTCGTGCTCATAGTGTGCCCCGCAAGCCCCCAGTTGTGCGACTCTGGACAGTTCGTTCCGCAGTCGGCATAAAAAGTATTCTGCGCCTATTGCCCGGCAATTTAAGATCCGGAAAGCGACCGCGGCCGACCGGCCGGTGCGGTGTCCGCCGCTCGCGCGATCAGTCCCGGGGCTGGTCACCGTCCGCGCCGTCGGTTCGGATGGGCTCGTCCCCTCGGTCGTCGATCCGGAAGCCCCCGTTTCCGGCCCGTCCGGAGAGTTCCCGCTGGGGGAACGGGATCTCGATGCCCTCGCGGTCGAAGGCCGTCTTCACCCGTTCGACGACCTCGGCCTGGGTGCGCCAGCGTTTCGGCGGCGTCGGGTTCTCGATCCAGAACCGCATCTCCAGGACGACGGCCGAGTCGCCGAACTCCCGGGGAAAGACGTCCGGTTTCGGCGTGTCCACGACGGTATCGACGCCCTCGATGGCCTCGGCCGCGACGGCGGCGGCGGTCGCCGGGTCCGCCTCGTAGTCGACGCCCACGTCGACCCGCAGGCGGAGCCGTCCCTTCTGGCTCCGGTTGGTGATTGCCCGGTCGGCCACCCTGTCGTTCGGGATGACGACGAACTCCCCGTCGAAGTTCTCCAGGCGCGTGTTGACGATCGTGATGTCGGTGACGACGCCCTCCTCGTCGCCGACCTCGACCCAGTCGCCGATCTCGAACGGCCGCGAGAACATCAGCACGAAGCCGGCGATCAGCGACCCCAGCGTCTGCCGGGCCGCCAGCCCGACGACGATCCCGAGGAAACCCGCCCCGACCAGCAGGCCGCCGAGGTCGACGCCCCAAAAGCCCAGCAGGACGAACGCGACGGCCACGAGCAGGCCGATCTGGCCGACCCGGACGACGATCTGTTCCTGGTGGGCGGTCATCCGGTCGGCCTCCCGACCGAACGCGGTCACGGCGTCTTCCAGCAGGCCCATCCCGACGTAGGCCCCGACGACCAGCGCGCCGGTGAACACCCAGGCGAGAACGTCGGCCAGCGAGACCCGGACCAGTCCGTAGAACCGCCGGAGGAGCCACTCCTGGTCCCAGAACACGAGCAGCGTCACCGCCGTGACGAGACAGATCCCGACCTGCAACGACCGGAGTACCAGCACGACCGGCGTCGTCACCGGGAACCTGTCGTTCACCCGGCCGACGAAGTCGGCGACGGTCCCGCCGAGGTACCGCCTGGCCAGGAGTCGCCTGAACTGCCGGAGCAGGAGCGGCGCGACCAGCGCGGCGAGCGCGATCGCCGCGAGCGTGAGGACGACACTGGCGACGAGCCGTTCCTCGGTCGACGACAGACGGCCGACCACGGACCCGAACTGGACGATGGACGGACGGATCGCGTTCACTAGTCACTGCGTACGACGACGGACACGGAAAAGCCGCTCGTGTGTGTCGCGCGCCGAAACCCGGCGGTCAGTCCGGCGCTTTCGAGGAACCGGCGGCAGCCGCCGTTTCGGTCACGCCGTTCGCCGGCGGCCGCGTCCCCGGTCATCGCGGGTCAGACGCCCCGACCCTGCAGTTGCTCTTCCTCTGGCAGGTCGGCGTTGGCGTCGCCCCGCATCCCCGACCCGATGTTCGAGGAGATCTCGGCCAGTTTCTCGGGATCGTCCCAGTTGTTGACCGCCTCGACGATGGCAGTGCCCATCGCCTCGGGGTCCTCCGCACCGAAGATGCCCGAGCCGACGAAGATGCCGTCACAGCCGTGGTGCATCATCAGGGCGGCGTCGGCGGGGGTGGCGATGCCGCCGGCCGCGAAGTTGACGACGGGAAGCCGACCCATCTCGGCGGTCTCGTGGACCAGTTCCGCGGGGGCCTCGTTCTCGCGGGCCCACTTCTCGCGTTCCTCGTGGGTCATCCCCTCCAGTTTGCGGATCGCGCCCTTGATGTTGCGCTGGTGGTGGACCGCCTGGTTCACGTCGCCGGTGCCGGCCTCGCCTTTGGTGCGGATCATGGCCGCGCCCTCGTCGATGCGCCGGAGCGCCTCGCCGAGGTTGCGCGCGCCACAGACGAACGGCGCGGTGAACTCCCGCTTGTCGATGTGGAAGCGGTCGTCGGCCGGCGTCAGCACCTCCGACTCGTCGATCATGTCGACGCCCGTCGCCTCGAGGATCTGGGCTTCCTTGGTGTGGCCGATGCGGGACTTGCCCATCACCGGGATCGACACCTCGTCGATTATCTCCTGCACGTCGGCCGGGTCGGCCATCCGGGCGACGCCGCCGCGCTTGCGGATGTCCGCGGGCACGGCCTCCAGGGACATGACCGCCACGGCACCCACGTCCTCGGCGATGCGGGCCTGCTCGCGGTCGACGACGTCCATGATGACGCCGCCTTTCTGCATCTTCGCGAACCCGCGCTTGACCAGGTCGGTCCCGCGACGGAGTTCCTCCAGATCAGTCGCCTCTGACATACCCCGCGCTAGGGCGTTCACTCACTTAACCCGTGTCCTTTCCGGAAGGACGGGAGCGACGGCGGGACGGTCCGGTACCGTTTTGCCACCGTCGGCCCTGGGTGCCGGCATGTCCGTCGTCACCCGGCTCGGTCGCCGGCTGGAGGGCTTTATCGCCCGCTACTTCGACGCCGACCTCCCCGAGCGGGAGGCCCTGCCGCGGTACGTCGCGCCCCTGCCCGCGTGGCTGGAAGACGCCGCACTGCGGCTGGCCTGGCCCATCGCCGTCGTCAACCTCCTGGGCACCGCCTTCGGCTTCTGGTACTACGGCTTTCACCCCCTGCCGGCGACGGACCCGCTGTTCACCAGTCAGTTCGGCCTGACGCCGCCGGAGATGTGGCTGTTCGTCCCCGACAGTCCCGTCGCGACCGGCTTCATCGGCCTCTCGCTGATCGCGTGGCGACTCGGCTGGGACGCCGAGTGGATCCACGCCCTCGCCTTCTTCGGCTGTATCAAACTGGGGCTGTGGACCCCCTACGTCCAGTTGCTGATCAACGGACTCGGCGGTCTGAACCCGCTGATGTACCACTTCCTGATCTGGAGCCACGCGCTGATGGCCGTCGAGGCCTTCCTGATCCACCGGTACAGCGCGTTCCCCGTCTGGGCCATCGCCGTCGCGACGGCCTGGTACACGGTCAACGACGTGGTGGACTACTTCGTCCCCCTCGTCGGCGATCCCCACCACACCCTCCTGCGGGCCGAGCAGACCGTCGCCGGCTTCGACCACTCGCTTCCCGCCCACGACCAGGCCGCCGCCGGCGCTGTCGTGTTGACGATCCTCGCCGTCTTCCTCGCGACCGCGACGCGTGCGAAGAAGGCCGAGCGCGGGACTCGAACACAGCAGTCGTCCGCCATGAAACTGGACAACGAATAAGTGGCGGCTGGTTGACACTCGGACCGTGACGGACGTTCAGAACCGGAGCCGTCGACGGTTCGTCGCCGGCGCGACGGTGGCAGTGATCGGTGGTATCGCGGGTTGTACCGGAAACGGCGGTGACGGAGCGGGTGACGGGAACGGCGACGATGGGACCGACGACGGCGGGACCGACGACGGCGGGACCGACGACGGCGGAACAGACGACGGAACCGGTGACACGACCGACAGCGCGGCCAGCATGCGTCCGGAGACGGTCGTCCGGAAGATGCTCCGCGCGACGGCCGCGGGCGACCGCGAGACGGTCCGCAGGCTGACTATCGAGGGGCACTCCCTGAGCGGCGTCGGGAAGGTCGAGCAGGTGACCATCGAGTCCGTCGAGCGGTACTCGGCACGGGCCTACGCCGAACGCACGGGGGCGTCCGTCTCGGCCGTCGAGGACGCGCTCCGGCGGGCCGAGAACCGCGGCTACGACGACGCGACCATCGTCTCCTACACCGCGAGTTCCCCGCGATACGGCGAGATCCAGCGCGACTACATCCTCGTGCTGGACGGCGACCGGTGGCTCATGTACGACTTCGGGCAGTTGCCCGAGTAGCGTCGCCCTCGACGAGTCTCTCGCCAGTTCCGTCTTCACGTACCGTCGCTACGTTCGGACTCGCTGTCCGCGTGGGCCCTGACCCACAGCTCCCCGATCCGCGAGAGCCGCGTGCGGTAGGACTTCCCGTGTTCCTCCTGCTCGATGTAGCCTTTCCCGCCCGGTCCCAGGCGGTCGACGTTGTAGATCACCTTCGACCGGAAACTGTCGGTGTACTCCTCGCCGAGTTCCCGGGAGAGTTCCTGGGCCAGTTCCGAGACGGACTCGAACTCGCCGTGTTCCCCGAGGGTAAAGAGGATGATCTCCTCGAAGGGCTTGACGTTCGAGAAGGAGGCGACGGGGAGTTCGACGACGTGGCTGCCGTCGATCTCCTTCGCGCCGATGGTGGTCCCGCGCTCGTCGAACTCGTCGAGGAGGTCCCGGGCGCTGTCGAGTCGTTCGTCGACCCGCGGGTCGTCGACCTCGTCCTGCAGGTCCGAGAGGAGGTCGATCTGTCTGCGGAGTTCCTCGGCGAGTTCGGTTTCGAGGTACTTCTCGGGGACCGTGTAGTAGGTGTGGATGCGGTCGCGGTCCTCCTGGCGCTCGACCATGATCGAGTGGGCGGCGGTTGCGAAGGCGAAGGAGACGGTCCGGGGCATCGCGGAGATGTTGACCCAGACCTCGCTCCCGTCGTCCCCGTCCCGGCCGCGGTCGAGTTCGGCCATGATGAGGCTGTAGGCCCGCTCGAAGGCGGCGTCGTAGTCGTAGACGTCGTCGATGACGATGCGCTCGGTCTCGGCCCCCAGCAGGTTCGTGAAGTCCTTCTCGAGTTTCTCCGCGAGGTTGCGCGAGTACTCGACGTTGGCCTCGCTCCCCACGGCCCCCTCCAGCAGGACCACCCGGTCCACGTCGAGTCGCTCCCGCACCAGCGGCGCGATCAACCGGTCGTAGTCGAACCCGACCGGGACGATGTGAGTCTGCATACGCCTCCTTGCCCCGACGCGCTCAAAAGCGTTCGAGTTTCGCGCGGGTCAGTCCGCGGACTGGCCCCGGTAGACCGCGGCGTCCTCCCCGGCGGCGTGGCCGGTGACCGCCGAGACGCCCACGGTCAGGACGAGGCCGAGCCCCATCCCGACGATCGAGGCCGACCAGCCGCCCAGTTCCGGGGCCAGCGGGAGGACGTAGCTGGCGGGCACGAACGGGAGGAAGACGCTCGCGAGGTAGAACAGCTGGCTCCCGCCGACGCCGGCGAACATGCCGTAGCGGGTGGTGCCGGGCCAGTAGAGCGCGACCAGGACGGGCAGGGCGAGCTGTGCGAACCCGCCGAAGGCGGTGTCGCCGATCTCGATGAGCGTCCCCGGCCGGAAGAGGCTCGCGACGAAGGAGACGAGGGCGATGACGACGACGCCGAGCCGACCGACCAGCGCCTCCCGGCGGTCGGTGACGCCGGCCACGACCTGGCGGTACACGTCCCGGGTGAGATACGACGACCCCGACAGGAGCATCGAGTCGCTGGAGGACATCATCGCGGCCATCGCGCCGGCGACGACCAGCGCCGCGAACCACGCGGGCGTGTACTCGTTCAGCAACAGCGGGAGGACGTTCGCGTCCGGCCCGGCCGCGACGCCCAATCCCTGTGCCCACGCGCCGAGCATGAACGCGGGGACGAAAAGCAGGATCACGAGGACGGGCCAGAGCGCGAACGTCCGCTTGAGAACTTTCTTCGAGCCGGCGACGAAGAACCGCTGGTTGACCTGCGGGAACATCGTCACGCCGAACGCGATCGAGATCGCCGTCGAGAGCACGTACGCCGGCGTGTAGAGGCCGCCGCCCAGCGAGAGGTGACCGGGCGCGGCGGCGGCCAGTCGAGCCGTGGCCGCGCCGGGCCCGCCGACCGCCGCCAGGATCCAGGCGACCGCCGCCCAGACCATCCCGAGCATGAACAGCCCCTGGAGCGTGTCGGTCCAGGCGACGCCGCGCATCCCCGAGAGGGCGACGTAGACGATCATGAACAGGGTGATGCCACCGGCCCCGAGCCAGTAGGGGACCGCGCCGTCGGTCAGGGCCGCCAGCGCGGTGCCGGCCCCCTGTTGCTGGAGCATCACGTACGGGACCAGCCAGAACAGCGAGACGGCGGCGACCAGCACGCGGAGGAGCCGCGAGCCGAAGCGGTCGCCCAGCATCTCCCCCAGCGTCACGTAGCCGTTGGCCTTCCCGACGAGCCACTGCTTGTACCCGATCACGTACCAGAGGATCCCGAAGATGACGCCGTCCATCAGCCCCATCACGAGGATCCACTCCGGGCCGGCCCCGTAGGAGACGTTGGGGCCGCCGAAGAAGGTGAAGGCCGACAGAAGCGTCGCGAAGGTCGTGAAGAGCAGGACGACGGTGCCCAGCGTCCGACTCGCGAGGAAGTAGTCCTCGGCGGTGCGGTCGGTGAGCCGGTAGGCCACCAGCCCGACGCCGAGCGCGAGCAGGAGGTAGCCGACGATGATGCCGAGTTGCAGCGTCGTCTCAGCCATCGAGGTCACCTCCCGCGGCCTCGATCCCGACGCCCCAGGCCCGCCGGGCGAAGACGGCGAAGACGACGGCGGTCAGCCCCATCCAGCCGACGTGCCACCAGACCCAGATCGGCAGGCCGGCGACCACCCGGCTCGACCCCCACCAGAACCAGGGGATCGCCAGCGCGACCAGCACGACCGCGACCGCGATCCACGCGAGTGTCTCTCGATCCATGTGTGTCGGAGCCTCCCACTCGACGCAGATAGACGTGTCGATGGCGTTCAGAACCGGGTACCGAAGAGATATTTCCTTCAACGGCCGGCCGCCGCCGTCGGGGCGTCGGTTCCGACGACCGCCAGCGTCGCCAGCCGCCGCGGTTCGGAGTCAGTACAGCCGGGTCCCGTCCGGGACTTCGCGCTCGGGTTGGAGGTGGACCACGTCGCCGTCGGCGTCGTCGACGCCCGTGACGAGACACTGGCTCTCGAAGCCCGCGATGGTGACCGTCCCGAGGTTGACGACGGCCAGCACCTGGCTCCCCTCCAGGTCCTCGGGGTCGTAGTTGTCGGTCAGCCCGGCCGCCGACTGGCGCGTCTCGGTCCCGAAGTCGACTCGGAGTTTGTACACGTCCTTGCGCGCCTCGGGGAACGGTTCGGCGGAGCGGACCGTCCCGACCCGCATCTCCACGTCCTCCAGGAATCGTTCGGGGTCGATGTCGGCTTCCTCGATGCCCATGGCGGGGGAGGGGCCGCCGCCGAAAAGTCGGTTTCGCCCGCGGCCGGAAGTGTCAGAGACCGGACCCGAACGGTAGGTATATGGCGGCGAGGCCGCTACGTTGCGGTGTATCCATGGGTGCGTTCATGGAGACGTCATCGTCACGCGGTTCACCATCATGCAGTTCACGCGATCGCCCCCACCGGGGGCAGTTCACGAGCCATGCACGATTCAGCGAAATACCTGATACACGCGGACATCGTCGCCGACGGGGTGGTAGAGCGGAGTGACGTCGTCGGCGCGGTGTTCGGGCAGACGGAGGGATTGCTCGGCGACGAACTCGACTTGCGCGCGCTCCAGGAGTCCTCGAAGGTCGGCCGGATCGACGTCGAGATCGAGTCCGAGGGCGGCCGCTCGTTCGGCGAGGTGACCATCGCCAGCGGCCTCGACAAGGTCGAGACCGCCATCCTCGCGGCGGCGTTGGAGACCATCGACCGGGTCGGCCCCTGTCGCGCGGACGTCGAGGTGACGAAAGTGGAGGACGTGCGCGCGGCCAAGCGCCGGGCGATCGTCGACCGCGCGACGGAGTTGCTCGAGGAGTTCGAGGGCGAGGTCGCCCGGAGCGCGGACCTGATCGAGGAGGTCCGGCAGGCGGTCCGCATCGAGGACATCACCGAGTACGAGGGGCTGCCGGCCGGTCCCCGGGTCAGCGACAGCGACGCGATCGTCGTCGTCGAGGGGCGGGCCGACGTCCGGCAGTTGCTGAAGTACGGCATCAAAAACGCCGTCGCCGTGGAGGGCACCGACGTGCCCGACGCGATCGCCGACCTCACGCGCGAGCGGACGGTGACGGCCTTCCTCGACGGCGACCGCGGGGGCGACCTGATCCTCAAGGAACTCCAACAGGTCGGCGACGTGGACTACGTCGCCTTCGCGCCCGAGAACCGGTCGGTCGAGGACCTCGCGCGCGACGAGGTGATGACCGCACTCCGGGAGAAGGTCCCGTTGGACGCCGTCGCGGGTGCGAACGCGCCCCACGAGACCGTCGCCGCGACCGACGGGAGCGCCCGACCCGCGCCACCGGAGGCCGACGGCCCCGAGTCGACCGCGACCCCGGACAGCGCCGACGGACCGTCGGCCGACCGGCGTCCCGAGGACGCGGCCGGCGACGCCACGCCCGCCGAGGACGGGACTGCCGAGGGGTCGGTCGACGCCACGGACGAGGCGACGGATGCCACCGTCACGGGCGAGACGACCGGAGACGACGCCGCCACGGGAGAGGACGCGAGGGCGGACGCGCCGACCGAGCCGGAGACGCTGGCCGGACACGTCGAGGCGGTCGTCGGCGCGGACAGCGGCGAGGTCGTCCTGCTGGACGGGGAGTTCCGGGAACTCGCGTCGGCCCCCGCCGCGGACGCGTTCGACGCCGTCGCCGACGCCGACGCGGTGCCGACGACGGTCGTCCTCGACGGCGAGTTGGACCAGCGGTTGCTCGACGTGGCCGCCCAGCGCGGCGTCGAGCGGATCGTCCCGCGCTCGACCGGCGAGTTCGTCAAGCGACCGACGGGCGTCCGGATCCGGACGGCCGATCAGTTCTGAAGCGGCCGGGCCAGCAGTAGCCCGTCGCCGTCCTCGTAGTGGTCGGGCAGTCGCTCCCGCTCCGTGAAGTCGTGGTCGGCGTAGAAGCTCCGCGCCCGCTCGTCGTCGGCCCGGACGGTCAGTTCCAGCGCCTCGAACCCGTCGGCCGCGAGCCGGTCACACAGCGCCGCCAGCAGTCGGGAGCCACGCCCCTCCCCGCGGTGGGCGGGCGCGACCGCGAGCTCCGCGAGGTACGCGACGGCGTCCTGCGGGATGGCGACGGCGTACCCCGCCGGCTCGCCGGCCTCGTCGGTGACGACCAGCACGACCGGCGGGCCGTCGACCGCGGGTTCGAGCAGGCCGTCCCAGGGCTCGGCCAGCGACGCTCGCTGGATGGCGCGCAGGCGCGGGAGGTCGGCGGACGCCGCCGGCCGGATCATAGCGACGCGAGCGCGAGCGCGACGCCGCCGCCGACGACGCCGGCGACGCCCGTCGCGAGGAAGTTGACGGCCTGGTTGCCGAGGTACCGGCCCTCGACGGTCGCTCCGAGGAGGCTGTCGGCGGTCATCCCCAGCACGCCCGCGGCGACGATCGCCAGCGCGCCCGCGAGCGGCACCGACTCGAAGGCGACGGCGATGGCGGCGATCAACGCCGCCCCGACGACCCCGGCGAGTTCGCCCTGCCAGGTCACGCCGCCGTCGGTCCCGGGTGCGACCCGCTCGAACGTCGTGATGAGTCGCGGGTGGTCGTAGAGCCCGCCGATCTCGCTGGAGAGGGTATCGCTCATCGCCGCGGCGACGGCCCCGGCGAAGGCGTAGAGGAACACGTCCGGCGGGACCGGGACGTGGGTCGGACTCGCCGCGAACCCGACGACGGCGACCAGCGCCATCAGGGAGTTGGCCAGCACGTTCCCGCTCCCGCGGACCCCCTCGTTCTCCTGTGCGATCCCGCGTTCCTGTTTCTCCTCGTAACGGAACTTCGTCGAGAGCGCGCCGACGCCGAAGAAGGTGATCAGCATGGCGAACCAGCCGTAGCCGCCGAGGACGATGGTCAACAGCCCCAGCAGGACGCCGGTGACCATCCCGGCGACGGAGGCCGCGTCCAGCCAGTAGGAGACGTAGCCGAAGCCGCCGGTCACCGCGAGCGCGACCGCGACACGGACCGGCGAGACGGCCACCCCGAGGTCCGCGAACAGCCACAGCAACAGCGCGACCGAGACCATCACCAGCGGGTCGTCGCGGGCGAACAGCACCGCTCGCAACAGCGACGCCAGCAGTGCCCCGCTGACCGCGAAGAAGACGAGCGTCGCCGGCCGGACGGCCTCGGCGGTCAGGGCCACGGTCGCGAGTCCCGCGCCGAATCCCAGCACCGACCCGCCGACGACGAACCCGGCCGTCGTCACCGCCGGCTCCGACCGCCACGTCCCGACGAGATGTTCCACGAGATTCCCGTACGAGAGGGCGAACACCGCCGTCGAAAAGACCGTCATCGGCAGGGCGAACTGCAGGGCCAGCAGTGCCAGCCCCGCGACCGCCAGCGAGAAGCCCGCCAGCCCGTAGAGACGACCGTCTTCCCGGTCGCCCGGCCGCGCGAACAGCTCGAAGAGGCACCCCTCGTCGACGACGTAGAGGGCCGCCACGGCGATCGCGACGAACGGGAGCGTCCCGGCGACGGTGGCGATCGTCCGCGAGGTCACCCCCTGGGCGAGCGGAACCGCCCCGGCGATGGCAGTGGCCGCCCGCGGAGCCACCCGGGTGGCGGCCGGGACGAGCAACCCGGCCGTCCCGACCAGCGCGAACGCCCCCGCTCGCCGGACTGTCGTCGTCACGGTCGCCCGTTTCGCCGAGACGCACTTAACAACCACCTTTTTTCGTAGGGGCCTCGCGCTCGCCGGCGGCGAGCGCTCGACCCCCACGAAAAATCTGGGCCAGAAGGAACTCGCGCGCGCGAGTTCCGGTGCTGTGCCGATGCCACCGAACCGCACCGCTACCGCACCGCGACCAGCGTACCCTACCGCAACCGCCCCGCGACCCGTGACCTTCATGGTCGGCGGCAGGGAATCGCGACCGTGGGCATCTACGACCGGTACCTCGCGGTCCGGACCCGGTGGGCCGACGAGGAGACGCCCGACAACGTCGCCGTCGTCATCACCGAGCGCGACCTGCTGGAACAGGGAGCCTACGACACCCTGGAGGGGTTTTTCGACTGGGCCGTCGAGTACGGCGCCGAGCGGATCATGATCTACGTCAGCGTCCTCGACGAGGAGGCCGTGCCGACCCTCCGGCGCGCGCTGGAGGAGGTCGACGCCCCCCGCGAGATGGCCGTCCGCGGCCCCGACGACGACCGGCGGGCCGACGCCCCCATCCAGGTCAGCATCGGCCTCGGCGGGAAACACGAGTTCGCCGCCGCCGTCCGGAGCGTCGCCGAGGAAGTCGAGAACGGCGAGTTGACGCCCGGCGAGATCGACGAGGACGACATCGAGCGGCGGCTGGTCTTCCCGACCGATCCCGACCTCGTCATCAAGACCGGGGCCGAACGGCTCTCGGATTTCATGATCTGGCAGTCGGTCTACTCCGAACTCTACTTCACCGACGTGAACTGGCGGGACTTCCGGAAACGGGACTACCTCCGGGCGATCCGGGACTTTCAGGACCGTCAGCGGAGGTTCGGGGAGTGACGCTCAGTCCGCCGGTTCGGCGTCGAGTTCGGCCTCCAGTTCCTCGTCGTCGAGGCGTCGCCGTTCGCTACTGGGGAGGGCGTCGCGGAACCGCCGCAGGATCGAGCGGGCCTCGTCGAGTTCGGCGCTCCCCATCGCCCGGACCAGCGCGAGCGCGCGCTTCGCGCGAGCGGTCCGCCAGGACTCCTCCCGGGACTCGTAGGTGCGGATCGCGCGCAGGAAGTCCACTTTCCGGAACTCCGGCCAGTAGGGCGTACAGAAGAAGACGGCGGCCTCGTTGCCGTTTGCGTGCCAGGGCAGGAAGTTGCTGGTGCGTTCGTCCCCGCCGGTCCGGATGATGAGGTCCACGTCCCGGGAAGGCCCTTCGTAGAGGCGCTGTTCGACGGTATCGGCGTCGATCTCGTCGGGGTCGAGGTCGTCGTAGGCCACGTCCCGGGCCACGTCGCGGGCGGCCCCGAGCAGTTCCGCGCGGCCGCCGTAGGCCAGCGCGATGTTCAGATGGAGTTCGTCGTAGTCGCGGGTGCGCCCCTCGGCGTACTGGACGGCGGTGCGGACCCGGCCCGGCAACTCCTGGGTCTCGCCGATGGCCCGGATCTTCACCTCGGCCTCGTGGACGCGGTCGGCGTCGGCGAACTCGTAGAGTTTCTCCTCGATGAGGTCGAAGAGGGCCTCGCGCTGGTTGACCGGGCGGTCGAAGTTCTCCGTCGAGAAGGTGTACAGCGTCAGCTCCTGGATGCCGAGTTCGTCACACCAGTCGAGCATGGCCTCGGTGGTCTCGGCCCCGGCGCGGTGGCCCTCCGTCGTCTCTTCGCCCTCCTTCCGGGCGTACCGACGGTTCCCGTCCTGGATGACGGCGACGTGGTCGGGCATCCCCGACAGCTCCCACCGCAACAGCCGTTCGTACCCCGATAGCGCCTGCTGGCGCGCCCACGCGAGCATTGTAGGGAACTTCTCACCCCGTAATAAGTATCTTGTCTTCCCCGACGTGTGAGGGGGCCTCACCCGCAGGCTTTTAATATGGGGACCTCCTCTGGTAGGGTGCAATGGCGACCGGTACGGTTGATTTCTTCAACGACACTGGCGGTTACGGATTCATCGAAACTGACGACGCGGACGAGGACGTGTTCTTCCACATGGAAGACGTCGGCGGCCCCGACCTGGAAGAGGGTCAGGAGGTCGAGTTCGACATCGTCGAAGCCGAGAAAGGCCCGCGCGCGGAGAACCTCACGCGACTGTAACCATGGCGACCGGCACAGTCGACTTCTTCAACGACACTGGCGGGTACGGGTTCATCGAGACCGACGACGCGGACGAGGACGTGTTCTTCCACATGGAAGACGTCGGCGGCCCCGACCTGGAAGAGGGTCAGGAGGTCGAGTTCGACATCGTCGAAGCCGAGAAAGGCCCGCGCGCGGAGAACCTCACGCGACTGTAATCGCGGCGAGTTGCGGTACCGTGCGGGGCCACTGGCCCCGAGACGCCGACCGGCCAGCGACGGCTCCGTCGGCGGGGTCCGATCGCCGTCGGGTCCAGACCGTGAGAGGTATGGGGACGGGGCGGTCAGGGTCGGACGATGGAGACCGAAGACCCAATCGACCCGGACCTCTACCAGCGGGCGGAAGCGTTGCTCGAACCCGGCGAGATCGAGCTCGCGGGGATGATCGTCCACACGGACCTGGACACCGACGACGAGGCCGGACTCCACCAGGCGACCATCGAGATCGGCGAGCGGATCGCCGACCACGCGGGCGTCGACCCGAAGGACACCTACGTCTACTCGGGCAACGACGACGCCGAGTTCGGGCTGAACCAGCACCAGGGGCGCACGCTGGACGGCGACGAGTTCGTCTGGGAGTGCCAGCAACTGCTCCGCGAGGAGGAGTTCAAGATCGTCTTCTACTACGAGGCCGACGCCGATCAGGAGGGGCTGGTCGAGGCGGTCCGCGAGGACGGGTACACGGTCGAAGCGGTGGCGGAGCCGGCCTGACCGCGGCCGGACAGGCGCGGATTTATGCCGCCCCGTCCCCGACGGTCGGCCATGAGCGAAGACCTCTCGCGGGTCGACCGGGCGATCGTCAACGCCTTCCAGGGCGGGTTCCCGGTCGTCGAGCGGCCCTTCGAGCCGGCGGCCGCCGCCCTCCGGGACCGCGGCGTCGAGATCGACGCCGACGGCCTCGTCGAGCGGATCAGGGACCTGGACGAAGCGGGCGTCCTGACGCGGTTCGGCGCGCTGATAAACGCCGAGGCGATCGGCGGCGCGGCGACGCTGGTGGCCATGCACGCTCCCGAGGACCGGTTCGACGAGGTGGCCGAGCAGGTCAACTCCTACGACGCGGTGGCGCACAACTACGAGCGCGAGCACCCCCACCTCAACATGTGGTTCGTCGTCAGCGTGCCCGACGCCGACGAGGTCGAGGACGTGCTCGCCGCCATCGAGGCCGACACGGGACAGGAGACCTACAACCTGCCCAAACAGCGGGAGTTCCGGGTCGAGGCGAAGTTCCTGCTGGACGGGCCGGTCCCCGAGGGGGACGTGGACCTCTCGGACCTGGGTCCCGACGTGACCCCGACCGACCGGACCTCGCTGACGCCGGCGGAACTGGACCTCGTGCTGGAGATCCAGGACGGGCTCCCGATCTCGCCGACCCCCTACCGGGACGTGGCCGACGCGCTCGGCGCGGACGTGGAATGGGTGCTGGAGACGATCAAGCGCTTCGACGCGGAGGGGAAGGTCCGCCGGGTCGGCGTGATCCCGAACCACTACGCGCTGGGCTACACCGAGAACGGCATGACCGTCTGGGACGTGCCCGACGATGTCGTCGACGAGGTCGGGCCGGCCGTCGCGTCGCTCGAGTTCGTCACGCACTGCTACGAGCGCCCCCGTCACGAGGGCGTCTGGCCGTACAACTTCTTCGCGATGACTCACGGGCGTAGCGAGGAGGAGAGCGCCGAGCGCGTCCAGCAGGTTCGCGAGAAAATGGACGAGTTCTGGGACGTGGCCGACGCGGACTGGGACACGCTGTTCTCGACCCGGATCCTCAAGAAGACGGGTATCCGGATCGACGAGCGGGCGCGAGCGAACACGGTCGAACCCGGGGAGGCCGACGACTGATGGGAGGGGCAGTTTGATCCCGCTCCTGCACGACTTCACGGGCGCGACGGTCCTCGTCTTCGGCGGCGGGTCCGTCGGCGCGCGGAAGGCCCGGCGGTTCGCCCGCGAGGGCGAGGTGATCGTGGTCAGTCCGACGTTCGCGGACGCGGACTTCGGCGGGGCCGAGCGCGTGAGGGGCGCGCCCGACGCCGACGGGGTCGCGGAGTGGATCGAAGACACCGATCCGGCTCTGGTCGTGGCCGCGACCGACGACGGCGACCTGAACGGAGCCATCGAGGACGCCGCGCGGGACGCTGGCGCGCTGGTCAACCGGACGGACGAACACGGCGAGCGCGACCCGGGGAGCGTCGTCGTGCCGGCGACGGTGCGGGACGGACCGGTGACGGTCGCGGTCTCGACGGGCGGGCGGAGTCCGGCGCTGAGCCGGTACCTGCGCGAGCGGATCGAGGACGACATCGAGGGGGCCGGTGAGATGGCGGAGTTGACGGGGGAGTTGCGGGCGGAGTTGCAGGCGGCGGGTACCGATCCGGACGAGCGGCGGGCGGCGATCCGGGCGGTCGTGCGATCCGGGCGTGTTTGGAAGCATTTAGATAGTGGCAGGACAAAGCCTCGGCAAGTGGCCGAGGACGTGATCGCGGACGTGACGGGTGATCCACAGTGATAAACGGAACCGGCGTGATCTCGGGTGTCAGTATCGCCCACGGACAGGCCAGCGTCGACGACATCGAGGCGGCCTGTACCGAGGACCAGCGTCGGGCCGTCGAGTCGCTACTCGATCAGCCGGGTGTCGAAGAAGCGTACGTCCTCCAGACCTGCAACCGTGCGGAGGCCTACGTCGTCGCCCCCGAAGCGTCGGTCGGTCAGGCCGCCCTGGAGCGGTACCGGGCGGACGTGCCCGACGACGCCGTCGTCGAGATGGGACACGAACAGAGCCTGCGTCACCTCCTGCGCGTGGCGGCCGGCCTCGAATCCATCGTGCTGGGCGAGGACCAGATCCTCGGCCAGGTCAGAGACGCCTACGAGGACGCCCGCGGCGTCGACGGGATGGGGACGGTGCTGGAAAACGGCGTGACCAAGGCGATCCACGTCGGCGAACGGGCCCGGACCGAGACCGCCATCAACGAGGGGACGGTCTCGCTGGGGAGCGCGGCCGTCAACCTCGCCGACCGGGAGCGGGATCTGGAATCCGCGACGGCGCTGGTGGTCGGCGCGGGCGAGATGGGGTCGCTCGTCGCCAAGGCGCTCGACGGGACCGTCGAGCGGGTCCTCGTCGCCAACCGGACCGTGCCCCACGCCGAACACCTGGTGAGCCGACTCGACGTGAACGGCGACGCGTTCGGGCTCAACGGCGTCTCGACGGCCATCGAACAGGCCGAACTGATGATCACGGCGACGGGCAGTCCCGATCACGTCGTCACCGTCGACGCCCTCGACCGGGCCGGCGACACGCTGGTGATCGACCTGGCCCAGCCCCGGGACGTGCCGCCGGCGGCCGACGACCTCGATTCGGTGACGGTCAGGGACATGGACGCGCTGGAGTCGGTGACCGCGGCCTCCCGGAAGCGCCGGGAGTCGGCCGCCGAGGAGGTCGAGCAACTCGTCGACGAGGAGTTCGAACACCTGCTGACCCAGTACAAGCGCAAGCGGGCCGATCAGGTGATCGCCGGCATGTACGAGAGCGCCGAACGCATGAAGGCCCGGGAGCTGTCGACGGCCTTCGAGAAGCTGGACCTGGACGACGAGGAGAAGGAGGTCGTCGAGTCGATGGCCGACGCTCTGGTCGGGCAGTTGCTCGCGCCCCCGACCCAGAGCCTTCGCGACGCCGCCGAGGAGGACGACTGGACGACGATCAACACCGCCTTACAGCTGTTCGATCCCGAGTTCGGGTCGGACGTGCCGGAGTTCGTCTCCAGCATGGACCCCGAGGAGATCCCCGAGGGCATGAAATCCGAGATGCCACAGGCGGTCCGCAACCAGCTCGACGACTGATCGAGGGGCCGGGGGCGGTGCCGCCGGCGACGCCACCCCGGGCCGGTTTCGATGCCCCGGACCCGGACTTTTTGACCCGCGCGCCCGAGGACACTCCCATGGCGGATCTGCTCGACGATTCGGAGATCGAGGCACAGCTCCCCGAGGAGTGGGATCGCGAAGGCGACGAGATCGTCCGGACCTACGAGTTCGACTCCTACCTGCCCGGCGTCGGGTTCGCGTCGGGCATCGGCGGGATCGCCGAGGACGCCTGGCACCACCCCGAGATCACGATCACCTGGGGCGAGGTCGAGGTCCGGCTGACCACCCACGACGCCGGCGGCATCACCGAGAAGGACATCGACCTCGCCGAGCGGTTCGACGACGTGTACGAGTGACGGACGGCGACGGCGGTGACCGTGACGGCGAGCCGAACGTCGGCCACGCCGAGTACGTCCTGGGTTGTCGGTTCCGGCTCGATCCGGATCCGCCGGATCTGCGCGCCGAGCCTGCCGAGTTCGAGACCAAACTCTACCGGGAGGCCGACCCGCCCGGGGGAGAGGGGTGGCTGTTCTTCCGGGACAACTGCTGGCGCGGCGAGCTGAACGACCCCGATCACTTCCGCGAGCTGACCGAGGAGGCGCTCGGCGTCACGGTGCTGTCGGTCGACTTCCGGGAGCTTCGGACCGACCAGTCCTACCTCGACGCGCTGAAAGCCGAGATCGCCGCCGATCTGGACGCCTTCAACGCCGACAGCACGTCCGAGGTGCTGTCGAAGTATCTCGGCTCCTCGATCCGCGTGGTCGGCGGCGAGGACTGACGAGGGTGGCGAACCGGTGCCCATTTCTTTCGCCGCCCAGTACTCGCAACTATGAGTGAGTACGACGACACGACGGCGGTCGAGGTGGAACTGCCGACGGCGCTGCTGGCGGCGGTCGACGAGGCGGGCGCGGCCGGCGAGTACGAGGACCGGTCCGAGGCGGTGCAGGCGGCGCTGGTGGCCTGGGTCGACGCCGTCGACGCCGAGAGCGAGGACGGCGGCGGCCTCGGCGGATTCGCGGACGGCCTGAGCGACGTGGACGTCGACGTGGGCGTGGACGTTGGCGTCGACGAGTAGGGATGCCGCGCTCGGCGGGGCGTCCCGATACGCGGTCCCGAAACGGGCGGAAGGCACTTACTGGCCAACCGCGTAGTCACACGATCCAGAGCCGATGGTGTCCTACGACTTCTGGTTGCTCGATCTCGACGGCACGCTGGTCGACGTCGAGTCGGAGTACGTCAGCGGCGTGTTCGAGGCGGTCGGGGACCGCCTGGGTCGGGAGTTCACCGACCGAGAGGCCGAGATCGTCTGGCACGGCTTCGGCGGGTCGCGCAACGAGCAGTTGCGCGAGTGGGGCGTCGACGTCGAGGAGTTCTGGGAGGTCTTCCACGAGGTCGAAAACGCGCAGGCCCGGGCCGAACACACCTACCTCTACGACGACGCCAGTTTCGTCGCCGAACTCGACGCCCCGGTCGGGCTGGTCACCCACTGCCAGCAGTACCTCACCGACCCCGTGCTGGACCGGCTGGACATCCGCGACTGGTTCGACACGGTGGTCTGCTGTACCGAGGCGGTCGGCTGGAAACCCGACCCCGCACCGGTCGAGAAGGCGATAGCCGATCTGGGCGTCGCACGCGACGGGTCGGCCGCCGACGCGCGGCGGTCAGGCGTCCTCGCGGGCGACAGTCCCCACGACATCGGCGCGGCCTGGAACGCCGGCCTCGACGGGATCCACGTCGAGCGCCACGGCCCGCACCGGCGGGGCCAGTGTGTGCTCGGCGACCGGCGGATCGAGAGCTTCCGGGAACTCGCCGGCGAGTCGACGGCTGGCGACTGAATCCTACAGCGACTCGTAGCCCGGCAGGTCGGCCAGCACCGATTCGGCGTTCGCCACGGCCTCGGAAAGCGCCGCGACGCCTCCCTTCCCGGTCCGGGCCGGGTTTGCGAGTACCCGCACGTCCTGCTCGCCCAGCGACACGAACCCGAGGCCGAGTTTCGCGGCGGTCGCGCGCAGGCCCAGTCCCACGTCGGCCCCGCCGGCCAGCACCTTCCGGGCCGGGCTCTCGTGAGCCTTCACCGTGAGTTCGTAGCCGTCGACGGCGTCGGTCAGGTCCCGGCGCGAGGCGTCGCGCTCCTCGGCCAGTTCGGCCACGGCGTCGTCCAGCGCGGCCCGCAGCCCCGAATCCGTGCCGCGGTTGATCAGCCACAGGTCACGGTCCACGAGGTCGGCAACGCCGGTCACGTCCTCGGGGTTGCCTTCGGGGACGAGCAGGCCCCACTCGCGGGTCCAGCCGCCGAGGGCCTCGTGGTCGGCGGCGACCTCGGGGTCACCGGCGGCGACGGCCGCGTCGGGGACGCCGTTGCGCAGGCGGCGCAGTCCCTCCCGGGTGCCAACGGAGAGGTAGCGCGGGCGGTCGAGTTCGTCGAGCAACCGCGAGAGCGCGGGGTCGTCCTCGCCGACGGCGTAGAGGGAGGGGGCACGCACGTCCGGCGAGAACAGCCGGACGGTCACGGACTCGCCGGCCGCGAGGTACTCGGTCTCGGGTGGCACGTCGACGATGCCGTCGGCCTCGACGAGGCTGGTCGTCGCGCCGCTGCCCTTGTCGACGGGGTAGACCAGCGTCTCGCCGGTACCGTCCTCGACCAGTCCAGCGGGCATCAACCGCCGCCGGCCCTCCGCGTACCGCTCCTCGACGGCCATCTCCCCGTGGACGGTCGCCGTCCGCGGTTCGGGCAGGCCCGCGGCCTCGCGGATGGCGGGCGCGACGAACGTCCGGAAGATGGTCAGCGCCGAGACGGGGTAGCCGGGCAGACCGACGTACGCCGAGGGGGAGTCGCCGCCGTCGAGGCGGCCGATCAGCATCGGCTTCCCGGGCTTGACGGCGACGCCGTGCAACAGGAGTTCGCCCCGCTGTTCGATCACCTGGTAGATCACGTCGACGGCCGAGGCGCTGGTCGAGCCCGAGGAGAGGACGAGGTCACACTCCTCGGCGGCCTCGGTGAGGATGCGCTCCATCTCGTCGTGGTCGTCGCCCGCGTGGGGGTAGAGGACGGCCTCGCCGCCGGCCTCCTCGACGGCGGTCGCGACGGTGTAGGAGTTCACGTCGTAGATCTGGCCGGCGGCGGAGTTCAGGTCCCCGCCGGGCCGGACGAGTTCGTCGCCCGTGGAGACGATGCCGACCCGCGGTTTCGCGCGGACGGGCACTTCCTCGACGCCCAGGGCCGACAGCAGGCCGATCTCGCGGGGCGTGAGTTCCGTGCCCGGGCCGAGCGTGCGCTCGCCGGCGGCCACGTCCGCGCCCGCGAGCATCACGTTGTCGCCCGGGGCCAGCGACGTGCGGACGAGGACCGCGTCGCTCCCGTCGTTACCCTCAGTCTCATCAGTCTTCTCGACCATCACCACCGAGTCCGCACCGGGTGGCATCACCGCGCCGGTCGAGATCTCCGCGGCGGTGCCCTCGCGGACCTCCACGTCGGGCTCCGCGCCGGCGTGGACCGCGCCCACGAGGTCGAGGCGGGCGGGGTCGGCCTCGTCGGCCCCGAAGGTGTCCCGCGCCCGGACGGCGTAGCCGTCCATCGCGGCGCGGTCGAACCCCGGCACGTCCAGGTCGGCGTCGATCCGCTCGGCGAGGACGCGGCCGCGGGCCGCCCGGAGCGGGACGCGTTCGGTGCCCCCGCCCAGCTCCAGCGACGCGATGGCCTCGTGAGCGTCCTCGGGCGGAGCCAGATCGCGGAACTCCTTGCGGTCCGTCATTTTCTCACCCCCGGTGAGCGAACGACGCCCGGAAGTCCCGGCCCCGCACGGCGAGCGGAGCGAGCGAGCGGGAACGTCTTCCGGCGTGTCATGCGTACCACTCCCAGTCCTGGACCGCGACGCGTTCGCCCTCGGGGACCCCCTCGCGTTCCTCGGGGACGACGACCCAGCCGTCGGCCAGCGCGACCGAGGAGAGGACGCCCGATCCGCTGGCCCGGGTCGGGGTGGCAGTGGGGAGGTCCGCGGGCCGGTCGGGATCGGCCTCGTCGCCGGTCCCGTCGAGTTCGACGCGGGCGAAGGTCCGGACGCCGGGCTCGCTCGCGATCTTCCGGTCGAGGACGGCCTCGGTCTCGGGATGGGCGGTGAGCGGCATCCGTCCGGCCCACTTCACGGCGGGGCGCAGGAGTTGCACGGCGTTGACGATACAGGCCACGGGGTAGCCGGGGAGCATGATCACGGGCGTGTCCTCGACGACGCCGAAGCCGGCGGGGTGGCCGGGCTTGACGCCGATCCCGTGGACCAGCACCTCGCCCAACTCGTCGATCACGGCGGGTAGGAGGTCGCGTTCGCCGACCGAGGAGCCGCCGGTGGTGACGATCACGTCCTTGGTGAGGTCGCGCTGGATGGCCGCCCGCAGGGCGTGTTCGTCGTCGGTGACGACGTTGCGGTACTCGGGGACGCCGCCCCAGCGCTCGACGTACTGGGCGACGGTCAGCCCGTTGGTCTCGACGACCTCGCCCGGATCGGGATCGGTCTGCACGAGTTCCTCGCCGGTCGGGACGACGCCGACGGTCGGGGGCTGGTAACACTCGACCTCGGTGACGCCCGTGGACCGCAGCAGGCCGATATCGGAGGGACGCAACCGGTGGCCCGGTTCGTAGAGCGGCTGCTCGGCCGCCACGTCCTCGCCGGCGGGGGCGACGTTCTCCCCTTCGGCGACGGCGTCGAAGACCTCCACGTCCTCCGCGACGGTGTCGGTCTGTTCGACCATCACGACGGCGTCCGCGCCGGGCGGGAGTTCGCTCCCGGTGTGGACGCGGACGGCCTCGCCGGGGGCGACCTCGTCGCCGTCCTCGGCGTGGCCGCCCAGCCGGAGGACCGCGGGGGAGCGGTCGCCCGCGCCGAAGGTGTCCTCGGCCCGGACGGCGAACCCGTCCATGGCCGCCCGGTCGTAGTGGGGGACGGCGCGGCGTGCGGAGACGGCTCGTGCGACGGTTCGGCCCGCGGCGGTCGACAGCGGGACGACCTCGGTCCGGTCGTGGGGCCGGACCGCCTCGCGGAGGCGCTCGCGGGCCGCGGACAGCGGCGTCACGTCCTTGAAGCCCGACTCGCGTGGGTCAGTCATACCGCCCCGTTGGACCGGCGTGGGCAAAAACCGTCGGGCGAACGGGCCGGGCGGTGAGGGAACGTGGACACGGTCCGTGACCGCGGGCTTTTTCGCCCATCGGTCCCTAGCCGGATCCATGTCAGCGCTGCGCGATGCGTTGCGGGACCTCCCCGAGACGGTGTTCGCGGACCTGCTGGAGAGCGAAGACGCCTACCTCCTGGTGATCGACCTGCCGGGGGCGACGGCCGAGACCGTCGACGTGCAGGTGTCGGCCGGTCGGCTGGAGATCGAGGCGCGGCGCGAGAAAGACCTCCCGGCGGAGTTCCGGTACGTCGAGGAGGACCGCGCGCTCTTTCTGGACGCCGAACTCCCCCTGCCGCCGGACGCGACGGGTGCCGACGCCGAGGGCACCGTCGACCGGGGCGTTCTCGAACTCCGCCTGCCCAAGGCGGGGGCCACGCCGGAAACCTCGATCCCGATCGAGGACGCCGAGGCCTGAGGTCGGGGTGGCCGCTCGGTGAACCTCCGCGCGTACCGACGGTTCGTCGCCGTCGTCCGCCAGTTCCTGCCGCTGTTGCTCGCCTACGCCCGCGACCGCAACCGGTTCCTGCTGTTCGGGCCGTCCCGCGACGTGTCGCCCGAGAAGCGCCGCGAGCGGGCCGCGACCCTGCTGGACTCGCTTTTGACGCTGGGGCCGACCTTCATCAAGCTCGGTCAGTTGCTGTCGACCAGACCCGACGTCCTGCCACCGGAGTACATCGACGAGTTCACCAAACTCCAGGACGAGGTGCCGCCGGCCCCGTGGTCCGAGGCCAGGCAGGTCCTCGAAGCGGAACTGGGGCCGGTCGAAGAGGCCTTCGAGACCTTCGACACCGACTCGATCAGCGGCGCGAGCCTCGGGCAGGTGTACTACGCCGAGACCGAGGACGGCCCCGTCGCGGTGAAGGTCCGCCGGCCGGGCGTCGAGGACCTCGTGGAGGCCGACCTGCGGGTGATCCGGTGGTCGCTGCCGATCATCATGCGCTTCGTCGGCGACGCCCGGTCGTTCTCGCTGGAGACCCTGGCCGACGAGTTCGACAAGACGATCCGCCAGGAGATGGACTACGACCGCGAGCGCCGCATGCTCGAAGAGATCAGCGAGAACTTCGCCGACGACGACCGGGTCCGGATCCCGGACGTGGACGAGTCCCGCTCGACCGGCCGGGTGCTGACCATGGAGTACGTCGAGGGGACCAAGATCTCGAACGTCCGCGAACTCGACGAACTGGGCGTCGACCGGACGCAGATCGCCGAGACGCTCCAGCGGGTCTACCTCCAGATGATCGTCGAGGACGGCGTGTTCCACGCCGATCCACACCCCGGCAACCTCGCGGTACAGGACGACGGGACCCTCGTCTTCTACGACTTCGGCATGTCGGGGTACGTGGACGCGTTCATCCAGGAGAAGATCGTCGAGTTCTACATGGCCGTCGCCGAGCAGGACACCGACGCGATCCTGGACACGCTCATCGAGATGGGGACCCTGAGTCCCGACGCCGACCGCGAGGTGATGGGCGAGGTGATGGAACTGGCCATCGCCGACGCCCGCGGCGAGGACATCGAGCAGTACCGCGTCCAGCAGATCGTCCAGCAGGTCGAGGACACCATCTACGAGTTCCCCCTGCGCCTGCCCGCCAACCTCGCGCTGGTGTTGCGTGTCGCCACCGTCGTCGAGGGAGTCTGTGTCACGCTCGACCCCGACTTCGACTTCATCTCGGTGGCGACGGACTACCTCCGGGACAGCGGCTACGTCGAGGCGGGCGTCCGCCAGTTCGTCGAGGACCGTGCCGACGAACTCCAGGAGGCGGCCCAGTCGGCGCTTCGAACGCCGCCGAAACTGGAGCGGACGCTGGACCGCATCGACCGGGACGACCTGCGAGTCAACGCCGACATCGAGGACTCGGACGGGTTGCTGGCGACGCTGGCCAAGCGACTGGTCTACGGAATGGCGCTGTCGGCCGGCATCGTCTCGACCGCCGTCCTGTACGCGTTCGGCACCTCCGGGGCCGCCGCCGTGGCCGGCGGCGGGACAGTGCTGGTCGCGGGCCTGCTGTACTGGTCGTTCCGGAGCAAGAAGGGGATCCGCGCCCAGCCGCAGTTCACCCGCCAGAGCATGCGGGAACGACAGGAAGGGGCGGGCGAGGAGGGCACGGCCGTCGGCGAGATCGACCTCGGTGCCGGGTTCGGACCGGACGCGGACGAGGGGGCGATCGACGGGACGGACACAGACGAGGGAGCCGTCGACCGGACGGACGGCGGCGACGCGACCACGATCGAGGTGAGCGACGGGGACGGGGGCGAGGACGATACCGACGTCGACGTGACGACCGGCGAGGAAGACGAGTCCTGAACGGCGAAAGGGCTACGGCCCGCGGGCGAGTTCTCGGGGACATGCCAGCCATCGCCGAGGGCGAGGTCGTCACCTACGAGCGCACCTTCACCGAGTCGGACGTTCGCGAGTTCGCGGCCCTCTCGGAGGATCGCCAGCCGCGCCACCTCGAACCCGACGAGGACGGCCGCCTGATGGTCCACGGCCTCCTGACCGCGACGCTGCCGACGAAGATCGGCGGCGACCTGGAGGTGCTGGCCAGCCACATGGAGTTTTCCTTCCGGCGGCCGGTCTACACCGGGCAGACGGTTCACTGCCGGGTCGAACTGACCGACGTGGAGTCGGGTGCGAACCGCGACGAGGTGCGGGCCGAGGTCGAGTGTACGGTCGCGGGCGAGACGGTGCTGTCGGGGTCGTTCGAGGGCGTCGTCCTGCGGTGAAAATCCGGCGCGAGCGGGCGCGGTGGTTCCAAACCGTTTATACTCGTACACCGAATACCGCGGGACATGGCGAAAGAGCAGCAGGAAGTTCGCGACCTCGACGAGGGGAGTTACGTGATGATGGACGACACGCCGTGTGAGATCAACTCCTACAGCACGGCCAAGCCGGGCAAACACGGCAGCGCGAAGGCCCGCATCGAGGGGGAGGGTGTCTTCGACGGCAAGAAGCGCAACCTCTCACAGCCCGTGGACGCGAAGATCTGGGTCCCGATCATCGAGCGCAAGCAGGGCCAGGTCGTCAACATCGAGAGCGACGACGTGGCGCAGGTCATGGATCTGGACACCTACGACACGATCACGATGAGCGTGCCCGCGGACCTCGACCTCTCGCCCGACGACGACATCGAGTACCTGGAGTACGAGGACCAGCGCAAGATCGTCCGCAGCTAATGTTTCCCGGCGCTCGGGCCGACCTGGAGGACCCAGCCTACGTCGTCGTCGGCGCGCCCCTGTCCGCCTCGACGACGTTCCAGCCCGGCACCCGGTTCGGCCCGCGCCGCGTCCGTCACTTCGCCGAGTCCTTCGAGGACTACGACCACCACACCGACCTGCAGTTCACGGACCTCGCCGTGGCCGATCACGGCGACGTCGGCCCGACCGACGACGCGAGCGAGTACCTGGACTTCCTCCGCGGGACGCTCGCGGACGTGCGCGAGGACGGCGCGGTCCCGCTGACCGTCGGCGGCGAGCACACCGTCACCGTCGCGGGCGTCCGCGCGATCGATCCCGACGTCTTCGTCTGTCTCGACGCCCATCTCGACCTCCGGGAGTCCTACGCGAACAACCCGCTGAGCCACGCGACCGTCACGCATCACGCGCTGGAGGTGGCCGACGAGGGGATCGTCCTCGGCGCGCGGACCGGGAGCGAGGCGGAGTGGGACCGCGCCGACGCGGACGACGTGACCGTCGTCCCGCCCGCCGAAGTGGCTGACTGGGAGCCACCCGCAGCGGTCCGGGAGGGGCGGACCTACCTGAGCGTCGACATCGACGCGGCCGATCCCGGCTACGCGCCGGGGACGGGGACGCCGGAACCGTTCGGGCTGGAACCGCGGGAGATGCACGACGCCGTGCGGGCGGTCGCGCCCCACGCCGCGGGCTTCGACGTGGTCGAGGTCAACGACCGCGACGACGGGCAGGCGGCGACGCTGGGGGCCAAGTTGCTCCGGGCGTTCGTCTTCGCCCACGCCGCCGGCGAGTGAGCGGGCCGGCGGATAGCTTTTAGACGGTGGCACGAGTGGGTGCCGAGCATGACCGAGTTCGCGTCGTGTTACTTCTGTGGCACAGCGCTCGACGCACAGATCGATCCCTATCCGGTGGTGCCCGAGGACGCCGGAGCCGAGGAGCGGCCGACGGTCGACCTCTGTCCGGTCTGTCGCCGGAAGCTCTCGAAGGTACTGGACGTGGCCCTGTCGGCCGCCGAGGGTGCCGAGGTGACCGCCACGCCGCTGGCCTCCGGGCCGGATCCGGCACCGCTGGAGTCCGACCACGAGGACCCGACGGCCGACCTCGACGGCGAGGCGGGGAGCGAGGGGCCCGCCTACGCCGTCGAACCCGGGGGCGAGGCGACGGCGGTCGAGGAGAGCGAGGGCGAGCGAAGCGAGCCCTCGGCCGAGTCGAGCGGTGAAGGAGGTGAGCCGCGAGACAGCGAGGGCGAACGGAGTGAGCCCGCGGCGGAGGCCGACGAAGCGGCCGCGAGTGCCGAACGGAAAGTCGAGGCGGACGCGGCGACGGCCACGGACTCGGCGGCAACCGAGAACGACGAGACGGACTCGGCGGCAACCGAGAACGACGGGACAGGCGGGGCCGCCCAGCCGTCGATCCTCTCGACGCCGGCGGCACAGAAGCTCGTCAAACTGCTCCAGAACCGCGAGTTCCCGGTCGATCGCGAGGAGATCGAGGTGGTCGCCTCGAACGCCTACGGGATTCCCGCGCAGGACTGTGAAGACGTCATCGACGCGCTGGTCAGCGAGGGCTACGTCGACGAGCGGAAGGGGCAACTCGTCCGGCCCGAGGAGTGAGGGCGTGACGTAACCACTACCACCCGGGGGCGAGAAAGGGCGACCATGGACTGTGCCGAGTTCTCCGCGCGACTGGACGAGGAACTCCGGACCGACGCGTACGCCGACCTCGACGCCAGCCCGAACGGGCTCCAGGTCGGCCCCGGGGACGGCGAGATCAACCACGTCGCGGTCGCCGTCGACGCCGCGCGGGCGACCGCCGAGGCGGCCGTCGAAGCCGGCGCGGACCTGCTGGTGACCCACCACGGCTACGTGTTCGGGAGCGTCGAGCGCGTCACGGACCGGCTGTACGACCGCCTCGAACCGCACTACGAACACGACCTGCCGCTGTACGTGTCCCACCTGCCGCTGGACGGCCACCAGGAACTGGGCAACGCCGCCGGTGTCGCCGACCTGCTCGGCCTGGAGGACCGGGATCCGTTCGGGGAGCTGGGGCCGGAGTACGTCGGCCAGCGCGGGACCGCCGTCGACCCGTTCACCGCCGACGAGTTGCAGGACCTGCTGACCGCGGAACTCGATCACGGCGGCGAGGGGGTGCAGGTGCTGGATTTCGGCCCCGCCGAGATCGAGGAGGTCGCCATCGTCACCGGGAGCGGCGTCGATTGGCTCGACGAGGCCCGCGAGGTCGGCGCGGACGCCCTCGTCACCGGGGAGGGGAAACAGCAGGTCTACCACGAGGCGCGCGAGGCCGGGATCACCGTCGTTCTCGGGGGCCACTACGCCACGGAGACCTTCGGCGTCCGGAACCTCGCCGACCTGGCCGAGTCGTGGGGGCTGGAAACCACGTTCGTCGACCACCCGACCGGGCTGTGAACCGAATGCGAGTACGCCGGCGTCGCGGACTCCCCCGTTCGGTCACCGTCGCGTACCAATAGACATTAGCGGCCGAGCGGCGAGAGTAGGATTATGGACGATATCTTCGTCGGCCGCCTGATGTCGTCGGGTACGATCACCGTCTCACCGGACACGCTCGTCGAGGAGGCTGCCGACATCCTGCTGGAGAAGCAGATCGGCTCGCTCGTCGTCGTCGACAGCCACAATCAGTTGAAGGGGATTCTCACGAGTACGGATTTCGTCCGCATCGTCGCCGAAAGCCGGCCGAAGGCGAACACGACCGTCGAGAAGTACATGACCGACCAGGTCGTCACCGTCGGCGCACAGGACTCCATCCGTGACGCTGCGGACAAGATGATCACGTTCGATATCCACCACCTCCCCGTCGTCGACGACGAGGAAGGCGTCATCGGAATGCTCTCGACGACGGACCTCACGGCCTACCTCTCGGACGTCGAGGATCCCTCGCCCGCCTGAAATCGGCTCCGCCTCGGTCGGTCCACCTCGGAACGTCTCGCCGTTTCGGTGCGACCGAGTGGGAAGTTTGAGGGGAGCGCCGGGGGAGAGGACACGTATGAGCCCGACCGTCCACGAGATTCGGAACGCGATTCGAGAAGCGACGGGTCGCTTCGAACGGGAGGTCGATGCGTCGTTCACGAAGGAGGAGCTGCAAGCGATCTGTCGGGCGCTCGGGGACGACGTCGACGAGACGGAGCGGCCGTCGACGACGCGGATGCGCCGACGGATCCGGGCCCAGGTCGGGATCGCGGCGTCCCCGGAGACGGCGGACGACTCCACGTTCCGGAAGGCCGATCTCCGGGCGATCGCCGACGCGGTCGGGGCGTCGTTCGAGTCGTAGTCGCCGACCACCGGCTCCGTTTCCGCCGTGAGTTTCGTTTCGATGACCGCGGGTGAGCGAACCGTCTCCCGACCGTTTCGACTGGGAGTGATTCTCACGCAGAACATATCGGATTCAAAACCATTTAGCGCGGCTCGGTAGTACGGAGGGCAATGAGTTACCGGATCGGTCTCGTCGGCAAGCCCTCCGTGGGGAAATCGACTCTCTTCAACGCCGCGACGATGAACGACGTGCCCGAGGGGGCCTACCCCTTCACCACCATCGACCCGAGCGTGGGCGAGGCCTACGTCCGGGTGGAGTGTGCGGCCCCGGAGTTCGGCCACGAGTGTACGCCCAACCACGGCTACTGCCGGGAAGGGACCCGCTACGTCCCCGTCAAACTGGTCGACGTGG
The DNA here is from genome assembly GCA_042216105.1 of Halorientalis sp. GTDB lineage: Archaea > Halobacteriota > Halobacteria > Halobacteriales > Haloarculaceae > Halorientalis. The sequence continues at coordinate 49,591 of JBDGUF010000021.1, forward strand.
CCGGGCTCGTCCCAGGTGCCCACGAAGGCAAAGGGTTGGGCAACCAGTTTCTCACCGACCTGAACGAGGCGGACGTGCTGGTCCACGTCGTCGACTTCTCGGGCGAGACCGACATCGAGGGCGAACCGACCGAGGACCACGATCCCCGGGAGGACATCGACTTCCTGGAGTCGGAACTGGACATGTGGTATCTGGACGTGCTGGAGAAAGGCATCGAGCGCTACCGCTCGGGCTATCACGGCACGGACGGCGACATCGAGGCCGAACTGGCCGAGCAGATGAGCGCCTTCCGCACCAGCGAGGACGAGATCAAGCAAGTGATCCTCTCGCTGGGGCTCGACCTCGATCCCGACGCGTGGGACGCGGACGACAAGGAACGGCTGGCCCGGGAGATCCGCAAGCGGACCAAGCCGATGGTGATCGCGGCGAACAAGATGGACACGCCCGCCGCGCAGGACAACTACGAGGCGATCACGAGCGATCCCGACTACGACCACCTGACCGTGGTCCCGGTGTCGGCCCACGCCGAGAAGGCGCTGAAGACGGCCGACGAGTCGGAGGCGGTCGAGTACCGGCCCGGGGCAGCCGACTTCGAGATCGTCGGCGACGTGAGCGACGAGCAGGCCGCCGGCCTCGAACGGATCCGCTCGTTCGTCGACGCGTTCGAGGGGACCGGCGTCCAGTCGGCGCTGGAGACGGCGCTGTTCGAGGAGTTCGGCGCGAAAGCCATCTTCCCGGGCAACGGGAGCCCCCGAGATACCGGCGAGTTCCTGCAGGACTGTTTCGTCCTCCCCGAAGACGCGACCGCCGAGGAGTTCGCGTACTTCCTACACAGCGACATCGGCGAGGGCTTCCTCCACGGCGTCGACGCCCGCTCGGGCCGGCAGATCGGGGCCGACACCGAACTCGATCACCGGGACGTACTGGAAGTCGTCACCACGAACTAGAGACGGGAGCGCGGCACGCAATCGCGGACTTTTAGCGCGTTCGGCGGCCAGAGAGTTCCAATGAGCGACGACGGGACCCCCGAGAGCGACGAACAGCCACCGCGGGAGACCTTCGAACACGACCCCATCGGCCACGCGGCGGCGCGGGCGGGCATGACGGTCGGCGAACTGGCCGCCGAGTACGGCGAGGCCGGCGTCGGCGCGGCCGACCTCCACGAGGCCGTCGACATCTACGCCGAGATGCTCGGCGACGACGTGACGGTGATGATGGGGCTGGCCGGCGCGATGGTTCCCAGCGGGATGCGCCGCATCGTCGCCGACCTGATCCGGGACGGCCACGTCGACGCGCTGGTGACCACCGGCGCGAACCTCACCCACGACGCGATCGAAGCCATCGGCGGCAAACACCACCACGGCGATGTCCACGACGCGGACGGGACCGAGCGCGAACACGACGAGCGACTGCGCGAGGAGGGCGTCGACCGCATCTACAACGTCTATCTCCCACAGGAACACTTCGCGCTGTTCGAGTCCCACCTCCGCGAGGAAGTGTTCCCGCCGCTGGCCGAGGAGGGGACCGTCAGTATCCAGCGACTGACCGAGAAACTGGGCGAGGCAAACGCGGCGGTCAACGAGCGCGAGGGGATCGAGGAGGCCCCCGGCATCGCCGCCGCGGCCGCCGCGTCCGACGTGCCGATCTACTGTCCCGCGATCCAGGACTCGGTGCTGGGGTTGCAGGCCTGGATGTACAACCAGACCTCCGACTTCGCGCTGGACGCGCTGGCGGACATGGACACGCTGACCGACCAGGCCTTCGACGCCGACCGGACGGGCGCGCTGGTCGTCGGCGGCGGTGTCCCGAAAAACTACGTCCTCCAGACGATGCTCGTCGCCCCCGAGGCCTACGACCTGGCGGTCCAGCTGACGATGGACCCACCACAGACCGGCGGCCTCTCGGGCGCGACGCTGGACGAGGCTCGCTCGTGGGGGAAACTCGAAAAGGCGGCCCGCAACGTCTCCGTCTACGCCGACGCGACCATCACGCTCCCCCTGCTGGTGGCCGCCACCCGCGAACGGATCGCCGACTGAGTCGAGACGGACACCGCGTGAGTCATGGGGCTGGCCCCGCTACGTCCGCTCGACCGATGACGAACCCGCGGTTCCGAGCCGGCCTGACGACCCGGCCGTGACGAACCCTATGAGTGCCGAGGTCTGCATCTCTTACACGAGAGATGCATTTCATTGACCGAATGATCAGTCGAGAGTCCGCTTCAGCAGTTTTAATTCGGAACTTTCGCTTTCACGATCCGGCTCCTCGGCCGTTCTGTATATCAACAGATAGAGGATGCCGCTGCCAGTCCGAGAGTTAACGCTTTAGTATATTCGCATCTTTTAATCTATCGCAATCCATGCTGGAACTCTATCAGTCCGAGGGCTGTCCGTACTGCGCGAAGGTCCGGGAGAAACTGTCGGAGCTCGGCGTCTCGTACGTCGTCCACAATCCGCGTCTCCCCGGCGACGAGGGCGGTGACGTGACCAACGACGTCACCTACGACGAACTCACGGCAGGCGGCGACGACCAGATCCCGTATCTCGTCGATACCGAGCGCGGCGTGACGATGTACGAGAGCGACGACATCGTCGACTATCTCGAAGAGCACTACGAATAGCGGCCAATGTCGATACGCAGCCCAGTACGTCCATGACCGAAGCCGAACGGGAGGACGCGTCGGCTGTATTCGAGGATGTCCTGGCGACAGTCGACGACGAGATCGAGGAGCTGGCGACGTCCGGTGGTATCACGGCAGATACGCGGGGTGACCTATCGGTCGATACGCTGTTACGCATCGCGCGGTGGCGGTCCGTCCAGAGCGCTGTCCTCTACAGTAACTGGGCCGACCAGCAGCACGTCACGGGACTGGACGCTGATGTCGCACTCGCCGCGGCGTGGAAGGCGGGCCGATCCGTCGATCAGTACGAGGCTGCGACCGACCACCTCAGAAGCCGCGGCGTCGATCCTGAGCCGGTCGAGTACGAGCTTCACGGCGAAACGCTACAGTTCATGGCCGATCTGACCGATCCGGTCGCCCGGCTCACCGCAGGGTTCGTCGTCGCTCCCAAACTTCGCGTCGTCAAGGACAAACAGGCGACGCTGGTCGCCACCGGTAACGCCGATCCGCAAACGGCCAGCCTCTACCGAGACACCATCGTCCCACCCGAAGAGGACGCTATCGAGCGTGGAAAACAGCTGCTTTCCCGGTATTTCGACGCTGATGCATCTGCCGTGACGACCGTCGAGGAAACCGCCGACGCGTTCCTCGACGTCGCGTGGAAATCCCAGGAACAGGCGATGGACGAAACGGGCGAGGTCGATCCGAAGACGATCTGTTAGCTGTTCTGTTCCGAGACGGCCGCGTCGTCGGCCATCTGATCGAGCAACACGTCGCGCATCGTGTTCATGCCCTCGACGATCCGCTCGTCGGCGATCGAGTAGTAGTTGTTGAGTCCCGCGTCACGTTTGGTCACGACACCCTGGTCGCGCATCTTCCGCAGGTGCTGGGAGACCGTCGGCTGGGAAATACCGGTCTCGTCGCTGATCTCGCCCACGCTGTATTCGCCGTCTTTCAGAAGGTGGAGGATCCGCAGGCGCTTCGGGTTCGAGAACATCTTACAGAACTCGGCGTGGCGCTCGTAGAGGGCGTCGTCTGGATCGGTCATGGCTCTATATTCGACTCCACGAATATGTGCGTTCGCTTCTGCCCGTACGGAATCCACACGCTTATAATATTCGCATATACAAATATAGTCTGTACAGAGACGACACAGTTCAGCGCATCGTAGGAACTCCCCCTACACACCCCTCACAAATATGATCTACATGGACCACGCCGCGACGACGTATCCCCACGAGGACGTCATCGAGGCGATGCAACCGTATCTGGAGACGCACACGTTCAATCCGTCGGCGAGCTACGCGAGCGAGGAGGCCGCCGCCGTCGCCGACGCACGCGAATCCGTCGCCGACCTTCTGGGAGCCGACCCAGGGCACATCGTGTTCACCGGCGGCGGCAGCGCAGCGGACAACCTCGCACTCAAGGGGGTGATCGACGCGACCGACGGCGACCACGTCGTCACGACGACCATCGAGCACTCGGCAGTCATCGAGACCTGCAACTGGCTCGAAGAGAGGGGCGTCGAGGTCACACGAATCGCGCCGGGCAGTGACGGGCGCGTCGATCCGGCCGACATCGCGGAGGCGATCCGTCCGGACACGGCCATCGTCTCGGTCATGCACGCCAACAACGAGACCGGCGTCGTCCAGCCCCTCGAAGCGATCGGTGACATCACCGACGACCACGACGTGTTGTTTCACTCGGATACCGTTCAGTCGGCCGGGAAGATTCCAGTTGACGTGGACGACCTCGGGCTCGATCTAGCGAGTCTGAGCGCCCACAAGTTCTACGGGCCGAACGGCGTCGGAGCGCTGTACGTCCGTGACTGCGTCGACCTGGAGCCACTCATCCACGGCGGCGGGCAAGAACACGGCCTCCGGAGCGGCACGGAGAACGTCGCCGGGCTGGTCGGGATGGGGAAGGCCGCCGAGCTGGCGATGGCCGACGTGGACGAGCGCCGCGAGCGCTTGACCGACCTCCGGGACGAGTTCGTCACGGCCGTCCAGGAGCGGACCGACGCCGAACTGATCGGACACCCTGACTATCGACTGCCCGGGTACGCCATGCTCTGTTTCCCGGGACAGACCAGTTCGCAACTGATCGATGCGCTTGAGGAGCGGAACATCGCAGTCTCCGGCGGGTCGGCCTGTCACTCAGGCGATCCGTCGCCGTCCCGCGTGCTCGTCGAGATGGGCGTCGACCTGGAGCTGGCACTCGGAGCCGTCCGGTTTTCGATGGGCCGCGAGACGACCCGAGACGACGTTGAGCAGGTCATCGGGACGCTCCAGACGATACTACGCGACCTGCCAGCATGAGCGACGTCGAGCGTTTCGTCCGCTTTTGCGAAAGCGAGTTCGGCTCCGCGGTCATGGACCGCGAAGCCGCGTACGTGAGCGGGCACGTCTCTCTCGACGACCGGATTCTCGACGTCGGTTGTGGCATCGGCTCACTCGAAGAGCGACTCGCCGAGTACGATGTCGTCGGGGTGGACCAGTCGATGGAGATGGTTCGAACGGCACGCGACCGCGTCTCCGCACCGTTCGTCCGCGGCGATGCCAGGGACCTGCCGATAGCGGCGGGTGTGGTCGACGCTGTCGTCTTCGTTGCGACGCTTTCGTTCGTCCCGGAGGTGGAGACAGCCCTTTCGGAAGCGGTCCGCGTACTCGACTCCGACGGAACGCTCGTGGCGCTGGTATTGAACACCCGCTCGGAGTACGTCCAGTCGAACCTCGAACGCGAGGGGTCGTACTTCCAGCGGATGGTTCATCGGGATACTGCGGCACTCGCGTCGAAGATCTTCGAGTACGTCGACGGGACACGGGAGTACGCCCTCGGTATCGACGGGCAAACGATCGTGGAGCGTACCGACCCGGAAACCGCTGCGATAACCGCGATCGCGGGCTCACCGACACGACGACCGCCATCATCTTGACTCGGACGCGAATACGAGACACATGACAGATTTCGACGAACAGCAGGAGTCGCCGCTCTTCGAGGCGAAGCGATTCGACGAGCCGTCCGTCTTCACACCGGACTCGCTCCTTTCCGAGGCACAGACGTATAGCCCCGTCGGAGCCGTCGGCGCTCGCCGACGGTCACACCGCCGAACGCACGGCTGGCGCTCGGTGCGGGCGTCGAGATACGGACGGTGAAAAGCTAGTCGATGTGGCCTTCGGCGCGGAGCTGGTCGGCGTCCTGTCCGTCGTAGCGCCACTCGATGTTGGCCTTCTCGTCCTGCCAGTCCCACGGTTCCACGAGGACCACGTCGCCCTCGCTGATCCAGGTGCGGTATTTCATGCGGCCGGGGATGCGGCCCATCCGGTTTTCGCCGTCTTCACACTGCACGCGGACGTGGTTGCCACCGTTGTGTTCGGTCACGACCGCGAACAGCTCGTCGTCGTTGGGCATGCGGAGATCCCGGCGCCCTGTATCTTCACTCACACCGTATATACGCACTGGGCACTTTAAAGTCGTCCGGAAGGCGCGATAGCGTGTACCACGGTCCGGCGGGCCCCAGGACCGTCCTCGCGACGATCACTCCGCGGACGCTTCTTCGCCGCCGAAACGGGCCTCGTAGCCGTCCAGCGTGGCCCGGCGCTTCTCCCGGGCGGCGTCGGTCATTCGTATAGAAAATAGTCGGTTTGGAAAACAGATACGGAAGGTTTAACCGTATACTCGGCGTTCGTTTAATCGCAATGGCAAACGGTAAGGTTGATTTCTTCAACGACACTGGCGGTTACGGCTTTATTGACACAGAGGACGCGGACGAGGACGTTTTCTTCCACATGGAGGACGTTGGCGGCGAGGACCTCACCGAGGGGACCGAGATCGAGTTCGACATCGAGCAGGCTCCCAAGGGCCCGCGCGCGTCGAACGTCGTTCGCTCGTAACTAGTTTCGTACTGTCGCCACACGGCGACACGACGTGACCTTCATTCTTTCGACGATCGATCGACGAGCGACGGCTACGTCCGTCGGTAGCGACGGACGGCCCTGCCGGAGATCAGGCGACGGTGGCGGTCCGCTCGCGGTCGGCTCGCGGCAGGGAGACGACGAACACCGAGCCGCGGGGCTGGTTGTCCTCGACGTGGACCGAGCCGCCGTAGTGGTCGACCATCGTCCGGACGAAAAAGAGGCCGAACCCGCCGCCGCTGGAACTGTGGCCCTGCTCGAACACCGCCTCCTTCTCGTCGTCGGGGATGCCGGGTCCGTTGTCGCCGATGCGGACCTCGACGGACTCGGCACCGGCGCGGACGGTGACGTGGATCCGGCGGTCGTCGGCGTCGTTGTGCTGGACGGCGTTCGAGAGCAGGTTGCCGAAGACCGCGGGGAGCATGTCGTCGGCCCGGACCACCACGTCGTCGGGCACGTCGGCGGTCACGGTGAGGGCGTCGTAGGTCGAGCGGACGGTCGCGATCTCCTCGCGCAACACCGCGGGGAGATCGACCGGTTCGGGCGTCGCGTCGTCGTCGGTCGCCAGGGCGTCGACGGTCGCACGCGCCCGCTGAGAGAGGTCGATGACGCTCTCTGTCTGGTTGAGGATGGCGTCGAGCGACGGCTGGTAGCTGCCGTCGAGTTGCTGATCGAGGTGTTCGGCGCGGGCCCGGACCACGGTCATGCTGTTGAGGACGTCGTGGCGGAGGATCGAGTGCATGAACTCCAGCTGTCGCCCGACCTGCCGGGCCTGCTGGGCGTCGCGTCGGGCCTTGACGTAGAGGAGGCCGATCAGGTAGCCGGCGACGGCACCCGCGTGGGCGCTGGCGAGCAACTGAAGCGTCGGGCCGCCGACGCGGAGGCCGACCGAGGGGCGCACGAACACGGTGACGTACATCACGACGTAGACGAAGCCGACGCCGAGCAGCGACGCGGCCGCGACCAGCCAGCGCTGGCGGGACGTGTACGCGGTCCCGGACAGGTAGATCGCGCCGTAGACGACGACCGCCGACAGCCACGCGCCCAGCAGGACCGCCGCGATCTGTGGCCACCCGAACCCGAACTCGCGAAGCTCCCGGAAGAAGTTCAGCAGGGTGATCACGAACAGGCCGATCCCGATGGCCCCGACGACCGCGGGCCCACCCCGCGGCGTCGAGGTTACGATCCGCTCGATGCGCTCCCGGACGCCGCCACCCGTGGCGACGCCGGAATCGGACGTTCCCCCGTTGCCCCCGGACCGATCCGCGACGACCACAGTGAGTGGTCAGTGTATCATCACGTATAAGTCATACTACTCGGACAGTCCCGCGGCGGCTACTCCGACGGTTCGAACTCCAGCGCGGCCGAATTGATGCAGTAGCGTTTGCCCGTCGGTTCCGGGCCATCCTCGAAGACGTGACCGAGGTGTCCCTCGCAGGTGGCACAGACCACTTCCGTCCGGCGCATCCCGTGGCTGGTGTCGAGTCGCGTCTCGACGTTGTCTTTCGCCGCGTCGTAGAAGCTCGGCCAGCCCGACCCGGACTCGAACTTGGTGTCGGAGTCGAACAGTTCCGTCCCACACCCCGCACAGACGTAGGTGCCGTCGGCTTTCTTCTCGACGTACTCGCCGCTGAACTTCGGTTCCGTCCCGGCCTCCCGGAGGATGCGATACTCGTCGTCGTCGAGGACCTCGCGCCACTCTTCGTCGGTCTCGGGCAGGTCGGGCTCGGCGTCCTGTGACATACCCCGCTCTAGGGGCCGGACGTTGATACCGGTTCTGCCGGCCACGACCGACGCCGTCGCTGGCCGGTCGGGCGCGGAAAAAACGAGGTCGGTTCGCGGGCGTTAGATGTAGCCTTCGTCTTCGAGGCCTTCCATGATGTCGTCGACGAGGGTCTCCACGTCGTCGTAGGGGAAGTCCCCGCCGCCGCCCTTCTGGTTGAGTTCCATGGCCGTGAAGCTCACGTCGCCGGACTCGAACGTGGTGGACGGCCCGTTCGGCAGTGCCGGAACGAGGTCCATCGGGCTGTTGACCGGGTAGTCCGCGTCTTCGAAGCCGTCGATCAGCTGCTGTCGCAGGTCGTCTTTGTTGACCATGTGCACCGTGTCGTAACCCTCCTTACTAAAATTGGTGGTTCTTTCGTGAAGAAATGGCAGCTCACGGGCTAACAGTGTAAACTCGTGGTTCGTTGTGCGAAGTTGTGTCACACGGTTCCCGTCGCGTACGGACTGGGGTGGAGATTCAAGTGTTCGCCCGCAGAACCGTCCGGACATGTACGACCGCATACTCGTACCGACCGACGGCAGCAGCGGGAGCGACGAGACCCTCGACCACGCGCTCCACGTCGCGGCCGACAACGACGCGACGGTCCACGCGCTGTACGTGGTCGATCGCCGCCTGTTCCTCGCGGCCGACGAGGACACCCAGGACGACGTGATCGCCACGCTGGAAGAGGAAGGCGACGCGGCGCTGGACGCCGTCGAGACCGCCGGCGCGAACGAAGGCGTCGAGGTCGTCCGCGAGCGTCGGGAGGGGATCCCCCACTCCGAGATCACGAACTACGCCGACGAGATCGACGCCGACCTCGTCGTGATGGGCACCCACGGTCGAACCGGTCGGGACCGGGTAGCCTCGCTGGGCAGTGTCACCGAACGCGTCGTCGAGAACGCCGACCGGCCGACGCTCGTCGTGGACATCGGCGAGGAGTGATCGCGACCGGGACTACTGCGTCTCGCCGACCGTGTTCCGGAGCGTGCCGATACCCTCGTAGCGGATCTCGATCTCGTCGCCGGGTTCGACCAGTCCGGGGTTGGCCGGCGAGCCGAACGAGATCACGTCGCCGGGGCGGAAGGTGTACCGCTCGGAGAGGAAGGCGACGGTCTCGCGGGGCTTGTTGAACATGTTCTCGGTGTTGTCGTGCTGGCGGCGCTCCCCGTTGATGTGGGTCTCCATCTCCTTGCCGACGGGTTCGTAGTCGGTCTCGATCCACGGACCCAGCGGGCCGGAGCCGTCGAAGGCCTTCCGGGCGGTGCGCCGTTCCTGGTCCAGGGCGTCCATGTCGTTGAGGATCGTGTAGCCCCGGAGCACGTCGTCGACCTCGTCCTCGTCGATGTCGTGACAGCGCTCGTCGATAACGGCTGCCAGTTCCCCGGCGTAAGTCAACTCTTCAGTCCACTCGGGGTAGGGGATGGGCCGGTCGGGCGGGTGGAGGCTGTGGAGCGGTTTGATGAACCAGTCCGGCACGTCGGGGATCTCGTAGTCCATCTGGTCGACCTTCTCGCCGAAGTTGCGCCCCACGCAGAACATGGCGTCGGGGTCACAGGGCGCGAGCAGGTCGGCGTCGACGCCGACCTCGTAGGTTCCGTCGTCGGCCTCGATCGCGCCGTCGACGTATTCGCCTTCGACCACGCCGTCGGGCGTATCAGCGCGTGCGAGTTTCATCGGCGGTGGATTCTGCCCCCGCGCATTTACCGCTCCCGGTCTCGGGCGACCGGTCGCCACGCGGGTCCGGGCGCGTTCCGCCGGCGCAAATTTAAGGGAGGCGATTGACAGCACGGGCATGGTGGACAGTCGCGAGTACGCCTTCGAAGGAGAACAACCGGTAATCGACGAGACGGCCCGCGTGAGCCGCGAGGCGACGGTCGTCGGGGACGTGCGGGTCGCGGCCGACGCCAGCGTCTGGCCCGGCGTCGTCCTGCGGGGCGACGTGGGTCCGGTCCGGATCGGCGCGCAGTCACACGTGGGGGACAACGCCGTCCTCCACGCCTCGACGGTCGGCGAGCAGGTGATGGTCGGTCACGGCGCGGTGCTGAACGACACGGCCGTCGAGGACGGTGCGCTCGTGGGGTTCAACTCCACGGTGACCGAGTCGACCATCGGCGAGGGGAGCATCGTCGCCTCCGGCACGGTGGTCCCCGAGGGGTACGAGGTCCCGCCCGAGTCGTTCGTCCGCGGGATGCCGGCGTCGGTCACGCCGCTCTCCGAGACCACCATCGATCCCGACGAGGTCTTCGAGGCGTACCACACCGGCGACTACACGAACCTGGCCCAGCGCCACACGGACATGTTCGAGTAGCCGCCCGGACCGCCCCGTGATCGGTAGGTAGCGGCCCTCGGGGTACGAGGGCGGCCACAGGTTTTTGTACGCAACCCCGGTATGTTGTGACATCGCATGAATGTCGGTCGGGTCGTACTGTACGTCGGATCCGACAGCGCTCGTGCGGCGTCGTTGCGGGACGCGAGTGGCGACGCCACGACCGTCGAGCGCGTCGAGACGGTGGCGGCCGCGACCGACCGGCTCGACGACGTGGTCTGTGTCGTCAGCGAGGGCGACCTCGCCGACGGGGCGGGGGTCGACCTCTGCCGGACCGTCGACGAGCAGTTCGACGGCGTGGCGTTCGTCCTCGTGCCCGGGTCGGGCAGCGACGACCTGGCCCGGGAGGCGGTCTCGGCCGGCGCCGACGAGTACGTCCCGGCGGGGACGATCGCCGACGCGGCCGACCTGTGGGACCGGGTTCTCGCGGCCATCGAGGGGGTCAGTACCGAACGGCGGCGCTACCGCAAACTGGTCGAACAGACCACCGACGCCATCGCGATCGTCGACCCCGACGCGACGATCCAGTACATCAGCTCCAGCATCGAGCGGATCCTGGGGTACGAGCCGTCGGAACTGGTCGGTCGGCGCGGGACGGAGGTCGTCCACCCCGACGACCGCGAGGAGGTACTCGACCGGCTGGCGAGCGGGCTCGCGAACCCCGAGGACACCGTCAGCGCGGTGTACCGTGCCGAACACGCCGACGGCGGGTTGCGGTGGCTCGAATCCAGGGGGCAGAGCTTCGTCGACGACCCGGCGGTCGGCGGGCTGATCGTCAGCATCAGGGACGTGACCGAGCGCGAAGAACGCGATCGGGAACTGGAGCTGCACGAGACGATGCTCAACACGGTGCCCGACAGCGTCTACGCGGTCGACGACGAGGGGCGGTTCCTCGCGGTCAACGACACGGCCTGCGAAGCGGTCGGGCTCCCCGAGGAGGAACTCGTCGGGGAGCACTGCTCGATCTGTATGGACGAGCGCGACGTCGAGCGCGGCCAGAGCCTGATCCGGGAGCTGTTGACCAGCGACCGGGAGAAGGGGATCTACGAGATGGACCTCGAACCCGTCGACGGGGAGCCGATTCCCGGGGAGAACCACGTCGCGCTCCTGACCGACGAGGACGGCGAGTTCCGCGGCTCGGTCGGCGTCTTCCGGGACGTGACCGACCGCAAGGAGCGGGAACGGCGGTTGACCGTTCTCAACCGGGCCCTGCGCCACGACCTCCGCAACGGCATGCACGTCGTCATGGCCAACGCCGAGCTGATCGCACGGGAGGTCTCGGATCCCGAGATACGGGAGAAGCTCGACACCATCGTCGCCCGGGCCGAGGGGATCGACAGCCTGAGCGAGAAGGCCCGCGAGATCGAACAGACGCTCGCAAACCACGAGCGGACACGCAAGCCCGTCGACCTCGGCGAGTTGCTCGCGTCGCAGGTCGAGCGGTTCCGCGAGCAGTACCCCGACGCCACCATCGAAACCGACCTGCCTTCCCACGCCTGGGTCGAGGCGACGCCGCTGATCGACACGGCCGTCGAGAACCTCATCGAGAACAGCATCGAACACACCGATCGGTCGCGGGTCGAGGTCTCGCTGTCGGCCGACGGGGAATCGGTCACCGTGACCGTGGCCGACGACGGGCCGGGCATCCCCGAGAAGGAGCGACGCATCGTCGGGGAAGGGAGCGAGACGCCGCTGGATCACGCCAGCGGCCTCGGCCTGTGGCTCGTCACCTGGATCACCCGCGATTCGGGCGGGGAAGTCGTCTTCGAGGCCCCCGAGGACGGCGGGAGCGCCGTCAAGCTCGTTCTCGACGGTGCCACCCCGCCCGCCGACGAGGAGCCGAACCTGGCCGACACCCGCTGAACGGCCGCCCCGCCTCGCGCGGGCGGGACGTTAAACCCCAGGGCGACGTAGCGAGGGGTGAGCGCGGCATGACAGTCGACGACGACCCCTTCGCCATCCCGAGTCGGCCCGAGCGTCGCTACCCGCGGGGTGGCGGCGTCGAGTACGAGGGCGGGACCGTCTTCTCGCTCGCGCCGGTCCCGGAGCGCGAGGACGCGTGGCTCCGCGGGGTCGTCGAGGACGTCATCGACGGCGAGGGGTACATCTACGGCGACTGGTTCGACCTGCCGATGCCGCTGTATCTCGTCCACGACGAGGCGACCGGCGACGTGTTCCGGGTCAGCGTCCGGAACCGGCGGATCCGACTGCACGTCCTGCCCGCCACCGAACCCAGCGGCCTCCGGCGGTTCTTCGACCGCCTCCGTGAGCGGACCGAGGGCGTCGACTGGGACCTGAGCCGGCGGGTGGACGGCTAGATCGGCCCGCCGGACGGTCCGGGACCGGGGACACGTAACCGACTTATCGCCGGGCCACGATTTCCCGACCATGACTGTCTCTCGCGAGGTCGAGTTGCAGGGACACATCATCGACTCGGGGATGATGCAGACCTGTTTCGGCATCATCATGGACATGGGCGGGTCCTTCGAGGTAGAGGAGTTCGACATCGGCCGCCACAAGGACGAGCGGTCCTACGCGAAACTGCTCGTCAGCGCCGACTCCGTGGAGGACCTGCAGTCCATCCTCCACGAACTCCACCAGAACGGCGCGAACCCCGCCGACCCCGACAACGCCACCCTCCAGCCCGCGCCGGCGGACCAGGTCGTCCCCGAGGGTTTCTACTCGACGACCAACCACCCGACCGAGATCCGCTACGACGGCGAGTGGATCGAGGTCGAGGACGTCGAGATGGACTGTGCCGTCGTCGTAGAAGACGGGGAGAATCCCCACGCCTACACCAAGGTCCTCAACGCCGTCGAGGAGGGCGACCTGATCGTCACCGGCGAGGCGGGCATCCGCGTCAGCCCGCCCGAGCGCCCCCGCGACTCCGAGGGAGCCTTCGGGTTCATGCAGGGCGGCGTCTCCGCGGAGCGCCCCTCCGAGACGACCATCGCCAACATCGCGGAGGCGATCGAGGAGACCAAAAACGAGGGCGGGACGGTGCTGGCGGTCTGTGGTCCCGCGCTGATCCACTCCGGGGCGCGCGAGGACCTCGCCCGCCTGGTCCGGGAGGGCTACGTCGACATGCTCTCGGCCGGGAACGGGTTCGCCGTCCACGACATCGAGCGGGACCTCTACGGCACCTCGCTGGGCATGGACACCGAGGACCTGGACCACCCCCGGAAGGGCCACAAACACCACATCTACACCATCTCCGAGGTGATCCGCGAGGGCGGCATCGAGGAGGCCGTCGAGTCCGGTACCATCGAGTCCGGCGTCATGTACGAGTGCGTCGAGAACGACCGGCCCTACGTGCTGGCCGGGTCGATCCGCGACGACGGCCCCCTGCCCGACACGATCACCGACGCCGTCGAGGCCCAGAACGCCATCCGCGAGCAGGCCCACGAGGCCGACATGGTGTTGATGCTCTCGACCATGCTCCATTCGGTCGCCGTCGGGAACTGCCTCCCCTCGACGACCCGGGTCGTCTGTGTCGACATCAACCCCGCGACCGTGACGCAACTGCTGGATCGGGGCAGCGCACAGGCCGTCGGGATGGTCACCGACATCGGCACGTTCGTGCCGATCCTGGCCGAGAAAGTGTTGGACGAGTAGCACCCGCGAGCGACCGCCGGGAGCGAGAGCGGACGACGACACAGGTTCCACGAGGCGCCCCCTTTATGAGTCGTTGAAGCGTTGTCCGGACCATGACGACACTCGACGACGACGTGGTGATCGTGACCGGCGCGAGCCGCGGCCTCGGCGCGGAGATGGCCAAGCGGTTCGCTCGCGAGGGCGCGGCCGTCACGGTGACCGCTCGCAGCGAGTCGGAACTGGAAGCGGTCGCCGACGACGCCGAGGGCGAGATACTCGTCGCCCCCGCCGACGTGACCGACGAACAGGCGGTGCGCGAGGTCGTGGATCGGACGGTCGAAGAGTTCGGGTCGGTCACCGGTCTCGTGAACAACGCCGGCATCGGCCTCCTGAACATGTACGACGAGGGGCGGGAACTCCACGAGGTCGACACGGCGGACTTCCGGACGATCGTGGACGTGAACGTCACCGGCGTCTTCCTGTGCTCGAAGTACGCCGTCCCCGAGATGATCGAGGCCGGCCGCGGGAACGTGATCAACGTCTCCTCGGGCCTGGGTCGGCGCGGATCGGCCAAGTGGGGACCGTACGTCACCTCGAAGTGGGCGCTGGAGGGCATGACCCGCACGCAGGCGCTGGAACTGGACGACTACGGGGTCAACGTCAACGCGCTCGATCCGGGCGGACGCGTCGACACCGGCTTCTGGGACCACCTGCCAGAGGACGAACGCGCGGAGATCCTCGACCCCGACGTGATGAACGACGCCGCCACGGGCCTGCTCGCGCAGGATCCCGACGGGATCACCGGCGAATCCCTGCCCGCCGAGGAGTGGGAGGAGCGACTCTGAAGAGCGAGCGGCCGGGACCGCCCGCTCGGGCGCGGCGATGCCGGGTCCCGACCGGGGTCCCCGGTCTCAGGGCGTGACGACCAGTTTCCCGACGCTCTCGCGGTCCTGCATCGCCGCGAACGCCGTGCCGGTCTCGGCGAGGGGGTACGTCCCCGCGACCTCCGGAGTGAACGCGCCGTCGGCGACCAGGTCGACGAGACGCTCCAGGTCGCCCTGGGTCCCCATCGTGCTCCCGACGATCCGTTTGTGGCCGAGGAACAGGTCCGGCACGTCGATCTCCGAGGTGCTGGCGGCGGTCCGGCCACAGATCGCCATCCGGCCGCCCCGTCGCAGGAGGTCGAGGCCGAGTTGCGTGAACTCGCCGCCCAGGTGGTTGAGCACGCCGTCGACGGGTCCGATCCCCTCGACCGCGTCCCGGATCGCGTCCGGACCGGTACCCTCGATCGCGTGATCGAGGCCGAGCGCCGCGACGCGGTCGAGTTTGGCTCGCGAGGACGACGTGCCGACGGTGTGCGCGCCGAGCGCGGCCGCGAGTTGCACGCCCGCGACGCCGACGCCGCCGGTGACGCCGGGAACGAAGACCAGATCGCCCGGGCCGGCGTCGATCCGCCGGAGCATGTGGTAGGCGGTCACGTAGGCCGTCGGGAGCGCCGCGGCCTCGACGGTCCCCACGTCCTCGGGGAGCGCGACGAGGCGGTCGGCGCGGACGCGGGCCGTCTCGGCGAGGCCGCCGTGGAAAAGCGAGAAGTTCTCACAGAGGTTCTCGGGCCCCTCTCGACAGTACCGACAGGTGCCACAGGTCTCGTTCGGGCAGAGTACCACGCGGTCGCCGGGCTCGATCCCCGTGACGCCCTCCCCCACGGCCTCGACGGTCCCGGCGACGTCGAGACCGCTGACGAAGGGGAGGTCGTCCGCGTCGACCATCGCGGAGTCGCCCTCGAGGATCCAGAGGTCGTGGCGGTTGATCGAACACGCCCCGACGGCGACCGTCGCCTCGCCGCGGTCGGGTTCGGGCGTCGGTTGTTCGACGATCGAAACGCCGTCCGGACCGGTGAGGTCGGTGAACGCTGCGGTGCGCATCGAGTCGGTGGTCGTGCGCCACCGCCATGAAGGTCCGGACCGACGGGAACCGAAACCGCGTCCGCTCCCGGTCGGCACTCAGTCCGCGGACGCCGGCTCGCTCGCCGGGTACTCCTCGGCGACGGCGGCGGCGATGGGCGCGATCCCGTCGTTGTCGTCGAGGTTGTCGAGGCCGGCGTCCAGCGTCCCCCGTACCAGGTCCTCGTCGTAGCCCTCCTCGACGGCGCGCCCGACGACGTAGAGGACCGTCTCTTCGACGAGGTCGTCGGCGTGGCCCCCTTCGATCAGTTTCTCGACGATCACGTCGCCGACCCCCTCGACGACCCGGTCCGAGCGCCCCATCAGCCCCTTCACGATGCGTTTGACGGCGCGTTTGATCAGCATCCCCCCGAAGGGGAGTTCGTCCATGACGATGTCGGCGACCTCCTGGACGATGGCCTCGGAGTGGCCGCCCTCGACGAGGTGGTGGACGATGCGGTCCCCGACGGCCCGCACGACGGCCGCGTCGTCGTCGGCCCCGTGAACCCGGGCCGTGATCAGCGCGCCCACGGCCTCGACCACCTCGTCGTCGGCCAGCTGGTCACCGATCCCGTCGCGGACGGTCTCGGCCACGTCGTCCCGTTCGGCGTCGTCGAACTGGATCGCGTATTCCCCCATGTGTCCGGGCGTGTGGGACGGGAACAAAAATGTTCGCTCGCAGATGTGAGGCGGGGGCCGGGACGGTCAGCCGTCCTCTTCGATGATCTGGGTCACGCCGTCGTCGAAGATCTCCCGGACCAGCGCCTCGGCGTAGCCGCCCTCGATCGCGGTCTCGATGGCGACTTCCAGCGAGGCGTCGACCAGCGCCTCGGCGTGGCCGTTCTCGATCAGCGTCGCCACGATCTCGTCGCCGACCTGCCGGACGATGGCCTCGGAGCGGCCGCTGGTGAGTCGCGAGACGATCCGGCGGACCGAACGGCGGATCACGACCGAGTGTCTGAGCCCGGGCAGGTTGTCCATCACGATGTCCGCGACGGCCTCGACCAGATCGTCGGCCGTCTCGCCGTCGAGTCTGTCGACGATCTCGTCGCCGACCGCGGCGACGAGTTCCTCGGCGTCACCCTCGTCTTCGACGTACTCGCCGATGACGCGGGCGACGCTCCGCGCGATCGCTTCGGCCTCGGCCTCGTCCAGTTCGGCGGCGATGACGGCCCGCACCCGCTCGGCGATCTCCTCGCGGTCCCGGCCCGCGATCCCCCCGTCGCCCTCCGACATGTCGGGGAGTAGTTTACCCCGAGTACAAAAGCCTCCCGAGACGACAGCTCCGACTCGGGCGGTCGGTCCCGCGTCTCGCGGACGGGGCGTTCTCCGACGCGCGCCGACGCATAGGGGGTTCGCGTGCCGGCGCGCGGTCGACGGCGCGCACGAAGGTGAGCGCCGGGCAGGGACTCTAGACGCCCTCGATGGTCTCGCGGTAGGCGTTGATCGCGTCGTCGGCGTCGTCGATGGCCGCGGCGGCGTCGGCACCCACTTCGTCGTCGAGGTCGGCCAGCGCGGACTGGATGCGGGCCAGTCGGCCGTGATCGGGACCGGAGTCCCGGGTCGCGAGATCGTCCAGTTGGTCGGCCAGGTCGTCGAGGCGGTCGCTCGCCCCGCCGGTCGTCGCGTCGCTCGCCGTCCGGAGGTTCTGTGCTGCGGTTTCGAGCTGTTGTCGCGCCATGGGTGGCCATTCGATACACGCCGACAAAAACGCTTTCCGAGCGCGTGCTGGAGAGGTATGTGCGATCCCAACAAGTAAGGTACCGTCGTTAAACCGGTCCGGTCCGTACGGGTACGCACGTGCCCGATCCCTACCCCGGTTTCCCCGACGGGCGTGCCGTCTTTCGAACGATACACACGATCAGAGAATGGTGACGAACGACTCACTCGAACGGAGCCGGCAGATCCACCGGCAGACTGGCAAGACCTTCTACTACGCGACGCGGCTGCTGCCCGAGCGGATCCGCCACAAGACCTACGTCCTGTACGCGTTCTTCCGGAAGGCCGACGAGGTCGTCGACGACGAGGACAACGACCTCACGCCCGCCGAGCAACGCGAGCGACTGGAGCGGTTCCGCGAGGCGGCGCTGGGTCGCCGCGACACCGACGATCCGGTCCTGCAGGCGTTCGACGACGTGCGCCGCGAGACCGACATCACGGAGTCGGACGTGAACCTGTTCGTCGACGCGATGGCGACCGACATCGAGAAGAGCCGGTACGAGACCTACGCGGAACTCGAAGAGTACATGCGGGGTTCGGCGTCGGCGGTCGGGTACATGATGACAGGGATCATGGACGTCGAGGAGCCGGACGTAGCCCGGCCCCACGCCCGGGCGCTCGGGGAGGCGTTCCAGCTCTCGAATTTCCTGCGTGACGTGCGCGAAGACGTCGTCGAACGGGACCGGATCTACCTGCCCCGGGAGACCCTGGAACAGTACGGCGTCACCGAGGCCGACGTCGAGAACCTGGAGCTGAGCGAGGGGTTCCGGTCGGCGATGATCCACGAGATGGCCCGCGCCGAGGAGCTGTACCGCGAGGGGGTCGCCGGGATCAAGTACCTGCCCGAGGACTGTCAGTTCGCCGTGTTGCTGGCGGCTGTCCTGTACGCCGACCACCACCGGCTGATCCGGGAGCGGGACTACGACGTCCTCTCGGAGACGCCGAGCCTCTCGACGACCCGCAAGCTCTGGCTGATCGCGAAGACCCGCTGGCACTGGCACTGGAACAAAGACCCCGAGGTCGTCTTCGAGCGGGTCTCGACCATCGGGGACGCGCCGACGCCCTCGGCCGGCCCGGAGCCGCCCGAGTGGACTCCCACCCAGTAGCTCACTCGATCAGCGGGAGGACGATCCCGAACACGATGGGCGAGAAGAAGCCGATCAGCAGACCCGCGAACTCGGCACCGACGAACAGGGTGTTCTCCCAGGCCGGGAGCGACTCGAAGACGACGTGGCCGGCGACGGATCCGATCACGCCGACCACGAGGAGGGCGAGGCCGAGGAAAAAGCCCCGTTTCGCGTACGTCTGATAGTCCATCGACGGAGTGTGTGCCATGTCCGAGGGACGACCGCTGACCGTTGAATATGTTTCGATCCGACGGAGGTCACCGCCGGCCGGGCACCGTCCGGACGACTCGGAAGTCGAAGCGGTCGATCCGCACGAGCCCGGCGAAAAACAGGCCCGAAATCGCCACGGGCACCCAGTTGCCGAAGGCGGCGTTGATGAGCCCCCACAGGATCACGAAACTCACCAGGTCGTCGAGCATGAACTCGCAGGACCGCACGCGGGCCACCAGCTCCGACCAGTCGAAGGCCAGGTCGAACAGCCCCACTGCGACGGTCGCCGAGAGGACCCACCCGAAGTAGTTCGACCAGGGGACGCCGTAGTATGGCCCGCCGCCGTAGGTCCAGAAGCCAAGCGCCACCGCGCCGGGATCGAGGACGAGATCGACCAGCAGGACCGTGGCGATCACCGCGGGGAGCCGGATCGCCCAGCGGCTCGCCCGGTCGCCCAGCAGGAGCAGACAGAGCAGGTAGCTGTTCAACACGAGCGGGAAGAAGAAGATCGGGAGACCGATCGGCACCTCGCCCAGCAACATGGGGCCGAGGTCGACGCCGTACTCGAAGGTCCCGTAGGGCCAGCCGGTCGTGACGCCGACGTACTCGACGGCGTAGGAGTAGGCCGTCAGCGCGAGCAGGGCGGCGGCCGCCCGGCGGTCGACCAGCGGCGCGACGCCGGCGATCAGCGGCAGGCGCATCACGAAGGTGCCAAAGAGGACGAGATAGGGGTTGAAGTTGAGCGGGGCGGGGAACAGGCTCGCGGCGCTGGCCAGCAACATGACCGCGCCGACGGCGGGGAAGACGACGGCGATGGTGAAGCGGTTCTCGCGGACCAGATCGTCGAGTCGGGCCTCGACGGCCGCGCGGGTCGGCGTCTCAACCGCCATACATGAGGACCCAGAGGCCGCCCATGGTCATCGTCATGCCGATCAGGGTGTTGATCCCGGGGTACCACCAGTAGGCGTCGTCCACGTCGATCCCCGAGAAGGCGATCCCGAACACCAGCACGGGATAGAGCAAGAGGAGGACGCCGAACAGCCAGTGGACGCCCGCGAAGGCGACGGCGGCCGCGAGCCAGCAGGCCCCGCAGTAGTAGTAGGTGCGGCGCTTGCCCAGTACGGTCGCGGTGGTCCGGATGCCCGCCTCGCGGTCGGGCTCGATGTCCGGGATGGCCGAGAACGTGTGCATCCCCATCGTCCAGAGCCACCCGCCGGCGACGGCGAGCAACGGTGGCAACTCGCCGGCGACGGCGGTGAAGGCGATCACGCCCGGGAGGATGTACAGGCCGTTCGAGACCGAGTCAAGCAGCGGTGTCGTCTTGAACCGCAGCGGTGGCGCGCTGTACTCGACGGCCAGCAGGAACCACAGCGCCAGCACCTGCGTCCCGACCGAGGGCAACAGGAAGACGAACAGCCCGCCGAGGGCACCGCTCAGAGTGACGGCCATGACGATCCAGACGTCGTCGCGGTAGCGCACCTCCTTGTCGTCTTTCTTGGGGTTCTCCTCGTCGACGTCGGCGTCGAAGGCGTCGTTGATCCCGTAGAGGAAGACGTTCGCGGGGACGGTGAAGTACGCCAGCAGGGCGACGGCGACGGGGGCAAACAGTTCGGCCACGCCGTCGGCGGCGTAGGTCGCGCCGACGATGACGGGGCCGCCCAGGTAGAGCCAGAACCGGGGCCGGGAGAGCCAGAACAGGTAGCCCAGCCGGGTCTCCTCGGAGGGGAGGTAGCCGGCCACCGATTCGAGGTGAGTCCGAACGGCGCTGTCGCTCATCGATCGTCGATCACGGCGTTTGCGGTGTGTTCACCGCTGATGAGACACATCGGGACGCCGATGCCTGGGGTCGTGAACGAGCCGGTGAAGTAGAGCCCGTCGACGGCCGACGACCGGCGGGACGGCCGCAGGAGGGACGTCTGTCGCAGGGTGTGGGCCAGCCCCAGCGCCGTCCCCTGGATCGAGTTGTACCGGTCGGCGAACTCGGAGACCGAGAACCGCTCCTCGAAGGCGATCCGGTCCCGGAGGTCGACGCCGGTGTTCTCGGCGAGGTCGGCGAGGATCTCGTCGCGGTAGCGCTGGCGGGTGGCCTCGTCGTCGTCCAGCCCCGGCGCGATGGGCACCAGCACGAACAGGTTGCTGTAGGCGTCGGTGTCGCCCTCGGGCACCGTCGTCTCGTCGGTCTCGGAGGGGACACAGACGTAGTAGGCGGGGTCGTCGGGCCAGGCCGGCTCGTCGAAGATCTGCTCGAAGTGGGGGTCCCAGTCCTCGGGGAGGACCAGCGTGTGGTGGGCGAGTTCGTCCACGTCGCCCTCGACGCCCACGTAGAGCAGGAAGGCGGAGGGGGCGTAGGTCTTTTCCTCCCAGTAGTCGGCGTCGTACTGGCGCTCGTGTTCCGGGAGCAGTTCCTGCTCGGTGTGGGCGTAGTCGGCGTCGCTGACCACGAGGTCGGGGTGGTACTCGGTACCGTCCTCGGTGGCGAGGAGAAAGCCCTCCTTCCGGCGGGTGATCTCGGCCACGGGGGCGTCGGTGACGTACTCGACGCCCAACTCCTCGCCCAGATCGACGACGGCGTCGACGACCGCGCCGAGGCCGTTCGTCCGGCCGTCCTTGCCGACGGGGTAGTGCACGCCGAGGTTGAAGTCGACGTGGCTCATCATGTTGTAGAGCGCGGGCGTGTTGTGTGGCGCGCCGCCGAGGAAGACCAGCGTGTACTGCATGATCTGCTGGAGCTTTGGGTTCTCGAAGTAGTCCTCGACGTGGCCCTGCATGTTCCCGAGCAGTTTCAGCCCGACCGGTGCCGCCTTCAGCACGTCCAGGTCCACCCAGTCCCGGAGCCGGGGGCGATCCTCGTAGACGAAGTTCTCCATGGCGAGTTCGTAGTTTTCCTCGCTCTCTTCGAGGTAGGCGTCGAAGGCCTCGCCGCCGCCGTCCTCGTACTCGGCGAACAGCTCCCGGACCTCGGCGCGGTCGGCGGACACGTCGACCCGGTCGCCGTCCTTGAAGAAGATGCGGTAGTGGGGGTCGAGCCGTTCGAGGTCGTAGTAGTCGTCGGTGGACTTCCCGAAGTGGCCGAAGAAGCGCTCGAACACGTCGGGCATGAGGTACCACGAGGGACCCATGTCGAAGCGAAAGCCCTCGGCCTCGAGTCGGCTGGCGCGCCCGCCCAGTTGCTCGTTTTTCTCGAGGACGCGCACGTCCGCGCCGGCGTCGGCGAGATAGCACGCGGTCGACAGTCCCCCGAAGCCACCACCGACCACGTCGACGGTCGTTCCAGCGAGCGAACTCATTACCGGACGTAGGGGCCGGCAGCCGAATAAATGACGGGGCCCACCAGTTGGGTTCGGGAACCGGTCACACGAAACCGGGATGTGGTTCGGGGCCCAAGCGGGAGAGAATGGACGGGGACACGGTCGTCGTCACCGGCGCGAGCAGGGGTATCGGAGCCGCAGTCGTTCGCGACTTCGCCGCGGCGGGGGCACACGTCGTCGCCTGCGCGCGCGAGGCGGACGAACTCGACGACCTCGCCGCGGCAGTCGAAGCGGCCGAGGGGAGCGTGACGACCCGGCGGGCGGACGTGCGCGACGAGTTCGACGTGGAGCGGCTGATGGAGACCGCAGCCCGCGAGGGCGACGGGATCGACGCCGTCGTCGCCAACGCCGGCGTCTACCACGGCGATCCGGGGGAGACGCCGCTGTCGGCGGCGTCGTACGCGGCCTTCGACGACCACCTGCGGACGAACGGGCGCGGGACCTTCGCCACCGTCCGGGAGTCGATCCCCCACCTGAACCCCGACGCCCGGGTGCTGGTCACCTCCGGGGCGGTCGCCCGCGAACCGAAGCCGGGGTACGGCTCCTACGCCGTCTCGAAGGCGACCGCCGAGGCCGTCGCCCGGGGGTTCGCCGCGGACCTCGACCACCCCGTCGGCGTCGTCGATCCCGGCGTGGTCGCGACCGACCTGACCGGCGGACAGGGCCGCGATCCCGACGAGGTCGCGCCGATGTTCCGCTGGGCGGCGACGGACGCCCCCGCCGACGACCTCGACGGCGGCGTCCTCGACCTGCAGGCCTGGAAACGGGCCACGCGCTGAGGACCCCACGGGCGGCGGATCGGAGGGTTTATTGGTGCGATCGCTAGTTCTATGGCCGTATATCTAATAACATGGAGCAGAGTGTTATTAACACCGGCGAGCGGTCGTCGCTGGTCGGGCTGGCCGGTGTGGGGCTCCTGCTGGTGTTCTCGGCGCTCGCGGTGGTCGCGGAGCTGTGGGCGGTGCTGGTGATCGCGTGGGTCGCGTTCGCGGGGATGGCGGGGTCGATCCCGCTGGGCGTCCGGGCGGCCGAGACGGGGAGCGCACACCGGCTGGTCTGGGGGTACGGCCTGGCCAGCGGGGCGATGATCACGAGCGCCTCGGTCTTTCTGGTGCCCCAGGCGATGGGGTTCGCCCCGCGGATCGGCGGCTTCGGCGTCGCCGCCGGCATTCTGGTCGGCTTCGGCTCCCACGTGCTGGGCCACCGACTCTCACACGTCAGTGCGGCGTTCGACGACACGGCGGTCCAGCTGTCGGCCCACGCGCTCTCGGCGGGCGCGATCATCGGGCTGGTGTACGCGGCGATGCCGAAACTGGGCCTCCTGCTCGGCCTGGCCATCGTCTCGCACAAGGGGCCCGCGGGGTACGCGGCCGCGCGTCGATTGGCCGCCGCCGACCGGCCGGCCTCGGTCCTCCTGCTCCCGGCCTCGGGCATCGGACTCACCGCCATCCCGGTCGCGCTCCTGAACGTCCCGGCCGTCCCGGCGATCAACGCGGCCGTCTTCGGCTTCGCCGCCGGCGTGTTCCTTCACGTCGCCATGGACTTCCTGCCCCGCTGTGAGGTCGGCGGCGAGGTCGGCGAGGTCGCACGGGTCACCGAACACGCGCACGAACTACTCGACCGGCTCCGGATCCACGCCGTCGTCAGCACCTCGCTGGGCGGTCTCGCGGTCTTTCTCGCCTGGCTCGCGATCGGCCCCTGAGCCGGACCGCCCGCGTTCGGTGCGGTCGTGGTTTCGAATCGTCGGATCGTCCACGTCGAAAGCACACCTCCGTAGCAGTACCGGCGAAAATATAAGGACAATATATCCATTCTGGGGTCTATTGACGTACATTCAGGAGAAGATTTTTACTATACCAGGACACTCGTTGTGGTAAGCATGGTAGAATGCGACGGCTGTGAGGAAGAGGTACTTCACGTCTGGAGACACCGCGCGATCACCGAGACCGTCACCCATCGGGAACAGTGCTGGGTCTGTGCGGACTGTCACCCGAAACTGGCGAGTACGCTCCGGGCCGACGCGGGGACGGGGACCGACGCGACGGAGAACTCCGAGGCCGCGACCGACGCCGACACGGAGGAGGTCGTCACCGACGGCGGCCAGTTCGCCTGTCCGACCTGTGGCGGCGCGACGGTCAACGGACAGGGCGTGTTCGGGTGCCTGTCCTGTAACTGGACGGGCGTCAACTGATCGCCCGCTCCGTGAGGTGTACTTACAAGACCGTGCCGTCCCAAGGACAGGTATGACGATGGACACCACCGGGCAGTGGATGGGCACGCCGATGGACCCCCGCGACGTCGACGACCTGCTGGAGGCGAAGGGCTACGGGGTCCTCTCGCTGGCCAGCGACGACGAGCCGTACAGTCTCCCGATCTCCTTCGGTTACGACGGGTCGGACGTGTACTTCGTGTTCCTCGAAGACAGCCCCGAGGGCCGGAAGTTCGAATTCGTCGAGGAAGGCGGGATCGGCCGCCTGCTCGTGACCGACATCGGGGGCCGATTCGACTGGCAGTCCATCGCGGTGGAGGGGCCGATCCACCGGGCCCCGACCGACAGCGAGGGCTGGGATCGTCTCATCGAGACGATGGACGACAACGCCTGGTTCTCCAGTGACTTCCAGCGGGCCGACTCGCTGTCGGATCTGCACGGCTTCCGACTCGAACCCGACGAGGTACGGGGACTGGAAGTCAAAGAGAGCTGAGGTGTGCGGGAGAGCAGCGGCGAGTGCCGGTCGGTTCCACGACGCTTCTCGCCGAGCGGAGACTTCGTCGCGCTCGCGGCCGCGATCCTGTCGGGCGCTGCGATCGTCGGCGGTGCCTCGCCGCTGACCGCCATGGGCGACGACAGCCGAACCGGGTGCGACCGAACTCAGTTGTACTCGCGCCAGCGATTACCACACTCCTGGCACTTGAAGAAGCGAGTCGGCGGTTCGTCGGCCGAGCCGGTCTGTTTGATCGTGTACCAGGCCTTGCCGTGGCCACACTCCTCGCAGGTCACGTCGTCGGCGGTCGGTTTCCCCTCGAAGTTGTCGCCCTCCTCGGTCTCGATCAGTTCGTCGCCGCTCTGTTCCTCCGTGGTGACCATCTCCGCCGCGGCGGCCTCGTCTTTCTCCTCTTTGGCCCCACAGGAGGAACAGACCATCACGTCCCCCTGTGCGTGCATCATCGAGCCGCAGTCGTCACAGAATTGCATGGTCGGCGTTGCCGAAACTCGGCCCCGAGCCACACTTGGCTCTTTCGACTGGCTCAGAGCGGTTGCAGGGAGTCGACGCCTCTGATCTCGAAGCGTGCACCACCCGCGTCGCTCTCCGTGACCTCGACGGTCCAGCCGTGGGCGTCGACGATCCGCTCGAAGATGGCGAGGCCGAGACCGGTGCCGTCGTCGGCGGTCGTGACGCCGGGCTCGAACGCGTCCTCGCGCTCGTCGTCGGGAATGCCGGGACCGTCGTCCTCGACGTAGAAGCCGGTACCGTCGGCGTCGCCGAGCGCGCCGACCCGGATCGTCGCGTCGGCCGCGCCGTGTTCGAGCGAGTTTCTGAAGAGGTTCGCCAGCGCCTGCTGGAGTCGGTCGGGGTCGGTCCGGAGGGTCGCGTCCCCGTCTTCGACGGTCAGGGTCGCCGCGTCGCCGTCGACGGTCGCCCAGGCGTCGGCGGCGACGGATTCGAGCGTCGTCCGCTCGCGCTCGTCGATGACCCGGCCCTCGCGGGCGAGTTCGAGGACGTCCTCGATCAGCGTGCGCATCCGCTCCAGCGCGTCCGCGACGCGGTCGAAGTCCTCGTCGGCACCGCTCTCGCGGGCCGCGTCGAGGTAGGTCTCGGCGACTTCGAGGGGGTTGCGGAGGTCGTGGGAGACGACGCTCGCGAAGGTCTCCAGTCGCTCGTTGCGTTCGGCGAGGCGGTCGCGTTCGGCCCGGAGTTCGCGTGCACTGTCGCGGCCGTCGCCCGGTGCGGTGTAGAGCAGGTAGCCGCCGTCCTCGGTCGGGACGTTGCGCAGTCGGAACCGTCGCTCCCCGTCGGTCGTGGCACAGACGGTCTCGCGGTCGAGGGGGTCGCCCGACCGGATCGCGCCGGCGACCGCCGGCAGGGCGTCCTCGGCGGCCAGGGTCGCCCGGAGGGACACGTCGGCCCCGTCGACGGCGAAGGTCTCCCGGAACGCGGGGTTGATCGCCTCGACGACGATCCCCTCGGCCCCGCTCCCGTACCGGACCACGGGGTCGGGGTGGGCTTCGAGCAGGTCGTCGGCTCCGTCCCTCGCCATGTGTCCCCGGAGTTCGGCGACCCGCTTGGAGTAGCTGTCGGCCGTTACGAGCGGTGAGCCGCCGGCTCGACGCCCGAAACCGCGGAAAGGTATATGAGCGCGCCTCCGATACGCTTCACAGCGACAGTGTCTCCCGAGTCCAGTCCCGCGCCGAACGTTCTCGTCGTCGACGACGAGGAAGACGTGGCGGAGGCCTACGCCCTGAAGCTCCGGGACGACTACGACACGGAACTGGCCTTCGGCGGCGAGGCGGCCCTGGAGAAAGCCGACGCGACCACCGACGCCGTGCTCCTGGACCGGCGGATGCCGGACATCCACGGCGACGAGGTCCTCGCGGAACTGCGCGACCGGGGCCACGACTTCCCGATCATCATGGTCACCGCGGTCGACCCGGATCTCAACATCCTGGAGATGGACTTCGACGACTACCTCTGCAAACCGGTCGACAAGGAGACGCTCCGGACGACGCTGGACCAGCACGTCGACCGCAGCGGGACCGACCCGAAACTCGAGGAGTTCTTCAGCCTGCTGTCGAAGCTCTCGGTCCTGGAGTCGGAACTCCAGCCCGGCGAACTCGAAGACGACGAGGAGTTCCAGCGGCTCAAGGCCCGGGCAGTGAAACTCAGCGAGGAACTCCGGGAGTCGATGGACGACTTCGAGGAGATCGTCGAGACCCACCGGTCGGTCGACCGCGGGACCCGGTCGTCACTCTGAGTCGTCGTCCAGATCGACGCCGCCCGCTTCGAGCGCGCGCTGTTCGGCGACGATCGGACAGTTCAGCAACCGCACCGTCTCCGTGTCCAGGAACTCGACGATCGCCGCCCCCTCGTAGGTACACTCGATCTCCGGCGGCGGGCTGAAGTGTTCACACTTCTCGCAGAACCGGTGTTTCGACACCTCGGCGTAGGTCCGTTCCTCGATCTCCGGGCCGCCTCGCTGCAGGTCCTCCCAGACGGCGTCGGGGTCGATCCCGTCGACGCCGGCCGACTCGAAGGCGTCGAACGGGTCCTCGTCCTCGTCCTCGTCCCGCCGGGGCGTCGAGAACTCCGCGAAGGGGTCGTCCGTGGGTTCCGTCGACCCGTCACCGCCCGTCTCTCCGGGCGTCGGCGACCCGGCGTCGCCGGCGCTGTCGGCCGACTCGGCGCTGTCGAAGGGGTCGTCGCGGAGTCGACCCGGCGGCGTCGACTCGTCGGCCGGGCCGTCCCCCGCATCATCGGTCGTTCCGTCCCCCGTGTCGTCGGCCGAGCCGGAATCCCCGCCGGCGGACGACGACAGATCCGCGAAGGGGTCGTCCTCGTCGGCGGGGGACTCGAAGGACTCGAAGGGGTCGTCCTCGTCGTCAGCCATCCGTCTCCTCCGGGGCCTCGATGCCCTTGGCCTCGACGAGTTTCGGGCTGTCGAAGAAGCCGTCCTTCGGCTGGACGTCGGTCACGACGGCCTCGCAGTGGGGGCACTCGGGATCGGTCATGAGGCCGATCTCGACGCCCTCGCCGCAGACGCCACACTTCGCGCGGTCCACGTCGAGTTCGGCGGCGCGGCGCTTGATCGCATCGACGGACGCGGCGTGTTTCGAGTCCATCCGGGACTCGTCGCGGAGATCGCGAACGACGTGGGCCACCGTCCGGAGCTTCTCCTCCAGTTCCGCGGTGGTCTCGGTCAGGTCGTCGAGCCGGGCCGCGTTGTCGTCGGTCCGCTCGTCGAAGTCGGACCGGAGCGTCTCGATCTCGTCCTCGACGGACTCGATCTCGCCGGCGAGGGCGTCGACCCGGTCGACCAGGTCGGGGTGGTCGTGGTCGGCCGGTGCCTTGCCGTCGGTCTCCTGTTTGACCTGGACGACGCGCTGGCGCACGTCCTGGATCTTCTCCATGTAGTCGTCCTCGACCGCCTCGATCCGGTCGTCGAGGCGGTCCTGGACCCGTTCGGCGGCCCGGTCGGCGGCCGACTGCGAGAGGTCGGCGAGCCGATCTTCGAGGGCGTCCTGCAGGTGTCGCTCGACGGCCGACTGGACCTGGGCCTCGACCTCCAGCCGGTCGGCGACGGCCTCGGCGACATCGGGGAGGCGGTCGGCGAGAACGTCGTCGACGGCGGCCTCCACGTCGACGATCTCGGCCAGCGTCTCGGAGTCCTCCGCGTCGAGGTCGGCGGCGGTACGGTGGGCGGCGAGCAACTCGGCGAGGACGGTCTCGCGGTCGGTGCCGCGGTCGGTGGCCTGCTCGTCGACCCACGCCGCCAACTCCGGCGGGAGCGACACCGTCACCGACTCGTCCGTCGACTCACTGGCCATTCACTCGCAGTTGGCCCTTTCGCCAGTTAAGGGTTTGCCACAGTTTGTCGACTCGTAACACGACAGACGGGCGGGAGAACGGGGCGTTCACGCCGGAAATCGGCATCGATCGATCGAGGGGGGTGAGACGCGTCAGCGGATCTTCCGAACGTCGCTGATGTCGAAGCCGGCGTCGCCGATCTCGGTCTCGAAGCGGATGATGTTCTCGTCCTCGATGCGGGAGAGGACGCCGCGGAACTTCTTGAACACGAGCGTCCGGGCGCGCTCGGAGCCGCCCTGTTCCCACTCGAAGGTCATGGTCCCGTTGGCGGCGTCGATCAGTTGCCCCTGCTGTTCGGGCGTGACCGTCTCGTGGTTGACGTGGACGAGGATCAGCCCGTTCCAGGAGTGGGCGGCCTTCTGGAGCCCCTTGACGAGGTAGACGATGTCCGACCACTCCCGGTCCTCGCCGATGGCGCTGATGAGGTCCGACAGCGAGTCCAGCACGATCAGGTTGCCCGGGGCGTGTTCGTTGAGGTACGCGCCGAGGGCGGCGAAGAGGTCCTCGCGGTCGTGGCGGCCGGCCATGTCCCGGATGTGACCGGACTGCTCGGCGTACCAGTCCCGCGGGACGCTGCTCTTGTGGAAGTACGACTCCGCCATGTCGACGAACTCGACGGCCTCGAACCCCGAGTCGACGATCTCGGAATCCATCGTCCGATCCATCTCCCGGTGGAGCTGGTCGCTGTCGGCGGTGAAGGAGACGTAGTGGATCTCGTCGGTGACGCTCGCGCCGGCGGCGACGTCGCCGTAGTAGAGGTCGTGGAGCTCCGGATCGGCGCTGGCGAGCCCGTTGAGGATCGCGCTCGTGTACATGAACTCCCGCGACCCGGCCCCCGCTTCGCCCGACAGCAGGACGACGCTGCCCGGCGGTGCCCCCCCATCGATGATCGTATCCAACTGCCGGATACCGAAGGGGATGCGGTCCATGCCACCACCAAACGGACCGGACCGTTTACTACTTGCGACGGGTTCGGCCGTCGAAACGCTCAGCCGTCGCTGTGCAGTCCGTGATTGGCGGGTGCGGTCACGACGATCCGACCGTCGACGCCGACGGCATCGAGCGCGTCCCCGGCGGCGGTCCGGGCCTCCTCGACCAGCTCGGCGTCGGTCAGCGCGTAGACGGCGGGCCCCCACGATGACTGGCCGGTGCCCGCGACCGCGGGGTGACCGGAGAGTTCGTCCACGATCCGGCCGGCCGGCGGGCGGTAGACGCCACCCTGCTCGTCGGCGTACCACGCGCCGTTGAGCCGGCCGAGTTTCGCCACGCCCGTCCCGAAGGTCCCGCGGTCACTCTCGGCGGCCGCGGGGAGGATCTGCCGGAGGAGGACGCCGCCGATCTCGTCGGCGATGCCCGGATCCGCGCGCTCGACGACGGCGCGCATGCTCTCGTCCTCCCGGTCGCCGCTGCGGCCCGGGTCGGCGTCGGGCACGACGACGACGAACCGCCAGTCGGTCGGGAGTTCGTGGCGGGCGGTCACCGGCGGGACCGTCCACGCGCCGTCGGCCGGCGGCGCGGCCGTGAACAGTTCGGTGGGGTGGCCACCGTCGACGACGAACCCGCCGCGTTCGGCGGCCGCGACGCCGACGCCGCTCCGGCCGCCCCGTCCCAGCGCCGGCGCGCGCTCGCGGAGTCGTGGCTCGCGGTCGTGAGCCTCCGCGACCGCCGCCAGCGTCGCCATCGCGAGTTGCGTGCCGCTGCCGAGGCCGACGTGACGGGGCAGGCGTTCGACGACGGTCAGGTCCGCGCCGGAGACGTCCAGCAGGTCGACCGCCGCCCGGGCGTGGTCGGCCACGGTGTCGTCGTCGCAGTGGACGCCCTCGGCAGGGTCGGCCTCGATCACCACGCGCGGTTCCGCCAGCGCGACGCCGACGCCGCCGTAGAGGCGTTCGCGGGCCAGAGAGAGGTTCTGGAAGCCGAAGTGCAGGCGCGCACCGGCGGCGACGCGGGTCATGGGACGGGCTACTCGCTCGCTCGGCATGGGGATTGCGGGTTCGATCCCGAACCAGTTCGGCCGGGCCAGTCCGGAGATCCGGGAGGTTAAAGCGCCAGGGTAGCAATCCTACGGGTATGAGCCAACAGCCCGAACCCGAGGCGAGCGAGCCCGCCTCGGAGGCGATCGACAAACCCGACGACTTGCCCTCCAGCGAGGTCACGGAGGGGACCGATCGAGCGCCTCACCGAGCGATGTTCCGCGCGATGGGATACGACGACACGGATCTGTCCTCGCCGATGGTCGGCGTCGCCAACCCCGCCGCCGACATCACGCCCTGTAACGTCCACCTCGACGAGGTGGCCGACTCGGCCTACGAGGGCATCGACGAGAGCGAGGGGATGCCCATCGAGTTCGGGACCATCACCATCTCCGACGCCATCTCGATGGGGACCGAGGGGATGAAGGCCTCGCTGATCTCGCGGGAAGTCATCGCCGACTCCGTCGAACTGGTCGCCTTCGGCGAGCGCATGGACGGCCTCGTGACGATCGGCGGCTGTGACAAGAACATGCCGGGGATGATGATGGCCTCGATCCGGACCGATCTCCCCTCCGTGTTCCTCTACGGCGGCTCCATCATGCCCGGCGAACACGACGGCCGCGAGGTGACGATCCAGAACGTCTTCGAGGGGGTCGGCGCGGTCGCCGACGGCGACATGACCGAGGACGAACTCGACGACCTGGAACGCAACGCCTGTCCCGGCGCGGGCTCGTGTGGCGGGATGTTCACCGCCAACACGATGGCCTCCATCTCGGAGGCGCTCGGGTTCGCACCGCTGGGTTCGGCCTCGCCGCCAGCCGAGGAGGAGAGCCGCTACGAGGTGGCCCGCGAGGCCGGCGAACTCGCCGTCGAGGTCGTCGAAGAGCGGCGCAGGCCCTCCGATTTCCTCACCCGGGAGTCCTTCGAGAACGCGATCGCCCTGCAGGTCGCGGTCGGGGGCTCGACCAACGCCGTCCTCCACCTGCTGGCGATGGCCGCCGAGGCCGGCGTCGACCTGGACATCGAGGACTTCAACCGCATCAGCGCCCGCACGCCCAAGATCGCCAACCTCCAGCCCGGCGGCGAGAAGGTGATGAACGACCTCCACGAGGTCGGCGGCGTCCCGGTCGTCCTCCGCGAGTTGCTGGACGCCGACCTGCTCCACGGCGACGCCCTGACCGTGACCGGCGAGACCATGGCCAAAGCCATCGAGGCCTACGACCCGCCGCGGATCGCGGACCTGGACGCCGACTTCCTCCACACGGTCGACGACCCGATCCACGAGCGCGGTGCCATCCGCATCCTGACGGGCAACCTCGCGCCCGAGGGCGCGGTCATCAAGATCACCGGCGAGGACCACCTCCACCACGAGGGGCCGGTCCGAATCTTCGAGGACGAGGAGAGCGCCATGGCCTACGTCCAGGAGGGCCACGTCGAGAGCGGCGACGTGATCGGCATCCGCAACGAAGGCCCCCGCGGCGGCCCCGGGATGCGCGAGATGCTGGGCGTCACCTCCGCCGTCGCCGGCCAGGGTCACGCCGAGGACGTGGCGCTGTTCACCGACGGCCGGTTCTCCGGCGCGACGCGGGGCTTCTCCATCGGCCACGTCGCCCCCGAGGCCTACGTCGGCGGCCCCATCGCGGCGCTGGAGGACGGCGACACCGTCACCATCGACATCGACGATCTGGAACTGTCGGTGGACCTCTCCGAGGAAGAGATCGAGCGCCGGCTGGAGGAGCGAGAGATGCCCGAACCCAACTACACGAACGGCGTGCTGGCCAAGTACGGTGAGATGTTCGACTCGGCGGCCAACGGCGCGGTGACGAATCCTGGAGCGAAGCAGGACTAGCGTCCGCGCGAGCAGGGCGAGCGCGGTTCGCCGAGTCCGAACGCGGTGAGGACTCGGCCTTTTTTCGCCCACGTTTTTCGGTGAGTGGTCGCCGGCGGCGACCCGAACCGAAAAAGGTGGAACTGGCGCGGTGACGAATCCTGGAGCGAAGCAGGACTAGCGTCCGCGCGAGCAGGGCGAGCGCGGTTCGCCGAGTCCGAACGAAGGGGGACCGAGGGCGTCACCTGCCCTCGGAACCGGTGGAGTGCTCTTAAGTGTCTCGATTTTGAAGGTATCGGACAGCCATGGACGAGATACTCGAAGTAGCGGAACTGGCGGCCGACTTTGGGTTAGAGGGCGTGATGGCCTGGATCGTCCGCCTCGTCGGGCTGGTCGCCCTGCTCGCCGGGGTTGGCCTGTGGGCGTTCACCGAGATGTCCTTGCTTGTCCTCCCGGCGGCCCTGATGGTCGTCGGAGTCGTCTTGCTCGTCGCGCCGAGCATCCTCCTGCTGTTCCTGGGGTAGGTCCGGCCCTCGTCCCCACAGCGACGATACGTCGGATCACCCCCACAGCTGTTGGACACCTGATGCAAAGCAGGTGCGATAGAAATTCATTTTACGTGCGGTTTGCCAAGGAGACATGTCGTGACCACGATTCCCCATCTCGTCGGCTCGTATCGCGAGTACTCCCGCGAACCGGTTCAGGGGGTGACGTGAGGTGTTCGGGACGGGCGTGCCTCTCGTCGGGCTCGTGTTGCTGGTGGTACTGGGATTCACGATCGCGACGATCGTCAACACCTTCGCGATGGAAGCAGCCGTGCTGTTCGTTCCGGCGTTCCTGTTCGTCTTCCCGGTCGTCGTCCCAGGGTTCCCTCGGCTCGCCGCCAACGCCGCGGTCGGGCTCGCGCTGTTCGTCGAACTGTTCGGGTACTCCTCGTCGGTCGCGGCCTACTGGTACCGTCACCAGATCGATTTCAACATCGCGGCGAGGATCCTCGTGATCACGGTCCCGGTCGCGATGATCGCACGCGCGGGATCGTACTACGTCCCGTCGGACGTGTTGATGATCGGGTTCGGCGCGTTGCTACTCGTCCTGTCGATCATCCTGTACGAATCCCACGAACACGGCCCGTCGCTCGTGGACACGGTGGCCGAAAATCCCGAGCTACCGCTGGTCGCCGTCCTGCAGGAGGACTACGAACCCCGGACCCGCGTGATGACGGACACGCACGACGCCGACGAGACGCCCCCAAGCGACACGATGGGTGGCCCGGCAGCGTCCGAAAGGGAGAAACCGACCGGTAACGCCCTGATGGGCGACGGGGACGATGCGGCCGATTTCCACCTCGAGTTCCCCGACGTGCTCATCACGTTGCTCGGCGGGACGCTCGCGGGGTTCGTCGGGATCGCCATCGGGGAGTTGACACAGACGATGCTCGCGTTACGACGCCGGGTCCCGCTGAACCTCTCGACGGGGACGAGTGCGCTCGTCCTGCACGTGACGATCGTCGCCGCGCTGCTCGCGAACGTCGCCCTGCTCACGTACGCGCCCTCGGTGACTGGCGAGGGGTTCACCGTCCCGTTCGTGATCGGGTCGTTCGTCGCGACGGGCTGTCTGTTCGGAGGGCAGGTCGGGGCACTTCTCAACAACCGGCTGTCCGAGACGACGATCATGCTGATGCTCATCGTGGTGTACTTCCTCGTCGGCGTGTTCGTCGTGGTCCGAACGCTCTTCCTGGGCGGCGCAGCACACTGAGCCGCCTCCCCCGACAGTTCTCGACGGTACACGGTCGACCCCCGCGCCGCACGTCCGGTTCCACGCGGGTCGTTCGAACCCGCAGTGAGCGATCCGGACGAGACGGGATGCAGTTTGGATCCGGCGTGATCGAGCCGGCTGGGACCGGTCAGTCATCGACTGACAGCCAGCGGCCAGATTCGACTGCCCGCCTGTCCTCGTCGGTCAGGTCCGAGCGGTTAGCCGGGTCGACCTCTTCTGCATCGGGCGCATGCTCGATCGCCGGGATCGAGAAGCAGTACGCACACTCCTTGTACTGCGTCCGCTCGGCATCGACGTGGTTGATGCAGTTCTCCTTGCAGTGACGGCACCGGTAGGCGACGAACTGCGACCAGTCCGTCATCGACGATCACCGTCCTCGACGAGGCGGGACGCAGGAACGAACTCACAGGGTCCGTACGGCCAGCGCTGGCGGCGCTTCTTCTCGACGATGTGATGCAACTGCCGCAGGGTGAGCGCAGGGT
Organism: Halorientalis sp.; assembly: GCA_042216105.1. Classification (GTDB taxonomy): domain Archaea; phylum Halobacteriota; class Halobacteria; order Halobacteriales; family Haloarculaceae; genus Halorientalis. The sequence continues at coordinate 84,757 of JBDGUF010000021.1, forward strand.
CGGCATCGCTACTTAAAGAGCGACTAAATTTCATACAAAGCTTCGTAGTAAACTGGTCGCTCGCACAGCTAAGACTCCAGCTGTGGACATCTATCAGAAAGTTGAGTGGGACCGCCGAGATTCGAACTCAGGTCCGACGCACCCCATGCGCCGAGGATACCGCTACCCCACGGTCCCGCACGTGGATCCACGAGGGTCCCCGGATTAAGGGTGTCGTTTTGGATCAGACCAGAACGCGTTCCAACTCGACGACGGTCCCCGAATCGGCCGCGGGATCGCCGACCAACCGACCGAGACAGATCGCGGTCCCGTTCGGGGTGTAGCAGGCGACGAGTGGCCGGTCCGCGGCGTCGTCGGCGTCGAGGCCGGACTCGATCACGCCGGGCGCGTAGACGGGCGCGCCCTCGGCGACCTGGTCGGCGGCGCTGGGGGCGATGGTCACGGCCGGCAGGGGTTCCAGCGCGCGCTCGGCGGGCTGGACGATCTCTCGCACCGGTCCGTCGTCGCCGTCCTCGCTCCACCACGCGAGCGCGTCGGCCAGGTCTTCGAGGGTTACCAGATCGCGGTCGTCGAACTGACCGGTCGCGGTGCGCCGGAGGTGGCCCATGTGCGCGCCGGTACCCAGGGCCAGCCCGATGTCGTGACAGAGTTTCCGGATGTAGGTCCCGCTCTCACAGCGAACCCGTAGGAGGGCACGGCGGTCCTCGATCTCCAGTACGTCCAGGTCGTGGATCTCCCGGACGCGGAGCCGGCGTTTGACGGCGCTTTTCCGGGGCGGTTTCTGGTAGATCGAGCCCTCGAACTCGGCGGCGACGGATTCGAGGTCGGCGGGGGCGCGGCCGTGGAGTTCGAGGACGGCGACGTACTCCTTGACGGCGTCGTCGAACACCTGGGCGGCACGGGTGGCGTCGCCCAGCAGGAGCGGCAGACAGCCGGTGACCTTCGGGTCAAGCGTGCCGGCGTGGGCGACGCCGTCGATGCCCTCGGGGTGGGCGTCGGCGACCATGTCCCGGACCCAGGCGGCGACCTGGTGAGCGGAGGGGCCGGGCGGTTTGTCGAGGTTGACGACGCCGAACGCGAGCAGGTCGGGGACGGAGCGGTCGTCGGGACCGGGGCGGTCGACCATCAGAACTCGTAGCGGACGCCCTCGACGGGGTATTTCCCCTCGTCGTGGTCGGGACTGTAGGACTCGGCGGCCGACAGCACGAGCGAGAGGCAGGCGTCGGCGTCCCAGCGGGCGGTGTTCAGGGTCAGGTCGTAGATCGACCGGTCCTCGATGTCGATGCCGTAGTACTCCCGGTAGCGCTGGGCCTCGCTCGCGGCCCGGGCGCGGGTCTCTTCGAGGACCGCCTCGATCGATTTGTCCTCGCGGTCGGCGATGCGGTCGGCCCGCACCTCCAGCGGGGCGTCGAGCCACACCCGGAGGTCGGCGTACTCGCCGGCCATCCAGCCGGCGAGCCGCGACTCCAGTACCAGATCGGTCGACTCGCGCGCGGTCTCGCGGAGCCGCCGGTCGAGATCGCGGTCGATCTGGTCGTCCTCTTCGGCGAGTTCGTTGAACTCGACCAGCGAGTAGCCGCGGTCGTCGGCCAGAGCGCGGAAGATGTCACCCCCGCTGACGTGTTCGTAGCCGAGCGCGTCGGCCAGTCCCGCCGCGAGCGTGCTCTTCCCGCTGCCCGCGGGGCCGGAGACGGTAATCAGCATATCAGATCTGCGGCGGTCACAATAAAAGAGGTTGTGTCTTCGAGTCGGGCCCGAGACGGGGCGGCCGATCCCGGATCAGGTCGGCGTCGTCTGGATGTTCAGCGACTTCCGGATGATCTGGGTGAAGCCCATCGAGCAGAGGAAGTACCAGACGATCCAGGCCTGCAGGGGCCCGAGAACGCCGGCCGTCCAGCCCGTCGTCCCGACCAGCGGGAGGACGATCGTCTCCGGGTGGATCGACTGGGCGGGCGAGAGCAACATCCAGTACATCCACAGGAAGACGGGGATAGTCAACAGCATGATCCAGACCATCGGCCGGATCTGCTCTTTGAACATCCCCATCTGGTCGCCCATGGCCTCCATCTGTTCCTCCTGGATCCGGTCCAGGGCCTCCTCGTCGCCGCGTTCCTTGGCCTCCTTGCGGCGTTCCTGGATCTCCTGCATCCGCTCCTGGTACTCGCTCATCTTGTCCATGTCCATCAGGTTGGCCTGCAACAGCGTCGAGTACAGGCCCGTGAGCATGGCCAGAACCATGACGACGACGTAGAAGGGAAGCATCGCCTCCAGGGGGCCAAAGAGGACGTCCAGCGCGCTGGCGATGGTGTTGCGGACTTGCGGCATCATGTACCCGCCCATCATCCCCAGCGCGCCGACCCCCGCTGCTTTGTCGTAGGTCGACCACGAGGACTCCTCGTCGCCGTCCGCGGCCGCGTCGTCCACGTCGTCGTCGGTGAGCGCGTCGCGGACGCCCTCGGGGTCGTCGAGGACGAACCCGGTCCCGTCGGCGTCGACCAGCAGTCCCTTCTCGATGAGACGCCCCCACTGGCCGCTGGTCATCTCGTCGCTGACGTCGCTCCACTCGACGGCCCCCTCGTCCTCGGCGGCGTCGAGGACGACTTCGAGCGCGTCCAGCAACTCGCCGTCCTCGCGGGCGAGCGACTCCACTTTCTCGGCGGTGCGTGGCATTGTCGAGACTCTAGGCACCACCGCTAATCAAGCTTTTACTCTGGAGCCGAGAATCGACCGGTCGACGGCCCGCCCGCTCAGAGCTGCGCTTCGATGGCCGCCTCGATGTCCGCCCAGACCTCGTCGGGGGTCTGTTCGCCGTCGATCTCGACGAACTCCTCGCGGCCCCGGTAGTGATCGATGACCGGCGCGGTGTTGTCCTCGAACACGTCCAGCCGGTTGTTCACCGACTCCTCGTCGTCGTCGTCGCGCTGGATCAACTCGCCGCCACACTCGTCACAGACGCCCTCCTCCTCGGGCTGGTCGAACTCGACGTGGTAGTTGGTGCCACAGTCGTCACAGACCCGGCGGCCGGTCAGCCGGTCGACGAGTTCCTCGCGGCTGACCGAAAGCGAGAGGATCACGTCGAGGTCGGTCATGTCCGCGAGTTCCTCGGCCTGGTCCATGTTGCGCGGGTAGCCGTCCAGCACGTACCCGTCGGCGCTGGAGAGGGCCTCCTCGACGATGGCGTTGACCACGGCGTCGGGCACCAGATCGCCCGCCTCCATGTACTCCCGGGGCGTGTCGTACTCGGTGTCCATATCCGAGATGTCCATGTCCTTGTTCGACCGTAGCGCGTCGCCGGTCGTGACGTGTTCCACGTCGAACCGGTCGGCGATCCGGCTGCTCTGTGTTCCCTTGCCTGCGCCCGGCGGTCCCAGAATCAGCACGTGTGCGTCTGCCATGTGACCGGCTTCTCCACCCCGGAACTTCTACCTGTTGTTCTTCGCCGGTCGGCCTGTCCCTCGAAGGGCCTCGCTTTTGGTCCTGGCCGCCGTCGATTCGGATATGACCGCCGAGGGGAGCGACGCGGCCGACCGCCGGACCCGGATCGCGAAGGCCATCGTCGCCCACCGGGAGGCCGGGCACGATTCACCCGTCCGGTTCACCGCGCCGGACGCCCCCGCCGTCGAGTACTGCGACCGCGAGATCACCGTACAGGTCGACGACGCCGAACACGACCGGCTGGACGACCTCCTCGACGACTTCCCGGTGTTCAAAATCGCCCAGCCCGCGACGAGAAAAGCGCCCGACGGCGAGGTCCACGTCTCGGCCATCGCGGACCCGAAACACGCCGCGGACTTCCTCGATACCCTGTTTCTCGACGTGTTCGAGCGACCCGACGACTACGGCCTCCGCGTCGAGGAGCCCGGCGTCGGGCGGTAGTCGACACGTTTTCGTCGTCGCCGTCGGAACCGGGGTGCAGATGTACATCGTCATCGTCGGTGCCGGTGACATCGGGACGCCACTCATCGAGATCGCGACCACGGGGGGCAACGAGGTGGTCGTGATCGAGCGAAACGAGCAGCGGGCCGAACGGGCGGCCTCCCAGTACGACTGTCTCGTCATCCAGGACGACGCGACGGTCAGGGAGACGCTCGAAGAAGCCGGTGCCGAGCGGGCGGACGCCCTCGTCAGCACGACCGATCAGGACGCCACGAACGTGATGGTCTGTCTGCTGGCTCAGGAACTGGACGTGCCCGGGGTCATCTCCGTGGTTCACAACCCCGAACACATGAGCCTCTTTCGCCAGATCGGCGTCAACACGATGGAGAACCCCCAGCGGCTCATCGCCGAACACCTCTACCGGGCGGTCAAGCGCCCCTCGATCGTCGACTTCATGCGGATCGGCGAACAGGCGGAGGTGTTCGAGATCACGGTCGAGCGCGACGCGCCGATCGCCGGGATGACGCTCGCGGAGGCCGCCGACGAGGGGTACATCGGCGAGGACATGCTGATCGTCGCCATCGAGCGAAACGGAGAGGGGGAGCCGATCACGCCCCGGGGCAACACGCGGATCGAGGTCGACGACCTGCTGACGGTGTACTCCGCCACCGGCGCGACACCCGAAGTCACGGACGTGTTCGGCCACACGGAAGACCACAACTGAGATGAGCCGACGGCGCCCCGGAGTCCCCGACGACCTGGCGATCATCGCCCGAGACGTGGGCTCGCTGTTGTTGATCGAGGCGGCGCTGATGACGATCACCGTCGCCGTCGCCGTCGCGTTCCGCGAGTTCCACGCGGCCCTCGCGATCTTTCTCGCCGCCGGCATCACCGCCGGCGTCGGCGGGCTGGCGAACCGCATCTTCGCCGACGCCCCGGCTCCGAAGATGAAACACGGGATGGTCATCGCCGCCAGCGGCTGGCTCATGACGGCCGTGTTCGGCGCGCTCCCGTTCTTCCTCACGGCGTGGCTCACGCCCCCGGCGGTGATGGACGCGTTCGTCCCGGCGGCCGCGGACTGGGAGCCGGTCCGGGTCGGCGGGACCACCACGCTGTCGAGTCTCGCGTACTTCCGGAACCCGCTCCACGCCGTCTTCGAGAGCATGAGCGGGTGGACGGGCAGCGGGCTCACGATGGCGATCCACGAGCCGTCGCTCCCGCGGGCGATCCAGTGGTGGCGCTCGTTCATCCAGTGGGTCGGCGGCGTCGGCGTGATCGTCCTCACCGTCTCGATCCTGGCCCGCCCCGGGAGCGGGAGCTACGCGCTGTACCGGAGCGAGGCCCGCGAGGAGAAGATCCACCCCAGCGTCGTCTCGACGGTCCGGACGGTCTGGAAACTCGTCGTCGGGTACACGCTGCTGTCGACGGCGCTTCTGTTCGGGGCCATCCTGCTGAGTACGAGCGGGTACACGCAGTCGCTATCGCCGTTCGAGGCGGGCTGGCAGGCTCTGAACCACGCCATGACGGGGCTGACGACCGGCGGGTTCTCCGTCACCGACAACTCGATCGCGACCTACGGCTCGCCGCTTGTCGAGGCCGCCCTGCTCCCGATCATGGTCCTCGGGGCGGTCGCCTTCCCGGTCCACTACGTCGTCCTCCGGGACCGTGACCTCCGCGAACTCGTCTCCGACCTCCAGACCCGGTGGCTGTTCGCGTTGCTCGGGGTCGGCGTGGTCGCCCTCTCGATCCAGAACGTCACGGCGGTTCGGGTCGCTGCCGACGCCTTCACCGATCCAGCGTTCCTGTCGCTCCCGTGGCTGGACGCGCCCACGCTGGACGCCGTCCGCGACTCGACGTTCCAGTGGGTGAGCGCGCTCACCTGTACCGGGTTCCAGTCGGCCCCGGTGGGTCGGTGGGTCGCCGGCGGGAAGGTCCTGCTCGTCGGTGCCATGACGCTGGGCGGGGCCGCGGGTTCGACGGTCGGCGGCATCAAGATCGTCCGCGGGTACACCATCGCCCGCGGCATCGGCTGGCAGTTTTCCCGGGTTTTCCTCCCGAAAAACGCCGTCGTGATGATCCGGATCGGCGACCGCCAGCTCAACCGGGAAGCGATGGAACGGGAGTTCAGCGAGGCCGCCATCGTCACCCTCCTGTGGGTCCTCCTGCTGGTCGCCGGCAGCGTCGTCCTCGTCAACCTCACCGGTCCCGCGTTCGGCTTCGCGGACGCGCTGTTCGAGGTGGCCAGCGCCCAGGGCAACGTCGGCCTCTCGACGGGCATCATCGGGCCGGGGATGCACCCGCTGGCCGAGGCGATGCTCGTCTGCAACATGTGGATCGGCCGCCTGGAGATCATCCCCGTCCTGGTGTTCGCCCGCTCGGCGATCTACGGGCTGAACCCCTAGGACGACCAGTAGGCCTTCGTCAGCAGGACGAGCACGGGGAAGATCTCGAGTCGACCGATCCACATCAGAAACACCATCAGCAGTTTCGAGGTGGCCGGGAACGGCAGGTAGTTGTTCATCGGGCCGGCGACGCCGAACCCGGGACCGACGTTGCCCAGCGTCGCCGCGACGGCGCTCATCGCCTCGAACGCCGACAGGGCGTCGATCGTGCGCGTGGCGTCGACCAGCACGACCACCGACGCGACGGCGAAGATCGCGAGGTACAACAGCGCGAACGCGTAGATCCCGCGCAGCGCCCGCTCGTCGAGCGCGCGCCCGCCGAGACGGACCGGCCGAACCGCTTCCGGGTGGACGGTGGTGAACAGCTCCCGCCGGAACGACTTGACGATCACCACCCAGCGGACGACCTTGATCGCGCCGCCGGTCGAGCCCGCGGACCCGCCGACGAACATCCCGAACAGCAGCAGGTACTGGGTCACGCCGCTCCAGGTGTTGAAGTCCAGGCTCGCGTACCCGGTCGTCGTGACGATGGACGCGACCTGGAACGCGGCGTGACGGATCGCCGGTTCGAGCCGTCCGGCCAGCGGCCCGACCACGTCCGACACCGCGTCGGTGCCGACGCCGGAGACCAGCGCGCCCGCGATCAGCGCCGTCAGCGCGGCCATGACGCCCAGGTAGGCGCGGAACTCGCCGTCGTCGATCAGCGCCCTCGGTTCGCCGGTGAACGCGCGCCAGAACAGCGCGAAGTTCGTCCCGGCGACGACCATGAAGGGGATGATCACCCACTGGACGGCCGCCGAGAACGCCTCGATGCTGCGGGCCTCCGGCGAGAACCCGCCGGTCGGCATCGTCGTCAACGGGTGGGCGATGGCGTTGTACAGTCCCATGTTCGGCGCGAGTCCGGCCAGGTGCAGGCCGTACAACAGCAGGAACTGCAGGACGGTGAACGCGGCGTAGGCGATCCACAGCGCCCGCGCGGTCTCGGCGATCCGGGGCGTCAGTTTCTCGATGCCCGGCCCCGGCGCTTCGGCGTCCATCAGCTGTGCGCCCCCCACCGAGAGTTCGGGCAAGATGGCCACTGCCAGCACGACGATCCCCATGCCGCCGAGCCACTGGGTCAGCTGTCGCCACAGCAGGACGGCGTGGGAGTGTCGCTCGAAACCGATCTGCCCGACGACGGTCGCCCCGGTCGTGGTGAACCCGGACATCGTCTCGAACATGGCGTTGACGGGGTTCCCGAGCGTCGAGGCCGGCGCGGTCGGCTCAAGAACGAACGGGAGCCCGTTGCCCGCCAGCAGGTACGGAATGGTCCCGACGGCCGGCACCAGGAGCCACGTCAGCGCGACCATCAGGAACCCCTCGCGCGCACCGAGGTCCGGGTCCGGGTCCAGTCGTTCGAGCACGACCCCGACGACGACGACGGCCGCGATCGTCAGCAGGAACGTGCGGATCCCCTCGCCGTAGAGCAGCGCCACGACCAGTGGCACCACGAGCGGGACGGCCAGGTACTTGATGACGGTCCCGACGAGGCTCGTCGCCGCCCGCCAGTCGACGCGTACTCGGCTCACAGTAGCGACGTGGCCTCCTCGATGACGTCCGCGTCGACGAAGACGACGACGTGGTCGTCGACCTCGATCACGGTATCGCCCCGCGGCTTGATCAGTTCACCCGCCCGGGATATCGACCCGACGACGACTCCGTCGGGGAGGTCCGCGATCGACTCCCGGATCGCCCGGTCGACGAGGACGCTCTCGTCGTCGACTTCGATCTCCAGCACTTCGGCGCGGTCGGACTCGATGATCGCGACGTTCTCGGCGTGTTGCTCGCGGGTGAACCGCGTGATCTCCTCGGCGGTCGCCTCCCGCGGGTTGACCGCCACGTCGATGCCGACCTCCTCGAACAACTCGACGTACTCCCCGTTGTCGACGACAGCGATGGCTCGCGACGCGCCCAGTCGCTTGGCCAGAAGCCCCGAGAGCAGGCTCTTCTCGTCGCTGTCCAGCGCCGCGACGACGGCGTCGGCCTCGTCGATGTTCTCGCGTTCGAGGAACTCCCGGTCGGTCGCGTCGCTCTCCAGGACCGTGGTCCCGGTCAGCTCCTCGGCCAGCTCGCGGGCCCGATCCGGGTCCCGCTCGATCAACCGCGGCGTCAGGCCCTGCTCTTCCAGCAGGCGGGCGGTATGGTAGCCGATGTCGCTCCCGCCGACGACGAACACGTCGTCGACGCCGTCGGCGTCGGGCACCAGCGCGGCCCCGAACTGCCGGACGCTGTCGGGACTGCCGATGACGACCACGTCGGAGCCGGGTTCGATCACCGTGTCGCCACGCGGGATGACCACGTCGTCCTCGCCGAGGATCGCCGCGAACGTCAGCGACTCGAAGCGGTCGGCCTCGCGAACGGTCTGGTTCGCGACGGGGGTGTCTTCGGGGACGGCGAACTCGGCCATCTGGATACGGCCGTCGGCGAACGTCTCGGCGTCGCGGGCCGCCGGGAGTCCGATGACACGCACCACGGTCTTGGCGGTCAGCAGGTTCGTCCCGACCATGTGGTCGACGCCGAAGGCCCCCTCGGCCTGTCGCCAGGTCCGGAGGAACTTCGTGTTCTTGACCCGCGCGATCGTGAAGGCGTCGGCGGCGGTCTTGGCCGTCCCGCTCACGACGATGTTCGTCTCGTCGTCGTCTGTGCTGGCGATCAGCATGTCCGCCTCGGCGAGGCCGGCCTCCCGAAGCGTCGCCAGTTCGGCCCCGTCGCCCTCGACCGCGAGGACGTCCACGTCGTAGGTGAGCGCGTCGACGCGGTCCGGGTCCACGTCGATCACCACCACGTCGTGGATGTCCGCCAGTTCCGCGGCGATGGTCGACCCGACCTGGCCAGCACCCACGATGATCACGCGCACGACCGATCACCGGCAACGATCATTGCTCCTCCGTACCGACGGCCTACTCAAGAGAATTTCCCTTCGACGAACGCCGCCGGCGAGGCTGGATCGGATCCCTGCCGGCGTCCCGTAGCCGTCGCTGTCCGGCTCGGGCACGAAGAAATCGAGCGGTTGGATGCGGGATCCGAAATCAGCCAAACATCTGGCGCATAATTCATGTTTTGGGGACACACAGGACACCCAACAGCGGTGAATATCGACGTTCCGACTCAACAACAGCGGCTTCTGGAAAATCCTTACTTAGCGGATCGTCGTAGATGTGGATAATGAGCCACGAGTGCGACGATTGCGGACAAGAGTTTGACACACTCTCACGGCTCCGCCTGCACGATTGTCCCGGCAACCAGCCTGCCGAAGCGACAGAGAACTCCACGACTGAGACGACAGACGAACCCACAGGAACCTCGCTTGATGACTCCGGCCTTGACCGAGAGAAACTCGAACGCGAGTACCCCGACGTAGTTGGAGACCTGCCGGAACTCTTTGACGACGCGCGCGAAGGAAATCTGTCAGCCCTGTTTCGTGCGATTGCCGAATACGAACGAGTGCTGACGAAGGTGTCCCGCGGCGACGCACCGGGCGGCGACGACCTCCACAGCGACCTCTTGTTCGCCTACTACGAACCGCTCGCCGATGGACTCGATGCCGCCGCAGAGACGAACGGATGGGACGCACTCATTGAGTTTGCTGACGCCTATGATCCGCGCGAACAGGACGCGTTCCCCGAGGTCGGGCACGTCATCGCCAATGCACTCGGCCGCTCGGTAATTCGGACCCGCCGGACCGACGGCGTTGACGCTATCCCGGCTGCCGCGCTGGCGTTTCTCAGCGCGATTCCCGAGTACGTTGACGAACACCACGTCGCGTACGAGGAGTCGTACACCTACGGCTGGGGGATCGGTCATCCCGAGCATTCCGTCGCCGACCAGCTCCTCGCGCTCGCCGAAGACGAACCGAAATTCGTGAAAATCACGCTGAACACGGCGTTCTACGTGGATCAGCACGCCGCCATCGACGTGTTCGAGACACTCGTCACCGACGATGAAATCTCCGGCACACGCAGTACCCTTGGGTTGGAAACCGACCTCACGGAGTTCTACTTCCAAGCCGTCGCCGACCTCGAAACGGCGGAACTGCTCGGGCCGCACGCCCCGCCGTACTGGGACGAGGACGACGACCTCCCTCGCGTCGTTGATGTCGATCCCGACGTGAAACAACGGATTCGAGCCCTCGCCCACGAGACCGGTGTTGCTGACGGACTTCCCGCTGAGTGGTCACTTCGAGACCTTGAGCCAGGGCAGATGTCGGAAATGCTGGATATGATGAACACGGGAGACGACACTTCCTGATCAGCCCAACGGCCCCACACGATTTTATTCGTTGCTCGCCTCACTCGATCTATGCCGTTT
>JBDGUF010000011.1:0-83871 GCA_042216105.1 Halorientalis sp.
GGGCCGACGTGCGCGTCGACCGCCCGCTGGAGCGATACCTCGACACCCTCGACCGGATCGCCGACGCCGAGTTCGACCGCGCCTGGCCCGGCCACCGCGACCCCATCGACGATCCCACGGGTCGCGCCGAGGAGATCGCCCACCACCACGAGGAGCGCGCGTATCGGGTCCTCCGGGCGCTCGACGACCTCGGCCCGTCGACCGCCTGGGAGGTCAGCGCCGAACTGTTCGGCGAACTGGAGAACATCCACATCCTCCACGGCCCCGGCGAGGCGTCCGCCCACCTCGACCATCTGGCTCGCGCGGGCGACGTCGAGAGAGACGGGGACGGGACCTACACCCTGCCCGCCGACACGCGCGATCGGGTCCGCGACCGCGAGGACGGGCGCTGGCCCCTCTGAGCGGCCCGTCGATCGCGCCGGTCAGGCCCCCTGCTCGGGGTCGGCCGCGAGGTCGCCGAAGCCGGCGAGGCGGAACTCCCGGGAGTCGGTGCAGTCGTCGACGGCGGCCGCGAGGTTGCCGACCGTGTAGTCGAACCGGTGTTCGAAGGAGTCGTAGCTGTCGTCGGCCAGCCGGTCGGTCAGCTCCGCGACCGTCAGGTCCTCGTGGTACTCCTCGCGGAAGGCGGCGGCCTTCTCCGCGGCCTCCGCCGCGGTCGCCTCGTCGGCGTCGAACTCCCCGATCAGCGCCGTTTCGAGTTCCGCCGCGAACTCGCTGTCGTCGCTCTCGCTCATGTGCGAGAGAGCGGCACCGCGATACGTATTCGTTGTGAATTCCGATCGGCCCCGGAACCCCCCGATCCGTGTGCCACGTCCACGCCCCCCACCCGGAATAACTTGTTGCGGAAGGAGGGGATTTATACGCCAGTCCCCTAGCGGGGGCGTGGACTCCCCATTCGACGTTCTCGGGATCGAGCCCGACGCGGACGACGCCACGATCCGCGAGGCCTACCGGCAACGGGTGAAAGAAGCTCACCCAGACCGCGGCGGATCCACGCGCGAGTTCCAGCGCGTCAAGGAGGCCTACGAGAAGATCGAGAACGGATGGGAGCCCGACGACCGGCCGGAACCGGGGGCCCCACGGCCGGGCCGATCGGGATCGAGTCGCGAGGACACGACCCCGGAACCGGAGGGGACACGCGTCGAGTACCTCGACTACGAAGTCCTCGGCGATTACGGCTGGGAACTCACCGACGAGGACCTCTTCGAGAAGGCCGCCGACGCCGGCCTCGACGAGTCCGAGTACGGCGACCTCCGCGTCGATCCCAGCCAGTCACTCCTGGAAGCCGCCGAGGACGACGGCCACGCCTGGCCCTTCGCCTGCCGCGGCGGGGCCTGCACGAACTGCGCCGTGGCCGTCGTCGATGGCGAGATGCCGACGCCGACCAACCACATCCTCCCACAGGAGATGCTCGACCGCGGCATCCGCCTGTCCTGTATCAGTTCGCCCGTCTCCGACGACGCGAAGATCGTCTTCAACGTCAAGCACCTCCCCGGCGTCAACGAACTCCTCCTGCCGGCCAGCCGGTTCGAGGGCGCGTCGACGACCGATTGAGGGCGGGACCCGCGAAACTCGTTAGATCCGCCGCTGGCACTCGCTGACGAACGACCGGAGCCGGGTACCGACCCCGGGTTCGACGCTCATCAGGATGCTGTGGCAGTCCGGGTGCGGGAACTGGAACACGAACGCGTTCTCGTGTTCGTGAATGATCGCCCGTTTTCTCCCGACCGGCGAATCTCCGGGGGCGTCGTCTATCCCCAGATCGGTTCGGAAGCTGTCCGTAACCCTCTCGAACCGGGTCGGTGTGTAGCCGTCTTCGAGGTCTTCCCGGAGGTAGATCACCTCGTGATCAGCCTCGTAGAGGACGATGACCGTCCGGAGGGCGTCACCGATCTGGCCGCGAGCGAACTCGACCAGCCGGTTACTCGTATCGCGAGGCATAGTTGGCTGTGCGACAGGACGGCACTTAGACGTGTCGGAGACTGAAGAAGTGATCGCGTCAGTCGCCGACGGCGCTGTCTCGGCTCACCCCGTCGGACGGACGCAAAACGATCGAAGCCAGGGGTGGAATATCGAACCACGGTCGCTCCCGTTCGCTCGCAGGCTCGCTCACCTCCCACTCCCTGATTCGAATCCCAGTGGCTCGCCGCGCTCACGAGTTGTGAGCGCGTCGAAGCCAGGGGTGGGATTCGAACCCACGAACTCCCGATTACAAGTCGGGTGCTTGGACCGCCCAAGCTCCCCTGGCACACCACCGGATAGCGCCTACCCCTTTGAGTGATTATCGCTTTCCACCGGCTTCTCCAGCTGTACCCGGTGTGGCTCGTACCCGTGTCGCCGGTAGAACCGCCGGGCCGGTTCGTTGTCCGCCAGCACCTCCAGTTTCACCGCATCGACCCCCCGCGCCGCCAGTTTCTCCTCGGCGGTCGCGATCAACTCGCCGCCGATGCCCCGATCGCGGTACGCGGGGCGAACGTAGAGGTTCTCGATGGTGCCCCGCGTCGCCGTCGTCGCCAGCGGTTCCCGCCCCACACTGAACATGACGAATCCAAGGATGGTCCCGGGTTCGGCGTCGTACTCGTCGTCGGCCTCGGCGACGGCGACGTAGAGCCCGTCGGCGACGATGGCCCGGCGGACGTTCTCGCGGATCGTGTTCCGGTTCTCCGCCGCCCGGAGGTGTGAGCCGACGGCGCGCTGTTCCTCGGCGAGGTCGACCCAGCAGTCGGCGACGGCGTCGGCCGCGTCCGTGTCCGGGCGTTCGACGTTCACTCCTCGCGCAGCACCTCGACCGCCGGCAGTTCGCCGCCGGTCAGCAACCGGAGGGCCGCGCCGCCGCCGGTGCTGACGTGGTCGAACCCCTCGATACCCAGTTGCCGGAGCGACGCCGCCGTGTCGCCCCCGCCGACGATGCTGTACTCGGCGCTGGTCGCGGCACCGAAGATCTCGCGGGTGCCGTGGGCGAACCGCTCGTCCTCGAACACGCCCGGCGGGCCGTTCAGGATAGCCGTGCCCGCGGTCTCGAACACGTCGGCGTAGGCGGCCGCCGTCTTCTCGCCCACGTCCAGCGCCGGCGCGTCGGCCGGCAACTCCTCGATCCCGACCTCGACGCGCTCGCCGTCGCGCTCGACGGCCACGTCCTCGGGAACGTGGATCCGCTCACCGTACGCGTCCAGTAGCGCTTCGGCCCGCTCGACGGCCGTCGCGTCGCGGTCGGTGATCGCGTCCAGCGACGGCTCGCCGACGTCGACGCCGCTGGCCGCGAGGAAGGCGTTGCCGGTCATCCCGCTGGTGAGGATCTCGTCGGCCAGCCCGCGGTCGAGGACGCTCTCGGCCACGTCGAAGGCGTCGGCGATCTTCGCGCCGCCGAGCGCGTACACCCGGGGCCGGGGCGTGTCGTCGATGTTGCTCAACACGTCGAGTTCCCGCTCCATGACCCGGCCGGCGTAGCTGTCGACCCGCATGGGCAAGCCGACGATGGAGGGCTGGGATCGGTGGGCCGCGGCGAACGCGTCGTTGACGAACGCGTCCAGCGCCGGGGCCAACCGGTCGACGAGAAAGGTCTCGGCGGCTTCCTCGGGAGGAAACTCCATGTACTCCTCGCTGTAGAAGCGGGTGTTCTCCAGCAAGACCGCCTCGCCCGGGTCTAGCGCCGCGATGGCCTCGCGGGCCTCCGCGGAGAAGGTGGCGTCACAGTAGGATATCGGGCCGTCCAGCAGTTCGCCGAGGCGGTCGGCGTGGTCTTCGAGCGCGGCGAACTCGTCGCCGCCGGGCCGCCCCTGGTGGGCGAGGACGGCGAGTTTGCCGCCACGGTCGAGCAGTTCCTGCAACGTACCGACGTGCGCGTGGAGCCGGGCGTCGTCGGCGAGGCGTCCCGCCTCGTCCAACGGGCTGTTGATGTCGACGCGCACCCCCACCGTCGTTCCCTCGACGGCGAGGTCCGAGAGCGTCGGGATTCCCATGCTCCCCTCTCCCGCTCGGCGGAGGATATGTGTTTTGTTGTGGGGCCGGCCGGATCGGAACGCGGGGACGGCGTCCGCTCCGCGGGGGCGTCAAACGTTCTTGCAGTCGCTACAGACCAGCTGGCCGTTGAACGTCGAGAGGTCGCGGCTCAGCGACCCGCACAGTTCACAGATCCCCTGGTTCGAGTACTCCTCGTCGCCCGTCGTCCCGGCCTCGGCCGTGGCGGCCACGGCCTCGACGGCCGCCTCGCCGCCCGCCTCGACCCGCTCGGTCTCGATCCCCGGGTCGAGCGTCGCGGCCGTCACCACGTCGTGTTCGGTGATCACGCCGGCCAGTTCGTCGCCCTCGGTCACCAGCAGGTGGCGCGAATCGGTGCCGGACATCCGGTCGGTCGCGGCGGCCAGCGTCTCGTCGGGCCCGACCGTCGGCGGGCTGTTCTGCATCACGTCCGCGACGGTCACCGCGGCCAGATCGCCGTGCTCGACCGCCGCCTCCAGCACGTCGCGCTGGGTGACCATCCCGACCGGTTCCGCCCCGCGCAACGCGACGACCGTCTCGACGTCCTCCTCTAGCATCAACGCCGCCGTCTCCGCGAGTCCGTCCCCCTCGCTCGCGCCGACGTAGTCCCGCCGCATCACCTGTCCAACCGTCACGTTCCCGTTCATATGATACACTTTCACACACGGTGTCTAAAAGCTACCTGCACCACGCTTAAGACCGATCGCGCTCTACTCTCCAGTCTTCGAGGTTCGTGCCAGCGCGGTTCAGAAGTCCAGCTCCACGTCCGCGCCGGTCGCACGACACTCCTCCAGGGCGTGTTTGGCGGCCATCCCGGCGTTCTGGGCCGTCCGTCCGCGGCCGACGCCGACCTTGAGGTCCACGTCGACGGCCTCGTCGACGTGGTCGATGGCGTCGCGGTAGTCGTCGGCGTCGAGGTCCGGACAGACCGCGATGACGTTGTCGCCGCCGACGAAGAAAGACAGCGACTCGTGAGCCCGGCGCATGTACCGCATCAGTTCGGCGTAGCCCTGTTCGATCCGGATGAACGTGTCGAACTCGTTGAGTTCGTCCGTGTACTTGCCCGTCGCGTCGTTCACGTCGAAGTGAGCGATCTGGACGTCCGCGTCGGTCCGGAACTCCTCGTCGATGGTCCGCCCCCTGAGGATCTCGCGGCGGGTTTCGTCCTGTGCGCTCCCGGCGTCCTGGAGTTCGCTCGTGGCGTCGCCGAGTGCCTCCGCCGGCGTCGTCCCCGTCGCGACGGCCATGCTCATGGTGACGGGGTAGCGGTTGCCGACCGACTCCTGGATCATGGCGTGGTCCTCGACGTCCAGCCCGTTGGTCACCGCGATCATGTTGTCGAACCGGGAGAAGAAGACGTAGCCGTTCCGGTTCCCGAACAGCTGCGAGAGGTCGGCGTACAGCCGGGATTGCAGGGTCTGCAGGTCGACCTCGCGCCGCGGCTCCGGGGTGACCGTCCAGGGGCCGTAGTTGTCGATCTGGACGTGTGTCACCTGCGTGTTCGTCACAGTCGCCACGTCGGCCCGGGCCGCTTTTTGTCTTCCGTTCCGTCAGCGCCGGGGGCAGAGAGGTTCGGAAAACCGACCGGCAGTATCAGGCGAGTTCGTAGGGCCAGTAGCCCGCCTCGCGCATGGCCTCCCCGACGGTGCTGTGGAAGTCCGGGAAGTCCTCGAACTCCTCCTGGTCGACGTTCGCGAAGATGTCGGCCACGCTGACGACCGTCTCGTAGTCGATCCGGATCGGTTCGTCGCCGAACTCCTCGACGAATTCGTCCTGCGAGAGGGGGAAGTCCTCGTCCTCGTCGATCTTCTTCGCGAGGATCGCCTGCCCGTACTTGCGGCGTCCCTCGCTACCCTCGTCACCGTCGGGATCGTGGGGCCAGTCGCTCATACCACCGACTCGGGCCGAACCACGCAAAAACGTTACTCTCTGTGCGCGCGCCGCGGGATCGACCCCGGTTCGTTCGCTTCGCTCGGGCGCTGCGACTCCCCGGCTGCCAATACCCATGCACCGCTCCGCTCACGTACGTTCGCGAAGAAGCGGTGGGATGGGGATTCGAACCGGAGCCAGACGGTCGCTCACTTCGTTCGCGCTGCGACTGGCAGGGCTCGAATCCACATCGATGTTCGCCCGCGGCGCGAACTGCGCCGCGGTCTCACGGTGGGATGGGGATTCGAACCCCAGAGTCCGTGAGGACAACTGCTCTCAAGGCAGTCGCGTTAGGCCACTTCGCTATCCCACCGCGGCCCCCACTTCCTCCCGGCGACTATAAGACCTGTCGGTCACTCCCGGACCAGTTCCGGCCCGTCCTCGCCGGCGGTCAGGTCCAGCCCCAAGTCGGCCAGGCACTGGGCGGTGTGAGCGGGGTGGCTCCGTCCGGCGTCGGCCCGCGCGGCGGTCAGCGAGATGGCCGTCACGAGATCCGCACGCGTCTCGACGACCGGCGTCGTCGGCAGGAAGTCCACGCTCAGGTCGGCCGCGACGCCGCGGGCGGTCAACGTCTCGACCGCGGGCGGGTCGTACGCGTCCTCGAAGTCGACTCCCGCTGCGAACCCCGCGTAGTACACGCGGCCGTCGCTCGCAGGGCCGAGGACCACCTCGTGTCGCCGGAGCTTCATCGCCGCGTTGTCGACGATCCCGCGGGTCAGGAACGGGGCGGTCGGCTCGACCACCGCGGCCGAGGTGACCTGCTCCTGGTCGAGCAGATGCGAGACCGTGTTGCCCGCCCGCGCCGAGAACGACGAGCCGACCTGGACCTCGAAGCGCGCGTCGTCGGGCGACTCCAGCGCCGGCGCGACGGCCGCCCGGAGCTGTGCCTCCGAGGACTCGCCGTCGTGGGCCGGGAGGTCCTCGTCGTCGCGGTAGTTGACGAGCAGGTCGCCACCGCTTTCCTCGACGGCGCGGCACACGTCCCGGAGCATGGCGGTGTAGAGTTCGGCCGCCTCGGATCCCGAGAGCGGCGTCTCCGCGACGAGTTCCGGCAGGACGAGTCCCCCGCGCGGCGGGTCCGCGAGTACGGCGACGGTAGTCATGTCCCCACCTCGTCGCGGGCGGCCCTTGAACGCGCCGTTTCGGCCGCCGGAACCACCCCCGTTTATATCACCCGTGGACCAAACGGGGGACATGATCTACGAACAGATGACCGGATTCGTCGGGTCGCTGTTGATCGCCGGCATGCTCCTCGGCGGGATGGTCACGCTCGGAATGTTGTTGTCGGCCGTCCCGTCCGTGACCTCGATCGCCGCCGTCGGCGCGACGCTCGCGCTCGTCGCACTCTTCGTCGGCGGCCTCTCGGCCGCCGGCACCGCGGGCAGTGACACCGTCTCGAACCCGTACTGGTGATCAGCGGCTCCGCCGCCCCTTCGTCTGTCGGTAGTCACGATCCAGCAGCGACGCGAGATGCTCCAGTAGCGCCGCCCGCTGGTCGTCCGTCCCCTCCCCGGGCGGGAGCATCGGCACGAGTTCGAACCCCCGTCCCCTGATCGTCGTCGCGTGGTCGGCCGCCACGTCGAAGTCGTCGGCCCGTTTCGTCGTGTACTCGGTCGCCAGCGCCGCCAGCGCCCGCTGGCCGACGGGCAGGATGATCTCGGGGTTGATCATCCGCACCTCCGCGGTCAGAAACCCCTCGCAGTCGCGCACCTCCTCGTCGGTCGGCGGGCGCTCGGGGTGATGACATCGGGTCAGGTAGGTCAGGAAGACGTTGTCGACGCCCGGCTCGTCGCCGTCGGGGTCGTCGACGAAGCCCAGTTCCGAGAGCAGCGAGAGGACCGCCCGATCGCCGTCGTCCGTGAAGGGGACGCCGGTCGCGTCCGCGCCGGGACCGGGCGCTTCCCCGAGGACGAGAAAGTCCGCGTCCACGTCGCCGTAGCCGTGGACGACCTGCGTCCGGGTCTCACAGAGCGCGGGACACTGCCGGCAGTCCGCGTCCATCCCGAAGGGGTTGGCGACCGTCTCCTGGTTCGCGTCCATAGACCAGACAGGATCGGGTCGCCCATAAGCCCGGGGCCGGAGCCCGTCCCTTTCACCGGCCGACAGGCCGAAACGATGGGGTACGCTGACGGTGATCGATCCCCAACCACGGGTGATGGGTCACCTCAGACGACTCGCCGAACTGACCTTCCTGATCGCATTCGGGCTGGCGGAGATCTCGACGGCCGTGTTCGAACAGTATCCGCTACTGATGTGGCTCGGTGCGGTCGTCGTGCTGGCGATTCTCGTCGATTCGCTCCGCTGTGCGCGGTGTCAGTGGCGGCAGTTGCGCGGGAGCGAGACGACGGCCGAGGAGTCGCCGAGCTAGTCGTCGTCCTCGGTCGACTCGGCCCGCGTCTCCGCGTCGTCGGGGTCGTCCTTCGGACTGGAGGGGTGGTAGTCGGTGTCGTACTCGCCGGGGCGGTCGTCGATGCGGTCGGGATTGATCCGGCCCGAGAGCAGCATGAAGTCCAGCACCGTGCAGGCGAGCATCGCCTCGACGACGGGGACGGCCCGGGGCGGCAGGACGGGATCGTGGCGGCCGACGACCTGAATCTCCTTGCGCTCGCCTTCCTCCCAGTCGACGGTCTCCTGGGTCTTGGGGATCGAGGTGGGCGCGTGCCAGGTGACCTCGCCGTAGATGGGTTCGCCGGTCGTGATCCCGCCCTGGAGGCCGCCGTGGTCGTTGCCCACGGGGACGGGGTCGCCCTCCTCGCTGACCGTCTCGGGGTGGGACTCGCCGTCGTCGAACTCCCAGTCCTCGTTGCGCTCGCTCCCGCTGACCTCGCGGGCGTCCCGCCCGAGGCCGTACTCGAAGGCCGTCACCGCCGGGATGGCGAACATCGCCTTCCCGAGGCGTGCGGGCACGGAGTCGAAGCGGGGCGCGCCCAGTCCGCGGGGGACGCCGCGACACTCGAAGTAGATCGACCCGCCGATGGAGTCGCCCTCCTGCTGGTACCGGTCGGCGACTTCGCGCATCTCCTCGGCCGTCTCGGGGTGGGCACACCGCACCTCGTTCTCCTCGGTATGTTCGAGCATCTCCTCGAAGGAGACCTCGGGGGCCTCCACGTCGCCGAGCTGATTGACGTGGGCCTTGATCTGCACGTCGTACTCGGAGGCGTCGAGCACCTGTTGGGCGATCGCGCCCGCGGCGACCCAGTTGACGGTCTCGCGGGCCGACGAGCGACCGCCGCCGCCCCAGTTGCGCGTCCCGAACTTCGCCGAGTAGGTGTAGTCGCCGTGGGAGGGACGCGGGGCCGTGACGAAGGGCTCGTACTTGCCCGAGCGGGCGTCCTTGTTCTGGATGACCATCCCGATGGGAGTGCCGGTGGTGTAGCCGTCCTGGAGCCCGCTGTTGATCGTCACCGTGTCCGGTTCGCCCCGCGAGGTGGTGATCATCGACTGGCCCGGCTTGCGCCGGTCGAGTTCCCGCTGGATCGCCTCCTCGTCGATCTCCACCCCGGCGGGGACGCCCGAGACCGTACAGCCCATGGCCTCCCCGTGGCTCTCCCCGTAGGTCGTCACCTGGAAGAGCCGTCCGAAACTGTTGCCGTTCATTACTCTTCCGTGAGTGGCCCTGGCATTTGAAGGTTGAGAAAGCGTCGAACGCCGCCCTCACCGCGCGAGGGTTTATCAGAGAACCCGGGACCAGCCCCGCCCATGGCTTGACCGTCGCCGCGGCCCGGTCCGCGATAGCACGGGACACCGGGTCGCGGGCCATCCGTCCCGTCTGTTCGCCCCCATCTACCGGTCATACCCCGTCGAGTCCTCACTCCCGACGCACGTCCGCGCCGATCCCGCTCAGCACGTCGAAGAACTCGGGGAAGGACACGTCGACGTGTTCGCCCCCCTCGATCGTCGTCGTCCCGTCGGCGACCAGTCCCGCCACGGCCAGTGACATGACGATCCGGTGGTCGGCCCGGCCGTCGACCGTCGCGCCCTGCAGGTCGGTCTCGCCGCCGTGGATCGTGAGGGTCTCCTGCGCCTCTTCGACCGACGCCCCCATCGCCGTCAGTTCCTCGGCCATCGCGCTCACCCGATCCGTCTCCTTGTAGCGGACGTGTTCGCAGTCGGTGATCGCCGTCGTCCCGTCGGCGACCGCGCCGAGCACCGCGATCGTCGGCAGGAGGTCGGGCGTGTCCTCGACGCCGACCTCGATCCCCGAGAGC
Source organism: Halorientalis sp. (assembly GCA_042216105.1). GTDB lineage: Archaea > Halobacteriota > Halobacteria > Halobacteriales > Haloarculaceae > Halorientalis. The sequence continues at coordinate 10,116 of JBDGUF010000011.1, forward strand.
GAGGACTGCCGTGTGGTGATGACGCCCGCCTCGCGGTCCCACTCGATGTCGGCACCCATCCGCTCCAGCACGTCGACGATGGCCGCGTCACCCTGCGCGCTCGGTTGGGCGCCGCGGACGCGCAACTCGTCGTCGGCCGCCAGGACGCCAGCGGCCAGCAGGTACGACATCGAGGAGAAGTCGCCGGGGACGGCGTACTCCCCGCCCTCGGGAGCGTAGGACTGCCCGCCCTCGACGCGGAACCCGGCCGCCGTCTCCGCGGCCGCGACGCCGAACGCCGAAAGCACCTCCAGCGTGATCCGGACGTACGGCGCGGACTTGAGTTCGGTCTCCAGGTCGATCTCGACCCCGCCGTCGGTGACTGCACCCGCCATCAGGAGGGCGGTTATATACTGGGAGGACACGTTACCGGGGATCGAGACGGTCCCGCCGTCGACCGGTCCCTTCACCACGAGCGGGGCCTGCCCGTTCGCGCGGGTACTCTCGGCGCGACCGCCCAGTTGCTCGACCGCGTCCAGCAGCGGCCCCTGCGGTCGCGACCGGAGCGAGTCGTCGCCGGTCAGGACCGTGATCCCGTCGGCCAGCGCCGCGGCCGCGGTGACCAGCCGCATCGTCGTGCCGCTGTTGGCGCAGTCGATCACGTCGTCGGGCACGTCCGGTCGACCGTCGAACCCCTCGATGTCGAGGGTGTCGTCGTCGCCCCGGTCGACGCGGCCGCCGAAGGCCTCGACGGCGCGCATCGTCGCCCGCGTGTCCGCGCTCACGAGCGGGTCGGTGACGGTCGCGCCGTCGGCGTATCCCGCCGCGAGGATCGCCCGGTGCGTGTAGCTCTTCGAGGGCGGAGCCTGGACGGTCCCGCCCACCCGTGACGGTGTGATCTCCACGTTCATGCGGGAGTGCTCGGCGTCCCCCGGCATGAGGGTACCGGACCCGGGCGCGACCCCGGAGGTTTTGTCGGTCGGGGCCGGACACCGGCGCATGGGACGCGACCTCTCCGCCCTCGACGCCTTCCTCGAGGAGGCCGGCGTCGACGGCTTCCTGATCGACGCCGACGGCGACGACTCCGACCAGCTGTACCTCTCGGGCTTTTCGGCCCCCGATCCCTTCCACACGCTCTACGACGGCGAGGTCCACCTGCTGGTCTCCAGTCTGGAGTACGGTCGCGCGAACTCCGAGAGCCACGCGGCGTCGGTCGAGCGCCACGTCGACTACGACATGCCCGCGCTGGTCGAGGAACACGGTCGACTGGAGGGGGGTCGCCGCGTCCTCGCCGACTTCCTCGCCGAGCGCGGCGTCGAGTCCGTCGCCGTTCCCTCGCGGTTCCCGCTGGCGACCGCCGAGGGGCTCCGCGAACACGGCATCGCAGTCCGGGACCCGGAGACGCCCCCCGTCGGTCGCGGCGGGACCGACGTGATCGAGGACATCCGCGCCACGAAGACCGACGCGGAGATCGACCACGTCCGCGCGGCCCAGAAGGCGAACGAGGCCGCGATGCGGGCCGCCGAGGAACTCCTCGCGGCGGCGACCGTCGAGGACGGGCGACTCCACCACGAGGGCGAGCCCCTCACCAGCGAGCGCGTCAAGGAGGAGATCGAAGTGACCCTGCTCCGGGAGGGCTGTGCGCTCGACGAGACCATCGTCGCCTGCGGGGCCGACGCCGCCGACCCCCACGACCGCGGGAGCGGCCCGTTGGCGGCCGACGAGCCGGTCATCGTCGACATCTTCCCGCGTGACAAGACGAGTTCGTACCACGCCGACATGACGCGGACGTTCGTCGTCGGCGACCCCGGCGACGAGATCCGGGCGTGGTACGACCTGACTGCCGAGGCCAAACGGGCGGCGCTTTCCGCCATCGAGCCGGGCGCGACCGGCGCGGACGTCCACGACGCCGTCTGTGACGTGTACGAGGACGCCGGCGAACCCACCCTCCGAAGCGACGAGACGACCGAGACCGGCTTCATCCACAACACGGGTCACGGCGTCGGGCTCGACGTGCACGAACAGCCCCTCGTCGGCCCCGGCGGCGACGAACTCGAACCCGGTCACGTCGTCACCGTCGAGCCGGGCCTGTACGATCCCGAAGTCGGCGGCGTCCGGATCGAGGACATCGTCGTCGTCACCGAGGACGGCTACGAGAACCTCACCGACTACCCCGAGCGGCTGGTCGTCTGACTCGCCGTCCCGTTCTCGGGCGCGCTCGTCGCAGTGCCCGCGGCGCGTGCCTCGTCGAGCCACCCGGGCGGCCGGACCGACACGTCGCCGACCCGCGTGATCCGGTAGTCGACGGCGTAGACGAACGGCTCGCCCCGCTGTGTGCCCCGCAGGTCGATCGTCGCCCGGCGGATGACACCGCTCGGCGCGATCAGGATGCGCCCCGAGGAGTGGTTCAGCGTCACCGTGGCGTCGGGGCCGGTGGCGACGCCGGTCAACTCGAACGCGGCGTACCGCCGCCCGTCGCGGGTGACGTTGCCGGCCGGCTCGAACTCGCCGAACTCGTAGATCGTCCGGAGCCGCCGGTAACGGAGGCTGCTCCCGTGGACCGTCTCGACGAACGCGACGGGGCCACCCCGGTCGGTCGTGAACGTGACGTTCCTGGCCCCGAGATCCGCCGTCTCGTACGTGGTCGTCCCGTCGGTCACGTAGCGAGTGAACAGCCGCTCGCCGTCGACGTACCGGTAGAGCGTGGCGTTCGCCGAGCGGCTGCGGATCAGCTGGCGCTTCGCGTCCGGGTCGCTGATGACCGTGACGGTCCGGTTTTTGGTCCCGTCGGGCGTCCTGATCCGCACGTCGACGTGCAGTTCGTACCCCCGATCCCGCAGCGCGTCGGTGTGTGCGGCCAGCCGGTCGTATGGAATCCCGGTGTCGGTGCCCGTCTCGGTCGCGTTCCCCGGAACCGGGCCCGCAGGTTCGGGCCGTTCCACCCACGAACAGCCGGCGAGGACTACCAGGGCGACCGCGAGCGCCACCCGCCTGTCCATACCGGATACCGACAACGCGGCGATAAAAGGTTCGTGGTCGGCGACCCGAACCGCTTTTGAGCGGGCCACGGTTACCACGACGCCATGAACGTACTCGTGGTCGGTGCCGGCGCGATGGGGCGCTGGTTCGCCGACGCGGTCCGGGCCGGTCCCGACGAGGTGGCCGTCGCGTTCGCCGATCCCGACGAGGCGGCCGCAAGCGCCGCCGCCGACGCCGTGGACGGCCGGACCGTCCCGCTGGACACCGACGAGTCCTTCGCCGCCGTCTGTATCGCGGTCCCGATCCCGGTCGCCGTCGAGGCCATCGCCACCCACGCCGGGAAGGCCGAGGACGCGCTGGTCGACGTGACCGGCGTGGCCGCCGACCCCGTCGCGGCCATGCGGGAGGCGGCCCCCGAGCGCGAACGCCTGAGCCTCCACCCCCTGTTCGCTCCCGAGAACGAACCGGGGAACGTCGCCGCCGTCGTCGACGCCGCCGGACCGACGACCGACGCGGTTCTGGAGGCACTTCGAGCCCGCGGGAACGAGGTCTTCGAGACCACGGCCGCGGAACACGACCGCGCGATGGAGACCGTCCAGGCCAAGGCCCACGCCGCCGTCCTCGCGTTCGGCCTGGCCGCCGACGACGTGCCCGAGCAGTTCCAGACACCGGTCTCGGCCGCGCTGTTCGAGGTCCTCGAACAGGTCACCGGCGGCGACCCCCGCGTGTACGCCGACATCCAGCGCGCCTTCGACGGGGCCGCCGACGTGGCCGCGGCCGCCGAGGAGATCGCGTCCGCCGACGCCGACGCCTTCGGACGGCTGTACGACGAGGCGGGTGACCCGCGATGAACGCCGACCAGCGCGAGGGGGTCCGGGACAGCGCCCGGTACCTCCGGTCGGTCCGTCCCATCGACCCCGCGGAGATCCGGGAGTACGTCGAGGGGCGACCACACCCGGCCGCGGTCACGCAAGTCCTGCGGGAGGAGGCCTTCGACCTCGGACTGGTCGAGACCGCCGAGGGGACCTTCGAGCCCGTCGAGGACGAGCCCCTCTCCGTTCCCGTCAACGGCGTCGACTCGTTCCCGTCGGCGTACGCGACGGCGCTGGAGGACCTGTTCGTCGCGGAGTACGGCGCGGGCTGGCCCGAAGGCGAGACCGGCGACCGGATCCGCGAGCGCATCCGCGAGCTGAAGACCGACTACCTCTGGGGCAACGCCGTCGAGTACGACCGCGAGACTGCCCTGGCCTACGCGCTCTATCACCTGCCCGACTACTACGCCGCCGTCCAGTACGTCCTCGCGGACCTGATCGCGGATGGCCTGCTGTCGCGGAAGCTCCGCGTGCTGGACGTGGGTGCCGGCGTCGGCGGCCCGGCGCTGGGGCTGGCCGATCTGGTGCCCGAGGACGCGCTGGTCGAGTACCACGCCGTCGAGCCCAGCGCCGCGACCGACGTTCTCGCGGCCGTGCTCGACGAGACCGGCCGGAACTTCCGGCCGACGGTCCACGAGACCACCGCCGAGGCCTTCGAGCCCGAGGGGGAGTACGACCTGCTACTGTTCGCCAACGTCCTGAGCGAACTCGACGACCCCGCCGGCGTGGTCGAACGCTATCGCGAGTCGCTCGCGGCCGACGGGTCGCTGGTCGCGCTCGCGCCCGCCGACCGCGAGACCGCCATCGGCCTGCGTGAGGTCGAACGCGAAGTCGAGGACGGGCTGACCGTCTACGCCCCGGCGGTGCGGCTCTGGTCCGGCGCGACGCCGACCGACGAGGGCTGGTCGTTCGACGTCCGGCCGGACCTCGAACCGCCGGGCTTCCAGCGTCGACTGGACGAGGCGGCCGGCGGTCCGGACCACGAGCCCGGCGAGTTCGTCAACGTCGACGTGCAGTACGCCTACACGATCATGCGACCCGACGGGAAGCGCCGGATCGACTTCTCGCCCTCGGTCAGCGAGTTCGCCCGGATGGCCGACATGGACACCCACGTCTCGAACCGGATCGACGTGGCGGCGATCAAACTGAGCCACGACCTCGCCGGCGAGGACGCCAACCCGCTGTTCAAGGTCGGCGACGGGAGCGAGCAAGTCGCTCACTACGCCGTCCTCACCCGGGAGTCGGCGCTGAACGAGGCACTCGTGACCGCGGCCTACGGCGATCTGTTGCTCTGTGAGAACGTGCTGGCGCTGTGGAACGACGACGAGGAGGCCTACAACCTCGTCGTCGACGACGAGAGCGTCGTCGATCGAGTGCCCGCCGACGCCTGAGCCGTCACTCGCCGCCGGATCCGAGCCCGTCGTCGCGCTCGAACCACGCCGCGAACGACCCGAGCGCGAGCAGCCAGACGAACGCGAGCGTTCCCGCGCCGAGGAGCCCGAGGAGGAGTCCGACCCACCACAGACCGGCGCTCCGCAGGAGCGCTGACGTGGCCGCGACGAACGCCAGGAAGCTCGTCGCCAGACCGACGAAGACGAACGCGCTCCGGAGTCGGTCCGCTCGCGAGTCGTCGAACTGGTCGAACAACAGCCAGCGACAGCGTCCGAGTATCGACCGCCCCTCCGGCGGTGCCCGCTCCTCGTTCATACACGACACCTTCCGGAAACCGACACAAAAAGGCTGGTTCCGACTCAGTTCCCGAGTGTCGCGTGAGCGGTGGGCTTTTGCGAGGGCCGTCCGACGACTCCACATGACCGATCCGGAGATCCTGCTGACCAACGACGACGGGATCGGGAGTACCGGGTTCCGGGCCCTCCACGACGCGCTCTCGACCGTCGGGACGGTGACGGCCGTCGCCCCCGCCGACGACCAGAGCGCCGTCGGTCGAGCCCTCTCGCACAACGTCGCGATCCGCGACCACGACCTCGGCTACGCCATCGAGGGCACGCCGGCCGACTGCGTCGTCGCCGGCCTCGGGACGCTGGTCCCCGACGCCGATCTCGTGGTCGCGGGCTGTAACCAGGGTGCCAACCTCGGCGCGTACGTGCTCGGCCGGTCCGGGACGGTCAGCGCCGCCGTCGAGGCTACTTTCTTCGACGTACCGGCCATGGCCGTCTCGCTGTACGTGCCCGTCAGCGAGGACACCAGCTACACCGACGTGGACGTGGACCGGTCGGCCTACGACGAGGCCGCCCGAGCCACCCGGTACCTCGCCGATCACGCCGTCGACGCCGGCGTCTTCGAACACGCGGACTACCTCAACGTCAACGCACCCGTCCCCGACCGCAGCGGCGACGGCCCCGCTGAGATGGTCGTCACCGAGCCCTCCCGGACCTACATGATGGACGCCGAGCGCGAGGGCGAGGAGATCACGCTCCACGACCGCATCTGGGAACTGATGGGCGAGGGCGAGATCCCCGATCCCGAGGGGACCGACCGCCGCGCCGTCGTCGACGGGAAGGTCAGCGTCTCGCCGCTGACGGCTCCACACACCACCGAGCACCACGACGCCCTCGACGCACTGGCCGAGACCTTCCCGGAGACGTCCGGTTGACCCGGTTCACGTACCGTGCGTTCACTCGCTCGTCGACGACACTCTCCGCTCGCCGACGACCCGCGGCGCCGCGGACCCGCCGGAACGGTGCGACTGCGACGCCGCCGGGATGTGCAGATTTATTAACACTGAGGTAGAAAGCGGCATTGTTGATTAACAATGGTAACTGAAACGGAGGCGAAACGATGAGAGAGCAGTTCGCAGTCGAGGGGAAGACGGCCATCGTGACGGGCGCGTCCCAGGGTATCGGTCGCTCCATCGCGGAGCGGTTCGCCGACGACGGCGCGGACGTGGTCATCTGCTCGCGCGAACAGGAGAAAGTCGACGAGGTCGCCGAGGGCATCAACGCCGCCGAGGGTGGCGAGTGTCTGGCCATCGAGTGCGACGTGACCGAGCGGGACGCCGTCGACGCGCTGGTCGAGGCGACCGTCGAGGAGTTCGGCGGCGTGGACGTACTGGTCAACAACGCCGGGGCCTCGTTCATGGCCAACTTCGAGGGCATCAGCGAGAACGGCTGGAAGACAATCGTGGACATCAACCTCCACGGCACCTACCACTGCACGCAGGCCGCGGGCGAGGTCATGCGCGAGGGCGACGGCGGTACGATCATCAACTTCTCCAGCGTGGCGGGCAACCGCGGTGCGCCGTTCATGAGCCACTACGCCGCGGCGAAGGCCGCCGTCTCGAACCTCACGGCGACGCTGGCCTACGAGTGGGCCGACGACCAGGTCCGCGTGAACTGCATCGCGCCTGGCTTCGTCGCCACGCCCGGCGTCGAGAGCCAGATGGGCGTCACCGCCGACGAGATCGACCGCTCGGAGGTCGACCGCCAGATCGGCCTCGAAGAGGAGATCGCCGACCTGGCCCAGTTCCTCGCCAGCGAGGCCTCCTCGTACATCACCGGCGAGACCATCACCGCGAAGGGCGTCCCGGACATCATGGAAGACCCGGACGTCTAGACCGGACACCCACACCGCGTTCTCCGCCGTGGCACGGGCTCAGCCCCGTCTCGCGGTCGAGCGGTCGTCCCGAGGCGGCAACTTATTTGCCGGTGCCGGCCGGTGAGGGGATATGGCACGTGACGTATTCCTGCCGGTCGCGGCACAGCCGAGCGTGGACACCCTCGTCGACCAGGCCCGGACGGCCGAGGACCTGGGCTACGGACGCGCGTGGCTCCCCGAGACCTGGGGCCGGGACGCGGTGACCACGCTCACCAGCATCGCCCACGGCACCGAGGAGATCGGGATCGGCACCTCGATCATGCCGATCTACTCCCGGTCGGCCGCGCTGATCGGCCAGACCGCCGCCACCCTTCAGGAAGTCTCGGACGGTCGCTTCCGGCTGGGTCTGGGCCCCTCCGGTCCCATCGTCATCGAGAACTGGCACGGCAAGGACTTCGCCAACCCGCTGAAATACACCCGCGAGACCGTCGAGGTCGTCAAGCAGGTCCTCTCGGGCGAGACCGTCAGCTACGACGGCGAGTACTACGATCTGGACGGCTTCCGCCTTCGCTGTGAGCCACCCGAAGACCTTCCGGGGATCGACGCGGCCGGGATGGGCCCCAAGTCGGTCGAACTCGCCGGACGCTTCGCCGACGGCTGGCACGCCCTGATGCTCACGAAGGACGGGCTCCGGGATCGACTGGAGGACTTCGATCACGGCGCGGAACTGGGCGATCGGGACCGGAGCGACCAGGAGATCACGGTGTCGCTGACCTGCTGTGTCGACGAGGACCGCGAGCGTGCGCGTCGACTCGTCAAGCAACACATCTGCTTCTACATCGGCGGCATGGGCACGTTCTATCGGGACGCGCTGGCCCGGCAGGGCTACGAGGACCTCGCGAACGAGATCCACGACAACTGGGACGACGGCGACCGCGAACAGATCGTCGCGGAGTTCCCGGAGGGCCTGCTAGACGAACTCGCCGTCGCCGGCACGCCTGAGGAGTGTCGCGACCGGATCGACGAGTTCGAGGCCATCGACGGCGTGAGTTCGGCCTCGGTCTCGTTCCCCCGCGCGGCCGAACAGGCCGACATCCAGCGGACGATCGAGACGCTCGCGCCCGATAACTGATCGGGCCGTCCAGGAGACGACCGCCATCCGACGGCCGTCACACCCGCCACGTGAACGCGGGATCGCTGACCCGCCCGGACCGTCCGGCGCAGATTAACAGCGTTTTCCGAAGCGGCGTCGTCGGAAGCCGTTGGCAACCCCTGGTGCCGGGAGGTTAACTATTTTAGTGGTGCCCGCCGGAGACACAGTATCTCCATGCCAGAGTATACGGGTTCGGATCTGTTCGTCGACGCGCTGGAGCAGTACGGCGTCGAGCACGTCTTCGGCAACCCCGGGACGACGGAGTTGCCGGTACTGGACGCGCTCAGTCGGAGCGATCTCGAATACGTGCTGGGACTGCACGAGGATATCGCGGTCGGGATGGCCTCGGGGTACGCCAGCACGCGCCGGTACCACGCCCACCACGACGGGAGCGTGCTGCCCGCGGGCGTGGTCAACCTCCACATCACGCCCGGACTGGCTCACGGCACGGGGAACACCTACGCCGCCCAGTTCGCGGGCACGCCGCTGGTCATCACCGCCGGGAACCACGAGCGGGACTTCCGCCACGAGGAGCCCCTGCTCCACGGCGACCTGGAGGCGATGGTCGACCAGTTCACGAAGTGGTCCGACGAAGTGCTGGACGTGACGGCCCTGCCCACCATGCTCCGGCGTGCCTTCCGCGTCGCGCTGACGCCGCCGACGGGACCGGTCTTCCTCGCGCTCCCCCAGGACGTGATGCTCTCCGAGACCGATCCCGACGCCATCGAGCCGCTGGGCCCCATCCCGAACGCTGGCCGTGGCGACGCCGACCAGATCGAACGCGCCGCCGACCTGCTCGCCGAGGCCGACGACCCCGTCCTGATCCTCGGCGATCACGTCGCCCGCTCGGGGGCCGATGCCGTCGAGGCGGCCGTCGACTTCGCCGAAGCCACGGGCGCGCGGGTCCACGCCGAGATCCTCTCCTGTGAGGTGAACTTCCCCGGCGACCACCCGCAGTGGATCTCCCACGTCCCGCCCAACGAGGGGATCGCGAGCATGCTCATGGACACCGACACGCTCGTGTTCGTCGGCACGTCAACCCACACGACCCTGCTGAACCACGAGAACGCCCTGGTCGACAGCGACACCACCTGCATCCACATCTCCGACGACGCCTGGGAGGTCGGCAAGAACCAGCCGGCACAGGCCGCCGTCGTCGGCGACCCCGGGCTGGTGATGGAGCAACTGGCCGACCGCCTCGAAGACCGGATCGACGACGCGGAACGAAAGCGCCGGCTCGACAGCGTCGAGGCGACCAAGCAGGCCCTCTCGGACACGATCCAGTCGATGAGCGAGGACGAGACACCGGAGGGCGAGACCCGCGCCTCCAAGGCCGAACTCGTCGACGCGCTCAAGGAGACCGCCCCGGACGCCTACGTCGTCGACGAGGGCGTCACGGCCAAGTATCCCCTGCTGATCCGCTGGCAGATGGAGGCCGAGCAGATGATCTCGAACAAGGGCGGCGGCCTCGGCTACGGCCTGCCGGCCTCGGTCGGGGCGGCCCTGGCCGAGTCGATGCAGGACGACCCCCGCGACGTGGTCGGGTACGTCGGCGACGGCTCCTATCTCTACTACCCCCACTCGATCTACACCGCGGCCCGGCACGACCTCGACCTGACGGTAGTGATCCCGGACAACCGCAACTACCGCATCCTGAAGGACAACACCATCGAGATCTTCGGCGGCGACGACGAGGACCACGACTACGTCGGCATGGACTTCGAACCGCCCGTGGATCTCGTGAAGAACGCCGAGAGTCACGGGGCCCGGGGCCACCGCGTCGAGACGGCCGACGAGATCGAGGAGACCTTCGCCGACGCGCTGGATAGAGACGGGACCGACGTGCTGGACGTGCTGGTCCACGACTGAGCCGTCGCCACCGCTCTCGACCCAGGACCGCCGTCCTAGTCGTCGATCGGCTCGGCCTGCACTCGCTCGCCTTTCGCCGTCTCCGGGAAGATCTTCCCCGGATTCAGCGTGTCTTTGGGGTCGAGCGCGCGCTTGATCGCCCGCATCGCCTCGACGCTGTCCTCGCCGTGTTCGGAGACGAGGTACTTCCGTTTCCCGCGGCCGACGCCGTGTTCGCCGGTGCAGGTGCCGCCCATCTCGATGGCGCGCTCGACGATGTCCGCGTAGACCGCCTCGCCGGCGGCGATCATCTCGGGGTCGTCGAGGTCCACCATGACCGAGTAGTGGACGTTGCCGTCGCCGGCGTGGCCGAAACAGGGGACGACGATGTCGTCCTCGGCCCCGCGGTCCTTGGCGTAGCGGATGATCTCCGGGAGCTTGCTGATCGGCACGGTGACGTCGCCGGGATGGAGCGGCTGGAGGTCGGGATCCCACATCTGGATGGCGAAGGCGAGTTCGCTCCGGGCCTTCCAGAGCTTGTCCATCTCCGCCTCGTCGGCCATCTCGAACCGCTCTGCGTCGTGGCCCTCGAAGATCGACCGGCAGAAGTCGATCTCCTCGGAGACGCCGTGGTTGGCGTGGAACTCCAGGAAGACCATCGGGTCGGCGGGCAGGTCGGTGTCGTCGTCGGCGTAGTCGGCCGCCATCTCGGCGCTCACGTCGTCGACGAGTTCGATCTTGGCCACGTCCACGCCCGATTGCACGGCGTCCATGACCGCCTCGGCCGCGTCGTCGAGCGTCGGGAAGACCGCGCGCCCGCCCCGGATCTGCCGGGGCCGGCCCTCCAGTTCCAGCGTCGCCCGCGTGACCACGCCCAGCGTCCCCTCGCTCCCGATCAGGACCTCCTTGAGGTTGTAGCCGCTCGAGGTCTTGACGGCCTTCGAGCCGGCCTCGATCACGGAGCCGTCCGCGAGGACGGCCTCCAGTTCCAGCACCCAGTCGGCGATCTCGCCGTATTTCACGGTCTGCATCCCGCTGGCGTCGTTGGCGATCATGCCGCCGATGGTCGAGATGTCGCCCGAGGAGGGGAGCGGCGGGAAGAAGAGCCCGTGTCTGGCGGCCTCCTCGTCGATCACGTCGCCCATCACGCCCGGTTGCACGTCGATCTGGAAGTCCTCGGGGCGCACGTCGAGGATCGCGTCCATCTCCGTCACGTCCATGCTGACGCCCTCGTACTCGGGGACGGGGTTCCCTTCGAGGCTGGTGCCCGCGGCGTACGGTGTCACGGGGACGCCCCGCTCGTTCGCCGCGGAGAGGACCGCGGACACGTCCTCGGTCGACTCGGGCCAGACGACGGCGTCGGGCTTGACGCCCGTCCCGGCCCCGTCGGAGGCCCAGTCGCCGGCGTGGTTGTCCCTGTCCGAGTCGCCGAAGGACACCTGCTCGTCGGGGAGTACGTCCGTCAGAAACGAACAGTCGTGTGGCATTGTACTACTCCCACACCTGACGCGGCATAAAGCTACGTCGTTCGCTGTGGATTGGGACCGTTGACCACGGTACCATTACTCTCGGGTCGCCGAGAAACCCGTGCAAAAGTCGTCGGAAGTGGCCAGAATCACGATCGTAACGGGTGGTTATTCCGGTTCTAATCTTCTTTTCTCGGTTTCAGGGGTTATTTGATTCGTATCTAGTCCGATTAATATAAAACCCGAAAGTCGAAAAGCCGGAGACATGAGAGCGTTCGGTGGGGTGGTCGCGAGCCATGGGTGGCGCGACCCGATAACGGAGCGGGACGGAATCGAGACGATGAGTCGAGGCCGACGGGGTGACCAGTCGTGAAGGGGTTGCGGCGGCTGTCGATCCTGCTGGCCGCGGCCGCGATTCTGGTCGCGGGGCTCACGGTGACCGGGGCGTTCACGAGCGTCTCGGCCGACCGGACCGTGGACGTGCGGGTCGCGGGCGACGAGGCGGCGTTCCTGTCGCTGTCGCCGACGGACTCACCCGACGGCGCGCACGCCCGTCTCACCGACGGCACGCTGGAACTCGTCTTCGACGGAAGCGCCGCCGGGGTGGCCGGGAGCGGCGTGAACGCCAACGCCACGACGAGATTCGGCGACGTGTTCGAGGTCACGAATCAGGGGACACAGCCCGTCGGAGTCGAGGTTACGGCGGGATCACGGCGTATCGAGTTCTACGCCGACGACCAGCGTCTCGACGACGGATCGGGTGTAACGACACTCGATCCCGGCGAGACGGTAGCCGTCGACGTGGTTCTGGACGCTGGCACCGGCGATACGCTGGAGGCCGTCGAGAACGTCACGATTCGGGCCGACGCCGCTGATGACGGGGATCAGGGATCGGACGGCGACGACTCACCTGGTGACGGCACAGGGGGTGACGATGGTGACGGATCGGACGGCGACGTGGTGCAGGCCACGGTCTCCGTGGGTACAAACGGCACGACGCGGATCACCACTGATCGGGTGGACGCGGGGACCGCCGTCAAGGCACCGGCTGACGTGGCGCTGGACAACGGCGTCCAGCTGACTTCCTTTGCCGTCCGACTGGACGAGGGCGCGGGCCTCAACACGACCATCGAACCGGCGGACGCCGACGCGGTGTCGACGCCTCCCGGCGAGAACGCGACTGGCGTGGCGTACCTGAAAGTTCGACATCCGAATCTGGCCGAGACGACCATCGAGAACGCGACGTTCACCGTGGCTGTTCCGAGCGACATCGTGGGTAACTCCTCGTTCGAGCTGCGCCGGTATCGGCCGAGTACCGACGAGTGGCAACGGCTCGAAACTCGATTCCTCGGCACCAACGGCGAGACGAACCGATACCGGGTTCGCTCCCCAGGGCTGTCCCTGTTCGCTGGCGTCGTTGAGTCGTTCATCCGAAGCCCGGAGACGGGCCAGCCTCTCGATGCCGCCCTTCTCGATGCGGACGGAAACTACTCTGCCGACATCTACGAGACCTACCTGCAGGAGGGGATCAACCGCACGTTCTGGGAGGTCGAGGCCGAGGAGACCGCCGACCAGGCCGCCGCAGTGTTACGGAAAAAGTTGCGGAGGTACGTCCCGAAGAAGGTCGGGGGGATGGCTCGCGAGGCTGCACTCTCGCGGATGAAACGCGCCTATCCCGTCCTGGCATCCGGAACTAGGGGTGCGTTGAACGCGTATTCGTACGGCAAGGCCGCGCTGACGATCATGGAGTTCGGAATCCCGCTGGCATCCGGCATCCAGCGGAAAGTCGTCGCGATTCACATGGCCGGCCCGTACTCGACGGAGAGTTACCGAGAAATCCGGAACGAGCTGTCCGCACTGGAGAAGAACTCTCGGGCGCTAGACGCGGCCCGCGAGGCCGGGAACCGGGACCGAGCCAGGGAGTTGCTCGAACAGCGCCGCGCGCTCATCGTGGACCTCTACGGCACGTTGCCGGTGTACCTCGATGACGTACACACCGATGTGATGCGCCGGAGTGCGGGGAGCGAGGATCTGCGAGCCTACCGGCCGATCCGAAGCATCGTCGACTCGCTCCGTCGGCGACTCGTGCGAGACTATCGGCACACGACCTCGGATCTGTACGGTGCGATGCCCTCGGAGCCGCTGTCCGAGACGGCGACGATGCCGACTCACGGCTGGCGGGCACGCGGCACCGCCGAGATGTTCGACACGCTGGAGACCCGCGACGACTACGCCGTCTACCGGCTCGACGCCACCGGCGACGAAAAACTCACGGTCCGGCTCGAAGGCGTCTCAGTCGGCGGCTTCGAGGCTGTGTTGACCGACACCCATCCCGACGACCCGCGGACTGCGACGGGGACACCCCTGACCGATCCCGGCATCCTGTACAACGGGAGCCAGGTCCGGACCGCAACGGTCGAAGGCGGCGTCCACTACCTCACTGTGCGGGCGAACGGTACCGTCGGCCCCTACCGGATGACGGCCACGAGCGACGGTGACGCGCCCGGCGTCGCAGTGGTCGAGCGACCCGGCGACGACATCCAGCGGCCGGACCTCCGACTGATCACGGCTCCCGAACCATACCGTCTCCAGAATGGACTGACTGTCCGGACGACGGGCGATCCAAACGTGGAGCTCGCCTGGCGGGTCTGGGACCCGCGGACTGATGCCGACGATATCGAGTACCGGCTCCGGGCCGATCACGGCACCGGCTTCGGAGACTGGTCGCCGTGGCGGACGGCGACCGAGACCGGCCGGATCGAGTACGAGAAGTCGCTGGCCGACGGGTACCACCGGGTCCAGATCGTCGTCCGGGACGCGTCGGGGAAACAGGCGGTACGGAACGTCGATGTACTCGTCAGCGACACCGAGCCACAGACCTACCTCACCACGGACGGCGATCCCGAGTCCAGAAAGATCTACGGTCTGGTCACGCCCGACGAGCGGATCAAGCGGGTCCAGCTCCAGTACCGTGGGGCCGGTAACGACACCTGGACCGACTGGAAGAACGTCACCGACACGCGCGAGTTCGACGTCCTCTCGTTCCCCGAGATCGGGGAGTACGAGGTCCGGGCGCGGGCGGTCGGCATCAGCGGGATCGTCGGCCCATGGAACACGACCGAGATCACGTACCGGCCGCCCGACACCGCGCCGCCGTCGGTGACCCTCACCGACGCGCCCTCGACGGTCCGGATCGGCGACGACCGGCGGCGGCTGACCGACTCCGGCTCCGTCCCGCTTTCCTGGCGGGTCGAGGACGCGGCCCCCAACGCCTCCCTCCGATACCGTCTGCGGGTGGACGGGACCTGGCGGGAGTGGCGCAACGTGAGCGCGGACGGCCGCGTGGGCACGACTCTCTCGCTGTCCGACGGCGACCACGATGTGCGGATCGCCGTCCGCGACCCGACCGGCAACGTCCGCGAGGCGTCCGTCGCGTTCGGCGTCGACACCGTCGCGCCGACGCTCTCGCTGACGGCGACCGACGGGACCGGGGGCGCGCTCCTCGATCCCGACGCGAGCGAGGGCGTCCGCGCGGTCGCGGTACAGGTTCGCAACGACTCGACCGGCTGGCGGGACCTGACCCGGATCGACGGCGGCGAGACGCCGATCAGCGTCGCCCCAGGCGAGTACGAGGTGCGCGCTCGGGCGACGGACTACGCCGGCAACGTGGGTCCCTGGGACCACGCCGCGTTCACGAGCCACCCCGGAAACGGGTCCAAAACGTACGATCCCGAGGGGTCGACCAGTGGCGGCGGTTCGGTGCCGGTCGCCGGCGGCGGTGCCGGCGGCGTCCCGGTCGACTTCGGCGACCGCGACGGCGACACGGTCCAGGTGGGGACGGTCATCGACGAGATCGACGGCGAACTGCTACTCAGCCTGTACATGCTGACCCGCGACGGGCGGAACGTCCGCGTGGACTCGATCACGGTCACCGAGGAGGGAAGCGCCACGATCACGGGTGACCTGCCGCCGAACCTGACCGACGACGCCCGGCTGGAACTGCGTGCCACCGGCAACGGGACCGTCACGCTCGACAGCCTCCGGCTGTTCAGCGCCACGTTCCCCGCACCCTCGGTGTCGGTCGACCGCCCGGTCGTGCGCGGCGAGAACGCGACCCTCTCCGCGACCGTGCCCGGGGGGGGCGGCACTGCCGACCGTCGAGTGGGATCTCGACGACGACGGAACCTACGAGGCGGCCGGTCCGTCGGTCGAGACCCGCTTCGGAACCACCGGCCCGGTCACCGTGACCGCGCGCGTCACGGATGCGTTCGGCAACGTGAACGCGACCGAGACGACGGTGAACGTCACGGCCCGCCCGACGCTGGTGGTCGCGGGCGAGGAGACGGTCGCGACCGGCGAGCCGCTGACCCTCGACGCGAGCGACTCGACGGACGACGGTCGCATCGCCCGGATCGCCTGGGACCGGGGCGGCGACGGGGCGGTCGACGCGACCGGCGAGACCGCCACCTTCGCGTTCCCGGACGACGGTACCTACGATATCCGGGTCACGGCGACCGACGACCGGGGCGTGACGGCGGTCCGGAACCACTCGGTCGTGGTCACGAATCGTGAACCGACCGCTCGGATCGACTCGCCCCGGGAACCGACGGTCGGCGAGGCGGCGACGTTCGACGCCGGCGGGTCCGGCGACCGCGACGGCACCGTCGAGCGGTACGCGTGGGACTTCGACGGGGACGGGGCGACCGACGCGACCGGCCAGCGGGTCACCCACGCCTTCGACGGGGCCGGGTATCGGACCGTTTCCCTGACCGTGACCGACGACGACGGCGCGACCGACACGACCGCCCGCGAGGTCTACGTCAACGCGCCGCCCGAGGCGGCCGCCGCGACGGACGGTCCCGTGAAGACCTTCGAGACCGCGACGCTCTCGGCCGCCGACTCCGCCGACACCGACGGCGAGATCACGGCCTACGAGTGGGAGATCGGCGGACGGACGGCCAGCGGCGAGACGGCGACCGTCTCGTTCCCCGACAACGGTACCTACGAAGGAACCCTGACCGTGACCGACGACGACGGCGCGACCGACACGACCGCGGTGTCCCTGACGGTTCGGAACCGGGTGCCGAACGCGACGTTCGAGTACGGGCCGGCGGTCCCGACGGTCGGGGAGGCGGTGTCGTTCGACGCGACGCTCTCGTCCGACCGGGACGGGGAACTCGTGGCCACGGAGTGGCGGTTCGGCGACGGGACCGCCGCCAGCGGGTCAACGGTGACCCACACTTTCGGGACGCCGGGCAACTACACGGTCGAGGTCCGCGTGACCGACGACGACGGCGCGACCGACACGACGACCCGCGAAATCCACGTCAACGCGCCACCCGAGGCGGTCCTCGACGCGCCGCGGACGGCGCTGACCGGGCAGGAAGTCGTACTCGACGCGGCCAACGCGACCGATCCCGACGGCGAGATCGTCGACTACGACTGGGACCTCGCCGGCACGGCCGACAGCGCGGGCGACACGGCGGTCGCCCGGTTCGCCGACGACGGCAACTACACGCTGTCGGTCACGGTGACCGACGACCACGGCGCGACGGACACGGAGAACGTGACGGTTCGGATTCGTAACCGGCCACCGAACGTGACGCTCGCGCGCGTCACGGAAAGGACGGTCCCGGGTGATTCCGTCGCCGTCGCGGGAACCACCGTCTCGCTTCGCGCGACCGCGACCGACGCGGACGGGTCGGTCGACGCGTTCGCACTGGCGAGCAACCTGAGCGCCGCGGGGATCGATCCGGCGTGGGTCTCGCAGGAGAACGGCACCGTCGTGGCCGAGTTCACCGTCCCACTGGAGAACGCGACCGACCGGCGGTTCCGGTTCACGGCCGAGGACGACGACGGCGCGGGGAGCGAGGCGGTCGTCGACGTACCGGTCAACGCTCCGCCGACCGTCGAATTCGACGCCCCCGAGCGGGCGACCGTCGGCGAACCGTTCACCGTCGACTCCACGGCGACCGACCCCGATGGGAACCTCACGAGCCACAAGTGGACCGTCCTCGACGGTCAGGGTCGTACCATCGCGAACGCGACCGGCGAGACGGCGACCTTCGAGGTCGGGTACACCACGACGGTCGAAGTCGTCCACCGGGTGACCGACGACGACGGGACCACGCGGTCTGATGGCGCACCGGTATCGATCGAAGAACCGAACGTGACGGTCCAGATACAGTCTGAACAGTTCCTGAACGGCCATCTCGTCACTCTCGAGGGTCACCTCGAAGGACGGAACGACGAGGATGTGCCGTACGAGTCCGCACAGTGGGACGTGGGAGACAAGTCCCCAGCCGTCAAGAAGGGGTACAGCACAGCTCTGTTCGCCGACGAACCGATCAACACATCGGCGAGAGTTACCTTCGATCGCGGCAACGGTACGAGAGGAGCTGAAACACGCGTCGTTACCGAACCCACCCAACCGGAGCTGACCGCCGAGTGGGCAGTCGGCGACCTACTTTCGGCGGGGCAGACATGTTCGATCTGTGTCCGCAACGGCGGGGTCGAGGACGTGGTCCGAACCGACCGGCACGTCTACGTGCTGACAAGCAACGACACCGCCGGCCGCGTGTCGGCCGTCGAACGGGGGACCGGTTCGGTACAGTGGACGACGACCGTCGGCGAAGCGTGGGAACTCGTCCCGAGTTCCGGGGGCATCCTGGCGACCGGGTACGAGTCCGGCGTCCAGCGGCTGGACGCGACGACCGGTTCCGTGACCTGGACGTACCGGGCCAACGTCGAGGTGGTCCGCGTCGACGACGGACGGGCCTTTTTCACGGAGTACGACCAGCGGACGGACGCGACGACGCTGGTCGCGCTGGACACGGCCACCGGCGATCGGATGCTCGAACGCACCTACCGGGAGTACCCAGAGGTGACCGGGACCGACCGGGGGATCGCGGTCGCCGTCAACGGCACCCTCGAGATCCTGTCGTGGGACGGCGACCGGCTGTGGCGGACCGACACAGTAATCCGGAACCCCGACATCACCGCGCGGCATGGACGGATCTACGCCCGGTCCTACGACGGCAACCTCACCGTCTACGACGAGGAATCCGGGGACCGGGTCCGGGAGTTCGATCAGGTCGAACTGGTCAATCCGACCCGTAACGGCGTCGTGCTCGCCCGGTACAGTGGAAACGGATCGGCAACCGTCGAGAAGTGGAACCGCTCGGCCGACACCCGCGAGTGGCGGCAGGACGTTCGTGTCAACAACGGATACAGTCTGACCACACTGAGCGTCTCCGACGGGCGAGTCGCACTCCTCTACGAACCGACCGACGACGGTCAAAAGCTACTCCGGATCGATCGGGGCACCGGTACCGTCGTGGACCGACGACGGTCACCAGTCGAGTACGCCTATCGGCTCCGTCAGTTCGGGAACGTCACCGTGGTCGGTAGCGAAAGCGGACTGTGGTACGTCCGTGATGACGGATCATCGGTTACCGTCAGGGACGTTCCGTACCCCGCCGTTCCGACATCCGACGGCCTCCTCGCACCGACCGAACAGGGGCTGGTCCGGGTCACCGTCGACCGACTCGAGTGACCGGGGACTCCGCGCGACCGGTCGCGCCGTACAACTCCCCACGCCGGGGAAGTTCACCCAAACCGGGTGGATTTATCAAAGTCGGTTTCCAGTGTAAGCTCATGAAGGTAGCTGAGGTAACAGAGTTCGGCAGTAGCGAGGAGATCGAGGTCACGGACCGGGAGAAACCCGAACCCGGGTCGGGCGAGGTCCGGATCGAGGTGGAGGCCGCGGGGATCAACTTCGCGGACATCATGCAGCGCCGCGGCGACTACCAGGGGGGTCCGGAGCCGCCGTACGTCCCCGGGATGGAGGTCACGGGTGTCGTCGACGCCGTCGGCGAGGGTGTCGGCCGCGAGGTCGGCGACGAGGTGATGGGCTTCGTCGAGGAGGGCGGCTACGCCGAGTACGCCATCGCCAACGCCGCGGGCCTGTTCGACCTCCCCGAGAACATGTCCTACGAGGAGGGCGCGGGCTTTCCCGTGCAGTTCCTGACCGCCCACAACTGCCTGTTCGAGTGGGGCGACCTGACCGAGGGCGAGTCGGTGCTGATCCACGCCGCCGCGGGCGGGGTCGGGACCGCCGCCGTCCAGCTGGCCAGCAACGCCGGCGCGGAGGTGTTCGGGACGGCGAGTACCGAAGAGAAGCTCGAACTCGCCGAAGAGCTGGGCTGTGACCACCCGATCCAGTACACCGAAGAGGACTTCGTCGAGCAAGTGAACGACCTCACGGACGGCGAGGGCGTCGACCTCGTGCTGGACGGGATCGGCGGCGAGACGACCACCGAGAGCCTGAAGGCGCTGACGCACTTCGGCCGGATGGTCTCTTTCGGCGCGGCCTCGGGGGAACCGGGCCAGCCCAACACCGCCGACCTCCTCTTCAACAACCACACCATCATCGGCTACCACCTCGGCCAGGCCATGTACCGCGACCCCGGCCGCGTGTTCCAGGCCGTCCCGAAACTGACCGAACAGCTGGAGTCGGGCGAACTGGAAGTGATCGTCGGGACGAGTTTCGACCTGGCGGACACCGCCGAGGCCCACCAGTACATCGAGGACCGCAAGTCCAGCGGCAAGGTCGTCCTGAAACCCTGACTGCGCTCATTCCCGGCGGGCACCAGTACCATTAGGGTCCGGTAGGCCCTAGCCGGGGTGATGACTCGCGAAGCCGTCCGTGACGGGTTCGAGGAGTTCGCCGGCGACATCGTCGACACCGCCTACGAGGAGTTCGACGTGATCGCCGTGTTACGGGGCGAGTCGAATGCCAGCGGCCGGCTTCTCAACGGACTCCTGAAGAACAGCCGCCGCCTCGATCAGCGCGTCGTCCGCCCGGAGTTGCGCGACTACCGGCGGCAGGTGCTGGCCCAGTTCGAGCCGGTGCTGGACTACGCCGCCGACGGCGACGCCGATTTCGACGAGTATCGGGATCGCGTCCGCGAGGCCGACACCTACCTCCGGCATCTGCGGCCGGGCGTTCGCGGCGACCGTCGACGGACCATCGAGCAGGCACAACTCGACAGACAGCGCCGGCTGGCCGAGGCCACCCGACCGCTGGTCGAATCGCCCGAATCCGAGTTCTGGGCCGCCGCCGCCGACGCTCTCGACCGGGACAGGGCCCGCGATCTGGTCCGCACCCACTTCACGTTCACCGATCCGCTCCGGGAGTACCCCGACGCGTTCGTCTTCGAGACCGAGATCGACCCGGGCGACGTGGTCGGCGGCCCGCTGGCCGGCCGGCTCCCCTCGGTGACCGTCGAGTACACCGACGAGGTGATGCGGGTGCTGGAACGGGCCGAGGAGCAGGTCGTCGAGCGGGCGCTGTCGGAACTCGACCGGCGGTTCGACGACGGGTGATCACTCCGCCGCCCACGGCAGCGAGAGACCGTCCCGCCGCCCCGCTAACACGTCGAACCGATCGCCGCGCCGCCGTTCGAGCCAGTAGAGCAGTCGCTCGGCCCAGCGGAGTTTCCGCCCCTTGGCCTCGCTCACGTCGGGGTCGTCGAAGTCCCAGCCGACGAAGGTCAGTTCGGCGGCGCCGACGTGGTCGGCCAGGAACGCCGCCCGATCCCCGTCGGTGAACCCGCCGACGTTCTCGACCGGTCCAGCCGGCTCGGCCTGGGTCGTCGGAAGGACTTGCTCGCCGTCGAACCGTGGCACCCACTCCCGGACGGCGTCGACGTTGTCGCCGTGGGCGTGAACGGCGACCGGAACGCCCTCCTCGGTCAGCTCAGCGGCCGTCTCCGGGGTTCCGTCGAGGTCCGTGACCATGCAGTCGACGGCGACGCCCGCGTCCCGGAGGGTGGCGGCGGCCGTCGACGCGGCGATCACGGCGTCGGCGTCGGCGGCGCGGTCGGTCTCGGCGGCGAGCGACGGCCCTGCGCCCGCGACCGCGACGCGCCGGCCGGCGAAGTCGAG
Source organism: Halorientalis sp. (assembly GCA_042216105.1). Lineage (GTDB taxonomy): Archaea > Halobacteriota > Halobacteria > Halobacteriales > Haloarculaceae > Halorientalis. The sequence goes on from JBDGUF010000011.1 coordinate 31,916, forward strand.
TCGCGCGGTATCGAAGGGGGCGACGAGTTCGGCGAGTACGTCACGGGCGCGTTCGTCGCCGCGACGGTCGTAGCCGAACTCGTCGAGGATGGTCTCGTAGACGGGTTCCCAGGTTCGAAATTCCATGCTACCCGCTCACCGGTTTGCTCCTATATAAATCGAGGTGAGCCGAAGTGGCACAACCTGGTACCCCTACCCGGGTGCCCTTTCGGCCTTCATCCTCCTCTTTTGGCGCATCTGGCATAAGTTTTCTCTTCGTCAGACACCGGGGTCGGCCGCCGCGTGGCGGCTGGCGTTCGGGGAGTAATCGGTGCTTACCCGTCCGGTAGTCCGTCCGTAACCGCGGACAGCGCGGTCGCGACCGGATCCTGGCTGACGCCCGCGGCCAGCCGCCGGAGGGCACCGACCGTCCCGAACAGGAGGACGGGGCCGTCGCCGTTCCCGCCGCTCTCGACGGCCGTCGCGCCGTAGGTGCCGGCCTCGTCCCGGAGCGTGTCACGGGCCGCGGCGTCGAGACCGGACACCTCGAACACCCGGACGACGGCGTCGTCGGCGCAGGCGGCGTCGATCCCGAGCCGATCGAGGTGGCGCTCGGTCTCGCCGACCGCGGTCACGTCCAGTTCCTCGACCGTGGGCGTCCGGACCCGGTCGCGGGCGAACGCCTCGCCGACCAGCGCGGCGTCGCGGGTCTCGGCCACGTCGTGGGTCCGGATCACGTGCGCGCCGCGTTCGACCGCCATCGACGTGGCCGCGAGGCTGACGGGCAGGGCTTCCTCGGTCGAGCGGCCCGCGATCTCCCGCAGGAAGTTCTTCCGGTTGATCGAGACCAGCAGCGGGTGGCCGTAGCCCCGGAACTCCCGGAGCCGGCGGAACGTCTCGCGGTCGTCGTCGGTGGTCTTGTCCTCGCTCCAGCCGCCGAAGGCGGGGTCGAGGATCGTCTTGTCGGTCAGCCCGTTCAGTTCGAGGGCGTCGTAGATGTCGTCGACCGCCTCGATGGCACCGGGGCGTTCCAGGTCCGGCGGGCTCGCCATCTTCGCGACGGCCACGTCGTACTCTTCGCAGACCTCGGGCATCTCCGGGTCGGCGAAGCCACAGATGTCGTTGACCATGTCGAAACCCCGGTCCAGCGCGGCCTCGGCGACCTCGTGGTAGCGGGTCTCGATGGAGAAGACGGCGTCGCCGGAGACGCTCTCGACGGCCTCGACGGCGGTATCGAGCCGGTCGAGCTCCTGCTCGGCGGAGAGGACGTCGAACTTCTTGTTGGCCGACTCCAGGCCCACGTCGACGATGTCGGCCCCCTCGTCGATCAGTTCCGCGTCGACGTAGCGGGCGGCCTCCCCGGGGTCGTCGTAGACGCTGGGGTCGTACGGCGACTCGCTGGAGACGTTCAGGACGCCCATGATGCGGGGCGGATAGTCGTCGCCGATGCCCAGTCCGGCGGCGTCCACGTTGCGCATACCCGTGCCAGGGAACCCAGCCGCTAAAGCGACGTGATTCTCGGCAGGGGGTCCGAGACGGCGACCGTCCCGCCGCGGTCCGCCGTCACTCCACGTCCCGTCGTTCGACGCCCGTGATCTCGAACCGCGCACCGCCCTCCGTGCCCGCCGTGACGCGAACGTCCCATCCGTGGGCGTTGACGATCTCCTTGACGATGTTGAGTCCGAACCCCGTCCCGTCGTCGTCGGTAGTGTACCCGTGTTCGAAGACGTTCTCGCGTTCGCCTTCGGGGATCCCGGGGCCGTCGTCTTCGACGTAGAACCCGTCGGCCAGCGTCCCGACCCGGATCGTCACGTCCCGTCCGCCGTGTTCGACCGCGTTGCGAAAGAGGTTCTCGAACAGTTGCTGGATGCGGCCGGTATCGACCGAGACCGTCAGGTCGGTGTCGAGGATCAACTCGGCGTCGCCCGTCTCGACGGTCTCCCAGCAGCTCTCGGCGAGCCGGGCGAGGTCGACCGGTTCCCTGTCCTCGACCTGCTGTCCGTGCCGGGCGATGGCGAGCACGTCCTCGATCAGCTCCTCCATGCGGACGAGTTGCTCCTCGAGGACGGCGAGGTGGTCGCAGTCGTTGGTCCGTCGCGCCAGCTCCAGCCGCGACTGGGCGGCGTTGAGCGGGTTGCGCAAGTCGTGGGTGACGATGCTCGCGAACTGTTCGAGCTGCTCGTTTTTCCGTTCCAGTTCGCGCTCGCGCTGGCGGCGGTCCGTGACGTCCTGCAGGACGCCGTCGATGTAGGTGTCGCCGTCCTCCTCGGTCAGGATCGCCGTGAGCGTCACGTCGATCGTCTCCCCCGAGAGCGTCCGCTGTTCGACCTCGAACCCGGTGACGCGCCCCTCCTCGCGGAGCCGCTCCCTGAACTCCGCCCGGTCGTCGCTGTCGGCGTAGAAGGTGTCGACGGGCCGATCCAGCAGTTCGGACTTCGAGTAGGCGTCGTAGATCGACACGAGTGCGGGGTTCACTTCGACGAACTCCCCGCCCTCCTCGGCGGTCGTCCGGTAGACCCCGATCGGCAAGTTCTCGATGATGTCCTCGTAGCGCTGGAGCCGTCGCTCGTAGGCCTTCCGCTGGGTCACGTCCGTGTTGATGGCGACGAACCGGTCGATGGTCCCCGTCTCGTCCTCGACCGGCGCGACGGTCTGCTCGACGACGTACCGCCGGCCGTCCCGGCGCTCGTTGATCACCTCCCCGCGCCAGACGTCCCCCGAGAGGATGGTGTTCCAGAGTCCGGCGTAGAACTCCTGTCTGTGTTCGCCCGATTTGAGGATGTTCGGTTGCTTGCCGACCGCCTCTTCCCAGGAGTAGCCCGTCGACTCCTCGAACGCGGGGTTGACGTACTCGATGGTGCCGTCGGTGTCGGTGATGTAGATCGCGTGGCCGGCCTGCTCGACGGCCTGCCGGAAGCGGCGGAGTTCCCGCTCCTTGCGCTTTCGCTCGGTCACGTCTGTCAGCGTCACGACGAGCCCCTCGATCGCGGGGTCGGCCACCCGGTTGCGACACCGGCACTCGACCCACCGTCGCTCGCCGCCCTCCGGTCGAACACGGAACTCGCCGGTCACCGTCCGGTCCGGGTTGTCGAGCGCGGCCTCGAACAGGTCGCCGACCGACTCGGTGTCGGCGGGATCGACCGCCCGCAACGCGTCGTCACCGACCACCGCCGACGGCGCACAGCCGAACAGCCGCGCCGTCGGCTCGTTGGCGTAGGTGATCGTCCGCGACTCGTCGACGACCCAGATCGCGTCCGTCGTCTCCGCGAGCAGCGCCGCGGCCAGGTCGTCGGAATCGCCCTCCGCCGGTCCGCCGTCCCGTGCGACGGCCCCGCGCACGCGCTCGGCCGCCGTCGCGTAGGGATCCGGGTCGGCGTCGACCAGGACGTACTCGGCCGCCCGGTCCGCACGCAGGTCCCCGACGGCGTCCGTGCCCCCGTCACCGATCAGGGCCACGAACGGGAGTTCCGGCGCTCGTTCCCGGATCGCCCGTCGAAGCGAGGGCACACCGCCGTCCGGCACCGCGGCGTCACAGACCACACAGTCGAACGGCTCCGCGGACAGCTCCTCGAGGGCCTCGTCCCGCGTCCGCTCCGTGACGACGTCGAACTGTTTAGAATCGTGATACTCGTCGAGAGCCGACGGGAGTCGGTCGTCGTCGCCGACGTACAGGACGGTATAGCTCGCATTCGCGGCCATAAATCTTTAGTTGGTTGTCTTCTGTTGGGACTGTCGTCTGAAATACCACTCGGTCTGTATCAGAATTCGAGAATCGGAGCGGTGCCGTGCGGTCCGAGTCGCGCGCTTTTTGATCGGTGAACGAGAACTACCGGTATGGGCAAGGTCAACATCGGGCTGCGCGGCTGGCGGTTCGACGAGGAGGAAGTGTTCGGCGAGGACGGCGAACTGATGCCGCTCGGGACGATGGACCCCGAGACGCGCGACCGGATCGTCCGCCTCTCGACGCTGATGGGCGAGCCGTGTGACGCCTGTTTCCTGATCCACGGCGACGAGAACATCCAGGAGTGCAACGTCGCCCGCATCGTCTACGGCGAACCGCTCAGCGAGGTCCTGCTCTGTCCCGACCACGAGCCCGACTTCCTCTACTGGTTCCGCGAGGAGGGCGGCAAGGAGTACGCCGGCGACTCCGAACTGGAGGAGGCCTTCCACGCCTGGTTCGACGACGGCGGCCGCGCCCCCGAGGGCTACGGCGGCGTCGACCACGTCGACACCGACGCCGACGACGTGCCCGACCCCGACCCCGCCGAGGAGATGCCGACGCTGGAAGAGGAACTGGAGAAACTCGACGACGAGAAACTCGACGACCTGGGGGTCGACCTCAGCGACCTCGACCTGTGATCTCCGTCGCCGTCGTCGGCGCGACCGAACCGGGCAACGTCGGCACCATCGCCCGCGCGATGAAGAACTTCGGCCTCTCGGAGTTGCTCCTCGTGGACCCTCCGGACCTCGACCCCGAGGGCGAGGCCTACGGCTTCGCCGGCCAGGCCCGCGAGGACGTGCTACCCGAGGCCCGCGAACTCACCTTCGACGAACTCTGCAACGGGTACCACACCGTCGGCACGACGGCGGTCACCAACGAGGACGCCACCAAACACGTCCGCTATCCGTTCCTGCGGCCCGCGGAACTGGCCGACGAACTCGCCGGCATCGAAGCCGACACCGCCGTCGTCTTCGGCCGCGAGCGGGTCGGCCTCACGAACGACGAACTCGCCCGGATGGACCAGGTGTGTTCGATCCCCGCCAGCGACGACTACCCCGTCCTGAACCTCGGACAGGCCGCGACCGTCGTGCTGTACGAGTTGCGGGAGTTGACCGTCGAGGAGACCCAGCATCCCGACGAGCGACACGAGCGCGCAGACCAGACGGCCGTCGAGGGGCTGCACGACCAGTTCGGGGAGTTCCTGGCGGACATCGGTCATCCCGAGGAGAAGCGAGCGAAAGCCGAGCGACTCTGGCGGCGGTTCGTCGGCCGCGCCCACCCGACGGGGCGGGAGGCCCGTACCCTCAGGGGGATCTTCCGCCGAGCGGGACAGCGGATCGAGCGGGCCGAGGGCGAAACCGGCGACGAGTCCGACGAGAGCGAGTAGCTCAGGCCCGCTTCTGGATCTCCTCGCGCAGGACCTCGCTCACGAGGTCGCCGTCGGCCTGTCCGCGAAGGGCACCCATGCACTCGCCCATCAGCCCGGAGAACGCGCCCATCCCCTCCTCCCGGACCTGCTCGGCGTTGCGCTCGACGACCTCGACGACGGCCTCCCGGACCTCGTCCTCGCCGGCGCTCCCGAGGTCCTCCTGCTCTGCGGCCTCGGCTGCGGTCAGCTCGGGGGTCTCCGCGAGCGCGGTCAGCAGATCCGGGACGCCTTCCTTGGCGATCTCGTCGGCGGCGAGCAACTCGAACACGCCTCGGAAGTGGTCGTCGGTGAGGTTCTCGACGGGCACGTCGTCCCGCCGGAGTTCGGTCACGTCCGACTCGACGGTCCGGGCCGCGAGGTTCGCGTCGACGCCGGCCTCGACGGCCTCCTCGAACAGGTCCCAGCGGCGGCCGTAGGCGACCTGTTCGGCCACGCCCTCGCCCAGGCCGTACTCCTCGACGTACCGCTCGACCTTCTCTGTGAGGAGTTCGGGCGTCTCGATCTCCCCGGGATCGGGCTCGACCGGCGGCACGTCCGTCTCGGGGTACATCCGCGCCGCGCCCGGGAGCGGACGGAGGTACCGGGAGGTGCCGTCCTCGTTGGCGTCGCGGGTCTCCTCGGGGACCCCCTCCATCGCGGTCTCGGCGCGCTCGGCGACGGCCTCGATGGCCAGCTCGGCGGTCTCGGGGTCGTCGGCGACGATGGCCACCGCGTCCTCGGGGTCGGCGTCGACGGCCGCCCGGAGCGCCTCGACTTCCGGTTCGGTGACGCCGTAGGCCGGCAGCTCGTCGGTGTGGAAGATGCCGCCCGCGCCGTGGCGCTTGGCGTGGTCGGACAACTCCGTCCCGAGCCGACGGTCGGGCTGGATCTCGCGGCCGACCAGCCCGTCGAACCCCGCCAGTCGGACGGCCTGCACGACCCCGCCCGAGGAGAGCGCGCCGCCGATGACGCCCGAGTCGGTGTCCTCGAACACCTCGGTCACGTCCTCGGGTTCGCCCACGGTAGCGTCGCGCGCTCGCAGTTCGTCGGCGATGTCGAGGAGTTCGACCTGCCGGCGGACCTCGTTGCGCACGAGGTCGTCGATGTCCTCCAGGCTCTGGACGCCCTTCATCTCGATGCGCGCCCCCTCCTCGATGGAGACGTTCACGTCCTGCCGGATCGTCCCGAGGCCGCGCTTGACCTGCCCCGTCGAGCGCAGGAGCATCCCGATCCGCTGGGCGGCCTCCCTGGCCTGTTCGGGCGAGCGGATGTCCGGCTTCGTGCCGATCTCGACCAGCGGGATCCCCAGGCGGTCGAGGCTGTACCGGACTCCCTCGTCGGTCTCCGCGACGCGCTGGGCCGACTCCTCCTCCAGGAGCATGTCGTCGATCCCGACCGGCCCCTCGCTGGTCTCGATCTCGCCGTCGTTGGCCACCATCATGGACCGCTGGAAACCCGTCGTGTTCGACCCGTCGACGACGATCTTCCGCATGACGTTGACCTGGTCGACGACGTGCATGTCCAGCAACTGGGCGATCTCCAGGGTCGTCGCCAGCGCCTCCTCGTCGACGCGGTGGGGCGGTTCGTCGTCCTCCTCGACGAGACAGGTGGTGTCGTAGGCCAGGTACTCGAACTCGCGTTCGACCTGGCTCTCTTCGAGTGCGGCCTCGTCGATCTCGCCCAGTTCCGACTTCGTGGGGTGGAGATAGCGGGTGAACCGGCGCACCGACTCCTCGGGGTCGCGCAGTTCGGTGGGGCACTCACAGAACAGCTTGGTCTCGGTGTCGAGTTGCTGGTGGATCTCCAGGCCGGCCACCAGCCCCAGTTCCTCGTAGTCGAAGGCGTCGTCGGTCATTGCCCGAACCTGCGAGGCCGGCGGTCAAAAAACGCACCCTTCCGGTCAGTCTCCGCCGGCGGCACCCGGTCGCCGTCGAGCTCCGTCGGCGCGCGGATAAACCGCCTCGGAACCGACGAGACAGGCACTTTCCGGTCGGTCGTGAACGGGAACCGTGACCGACACTGACACCGGGGAACTCGCCGCGCGGGTCGAGCGCGTGCTGGAACTGCCGACCGACGAACTCACCGAGGAACTGCCCGAGCTACTGGCGGACCTCGAAGGCGAGGTCGAAGTGCTGGCCCTGGAGAATCCGCTGCTTCTGTCCGACGTGATCGACCGCGTCGGCGACGTGGACGTGGCCGAGTTCGCCGCCGAGAACCCCGAGACGGTCGACCAGTTCCAGGAACTCCAGTGGCAGGGCGTCGAACTGCTGGCCCAGTTCAGCCCCGACGTGCAACAGTCCATCGAGGCGGACACCACGGTGAACTTCGAGGCGACCGACGCGCCGATGGCCAGCCACCTCGAACTCAACGCCGACGCGGAGTCGGTCACCGGCGGCGCGGGGCTGGCCGACGACCCCGACCTGGAGATCCGCGGCCCGGCAAACACCCTGACCGCGCTGACGACCGGCCAACTCGACCCCGTCGCCGGCTACGAGGACAGTCGGTTCGAGATGGCGGGGTCGGAACGAACCGGCGACCAGCTCGCCGAGACGATGGGGGAACTCGCCGAGAAACTGCCCGACGACTGAGAGGCCGGCGGAGGCCCGTGTCCGCCGCCTGTCGCTCCCGGTCGCCCGGACGCCGCGTGCGACCGCTCGGATTCGGTCGCGTGACACGGTCAGAACCTCTTTACGATACTATCGTCCAGATCACACCATGTCCACTCCGGCCCCCGACTCCGACGGCGACGGGGGGACGAACTACTGCTGGGACTGTGGCGAGCCCGTCACCCCCGAGATGGAGTTCTGCTCGAACTGCGGGGCGAACCTCGACGGCCCGACCGACACCGAAACGACCGAGAAGAGGTCGGCGGCGGCCGTTCCGCACTCGCGCTGGTATCCGTACGTCTTCGTCGGCGTGGTCGTGGCGATCGCTGGCTTCGTGGCCATGACCGCGAGTAGCCCGGGTGGGGTGACGACGGCCGGGAGTGCGGTCGCTGGCTGGCTCTTGCTGGTCGGCTACGGGACGCTCGCCGTGGCGGTGTACAGGGACGTGACACACGTCGACCGCCACACGGTGCGGTCGCCGAGACGGTGGTTCTGGACGATCGGATCGATCCTCGGCGGCGTCAACGTCGTCGTCGTCCCGACGTACGTCCGGTTACGCACGACCTGGACCGGTCAGTCGTGGGTCCCGCGGAATCCGCTCCGGGTGGCGACCGACGACCTCGTCGCCTTCGACCTCACCCGGGCACCACTCACCCTCTCGGTCTTTCTCTTCTACAACTGGCTCCTCTGGTTCGTCGCCCCCGATCTCGGGAGCGTGCTGGTGTCGCTGATCTCGGTCTGGAAGGTGATCGGAACGAGCGCGTTCGGGGGCCCGATGAACTACGCGATCACCGGGTACAGCGCCGTCGGCGGCGTCGTCAGCCTGCTGGCGGCCCACGGGCTGGTGTGGAAGCTCGTCGACAGATACGGGGACTGAGGCCGATGTACTGCCACGAGTGCGGCACCGAGGTCGAGGAGTACCAGTCCTACTGCACGGAGTGTGGTGCGAGGCTCCACGAGCCACCGGGAGGGTCGGACTCCGAACCGACCGTCCAGCCCGACGCCGAGACGGCGGAGATCGACGCGGAACCGGACGCGGCGAGCGTCGCGGGAGACGACACGCCGATCGACGCGGGTTCGGCGACGGACGCAGAGACGGGCGACACGAGCCACGGGGACGACGGGGCCGACCCGGCGAGCGACGATTCGAGCAGTGAGTCACCGGCTACGGGGTCGTCCGGAGAACTCGCGACCTCCGCGTTCTTCGGGTACGCCGGGATCGTGTTGTTCCGCGTGTCCGGCGTGAGCGAACTGTTGTTCTACCCTCACGGCGAGAATCCGCTGTTCGCGACGCCACTCCACGAGGTTGGCGTCTTCGTGTTCTACGAGGGGTTCGGCCTCGCGCTGATCGCCGCGGTCGCGAGCGGCTACCTGACCGCCAGACGGTTCCTCGCGTGGGACGACCTGGACGGGACGCTCGAGACGGTCGACTGGCTCGCGTCGGTGGCGCTCCCGCTGGCCTCGCTCCTCTACGCGCTCGGGATCGGCGCGGCGGTACTGGGGTGAGCCGGAGCGTACTCGCCGCGCTCGGTCAGTCGTCCCCGCTCAGGATGCCGCGCTCGGTCATCTTCATGGGATCCAGCACCTCGTCGGCCTCCTCGGCGTCGAGGTAGCCCTCCTCGACGACGACCTCGCGGATCGTCTTGCCCTCCGCCAGCGCCTGCTTGGCGACCTTGCTGGCCTTGTCGTAGCCGATGGCGGGGTTGAGCGCGGTCGCCAGCGCCATGCTCTGCTGGACGCGCTCCTCGCAGTGTTGTTCGTCGGCCTCCAGCTTGTGGACGAACTTCTCGCCGAAGGTCTCGCTGGCGTTGGCCAGCAGTTTCGCGGACTGGAGGAAGTTGTGCGCGATGACGGGCTTGTAGAGGTTGAGGTCGATCTGGCCCTCGGCCGCGCCGGCCGAGACCGCCGCGTCGTTACCCACGACCTGCTTGTGGACCTGATTGACCGCCTCGGCGACGACGGGGTTGATCTTCCCGGGCATGATCGAGGAGCCGGGCTGGTTCTCGGGCTGGTCGATCTCGCCGAGGCCGTTGCGCGGGCCGGAGGCCAGCAGGCGCAGGTCGTTGGCGATCTTGTTGAGCGAGCCGGCGATGGTCCGGAGCGCGCCGTGGGCCTCGTTCATCGCGTCGTGTGCGGCCTGGGCCTCGAAGTGGTTGTCGGCCTCGCGGAACTCCAGGCCCGTCTCCTCGCTGATGTATTCGGCGGCGAGTTCGGGGAAGTCGGGGTGGGTGTTCAGGCCGGTCCCGGTGGCGGTCCCGCCCAGGGCGAGTTCGCCGAGGTGCTGGCGGGTGTCCTCGGCGCGGGTGATCCCCTTCTCGACCTGCGTGCGGTAGCCGGAGAACTCCTGGCCCAGCGTGACGGGCGTGGCGTCCTGGAGGTGGGTCCGGCCGGTCTTGACCACGTCGGCGAAGGCCTCTTCCTTGGCTTCGAGTTCGTCACGCAGGACCTCCAGCCCGGGGATGAGGTCCTTCTGGACGGCCTCCATGGCGGCGACGTGCATCGCGGTCGGGATCACGTCGTTGGAGGACTGGCCGAAGTTGACGTGGTCGTTGGGGTGGATCTCGCGGGTGCCCAACTCGGCGCCGTAGATCTCGGTGGCCCGGTTGGCGATGACCTCGTTGGCGTTCATGTTCGAGGAGGTCCCCGACCCGGTCTGGAACACGTCCACGGGGAACTGGTCGTCGTGGTCGCCGGCGATGACCTCGTCGGCGGCCTCGATAATGCAGTCGGCCTTCTCCTCGTCGATCAGGCCGAGTTCCCTGTTGGCCTGTGCGGCAGCCTTCTTGACGACGCCGAGCGCGCGGACGAACCGGCGGCCGAAGGTCACGTCCGAGATGGGGAAGTTCTCCACGGCACGCTGGGTCTGTGCGCCCCAGTAGGCGTCCGCGGGCACCTGCATCTCGCCGAGACTGTCCTGCTCCGTGCGGTAGTCCTCGTCGGTCATGCTCGTATGTACTAACGGCCGGACCGCTCGTAAAATGATGGGATACGCCGCTGGCGTCGCGATCGAGTCGCGTCGCCGACGCTCACTCGTCGGGGCTGTAGTTGGGTGCCTCGTCGGTGATGACCACGTCGTGGGGGTGACTCTCCTGCTGGCCGGCCGAGGAGACGCGGACGAACTCGGCCCGCTCCTTGAACTCGGGGATGGTCTCGGCACCGACGTAGCCCATCCCGCTCTGCATGCCGCCGACGAGCTGGTGGAGTTCGTCTTCGAGGGGTCCCTGATAGGGCGTGGCGGCCTCGACGCCCTCGGGGACGAACTCCTCTTCCTCGTCTTCGTCCTTGAGGTAGCGCTCGCCGCCGCCGGACTGCATCGCGCCGACGCTCCCCATGCCGCGGTACTGCTTGTACTTCTTCCCGTTCATCGTGATGACCCGGCCCGGGGCCTCGTCGGTGCCGGCGAAGTAGGAACCGAGCATCACGGCGTCGGCACCGGCCGCGATGGCCTTGATCGCGTCACCGGAGTACCGGATGCCACCGTCGGCGATGACGGGCACGTCGTGGCGGCTGGCCACGTCGGCGACCTGCGCGACGGCGGTGATCTGGGGCATCCCCGCGCCCGTGACGACCCGGGTGGTACAGATCGACCCCGGGCCGATGCCGACCTTGACGCCGTCGGCGAAGTCGACCACGTCCCGGGCGGCCTCGCGGGTGCCGATGTTGCCGACGACCACGTCGGCCGCGACGCGGTCTTTGATCTCGCGGGCGCTGTCGATGACGTTGCGGTTGTGGGCGTGCGCGCAGTCGATGAAGAGGACGTCGGCTCCGGCGTCGTCGGCGGCGACGGCGCGCTCGGTGTCGTGGGGCCCGACGGCGACGCCGGCGCGGAGCTTGCCGTCCTCGTCGCGGGCGGCGTCGTCGTACTCGCGGCGCTGGAGGATGCCCTGCATCGTGACGAGGCCGACGAGGCGGTCCTCGTCGTCGACGATGGGGACGCGCTCGATCTTGTGATCGTACATCAGCTCCAGGGCCTCGCGGGCGGTCACGTCCTCGGGGGCCGTGATGACCTCGTCGGTCATGGCCTCGCTCACGTCGTCGCGCTCGCCGACCTCCAGGTAGGGCCGGATGTCCGTGCCGGAGATGATCCCCAGCACCTCGTCGTCCTCGTCGACGACGGGTGCGCCCGAGACCCCGGCCCGTTCCATCATCTCGTCGACCTCCCGGACCGTCTGGTCGGGGCTGGCCGTGACCACGTCCCGGATGATGAGTTCGTCGGCCCGCTTGATCCGTTCGACCTCGGTGACCATCTCGTCGACGGTCATGTTCTGGTGGAGGACCCCCAGTCCGCCCTGCCGGGCCATCGCGATGGCCATGTCACTCTCGGTGACGGTGTCCATCGCGGCCGAGAGGACCGGCACGGTGAGTTCGACGTTTTTCGACACGCGGGTCGCCGTGTCGGCTTCGTCCGGTTCGACGTGACTCTCCTTTGGTCGCAGAAGGACGTCGTCGAACGTCAGCGCCTCCGGAACGCGAAGCTTCTCCGAGAAGAACTCGTTGTCGTTCGCCATGTAAACCGTGGAACCGGCCCGGGGAAAAACGTTGCGAGACGGTCCGTCACCGTTGCCCGTTCACACCGTCGTGCGGATCCCGACCCGCCGAAATACCCCCAGAAGTGTCTAATCGTCCCGAACTGCTACCGATACCGAAACGACCGGCCGGTTAGAGAGGCGATGGCTGGACGATTCCTGTCGTATGGGTTCGTATCCCACACAACGCTTATGGCTCCGTCAACCCTCGTTACGGTATGGACTCCGCCAGCCAATCGAACGTGCGTGTCGCGAGTGAGCCGTCCGCGATCGCGGGCGACAACACGGTCTGCGACGGTCGCACATTCGGCACGGCGGAGAACTCGGCCACGGCGGGCGAGGGCGCCCCGCGCCGACACGCCCCGGGACGAGACCACCCGATGGCCACGGGAGAGGGCCGTGTCCGTTGAATGAGCCAGTCCCAGCATCCGGTCGCGCTCCGCATCGAGCAGCGCGTGGGCGGTGCGACGCGCCTGCTCGCGACCGTCATGTGTCTTCCGTTGCTGGACGGCATCTTCCCGGCGCTCGTCCTGGCCGGCGCGCTGTCCGATCCCGCCGGGATTCTGGAGGTCGGACTGCTGATCTTCGGCGGGAGCGCGACCGTCGCGGTCGTCCTCGCCGACATGGACGGGAGCCCGCGAGAGCGCGCCGGATCCGTCCTGCTCGTGGGGAGCGTCCTCGTCGCGGGCGCGGTCGTCGAGGCCGCGCTGGCCCGGACCATCGCCGGGTTCCTCGACCTCGCGGTGTTCGAGCGGTTCGCCGGCCTCGTCATCCTCGCCGTGGCCGCCCAGACGGCGAGCGCCCGCATCGGCGACTTCCTGCCCCGTCCGGCGGTCATCATCGCGCTCGGGCTGGTCGCGAGCGTCGATCCCACGGGCGCACGGCTCGTGGTTCAGTTCGACCCCGACCTGTTGCTCCGGGCCGCCGCCGCGGCGCTCGTCGCCGTCGCCTTCGCGCTCCACCTCGCCCTGTTCGGGCCGTGGCTGCGGGACATCGTCGACATCGACCGGTTCCGCTTCGGGAGCGCCGTCGCGCTCGGCGTCCTCCCGCTGGGCCTGTTCGGGCTGGTCCCCGGCGACGCGCCGCTGGCGCTGGCGGTCCTCGGGATGACCTTCCTGTTCGCGTTCGACCCCGACGGGTCGATCACGGACCGGCTCTCGTCCGGGGACGGCGACGACTCGGACGTGGACCGACCCGACGAAGAGTACGAGTCGGCCGGCCCCGCGAGTTCCGACACCGTCGCCGAGGAGGACCGCGCCCCGTGGCTATAGGAAGGCTTAGGGCCGTGACCGCGTGAGTGGGGATATGGCCGACAACCGCGTCGTCCAGGGCCGGATGGTCACGCCCGGCAAACTGGCCGAGATCATCGAAGGCGAGAGCGTGATGGACACCGAAGCCATCGAGGACGCCGACCGGGACTGCCCCGACTGCGGCGGCAACGTCCTCGAAGTCGGCTACATGCCCTCGGTGACGGAGTTCGTCACCGGACAGAAGTGCCAGGACTGTGACTGGTCGGCGACCGACCGGGACTGACCGAATCGAAATCCCTTTAGGGAGACTCATCCAACCAGGTGGTACGGGGTCGTGGCCAAGTCCGGCATGGCGACTGACTCCAGAGGCACCGCGCCCGGTGACGAGACTCCAGACTGATATACTGAGCGGACGGCTGATCACCGCCCGCGCTGATGACCCTCTGGAGTTCCGAGGCGCGACCGGAGATATCAGTCGATCGGGAGTTCAAATCTCTCCGACCCCACTTCCTGCCGAACCGATATTCGGGAGCGACGCGTTCACCCCTCGTACTCGTACTGGTTCAGCGTCGTGAACAGCACGTCCTCCAGCACGGCCTCGCTCGTCGCCTCTAACACCACTGGCGGGGCGACGCCCTCTTCCTCGGCCTCGACCCAGCGGCCGACACAGAGACACCACCGATCGCCGGGTTCGAGGCCGGGAAAGTCGAGTTCGGGCCGCGGCGTCACGAGGTCGTTCCCCCGGGCCTTGCTGAACTCCAGGAACTCCTCGGTGACGACGGCACAGATCTCGTGACGGCCGGCGTCGGCCGGGTGGGGGCGACAGCAGCCGTCCCGCTCGAAACCCGTCATCGGGTCCTCACTGCAGGGCTCCAGTTCCATGCCGAGGACGTTCTGCTCGTCGGTCATACCACCGATTGTAGCGGCCGACAGAAAGGGGTATCCACCGACGATGGGACACCAGTCCTCAGTACCCGTTCTCCTGGGCGTCGACCACCGCCACTGCCGCCAGATCGACGACCACCTTTTTCTCGTCGGGTGGCTCACTTCGTTCGCCACCGCTCCTCGAAAAACGTGGGCGAAAAAGCGGCGACTCGCCCCTACCGGGCCTCGTCGCCGTGCTAGGACTCGTCGTTCTCCTGGGCGTCGACCACCGCCACTGCCGCCAAATTCACGATATCGTTGACCTCGTCGCCGCGCTGGAGAACGTGGACGGGTTCGTCCATGCCGACCAGCATCGGACCGATGGCCTCCGCGCCACCGAGTCGCTGGAGGAGTTTGTAGCCGATGTTGCCCGCTTCGAGGTTCGGGAAGACCAGCACGTTCGCGGGTTCGTCGAGGTCCGAGAACTCGTAGTCCTCGGTCAGCAGGTCCTCGACGACGGCGGTGTCGGCCTGCATCTCCCCGTCAACGGGGAAGTCCACTGCGGGATCGGCCCGGAGCCGCTGGGCGGCCTCGCGGGGCTTGCGTGTGCCCTCGTTGTCGACGCTCCCGAAATCCGAGTAGGAGAGCAGAGCCGCGCGGGGGTCGACGTCGAACTGCCGTGCGAGATCGGCAGTGTGGCGGGTGATCTCTTCGAGGACGTCGGCGTCGGGGTCCTGGTTGACGGTGGCGTCGGCGACGAAGACGACCCGGTTCTTGAAGGTGAGCATGTAGACGCCGGCGGCGTAGTCGGCGTCCTCGGCGGTGCCGACGACCTGCAACGGGGGCTTCAGCGCGGAGGGGTAGTTGTGGGTCAACCCGGTCAACATCACGTCGGCGTCGCCCATCTCGACCATGACGCTGGCGAGGTAGTCGGCGTTCTCGACGAGTTCGGCGGCCTCGGTCCGGGTGACTCCGTCGCGGTTCCGGAGTTCGTAGAGCCGCTCTGCGTAGGGGTCGAGCTGGTCCGCCTCGGGGTCGACGACGACGGGATCGAAGTCCAGCCCGAGGTCGTCGATGGTGCGCCAGATACCCTCGCGGTCGCCGATCAGGATGGGTTCGGCGATGCCCTCCGCAGAGAGCTGGCGGGCCGCGCGGACGATCTTCTCGTCGTCGCCGTCGGCCAAGACCACGCGCTTGGGGTCGCTCTGGGCTCGATTCAGGACGACCCGCATCATCTCGCGTGACTTGCCGAGCCGGGCTTCGAGGCGTTCGCGGTAGGCGTCGAGATCGAGGTCGCGGCGGGCCGCACCGCTGTCCATGGCGGCCTCGGCGACCGCTGTCGCGACCTCGAACAGCACCCGGGAGTCCAGCGGTTTGGGGATGATGTACTCGGGGCCGAACTGGAGCGGTTCGTCGTCGTAGGCCTTCCGGACCGCGTCGGGCACGTCCGTCCGTGCCAGGCGGGCGATGGCCTCGGCCGCGGCGACTTTCATCGCCTCGTTGATCTCGGTGGCGCGGGCGTCCAGCGCGCCACGGAAGATGAACGGGAACCCGAGGACGTTGTTCACCTGGTTGGGGTAGTCCGAGCGCCCGGTCGCGACGATCACGGTGTCGTCGCGGGCCTGTTTGGCCGCCTCGTAGCCGATCTCGGGATCGGGATTGGCCATCGCGAACACGACGGGGTCGTCGGCCATCGATCGGACCATCTCCTGGTCGACGATCCCGCCGACGGAGAGGCCGACGAACACGTCCGCGCCCGCCATCGCGTCCGCGAGGTCTCCACTCTCCTCGGGCGGGCGGGCGAAGGGCTCGACGAACTCGTCGAGGTCGTCGCGCCCGGTCGTGACGATCCCGTGTTCGTCCGCCACGGTGATCCCCTCGCGGGGGACGCCCAGCGAGACGTAGAAGCGGGCGGTCGCGGTCGCGGCGGCTCCCGCGCCGGCGAAGGCCACGTCGAGGTCTTCGAGGTCCTTCCCGAGGATGTGAGTGGCGTTCAGCAGGGCCGCGCCGGTGATGATGGCGGTGCCGTGCTGGTCGTCGTGGAAGACCGGGATCGACATGCGCTCGCGGAGCCGCTGTTCGATCTCGAAACACTCCGGGGCCGTGATGTCCTCCAGGTTGATCCCGCCGAAGGTCGGCTCCATGCCGGCGACGGCCTCGACGAACGCGTCGGGGTCGTCGAAGTCGTACTCCACGTCGAAGACGTCGATGTCGGCGAAGCGCTTGAAGAGGACTCCCTTCCCCTCCATCACGGGCTTGGAGGCCTGTGCGCCGATGTCGCCCAGTCCCAGCACGGCGGAGCCGTTCGAGACGACGCCGACGAGGTTGCCCTTGGCGGTGTAGGTGTAGGCCTCGCCGGGGTCGTCACTGATCTCGCGGCAGGGGGCGGCCACGCCCGGCGAGTACGCCAGGCTCAGGTCCCGCTGGGTGTTGGTCGGTTTGGTCGTCTCCGTCTCGATCTTGCCGGGGGGATCGGCCCGGTGGTACTCCAGTGCGTCCTCGTCCAGTCCCATACGGTTGGTCAGTCGCCGCGCGGACAAAAATCGTGCCCGGGCCGCGCGGACAGGTGTCATACCGATCGGGCACGACCACCCGGGATCCGGACCACGGACGGTCACCGGAACCGGGACGCTTTCGCCGCTGGGGACCCTCGTGGGATCCGATGAGCGGAGATACCGTCGGTCGGTCCCGACCGGTCGTCCGCGACCTGGGGTTGATCGTGGCCGTCGCGGCCCTGCTCGTCTGGATCCACGTCGCGCTCCCGCCGACGGTCAAGACGCGCCTGGCTCTCCGACACGAGGCGGTCGATCCGCTCTCCCTGTACACCAGCGCGTTCGTCCACCTCGACCTGGGGCACCTGCTGAGCAACGTCGCGGGCTACGTCGCCGCGGCCCTGGTGGCGTACGGACTCTGCGTCCAGGTCGGCGACCGCCGGTGGTTCCGCGTGACGTTCGTCGGCTTCCTGCTGGTCTTGCCGATCGCGGTGAGTCTCACCAGCTACGCCGTCATCGGCCTGCTCTACCCCGGCATCGAGCCGGTGAGTCGCGGCTTCTCCGGCGTCGGCGCGGGCTTTGCCGGCTTCGTCTTCGTCGCCCTGCTGGCGTCGCTGAACCGGCTGTACGGCTACCGCGTGGCGGGCTACGCCGGCCTGGCCATCTGGCTGTTGCTCCTGTTCGAGGTGTACTTCATCTACGTCAGGGACGTGACGCTCCTCGTCGGCGGCCTCTTCGTCGTCGGCTGGGGAGCCTGCGTGCGGGGGATCGTCGAGTCGTCGACGCGGTCCGCGATACTCCCCCGGTCGCGCCTCGAACTGCTCCAACTCGCCCAGACCGCGCTGGTCGTCGTCCTGCTGTCGAGTTTCGTCTCCGTCCTGTTCCCGCCCGAGATCGTCAACGACGGTGCGGTCACGAACGTCTTCGCTCACGCCGCCGGCTTCCTCTACGGCATCGCCGGCGCGGCAGCGACCGCGCGGTACACCCGATCCGGATGACCGGCGAAAGTGTTATGTGTGTCACTATCTAACGTGGTAGTGGAACCCCAGTTCGCTGGGGGTTCCCGACGGGAACGACCGTCGTAACCGCTCGGGAATTGGCATCGGCGCACGATCGGGACTCCCGGCAGACGGCTGGCCAGCCGACGTTCGCTCCGGGAGCCGGTTTTTCGGTACCCCTACCCTGATACTCCCAGCACTTCGGCCCAAAGTTTTTGCGACGGTTGGACACAGGTAACCTGATGACCGACAGCGACCTGAGCTTCTGGGGCTGGGGATACGCCGAGAAGTTCCCCGACGAGGACGAGCGCGACGAGCTCGCGACCCGGCTGGAGACCATGCTCGGCTTCCCCGAGCGCCCCCGGCTGGACCCGCCCGAACTCGCGGACGTGTCGATCCCCGAGTCGGCGGTGTCGGTGCCGGAGCGTCTCGCGGGCGTCTGTTCGACCGCGACCGAGGACCGGGTCCGCCACACCTACGGCAGCGGCTACCGCGACCTCGTCCGTGGGTTCCACGGCGACTTCTCGTCGGCCCCGGACGTGGTCGCCGAACCCGAGACGGAAGCGGAGATCCGCGCGATCCTCGACTGGGCGACCGCGGAACGGATCGCCGTCGTCCCCTACGGCGGCGGCACGAGCGTCGTCGCCGGCGTGGAGTGTGACCCCGAGGATTCCGCGTACGCCGGCGTCTGCTCGCTGGACCTCCGGGCGATGGATCGGGTGCTGGAGGTCGACGACCGCTCCCGCACAGCGCGGATCCAGGCGGGCGCGACCGGGCCACAGATCAACGACCAGCTCCGCGAACACGGGCTCCAGCTCAGGCACTACCCCCAGTCCTACGAGTTCTCGACGCTGGGCGGGTGGATCGCCACCCGCGCCGGCGGCCACTTCGCGACCGTCTACACCCACATCGACGACTTCGTCGAGAACGTCCGGATGCTCACGCCGTCGGGGGAGTTCGAGAGCCGCCGCCTCCCCGCCTCGGGTGCCGGCCCCGATCCGAACCGGCTGGTCCTGGGGTCGGAGGGCACGCTGGGCGTCATCACGGAGGGCTGGCTCCGCGTCCAGCCCCGGCCGCCCTACCGCGCCCGCGCCACCGTCCGGTTCTCCGAGTTCGACGCCGCCGTCGACGCGACCCGCGAGATCGTCCAGGCGCGGCTCTACCCCGCGAACTGCCGCCTGCTGGACAGCCGCGAGGCCATGATGAACGAGGTCGCGATGGACGGCAGTCACGTCCTCGTGCTGGGCTTCGAGTCCGTCGACCACCCCGTCGACGACGATCTCGCGCGGGCCATCGAGATCGCCGAGGATCGGGGCGGCACGGTGTCCAGTGGCCCGACCTACGAGGGGCCACACCGCGAGGGCGACGAAGCCGACCGCGACGACGAGGAAGGCGACTGGCGGTCGGCCTTCTTCGAGGCTCCCTACAAGTTCAACGCGCTGGTGAGTCTCGGCGTGATCGTCGACACCTTCGAGACGGCGGTCACCTGGGACCAGTTCGACCGACTCCACACCGAGATCACCGAGCAGGTGACCGAGGTCATGGAGGAAGAGTGCGGCGCGGGCTTTCTCTCCTGTCGGTTCACCCACGTCTACCCGGACGGGCCAGCGCCGTACTACACCCTGCTGGCTCCCGCCGACGTGGGCCGGGAACTCGAACAGTGGCGCGAGATCAAGGCCACGGCCTCGGACGTGATCGAGGAGTACGGCGGCACGATCACCCACCACCACGCCGTCGGCCGGACCCACCGGGAGTGGTACGAGGAGGAGTCCCCCGACGAGTTCCGCGACGCCTTGCACGCGGCCAAGGACCGACTCGACCCGGCGGGGATCATGAACCCCGGCGCACTGCTCGACGCGGAGTGAGACGCCGTCGGGGCGCGGGACCGGCGGGGCGAGGGACTTAGGTGGACCGGGTCCGAACGACGGCGCATGGACGGGCGGCTGCCGGGCGTCGAGGACGACTCGCCGGAGCGGGTGATCTGTCACGTCGACGCGGACTGTTTCTACGCCGCCTGCGAGCGGCTGCGGGAGCCCGAGCTGGAGGGCGAACCCCTCGTCGTCGGGATGGGCTACGAGGACGGCGAGACCCACGGCGCGGTCGCCACGGCCAGCTACGAGGCCCGCGAGTTCGGCGTCGAGAGCGCCATGGCCATCTCGGAGGCGCTCGACCGCCTGCCCCGGAAAGCCGACGCGGACGCGACCGGCGACGACGCGCCCGATCCCGACGAGGCGGGCCTCTACCGCACCGTGGACCTGGATTACTACGAGTCGGTCGCCGACGAGGTCAAGGCGATCCTGCACGAGGCCGCCGAGACGGTCCGGGAGGTCAGCGTCGACGAGGCCTACCTCGACGTGACCGAGACCGTCGACTGGGAGGAGGCGGCCGCGTTCGGGCGCGATCTCAAGACCCGCATCGAGGAGGCGGTCGGCGTCGTCGTCAGCGTCGGAATCGCACCGACGATGAGCGCGGCCAAGATCGCCAGCGACCACGACAAGCCCGACGGGCTGGTGGTCGTCGAACCCGGCGACGTGCGGGCGTTCCTGGCCCCACTCGACGTCGAGGAAGTCCACAACGTCGGTCCCGTCACGGCGCGGGAACTCCGGGCGATGGGCGTCGCGACCGCGGGCGATCTGGCCGAGACCGACCCGGACCGCCTCGAAGAGCGGTTCGGCGAGCGCGGCCGCGAGATCCGGTCGTACGCCCGCGGCGAGGACGACCGCGAGGTCGAGCCGGTCGGGAAGCCCAAGAGCCTCTCCCGGGAGTCGGCCTTCGCCGAGGCGACCGCCGATCCCGAGCGCAAGCGCGAACGGGTCCGGGCGCTGGCCGGCGACGTGGCCGAACGCGCGCGGAGCAAGGACGCCCTCTACCGCACCATCGGCATCAAGGTCGTCACGCCGCCGTTCGACGTTCACACCCGTGCAGAGTCCCTCCCCGGCCCCGTCGAGGACGCCGATCTGGTCGAGGAAGTGGCCCTGGATCTGCTCGCGGAGTTCCGCGACGCCGACGTGCGGAAGGTCGGCGTGCGCGTCTCGAACCTGGATTTCTCGGAGAACCAGCAGGCCAGCCTCGACGGGTTCGAGGACGCGACGCCGGGCGACGGGGGAGGGGACCGCCGGGAGAACCGCTCGCTCGGCGAGTTCGGCGACGGCGAGGCCGGATCCGACGACGACCCGCGGGGCCAGACCTCGCTCGGCGAGTTCGAGTGACCAGCTGTGACGTGTCTTCGATGTCGACCTCGCGGTGGTGGTCGTCGTGCTGTGCCTGGGCGAACGGTTCGCGGTACACTTTCACCCCTTTATTCGGTTCGAGCGCCTCGGTACGGCCATGACCGGAGAGACTGCGGACGGTCGAGACGGGCCGGTGTCCGGCCAGCGGGTTCGACACGGGACCGGCGTCACCTCGAACCGGGCCTTTCCGACCGAAGGAGTCCCGGGACATCTGGATCCGTTCGTCCTGTTCGAGCGGTTCTACATCGACCCCGACGAGGGGTTCCCGATGCACCCCCACGAGGGGTTCGAGATCGTCTCCTACATGATCGAGGGCGGGATGGACCACGAGGACTCGCTGGGCGTGGAACACACCGCCTACGAGGACGAGGTCATGCGCATCACGACCGGGAGCGGCATCCGGCACTCGGAGTTCCCCGCCGACGGCGCGGCCTGTAACGGCCTCCAGCTCTGGGTCAACCTCCCGCAGGACCGAAAGGACGCCGACCCGGACTACGCCGACGCCGCGGCCGCTGACCTCCCCACGGACTCCCGGGACGGCGCGACCGTGACGACCGTGATCGGCGACGGCTCCCCCGTCGATCTGCACACGCCGATGGAGTATCTCGACGTTCGTGTCACCGACGCCTGGACGTGGGAGCCCGACGCGGAGTGGAACGGCTTCGTCTACGGCGTCGAGGGAGCGGGCACCGTCGACGGCCACGCCTTCGGCGAGGGTGACGTGTTCCCGGTCACCGGCGGGCGGCCGGTCGAACTGGCGAGCGACACCGCCCTCCGCGTCGTCGCCGTATCGGGCCGGCCACACGACGAGCCGATCCGCCAGCGCGGCCCGTTCGTCCGCTGATACTGCCGGCCGACGCGGACGCGCGACGGGCCACGGCGAGTCCACGTATTGATTATCCGTCCCCGTCTACGCCGACGCATGGACCCCGACGAGGTACGCCAGGACTGGGCCGACCGCTCCGGCCGGTTCTCGCCGTCCTACTACGCCCAGCTCGGCCCCAACGAGGTGAGCGAGACGATAGCCGACGCGCTCGCCCACTACTGCGCGGACGACGCCGAGATCCTCGAAGTCGGCTGTGGCTGCGGTCGCCACCTCGAACACCTCCGTCGGCAGGGGTGGGAGAACCTGACTGGAATCGACATCAACCCGGACGCCTTCGATGTCATGGCCGAACACTACCCCGAGCTGGCCGAGACCGGCACGTTCCTCGACGGTGCGCTCGAAGACCATCTGCCCGAAATGCCGGACGACGCGTTCGACGCCGTCTACACCGTCGAGACGCTCCAGCACGTCCACCCCGAGGACGCGTGGGTGTTCGACGAGTTCGCCCGGATCACGACCGACCTGCTCGTGACCGCCGAGAACGAGGGCAACAGCCCGGAACGGGGCCGTGGCGAGACCGACGTGAGTTACGTCGACGACGAGTTCCCGCTGTATCACCGCGACTGGAAGGCGGTGTTCACCGACCGTGGATTCGCGCAACTGATCCGCGAACCCACGAAGCGGGACACGATCCGCGTGTTCCGGGTCGTGTGACGACCTGGCCGCTCAGTCCAGTCCGCTCTCCAAGTTTTCGAGGAGTTTGCCGACGAACAGCCCCATCCGCGGCGAGAGGGCGGCCTCGTCGGCGGGGGCGTCGGTCTCGGCGTCACCGTCACCCGCGGCCGCGTCGGGCGGCTCAGAGGGGTGTGTCCGGAGCGTCTCGACGAACGACTCGCCGTGAGTCATGGCCTCGATCATGTCGGCCACGTCGACGATCAACCCCTCGTCGGCGGTGTCGAGGTCGTCGTAGTACTCCTTCTCCCAGTCGGAGTACTCGATGGTCCAGGCGTGGCCGCCGACGGCGTCGACGATGCGGTCGAGCGCCCCGACCTCGAGCCGGCCGTCGTCGGTATCGACGTAGACCGTTCCGTCTTCCACGGTAGTCTCGTGGCGGCGCATGGTGGACGTAGGACCCAACGCGTGTTACGTTCACGAGCCTCGGATATAGGGGTTCGGCTCGTGTCGACCGGTCGGACCGGCGTCAGACGGCTGGCTGACGGATCATTATGTCGTCCCGGTGTGAGTGTCCGACAAGCGATGGGAGACGAGAGAGAGACCATCACTGTCGCGGAGTCCAGCGACGGCCCGCCGACCGACACGACACCGGGGCAGTCGGTC
Source organism: Halorientalis sp. (assembly GCA_042216105.1). Taxonomy (GTDB): domain Archaea; phylum Halobacteriota; class Halobacteria; order Halobacteriales; family Haloarculaceae; genus Halorientalis. The sequence continues at coordinate 55,154 of JBDGUF010000011.1, forward strand.
GACCTGCCGGTCGTCGAAGTGTTGACCGGTCGCGGGTTCATCACCGGGAAATCCGGTGGCGGAAAGAGCATCCTCGAAGGGACTCCGGTACACACGGAGGGAGGCCGGAAGCCGATCGAGCAGGTCGAGGAGGGCGATCGAGTCCTCTCCCTGAACAAACACACGTACGAACAGGAGTTCAGAGACGTTCAGGCGACCATCGAACACACCGACGACCGTCTCCTCCGGGTGACGTTAGAGGACGGTACCGAACTCGTGGGAACGGAGGACCACAGTTTTCTCACCGCCGACGGGTTGGAAATCGTTCCGATCCGGGGCGACCAACTGGAGGAAGGGACGTGGCTCCCGGTCGCACGGACGCTCCCGAGTGCGGAGTCCGTCGTGGAAGTCGACCTCGCGGACTATCTCGACGACGCCAACAACATCGTGGTCGACGGTGGCGTCATCCACAGCGGTCCCCGGACCGAAGATCGCACACTGAATCTGGACTTTCCGACAGGCAAAGAGATCGGATTGTACCTCGCGGAAGGATCGTTCGACTCACATCTCACGCTTCAGTTGTCGAACGTGGACGACGACGTCCAGGAATTTCTCGGCGAACGCGGATACAACGTGTACGAGCGGACGTGTAACAAGGGCTTCAGGCCGTACGCGAAGTTCCTCGAATCCGAATTCGGACGTGGCGCGGACGGAAAGTCGATCCCGAACTGGGTGTTCGATACGCCGGGGGCGTTCCGTGCGGGTCTCCTTTCGGGGTACGTAGACGGCGATGGAACGGTCGGCGATACCGTGAGCGTGATGTCGAAATCCCCCGAACTGATCGACGGCGTCTCGGAACTGTTCCGACAGTTCGGGGTGTCGACGACGGTTCGCTCGAAGTTCACCCAGTACGGCGACGAAAAGCGGGAGTTCCGTCGGCTCCGTGTCGACGCGTTCTGCCTCGACGCGGCTGCAGACGTTCTCGAGTTGAGCGTCGAAGGGAAAGCGGACCGGCTCCGGACGCTCGCCGACCAGTCCGAGAACGGGGACGGGTACAACGCCAAGGACCTGATCCCGAACTTCGGTTCTGTGCTGAACCGAGCCGCGAGGGAGGCGGGATGGACAGAGCGTGACAGCCAGCGGCGCGTGGACGGTGCGTCCGTTCACAGTTTGACACGGAAACAGAAGGCGGGCCGGAGTACGTACAACCGGCTGATGGACGAACTGGAGATACAGGGACGTGCCAGGGCCTTCGGCCAGTCCGACGTGCAGTGGAAACGGGTCGTCTCGGTGGAGGAACTCGATCAGGAACGGACCGTCTACGATCTGGACGTCGAATTGAACGACAACTTCGTCGCGAACGGCGTCTTCGTGCATAATTCGAACACCGCCAGCGTCGTCGCCGAGAACCTGCTCGACGCCGGCTTTGGCATCCTCATCGTCGACATCGACGGCGAGTACTACGGGCTCAAAGAGGAGTACGAGATCCTCCACGTCGGGGCCGACGACGAGTGTGACATCCAGGTGACGACCGAACACGCCGGCAAGATCGCCTCGCTGGCGCTGGAACAGAACGTCCCGATCATCCTGGACGTGTCCTCCTTCCTCGACGAGGACGAGGCCGAGTCGCTGCTGACGGAGGTCTCCAGGCAGTTGTTCGCCAAGGAGAAGAAGCTCAAACAGCCCTTCCTGATGCTCGTCGAGGAGGTCCACGAGTGGATCCCCGAGAAGGGGTCGGTCACCGAGGCCGGGAAGATGCTCATCAAGATCGGCAAGCGGGGCCGCAAACACGGCCTCGGGATGGTCGGGATCAGCCAGCGGCCGGCCGACGTGAAGAAGGACTTCATCACGCAGTGTGACTGGCTCGTCTGGCACCGGCTGACCTGGAACAACGACACCAAGGTCGTCAGCCGCATCCTCGGCAGCGAGTACGCCGAGGCCGTCGAGGACCTGGACGACGGCGAGGCGTTCATGATGACCGACTGGGCCGAGCAGGTCAAGCGGGTGCAGTTCCACCGCAAGCAGACCTTCGACGCCGGGGCGACGCCCGGGCTGGAGGACGTGGACCGCCCCGACCTCAAGTCGGTCAGCTCCGACCTCGTGTCGGAACTAGAGGAGATCAGCGAGGAGAAACAGCGCACCGAGGACCGCATTCAGGAACTCCGACAGGAACTCGACGAGAAGAACTCACGCATCGCCGAACTGGAGAAGGAGTTGCAGGACGCCCGCGACATGTCCCGCATGGCCGACCAGTTCGTCGACGCCCTGGTGGACGCCGTGCAGGGCGTCAACCCCGGCCGCACCGAGCAGGAGCGGATGCGCGAACGACGACGGTTGGCGACGGGCGAGCCGTCGACCGACGACACGGGAGACGCCCCCTCCGCCGAGCAGTCGGCAGCGGGCACCGGTGGAGAGGACGGCGAGCCGGACCCCCAGCCGATGCCCGCCTTCGACGAGGACGCGGCGGCCGACGGCGAGGACGACCCGGCCGAGGCGTCCACGAGCCGGAACGGTGCGGGTGACGACGCCGACGACGGCGACGTGGCGGCCGCGGTGGCCGAAGTCGGCGACGGGAGCGAACCGACGGACGGCGAGTCCGCCGAGACCGTGGCCGTCGACGCCGGGAGCTGGCCCGGCGAGGTCCCGCCGGGGGGCGAGGAACTCGTCGAGCAGTTGCGCGGGGCCGTCGAGTCGATGCCGAACAAGACCCGTGGGATGTTGCGCTACTACCGGAAGGAGGGGCCCGCGAAGCCGCTGGACGCCCACTTCGCGGGCGGCGGCGACGGCGACCGCACGAAGGCCTACGCCCACAACCGCACCCTCCGGACCCACGGCTACATCGAACACGTCGGCCGCGGCCACTACGACTACCGGCTGGCGGACCTGATCGAAGAGGAGTACCCCCGCCAACTCGACGGCGACGAACGCGACGCGCTGGTCGAAGCCGTCGAGGACGGGTTCGTGAAGTGAGCTATTCCTTCGCCAGGGCCGCCCGGTAGTAGTAGGCGTCGTGTGGTCGGCACACCGCGGCGACGCGCCACTCCGTCCCGGCGGTGGCCTCCCGGAGCCGGTCGGGACCGAACAGCCGGAACAGCAGGATCGGGTCCACCGTCCCGTCGTACTCGTATGCGATGACGCGGAAGGCGAGGCCGGGCGTGGGGTCGGCCCGGAACCCGAGCATCTCCGCCGCGCCCTCGAACTCGGGGTCGTAGCCGTCGACGACCGCGGTCCCGTCGGCGGTCGTGACGTGTGCGAGGTCACCGAGCAACGAGTGCAGACCGTCCGTCGACTTCGCCAGCCCGAGTTGTGTCCCGAGACACAGCACCGACCGGAAGCGGTCGCACTCGAACGCGTCCGGCAGGGCGAACATGTCGCCCCGCCGCGGGTCCGCGACGCCGCGCTCCTCCAGCAGCGTCACGAGGGCGGGGTCCACGTCGAGGGCGACGGTCTCGAACCGCTCCTGGAAGTGCAGGGCGTCGCGGCCGGCCCCGGCACCCAGGTCCAGCAGGGGGCCGTCGAGCCACGACTCGGTCCAGTCCGCGGCCGGTTCGTCGGGGAACTCGCCGAAGTAGAAGTCCTCGACGGGGTGGACCGTCCGCTCCTCGCCGTCGCGCTGGTACAGCGGCGTCTCGCGCTCGCCGCGGTGGTGGTCCAGCAGTGCCCGTCCGAACGCACTCGCCATGCCGGCGGGTCGGGACGGACCGACAAAGTGGGTTCGGAGTTCGACGGCCCGGTCGGCGGCGGGTCGACCGTGACCGCGGTCAGGCGACCGGTTCGACGAGGTCTTCCAGCGCCGCCTTCGGGTCGTCGGCCTTGGCGACGCCGCTGGCGAGCAGGACGCCCTCGGCCCCAAGTTCCCGGGCGGCCGCGAGGTCCTCGCCGGTCGAGATGCCCGCGCCACAGAACACGTCCACGGAGGGATCGACGGCCTCCGCGGCGTCGACGGCGTCCCGGACGATGTCGGGGTCGGCCTTGCTGACGGGCGTGCCGGTCCCGATCAACTCGGGCGGTTCGACGGCGACGGCGTCGGGACCCAGCGCGGCGGCCGCGGCGATCTGGTCGGGGTCGTTGGCACAGACGATGGTCTCGAAGTCGACGCGCTCGGCCGCCGACAGGCTGGCGTCGATGTCGGCGAGTGTCAGCCGGTTCTCGGAGTGGTTCAACAGCGTCCCGACCGCGCCGGCGTCGGCGGCGGCCTCGGCCAGCGTCGAGCCGGTGTGACTGCCGTGCTCGACGGGGCTGACGTGCTGGGCCCACGTCTCGACGCCGGTGTCGGCCACGGCCGGGAGGTGGGCGGCCTGCGGTGCGATTGCGATGGGGACGCCCGTGGACTCGCCGACCTCGCGGGCCGCGGTCGCGATCGCGACGGGGTCACACGGGTACGCCTTCAGATTGACGAGGACGAACATATCGAGGGAGCGACCGCGGCCGGCATAAAGGGTGGGAGTTCGGCACGGTGAGTCGGAGGGCCGTTTTAATACGTCCGGGCCGGTACCGTTGCGGTGATAGTCGTGTCATCGCCACCTTCGGAGGCGACGGTGCTGATCGCGGAGGACGAACAGCATCTCGCTGATCTCTATACCGACTACCTGGCCGAGGACTACGACGTGGTGACGGCCTACGGCGGCGAGGCGGCGGTCGAGATCCTCCACGACGAGGCCCACGACGTCGACGTGGCGCTGCTGGACCGCCGGATGCCGGATCTCTCGGGGGACAAGGTTCTCGCGGACATCAACGAGAGCGGCAACGACTGCCGGGTCGCGATGGTGACCGCGGTCGACCCCGGCTTCGACATCATCGACATGGGCTGTGACGACTACCTCGTCAAGCCCGTCTCCCGGGACGACCTGCTCGACGTGGTCGAACGGCTGCTCAAACTCTCCGAGTACAGCGAGAAACACCAGCAACTCACCTCCAAGAAACTGAAGCGCAACGTCCTCGAAGTCGAGAAAAGTCCCGCGGAGCTGGAGCGAAGCGAGCGGTTCGAGCGCCTGTCCAGCGAGATAGCGGGGCTCGAAGCCGAGCTAGACGAGATCGGCGAGGACCTGTCGATCGAGGACGTCCAGCGTCACATCTAGGAGTCCTTCCGCTGGACCACGTCGCCCAGCGTGTACTCGCCGTCGCTGGAGCCGCCGCTCCACTCCGTGTCGTCGGCACTGCCGCCGCCCTCGGTCAGGGCGATGTCGAGCGCGCGTTCGAGTTTGCGCTGGACCTCGTCGCTGGGGAGCGTGTCGCCGCGTTCGAGTTTCCGGATGAGACTTGCCTTCTCGTTGAGCTGGTTGGCCAGTTCCTCCTGACTCAGCCCCGCCGCTTCCCGGGCCTGGCGGATGCGCTCGTCGTAGTCCTGGACGACCTCGTCCATCTCGTCGAACATGTCCCGACGGCGGCCGCCACCGCCGCCCGACGAGGAACTCCCGGCGGAACCGGACCCCCCACCGGAGCCCGAACTCCCGGAGTCCGACCCGGAGGAACTGCCCGTCGAGTACTTCGTGGACGAGGTCGAACTCTCCTGGGTGCGGACCTCGGTGCCGAAGTCGGCACAGTCGTCACAGACGTCGAGTTCCGCGCCTTCGACTTTCACCGTGTTCGGCGAGGACGTCTCGGCTCCGCACATCTCACACTGGACCATGTCGTGGCCTTCGCCGCGCCCGTGTATAAATCGTACGCCAGGCGACACGGCCCGATTCGGGGGCCAGCGCCCGCGTCAGGACAGCGCCCGAAAGGCCACGACGAACCGCTGGAGCGCCGTCAGGTGACCGACGACGGCGAAGACCGCGAGCAACCACCCGACCGCCGTCAGCCCGTAGAGTTCCGCGGGGACGACGAACGAGTACAGCCCGATCACGCCGATCAGCGCGAGCCGGTCGGCCCGCCCGAGCAGGCCGCCGTACACCCGGTCCAGCCCGACCGCCTGGGACTGGGTCCCCAGGTAGGAGGTCATCAACACGCCGGTGACCGCGGCCAGTCCGAGCGGGTAGCGGTCAATCCCCGCCGCCAGCCCGACGATCATCACGATGTCGGCGTAGCGGTCGAGGACGTGATCCAGCAGGTCGCCCGCCCGCGAGTCCGTCCCGAGTTTCCGGGCCAGCGCGCCGTCGAGCAGGTCGAGCCAGCCGTTCAGGAAGACCAGCAGCGCGCCGACGAGGTACCAGAGTGGCTCGCCCGCACCGACCCGGCCACCGCCGCCGAAGTAGAAGGCTCCGCCGGCACCGGCCGCCAGCACGAAGGCGATCACGCTCACGACGTTGGGCGTCACGCCCAACCGCGTCGAGGCCGTCACGAAGGGCATCAGCGCGCGGTCGGCCAGGGGCCGAAGTCGATCCAGCGTCATAGGTAGTCGATGAACGAGACCGTGCCGGCGCTCGGTTCGCGCTCGCCGTCGATCACGCGCTCGATCTCGCGGGCGACCGCCTCGGGATCGCGGTCGGTCGCGTCGATCTCGTAGACCGCGTCCTCGCCGTGGCGCTCGACCGCCTCCGCGAGGATCACGTCAAGCGCCTCGCTCTCGGCGTTCTCCGCGGCCGTGGCCGCCGGTTCGCCCCGCTCCGTGAGCCGGCGTTCCAGCTCCTCGGGGTGACAGCGCAGGACGACCACCCGATCCGCGTCGAACCGGTGTGCCAGGTGGGACTCGATCAGGCAGTCGTCGCGGTCACCGAGCCACTCGGCCACCGCGTCCAGGTCGGCCACGAGGCTGTCCCGGTCCTCGTCCCGACCCGTCGCAAACCCCTCCTCGCGGATCACCTCGTTGAGGTGGACGAGGTCGAGGTCGGTATCGACCAGTTCCGTCGCGGTCGTCTTGCCCGTGCCGGGCGTGCCCGTGACCGCGACCCTCACGCGTCGATCACCCCGTTCAACACGTCGACCGCCCGCTCCATCTGTTCGGGCGTGCCGCAGGTGATCCGGATACAGTCGGGCAGGCCGAAACTCGAACAGTCCCGCACGATGACTCCCTCGCGCTGGGCGGCGTCGGTCACCGCTTCGCCGTCGCCGACCGCCGCCAGCACGAAGTTGCCCTGGCTCTCCCAGGTCCGGGCGTTCAGGTTCTCGTAGAGGTACTCGCGGGCGCGCTCGACCATCTCGACCGTCCGCTCGATGTGTTCGTCGTCGTCCAGCGCCGCCAACCCGGCCCGACAGGAGAGTTCGCCGGTGTCGAAGGGCGTGTGGATGCGGGCGTAAGCCTCGGCCCAGTCCGCGGGGACGAGCCCGTAGCCCAGCCGCAGCCCGGCCAGCCCGTAGGCCTTCGAGAACGTCCGGAGGACGGCCACGTCGTCGCGCTCGCGGACGAGATCGACCGCGCTGTCGACGGCCGCGAACTCGCCGTAGGCCTCGTCGACCAGCACGAGCGTCTCCTCGTCGGTCCCCTCGGCAAGCCGTTCCACCTCGTCCAGTGGCATGACCGACCCCGTCGGGTTGTGGGGGCTGGTGGCGTAGACGATGCGCTCGCCGTCGTAGGCGTCGAGTACCCGGTCGGCCGTCTGGGCGAAGTCATCGGCCTTCGGGAGCCGGTAGGTCGCCACCTCGCCGTGGTGGTAGCGGGCGCTCATGGCGTAGTAGGCGAAGCCGGGTCTCGGGACGAGGACGCGCTCGCCCGGACGCAGGAGGGCCCGCGAGAGGCAATCGAGGACGCCGTCCCCGCCGTTGGCCAGCCAGACCTGCGCGGGATCGACGGCCCAGTCGTCGGCCAGCCGCTCGATCAGGTCGGTGTGTGAACTCTTGGGGTACCGGTGTACCGAGTCGGCGTACTCGCGGATCGCGGCCGCCGCCTTCGGGCTGGGACCCAGGGCGTTCTCGTTCGAGGAGAGCTTGACCAGGTCGCCGGGATCGAGCCCCAGATCCCGGGCGACCTCTTCGATCCCCCGCCCCGCCCGGTAGACGGAGTGGTCCGACAGGTCCCGTGGTTCCATGTGGGGAGGAAGCGGACCGCGATTCTTAAGCCTGCTTGAACGGGGCGGCCGGAACTCACCAGTTTCAAGAGGTGATGCCTCCAGGGATCGGGTATGGCATCCATCAGCGTCACGATCACGAACGTGATCCATCTGCTGTTCGCCGGCCTGTGGACCGGCAGCGTGCTGTTCATGACCTACGGCGTCCTCCCGGTCGCCGGGAAGGGGAGCATCGACACCGATCCCTTCGCGGACATCACGAGCCGCCTGCTCACGCTCTCGCGAGCCAGCGCCCTCCTCATGTTTCTGACGGGCGGCTACCTGGTCTCGGGGAGCGGCTACACCGCCAAGTCGCTCACCGGCACGACGGGCGGCTACCTCGTCATCGTCATGATCGTCCTCTGGCTGGCGCTGGCTGGCCTCGTGGAGGTCGGCACCAGCAAGATCAGCGACGGGCTCGCCGAACGGAAACTCCGCGAGCCCGCCAACGACGCTCGCCCGTTCTTCCTCGCGGCCTCCGTGGTCGCGCTCGGCCTGCTCGTGATCGCCGGCCTGCTCCTGAGCGGTGTCGGGGCCTGAGCCGCCGACACGACGCTGTCCTACAGCCGTTCGTCGACGTGATCCGCACACTTCAGCGACAGCGCCGCGATGGTCAGCGTCGGGTTCAGCGATCCGGGCGTGACGAAGACGCTGCTGGACGCCACCGAGAGGTTGGGCACGTCGTGGGTCCGTAGCTGCGGGTTCACGACGCTGTCGTCGGGATCGGTTCCCATCCGGGTCGTCCCCATATGGTGGAAGGCCGGGCCGGTGTTCTCGGGGCCGACCGTCCAGCCGACGTCGACGCCCAACTCGTTCAGGATCGCGTGCTGGATCTCGTTGGCCCGCCGGATCGTTCGCTTCGTCCGGGGATCCAGCGACCACGTGATGTCCGGTACCGGGTTGCCGTGGTCGTCCGTCGTCGAGGTGTCGAGGGTGACCCGGTTCTCCTCCCGGGGCAACTGGCCGACGAGCCCGCCCATCGCGATATTGTTGCCGTAGGCGTCCCGCAGGGAGGCGAGGAGGTCGTCGCCGAACTCCTCGGCACCAAGCGCCAGCTCGACGGGCGAGGGACCCGCGTAGTTCAGAAACTCCAGTTTGATCGGGGCGAGATCGGCGTCGCTGGCCGGGATCCCGCCCGCGGTCCCCGAGGTGCCCCGGCCGGGTTCGTCGTAGAACTGGTGGCACTCGCTGGTGATGAACCCGACGTGGTTCTGGCGGGTCCGCCGGTCGAGCAGGCCGCCGGCACCGCAGAAGAGGTGTTCGGTGAAGTAGCGCCCGACGAGGCCCGAACTGTTGGCCAGCCCGTCCGGGTGGTCGGACGATCGGGACATGAGCAGGAGACGCGGCGTCTCGACGCCGCCACAGGCCACGACGAACTCGCGGGCGGTCTGCCGGTGAACCTCGTCGTCCGGGGTGGCGTAGCGGGCGGCGTCGACCCGTCCCGAGTCGTCGGTGACCAGTTCCTGGACCGGGGCGCGGTCGATCACGCGAGCGCCCACGGCCTCGGCCTTCCGGACGTGAACGTCGGCGCTGTACTTCGCGCCGGAGGGACAGACGGGCTTGCAGGTCCCGTAGCCGACACACTGGCTCCGGTCGTCGTAGCGCTCGGAGTTGCGGGCGTTGGGGACCGAGTGCATCGTCACGCCCAGTCGCTCGCAGGCCTCGGCGAACAGCGAGTCGCTGTACGAGGGCGGGAACGCCGACATCGGGTGAGGCTGGTCCCGGGGCGGTGCGTAGGGGTTGTCCGAGGCCCCCGCGACGCCCAGTTCCGTCTCGGCCTCGGCGTAGTAGGGCCTGAGGTCGTCGTAGTCGATTGGCCAGTCGGTGGCGACGCCGTCCCGCGTCCGGCGCTCGAAGTCGGCCTCGTGGTGGCGCATCACCATCCCCTGCCAGTGCAGCGTCGACCCCCCGATGCCCTTGACGCGGGCGGCGTTCAGCGGGTAGAACCGCTCGCCGCTGGAGCTGTAGGCGTCGCGTTCCCCGCCCATGTCCCAGACCGACAGGTCGGAGTGGGCCGGCCGGATGGCCCGCTCCATCCTGTCGAGCCGGGAGTCGCGGTCGAAGCGCGGCCCCGCCTCCAGCACGATGACCTCGTGCCCCCGCTCGGCGAGTCGGTGTGCGACGAGCGCGCCGGCCGGACCCGCCCCGATCACGCACACGTCGGCCCGATCGCCCGGCGACCGGTCTACCGCGTCACTCATCTCGGCCGGGATTAGGTGAGCCTAAACTTATGGCTTCCGGTGTCGGGCGAGGCGGCGGCTGGTCGGTATGTGGCGGCCGGAGTGGCGGAGAAGCGGGCTTCAGGGGATTCGGACGGTGTTGCGGAGGGTGCCGACGCCCTCGACCTCGACTTCGACCTCGTCGCCGTCGGAGAGGGGGCCGACGCCCGCCGGCGTTCCGGTAGAGATCACGTCGCCGGGTTCCAGGGTCATGTAGGTCGTGATCTCCTCGATCAGTTCGGGGACGGAGAAGATGAACTGGTCGCGGGAGGACTGCTGGCGAACCTCGCCGTTGACGCGGCACTCGATGGTCGCGTCCGCCGGGACGTGTTCGGGGGTCGTCACGAGCGGCCCGATGGGGGCGGCGTCGTCGAACGCCTTCCCGCGGACCCAGTTCCGTTCGACCCGCTGGTCGTCGCGGTTCGAGAGGTCGTTGAGACAGGTGAACCCGGAGACGTACTCCATGGCGTCCCCGGCGCTGACGTCCTTGCACCGCTCGCCGATGACGACGGCGAGTTCGGCTTCGTGGTCGATGCGTTCCTTGCCGGCCGGGAGCGTGACCTCCGTGTTGTGGCTGGTGACCGTGTTGGGCGGTTTGAGGAAGAGGAGGGGGCGATCCGGTATCTCCTCGTCCTGCTCGGCGGCGTGGTCGGCGTAGTTGAGGCCGACACAGACGATCTTGGTCGGCTCGCAGGGCGGGAGGATCTCGACCTCGTCGGGCGCGAAGGTCTCGTCGCCGAAGGAGATGCGCCCGTACGGTCCGGCGGCAGCCGTCACCAGTTCCTCGCCGTCCTCGACGGTCCAGCGACCCCCACGCACGTTGCCCGCGGAATCCCGGAAGCGTACGCGTTTCATGTCCCGCGAGTCGGAGCGCCACGTGATAAGCGTTTACAAGCACTCATCGTCTACACCGGTGCGTGTCCCGAGCAGTCTGCCGTCTGCTGCTGGTCGTCGCGGTGCTGTCGACGGGAGTGGTGGCGTCGACCGCGACCGCGGCCGACGGCCCGGACGGCCGGACGCCGGGCAACGGGACGGTGACCGCGACGGCGGAGACGACGCCCGCGGCGACGGTGATCGCCTCGGACGGGACGTTCAGCGGGTTCACCCTGGGGGCGGCCGTCCTGGCGGTGGTACTCGCGGGCTCGTATCGGTATCTCCGGGGTTGAGCCGGTCGGCTCTGCAGGCTCCTGTACCGTTAAGTGGGCCTCGGCCGAACTTGTGGGTGCAATGGAACTCACCTGGCACGGTCACGCGACCTGGCACGTCTCGGTCGGTGACACGGATCTGCTGATCGACCCGTTCTTCGACAACCCCAAGACGGACGCCGAGGCCGCGGACTTCGACCCGGACGTGGTCCTCGTGACGCACGGCCACGACGACCACGTCGCCGACGTGGGCGCGTTCACCGACGCGACGCTGGCCGGCACGCCCGAGGTCGTCGGCCACCTCTCGGGGGAACACGACTTCGCCGAGGACGACGTGGTCGGGTTCAACCTCGGCGGCACCGTCGAGTTCGGCGACGCCTACGTGACGATGCACCGCGCCGACCACACGAACGGCATGGGCGAGGGCTTCGTCGCCCCCAGCGGCGGCAACTGCGCGGGCTATATCGTCAGCGACACGAAGCCGACACAGGTCAGCGACGAGGACTCGACGACGTTCTACCACGCCGGCGACACCGGCCTGATGACCGAGATGCGCGAGGTCATCGGCCCGTACCTCGAACCCGACGCCGCGGCCTTGCCCGTCGGCGACCACTTCACCATGGGCCCGATGCAGGCCGCCGTCGCCGTCGACTGGCTCGACGTCGACCACGCCTTCCCGATGCACTACGACACCTTCCCGCCCATCGAGATCGACACCGACCGATTCGTCGAGGAAGTGGCCGCGACCGGCAGCGACGCCGCAGTCCACGTCCTCGACGGCGACGAGTCGGTCGATCTGGACGCTCTGTAACCGCCGTTCGACTCCCCGTTTTTTCGAGTCGCTCGCCAGCGACCGAGTGTAATAAATGACCGTCCATAACCGGCGACAATATCACTGGGGATCGGTGGCCTTCACTAGTTGCTACTTCGGTCGGGGGTGGGGACCGGCGACCGAGGGGCACCGTGTTACGGACGAACACCATGGGTGGGGACCCAGTCGCCACGTGGGGGTGGCACCGACACGCTTCGTCCGTTGCGGTTTCTTCCCGATCCACGTGTCGACAGTGGCAACGCTCAAGCCGTTCGACCGCCACGGTCGGGACATGGACAACTGGACCGACCGGATCGTCGGCGACCGGATGACGGTCGACCAGCAGTTCACCGACCGCGTCGAGTCGTCGCCGTTCTCCCGCCAGCAGTGGGGACTGGTCATGACCGCCATCGAGTTCGAGATCGAGAACCCGACCGACGAGGAAGCGGCGCAACTCGTCGCCGACACGAGCGCGCTCCCCACCGTGCTCCCGGAACTGGACGCGATGGACGAACACCCGATGGCCGGGCCGGGTGGTCCCGGCGGGGCGGACGGCCGCGACGACGGCGACGGCGTGTTCGGCGGGATCAAAGACGCGCTCGGTCTCGGAGCCGACGACGGGGACGACGACATCGACGAGGAGCGACTGGCTGCGGCCGAACGGCTGGCCGACGAGTACGCCGCCGAGTTACAGGGCCACCTCGAAGAAACCGGCCGGTGGGGGACCGTGCGGGCCGCGGCCGCCGAGTCGGATCAGTAGTCCTCGTCGCTCCCGCGAAACAACGTCAGTTCCTCGGCCTGGTAGATGTTGATGAGTTCGTTGATGAGTTCGTCGTAGCTCTCGTCTTCGACCCGGAGGCCGTCCAGTCGCTCGATCGTCTCCTCGTCGAGATCCACAGTTGGCATACACCCTGACCGACTGCCCCCAAGCAGTTAAGTTCCACGTCGTGTACCGGTGCCGGCGGTTCGCCCCAGCTGCCGGCGTTCATCCCCGTTCCTGCCGACTACAGCGCGTCGAGTACCGCGTCGGTCACGTCCTCGGTCGACGCCTCGCCGCCCAGATCCGGCGTCCGCGGCCCGTCTTCCAGGACCGCCGTGACCGCGTCCCGGACGCGCGTCGCCTCGTCGCCGTACCCCAGGTGATCGAGCATCATCGCCGCGCTCAGGATCATCGCCGCCGGGTTGGCGATCCCCTCGCCCGCGATGTCGGGCGCAGACCCGTGGACCGGCTCGAACAGCGCGTTGTCCGGCCCGATGTTCGCGCTCGGGAGCAGCCCGAGCCCGCCCACGAGACCGGCCGCGAGATCCGAGAGCATGTCGCCCGCGAGGTTCGGGCAGATGACGACGCCGTAGTCCTCGGGGTGCATGACGAGGTGCATCGCCAGCGCGTCCATCAGGGCGTCGTCGAACTCGTAGCCGCCTTCCTCCGCGACCGCCTCACAGGCCGCCAGGAACCGCCCGTCGGTCTTGCGCATGACGTTGGCCTTGTGCGCGACCGTCACGTCCTCGTAGCCGTTCGCCTCGGCGTACTCGAACCCGAACTCGGCGATCCGCCGGGAGGCGTCCTCGGTGATCAGCCGCGTCAGCGTCGTCACGTCCTCGGTCAGGTCGTCCTCGATGCCGGCGTAGACGCCTTCCGTGTTCTCCCGGACGAACACGAGGTCGGTCTCGGGCTTGACCGCGTCCACGCCCGGGTACGCGCGTGCCGGGCGGACGTTGGCGAAGGAGTCGACCGCCTCCCGGAGCGGCAGGATCACGTCGGCGGCGGTCTCGCCGGCCGCGCCGAACAGCGTCGCGTCCGCGTTCGCCGCCAGGTCGTAAGTCTCCTCGGGCAGCGCCTCGCCGCGCTCTTCTTTCACGTAGTCGCCGGCCTCGCCGTCGACGAACTCCATGTCGAGGTCGAGCGCCTCCAGTACTTCGATGGCCGCAGGCACGACTTCGCCGCCGATGCCGTCGCCGGGGACGACCGCGATCCGGTGTGTCATTACCACTGCAGGCGAGTGCCCGGGCGAATAGGTTTGCGGTTTCGACCGTGCGCCCGACTACTGCGGGGCCGTGTAGCTGCTCAGTACCCGGGTCTCACCGCCGGATTCCCACACGATCCTGACCGCCTGTCCGTCCCACCCGCCGCTCGGTGGCTGCACGCGAACACTGTCCGCGGCGGTGTACGTTCTGCCGGCCTCGAACACGCCACCGACGCGCTCGCCGCCGATCTCGACGAACACCGCGTCGCCGGACACCGCCTGCCCGCCGCTGTGAGTGATGACGAGCGTTCCGTCGTTCAGGTCGAACGAGAACGTGACGCTCGGGGCCGTCCGGACGACGGTCGCACCGAAGATCGGCGGTTCGACGTCCCGTATCTTCCAGCCGTCACCGCCGGTTCGGAGTTCGAAAGTCGCCTCCTTCGCTACCGTCTCGCCGCGTCTCTCGTCGGTCATCGCGTACACGACGTGTACCGTCGCCCGCTGGGCGGTCGCCTCGCGAGTCTCCAGCTCCCGAACCGAAAAACTCGTGTTCGATACCGTCTCCCGAACGTTTTCTCCGATCCGCTCGGTCGACGCGTTCCCGTACAGGAGGCCGTTCACCCGCTCGATGTCCCCGTCGTCGAGGGCGTCGAAGAACCGTTCGACGACGGCTTCCGGCCCACCGGAGTCGGTCTCGTTTGCGGGGCTTTCGGTACCGTCTCCCGGATCGGTGACACACCCCGCCAGGGCCACGGCGAGACCACCGGCGACGAGGAATCCGCGGCGGCGAACCCCGGTCGACGAGCCGTCTACGTCCGATGCCATGTACGCCAGATCCAGCCAGAACGATAATAGAAGTTGTGCCCGCTCGGAGAGTGAACTCGCAGGGTCGGTCCCCGAATCGAACCGGTCGCGTTCCGGAGAAAGGGTCGGTCGCGTTTCGGACACCGGGATGTCCCCACGGGCCGATCTACGACTCGACGTAGGGCAGACTCTCGGCCGTCTCTTCGATCGCCTGCTGGTTCGACTTCATCAGGGCCGTCGTGTCCCAGATGCCCTCGACGAGCGCCTTGCGCTGGCCCTCGTCGACGGTCACGTCGACCGTCTTGCCGTCGTAGGAAACGGTCTCGTCGGCCACGTCGATGTCGATCTCGGCGTCGGGGTTCTCCTCGACGAAGTCCTGCAGTTCCTCGACGGTCTCCTGGTCCGCCGTCACGGTCGGCATCCCCAGGGCCAGGCAGTTGCCGGCGAAGATCTCGGCGAAGGACTCGCCGATGAACGCGTCGATCCCCCAGCGCATCAGCGCCTGAGGCGCGTGTTCCCGCGAAGAGCCACAGCCGAAGTTCGAGTTGACGACCATGACGTTGGCGTCCTTGAACCGGTCCTCGTTCATCGGGTGATCCTTCTCGTTGTCGTCCTCGTCGAACCGCTGATCGAAGAAGGCGAACTGCCCGAGCCCGTCGAAGGTGACGACCTTCATGAACCGCGCCGGGATGATCTGGTCGGTGTCGATGTCGTTCCCGCGGATCGGGATGCCGGTGCCCGATACTTCCTCGACCTCCGGAATCTCGACCTCCCCGGACTCGTCACTCATACACTGACCACCTCCTCCATCTCGCGAACGTCTGTGACTTCCCCGTTGATCGCCGCCGCCGCGACCATCTGCGGGTTCATCAGGACCGTCCGGCCGTCCTTGCTCCCCTGCCGGCCGACGAAGTTGCGGTTCGAGGAGGAGGCACACGCCTCGTCGCCCTCCAGCTGGTCCTCGTTCATGCCGAGACACATCGAACAACCGGCGTTGCGCCAGTCGAAGCCCGCCTCGACGAACACGTCTTTCAGCCCTTCTTCTTCGGCGGCCTTCTGGACGCGCTGGCTGCCGGGGACGACGAACGCGCGCACGTCGTCGGGGACCTGCCGGCCCTCGACGATCTCCGCCGCGCGGCGCAGGTCAGGCAGGCGTGCGTTCGTACACGAGCCCAGGAAGGCCACGTCGATGTCGTAGCCCTCCATCGTGTCGCCGGGTTCGACGCGCATGTGCTCCTGGGCGCGCCGGGCGGTGTCCTGTTTCTCTTCGGGCAAGTCCTCGGGAGCCGGGATCGGCTGAGTGACACCGACGCCCTGGCCGGGTGTGGTTCCCCAGGTCACGACGGGCTCCAGCTTCGTAGCGTCGATGGTGACCACGTCGTCGTACTCCGCGTCCTCGTCGCTGCGGATCGACTCCCAGTAGGGTTTGAGTTCCTCGAACTTCTCGGGGTTCTCCCGGAAGTAGTCGGTGTCTTTCAGCCACTCGTAGGTGGTCTCGTCGGGGTTGACGTAGCCCGCGCGAGCGCCGCCCTCGATGGACATGTTGCAGATCGACATCCGCCCTTCCATGCCCAGGTTCTCGATGGCCTCGCCGGCGTACTCGTAGACGTAGCCGACGCCGCCCTCGGTGCCCAGACGACGGATTATCTCGAGGATGATGTCCTTGGCCTCGACGCCCTCGGCGAGTTCGCCGTCGACCTGGATCTTCCTGACCTTCTGTTTCTCCATCGCGATGGTCTGGGTCGCCAGCACGTCCCGGATCTGACTGGTCCCGATACCGAAGGCCAGCGCGCCGAAGGCACCGTGGGTCGAGGTGTGACTGTCGCCACAGACGATGGTCTTGCCGGGCTGGGTCAGCCCCTGCTCCGGACCGATGACGTGGACGATGCCCTGCTCGCCGGTCTCGGGCGAGAGGAACTCGATGCCGGCGTCCCGGACGTTCTCCTCCAGTTCCGACATCATCTCCTCGGCCGCGTCGTCGCTGTAGGGCCGGGACTGGTCGGCGGTGGGGACGATGTGGTCGACCGTCGCCAGCGTCAGGTCGGGCCGGGCGACTTCCAGGTCGCGCTCCTGTAACATTCCGAACGCCTGCGGGCTCGTGACCTCGTGGATGAGGTGCAGGCCCACGAACAGCTGGTCCTGCCCGTTGGGCAGCGTCGTCACCTTGTGCCTGTCCCAGACCTTGTCGTACAGCGTATTTTCACTCATACTGTCTCAGCTCGTCCTTCGGTGCCACGCTCGAAGGCGCGCTCCGCGCCTTCGCCGTGTGGCGGTGTGTGGTCTACGTCTCGCATCGTCTGTCGGTCGGTGTCGTCGGTCATTGGTCTCCCTCGTCCCAGGCGAAGAGGTCGCGCAGGCGTTCGCCGACCGCCTCGATCTGGTGGTCCTGTTCGGCCTGTCGGTACTGCTTGTAGGCCGGCCGGTTGGCCTGGTTCTCCGAGATCCACTCGCGGGCGAACTCGCCGTTCTGGACGCCCTCGAGGATCTCCTCCATCCCCTCGCGGTCGATGACCTCCTCGCCACGCGTGAGGCCACCGTACTCCGCAGTATCAGAAACGGAGTTCCACATTTCCATGTGGCCCCCCTCGTACATCAGGTCGACGATGAGCTTGAGTTCGTTCAGACACTCGAAGTAGGCCATCTCCGGGGAGTAGCCCGCGTCGACGAGCGTCTCGAAACCGGCCTTCACGAGGTCGGTCACGCCGCCACAGAGGACGGCCTGCTCGCCGAACAGGTCGGTCTCGGTCTCCTCGCGGAAGGTGGTCTCGATGGTGCCGGCCCGCGTACAGCCGATGGCCTTCGCGTAGGCCAGTCCTTCTTCCTTGGCC
Organism: Halorientalis sp.; assembly: GCA_042216105.1. Classification (GTDB taxonomy): domain Archaea; phylum Halobacteriota; class Halobacteria; order Halobacteriales; family Haloarculaceae; genus Halorientalis. The sequence goes on from JBDGUF010000011.1 coordinate 72,826, forward strand.
TCGCCGGTCGCGTCCTGATAGATCGCCAGCAGACCCGGCGTCCCCTCGCCTTTCTCGTAGTTGCGCCGCACGAGGTGGCCGGGCGACTTGGGCGCGACCATGGTCACGTCCACGTCCTCGGGCGGTTCGATCTGCCCGTAGTGGATGTTGAACCCGTGGGCGAACTGGAGGGTGTCGCCGGCCTCCAGTTCGTCGCGGATCTGCTCGTAGACCGCCGGCTGGACGGTGTCGGGAACGAGCATCTTCACGATGTCGCCCTCCGCCGCGGCGTTGACCGGCGTGGTCACGCGCAGGCCCTCGTCCTCGGCGGCCTCGCGGCTCGACGAGCCCTTCCGGAGCCCGACGACCACGTCCACGCCGCTGTCCTTGAGGTTCAGCGCGTGGGCGTGGCCCTGGCTGCCGTAACCGAGTACGGCGACGGTCTTGTCTTCGATGTGCGATACGTCCGCGTCCTCGTCGTAGTAGATCTCGCTCGTGAATTCGTCAGTCATCGTCGGCAGGTGTCTCCGTCTCTGCAGTCAGTTTCACTTCGGGTTCGACTGCCGCCGTCTGCTGTTCGCCGCGAGCCAGCGCCGCGTAGCCCGTCCGGACTATCTCCCGGATGCCGAACTGCTTGTACGCGTCGATGGCGTCGTCTATCTTCTGCTCGTTGCCGGTTATCTCGACGGTGATCGTCCGCGGCCCCGCGTCGAGGGTCTCGCCGCCGTACATCTCGGTGATGGCGTGGACCTTGTCCGGTTCCTCGCCGTTTACCTTCACGATGACGAGTTCGCGCTGGACCGAGTCGTCGGCCAGTTCCCGCACCGAGATCACGGGGATCAGCTTCCGCAGTTGCTTCTTGGCCTGCTCGATCCCCGGTCGGGTCTCCTCGATGACGATGGTCATCCGCGCCCGGGACTCGTCGACGGTCGTCCCGACCGTGAGACTCTCGATGTTGAACTGCCGGCGGCTGAACAGGCCCGACACCTCCGCCAGCACGCCGGGCTGGTGTTCGACCAGCGCCGACAGCACTGCGCGGCGCGGTTCGTGTTTCGCTTCGGCTTCGGGGTCGATGCGAATACCGTCCTCGTTGCGCCGGCCCTCAGGACGCTGTCGGTCGCCCGGGTCCGGCCCTGGAAGTTTCCCTGTCATCGTCAGATTTCGTCCAGATGGTCTTCCGACAGCGCGAACAGACTGTTGTCACCGCCACTGGGCACCATCGGGTAGACGTTCTCCTCGGGGTCGATGATCGCGTCGACGACCGCTGGCCCGTCGTACTCGATGGCCTTCTCGATGACCTCGTCGACCTCGTCGTAATCTTCCAGCCGGAAGCCGCGAGCGCCGTAGGCCTCCGCGAGCTTGTCGAACTCGGGCACCCACGGGTACTCCGAGGCCATCCGGCGGCCCTCGTAGAAGCCGTCCTGCCACTGGCGGACCATCCCGACCGCCTCGTTGTTCAGGACGACGACCGTGATGTCGAGGTTCTCCCGCACCGCCACCGACAGTTCCTGACTCGTCATCAGGAAGGAGCCGTCGCCCTCGAAGGCGATGACCTCCCGGTCGGGCTTGGCGATCTTCGCGCCGATGGCCGCGGGGAAGCCGTAGCCCATCGTCCCCAGGCCGTGGGAGGTGACCCACGTCCGGGGTTCGGTCCAGGTCCAGTACTGCCAGGCCCACATCTGGTGTTGCCCGACGCCGGCCGTGACGATGGTGTCGTCGGGCATGGCCTCGTCGAACTGCTCGACGATGTACTGGGGCTTGAGCGGCCGATCTTCGGGCATCTCGTAGTCCAGCGGGTACTCCTCTTTCCACTCATGGCACTGCTCGCGCCAGGCCTCGGCCTCCGGCGAGTCGGTCATCGCGTCGGCCAGCTGGTCGAGTACCGCCTTGGCGTCCCCGATCAACGGGTAGTCGGCCTCGACGTTCTTGCTGATCTCGGCCGGGTCGATGTCGACGTGGACGATGTCGGCGTCCGGTGCGAACGTCTTCACGTCGCCGGTCAGCCGGTCGTCGAACCGCGTCCCGACCGCGAGCATGCAGTCGGTCAGCGTGATCGCCATGTTGGCGTAGCCGGTGCCGTGCATGCCGGCGATTCCCATCGACAGCTCGTGGGTCTGGTCGAAGGCACCCGTCCCGGGCATCGTCGTCAGCACCGGAATCTCGTGCTCCTTGGCGAACGCGCGCAGTTCGTCGCTGGCGTTTGCCTTGATGACCCCGCCGCCGGCCAGGATGATCGGCTGCTCGGCGTCTGCGATCACGTCGGCCGCCTCGGAGACGGCCTCGGCGTCGGCCGTCTCCGCCGGGTCGTACGTGTCCGGCGTCCCCGGCTTGCCCGGTTCCACGTCGGTCTCGGGCTGGGTCACGTCCTTTGGCAGGTCCACGAGCGTCGGGCCCTGCCGGCCCTCGTCGGCCAGCGCGAAGGCCGTCGCCACGTCGTCGCCCACCTCGTCGGGCGAGGCGGCGAAGTGGTTGTACTTGGTGATCGGCTGGGTGACGCCGATGGTGTCGGTCTCCTGGAAGGCGTCGTTGCCCACCAGGTCCGTCGGGACCTGTCCCGTCAGCGCGATCAGCGGATCCGAGTCCATGCTGGCGTCGGCGATGCCGGTCACCAGGTTGGTCGCGCCCGGCCCCGAAGTGGCCATGCAGACGCCGGGATCGCCCGTCACGATCCCGTAGGCGTCCGCGGCGTGGACAGCCCCCTGCTCGTGGGCCATCGTCACGTGAGTCATGTCCGTCTCACTGTACAGTGCGTCGTAGACGGGCATGATCGCCCCGCCCTGCACGCCGAAGAGGTAATCGACGCCGGCGTTTTTCAGCGCCTTGACGACCGCGTCGGCACCCGTCTCGACGGGTTCGACGTGGCTCTCGCCCTCCGGTTCCGTGCGCGACTCCCTGGTCGCTTCGGTCTCCACTTCGTCCGCGTGTGGTTTCGGTGCCTGTTCGCTCATGTTAACGCCTCCGTGTCGTGGTTCATGTGTATGTTGTCGGTCGTCGGTCGAACGGTACCGCAGAAGTCGTGGTGTGAACGGTTTGTAGGGGCTATACGGCCCCTACGATACCCGGACGAATCGCGAGCGTGGGGCTGGTCCCACGGGCGAACCCGGTCCGGACCCGCACACTCATCGTGGACGTGTGTCCCCCGCCCAGGGGCATAATTCTTCCGAGTCGGGGCTGGCTTCACCCGCCGCTGACGGGCGCGAACACCGTGGGAGGAGGACATCTCAGACCCGGACCTCCTCCTCTTTGACGCCGACCTCGCGGGCGAACTTCTCCAGTACGTCCATGGTGACCCGCTTTTTCTCGGCGCCGTAGTCCTTGACGCGGCGGGTGACCTCGCGGACCTCCTCCTCGGTCGGGTCGAACCCGGCGTCCTCCAGTCGCTCGCGGACGGAGTGCTGGCCGGTGTGTTTCCCGAGGACGAGTTCGCGCTCGGCACCCACCATCTCCGGCGTCATCACGCCCGGCTCGAAGGTGTCCGAGTTCTCGATGACGCCCGCGGCGTGGATGCCGCTCTCGTGGGAGAACGCGTTCTCGCCGACCACCGGCTTGTTCGCCGGGACCGGGATCGACGAGCGATCCTCGACGAGCCGCGACAGCTCGGTGATGCGGGTCGTGTCGATGCCCGTCCCCACGTCGTACAACGACTCCAGCGCCATCACGACCTCCTCGTAGGCCGCGTTGCCGGCCCGCTCACCGATGCCGTTGACCGACACCTGCGACTGGCTCGCGCCAGCTTCGAAGCCCGACAGGGCGTTGGCCGCTGCCAGCCCGAAGTCGTCGTGTGTGTGGACGTCCACGCGCGCGTCGATCGCGTCGACCACCTGCTCGACCATGTCGTAGAACCGCCGGGGCGTGGCCACACCGACCGTGTCGGGAATGTTGACCCAGTCGGCACCGGCCTCGTCGGCGGCCTGCACGGCCTCGATCAGGAAGTCCTCGTCGGTCCGCGTGGCGTCCATCGGCGAGAACATGCACTCGACGCCGGCCTCCGTGACGCGCTCGACCGACTCGACGGCGGCCTCCTTGGCCTCCTGCCGAGTGGCGTGCATGGAGTCCTGCAACTGGACGTCGCTGGTGGACACGAACACGTGTACCAGGTCGACGCCGGAGTCGAGCGCAGCCTCGACATCCTCCTCGACCACGCGCGCGAGCCCACAGACCGTGCTGTTCTGTGCGGCCTCGGCGATGTCGCGGACGGCCTCGAACTCCGCGTCCGAGTTGACGGGGAACCCGGCCTCGATGACGTGGGTCCCCATGTCGTCCAGCACAGCCGCTATCTCGCGTTTGTCGTCGTACGAGAACGACGTGCGTGGCGACTGTTCGCCGTCACGCAGCGTGGTGTCGAAAATCCGTGCTTCTGTTATCTCAGAAGTGGAATCCAGTGTGCCCTGGAAGAACTCGATCCGCCGGGGATCCCGACGTGCCCTCTGTATCGTTGGACATTGTAGCACTTGATGCAAAGCCACGTATCGTATATAAACCTGTCCGTGCGACACCGTGCGTGCGTCCGGTTCGCACGGTGGAGGGCGGTCCGGACAGCTTTTTTGTCGCTGTCGGTCGGATACCCGACCATGTCCCCGCAGTCGCGACCGATCGCCCTCCTCCGGCGGTACTCGCTCGCGCTGGAACTGGTGGGCACGGCGACCGGTCTGCTGATCGTCTGGTACTTCACGGCCATCTCGGCCGGCGGGCTCGGCGGCGCGGCCGTCGGGATCACCGCGGCGACGATCTGGCCCCACGTCCGGCGGCGCTACGGGATCGACCGCGGCTGGGGCAAGCTCCCGCTCGGTCTCGGGCTGATCGGGCTGGCCGCGTACGGGTTCGCGTTCACGGGCGGGAGCGCCGCCATCAAAGCAACACTGCTGCTCGTCGGCGCGTGGCTGGCGCTGGACGGCCTCTACGACCTCCGGTCGGGTGCCGGTCGGACCGAACCCGGCGCGCCCGACGCCGTGGACCGGTTCGGCGACGCCGCCGTCGTGGGCCGGTCCCTCGAAGAGGAACCCAAGTCCGTCGACGAACTGGACGACGCGCTCGATCTCCCCCGGGAGCGCATCGAGGCCGCGCTGGCGGACCTCGACGACCGCGATCTCGTCGCGAGCGCGAACGGCCGCTACGAATCCCAGCTCGACGACCGCGGGCTCACCGACGCGCTCCGGACCGAGTCGGGGCGAGCGAGCGCGCGACTCGGGAGCTTGCCCGAGCGCGTCGCCCGGCCGTTCCGGCTGTTCACCTGACCCGTCGTTGCGGGAAGTTTTTGCCGACCGGGTGCGAGGGAGCCGGTATGAGCGACTTCGACCTCGACCTGCAGGCGGTCGAGGACCAGATGGACGACGAGGAGCGCGAGGGGAGCCGGATCGTCCTCGGGATCCTCGACGGCTCGACGCCCGACGAGGAGTGGATCGCGGAGGTCGACGGCGGTGCCGTCCTGGTGCTGGACGTGGACGGCGACGTGAACGAACTCGCCGCCGGCTTCGCCCGCGAGGTGACCGAGATGGGGGGCGAGTTGATGCGGTTCCGCGATTTCCTGCTCGTGACGCCGCCCGGCGTCGTCATCGACACCGACCGGCTCTGAGCCTCACCGCAACGTCACCCGGTGTCCGTCCGGGTCCTCGATCCGGACCCCCTGGTCGAGTTCGGTCACCGACCGCGCCCGGTCCCGGACGGCCGCGACCGCTTCCTCCCGATCCGCGACACCCAGCCCCACGTCCACGTGGACGCCGCCGCGCCCGTCCGCGAGGCCGAGCTGGGGCTCCCACAGCTCGAAGTCGAACGGCCCGGCCGTCAGCCGGACCCGCCGGCGGTCGTCGCCCCGCCCCATCAGCTCCATCCCGAGATCGCGGTAGAACGATTCGGCCCGGTCGAGGTCCGCCACCTCGAACACGACCTCGAAGACGCCGGTGATGCCGTCCCCCGCTTCGCCATCGCCGCGCTGTCCGATCTCCACGCAGTTCCCCGCCACGTCGTAGAAGTACAGCGACTTGGCGTCCCCGAACTGGTGTTCCACGAGGTCGAACGACTCGGAGAGACGGTCCCACCAGCCGTCGTAGGCCGCCGGCGGCGTCGAGAACGCGTAGTGGGTGTGGACGCCGCCCCGCGGGACGCTCCGGGGACGGCGCAGGATCAGGTCGGTGTCCCCAGCCGCCAGCGCGACCTCGTCGTCCCCCTCCCGACGGACGCGGAGGTCGAGGAACGACTCGTAGAACGACTGTGCGCGGTCGAGGTACTTGGCCTCCAGCGCCAGCCAGCGCAGGTCCGTGAGCATACCTCACCTTGGTCCCGTCCGGCCTTAACGGTGGGCGACGGGTCGTCCGGGACGGGCGTGCTATATCGGTAGCCAACGGCGTGAGCTTCGTTGCCAGTTTAGGGTGCTTTTTGAGCCCCGAACCACTAACCGTGGGACATGCCGATGAAAGGCTCGGGGCCGGCGACGGAGTACCGCGAGATCGACCGCCGCGACCACGGGGTCGGCTGGATCGCTTACCCCAACGAGCGGATGCAGCGGGCCAGTCACGCCTTCGCGGTCGACGGCGACGTGTACGTGGTCGACCCGGTCGACGTCGAGGGGTTGGACGACCTGCTCGCGGAGTACGGCGAGGTCGCGGGCGTGTTGATCCTGCTGGACCGCCACAAGCGCGACTCGGCGGCGATCGCGAACCGCCACGACGTGCCCGTCTACGTCCCCGACTGGATGGACGGGGTGGCCGGCGAACTCGACGCGCCGGTCGAGCGCGTCCACACCGAACTCGAAGACACGGGCGTCGGCGTCCACGAACTGATCGACAACCGGTTCTGGCAGGAGGCGGTCGTCTCCGTCGAGGAACACGACGAGTTGCTCGTCCCCGAGTCGGTCGGGACGGCGAGTTACTTCCTGTCCTCCTCGGAACGGCTGGGCGTCCACCCGGCCCTGCGGCTCAAACCGCCGACGAAACTCGACCGGTTCGTCCCCGAGCGGGTGCTGGTCGGACACGGGACCGGGATTCACGAGGACGCGGCCGAGGCGCTCCACGACGCCGTGTCGGGCTCGCGAACGCGGACGCCGGCGCTCTACGCGAAGATCGGCAAGGAACTGGTCTTCGGCTGACTCAGGCGGTCGCGGCTTCGAGGTCGTCGAGGTACGACGCTTCCCACTCCCGGCGCTCGGCGAGAGCGTCCCACCCGGCGTCGGTCAGGTCGTAGGAGTTGGTCCGGCGGTCGATCTGCCCCTTGTCGACGTAGCCGCGCTCGACCAGGTCGTCGAGGTTGGGGTAGAGCCGCCCGTGGTTGACCTCACCCTCGTAGTACTCCTCCAGTTCGGCCTTGATCGCCAGCCCGTACGCCTCGTCGAGCCCGGCGAGGACGTACAGCACGTCCCGCTGGAACGCGGTCAGGTCGTGCATCGCTGTATCTCGTTGGGCTCTGACAGGGAAAAACGTATCGGCGGGTAGACACCACGATCCACCGGAGGGAAAACGTGCCGGTGGACAGACACCACGGCCCGTCCGACCGGGAGCGAGTTCCGCGTCGCGGTCGGGTCACGTCTCGGAGTCGTCCGGAGCGAGTGGCGATGCCATTAAACCGGCGTGACACGAACCCCCGGCGTGGTCTACATCACGCGGGGGCTGGCCGAGACGTTGCTCAGGCTCGGCGAGGAGCGGGATCCAGAGTCGATCACGATCCGCCTCTCGGTGACGCCGGCGAGCGAACTCGACGACGCCGATCTCCCGTCGGAGACGCCCGTGTTCACGCACTTCTACCTGCCCGAAGCCGGCGGATCGGTCGGCGCGGTCTTCGGCATGGATCTCGGGACGCCCGCGGGACAGACACAGGGGTTGTTCGTCACCCATCCCACGGGCGAACTGTCCATCTCCGAGCGTGACGATCTGGCGGCGGTCGTCTTCGTCGCGGTCCCGCCCTACGAGGAGGAATCGCTGGCGGCGTTCGACCGGAGCGGTCGCCGGAAGGAGGTCGAGATCGTCGACGCGGAACCGCCGGAGGAACGGGTCGCCTAGTCGAGATAGCCCAGGTCCTGGAGCTGTTCGGTGATCTCCCGGAACTCCGACTCGGTGAGTTCGCCGCGTTTCTCGTGCTGGATGACGATGCTGCGGAGCAGGAACCGCACCAGATCGCTCGTGCTGGAGAAACTCGTCCCCTCGATGGTCTCCTCGACGCTGTCGGCCAGGTCCTGGGGGATCGAGACGGTCGTGTAGTCGGTCATATGAGATGCCAGGTCGACCGCCCGGATATGGGTTGTGTTGTCACCGGGTGACTCCCGATCCCGCCGTTCCGGGAGCGAGGGATAGGGTTTTCGGGGCTGGAATCGAAAGGGGACAACGATGGGAGTTCGGCCACCACAACAGGACGACGACGAACCGGATGCCATCGAGTTCGGCATCGCGGCGCTGGACGCCCGGCTCTCGGACGCGGGGGTGGCGTTCCCGGCGGACAAGGAGCGCATCGTCGCCGCGCTGGGCGACCGCGAGATCCCCTACAACGCGGCGGGCAACGAGATCACCGTCGCGGAGGCCATCGACCGCTCGGGCAAGGAGTACTTCGAGAGCGAGCAAGAACTCCTGAACGCGCTCCATCCCGTGTTCGAGGACATGCGCGAATCGGCCTCCTCGAGCGTTCTGATGCAGCTGAAAGCACTCGTCCCCTTCTAGTCGCGGTCGTCGGCGGACGCGAGTTCGTCGGCCCCCGGGTCGCCGTCCGCGTCTTCCGTTCCCCCGGCCGGCGTCCGGCCGACGGAGTCCCGGGGGGCCGCGTCGGCCCGGTCACCGCTCAACTGCTCGGCCAGTTCTTCGAGCCGGCGGGTCTGCTCGCGGTTCAGCGCGACGATCATGTCCGACAGGACGCCGAAGATCAGCAGTTGAATCCCGACCAGGACGAAGAACACGCCGGCGATGGCGATGACCTCATGTGACGTGCGGGGCGGGACGAACCAGTCGTAGACGACGTACCCGCCCAGCACGACGCCGACCAGCGAACTGAGTACGCCGACGCTCCCGAAATAGAAGAGGGGGTTGTTGGTCTTGGCCATCTGATACAGGGTCAGGATGATCGTCGCGCCGTCCCGGATGGGGTGGAGGTTCGTCTCCGAGTCGTCGGGCCGGGCCTCGTATCTGATCGGGACCACTTCGGTCCGGACGCCGTGTTTGACGCACTCGACGGCCATCTCGGTCTCGATGCCAAAGCCCGACTCCGACAGGGAGAGCCGCTCGGCGGACTCGCGGGTGAACGCGCGGTAGCCGCTCAGGATGTCCTGCAGGTCCCGGCCGTGGATCCAGCGAAAGGCCCGGTTGATGAGCCGGTTGCCCGTCCTGTTGAGCCGGGACATCGCGCCCGCCTCCATGTCCGCGAACCGGTTCCCGATGACGTGTTCGGCCCGTCCCGAGAACAGCGGTTCAAGCATCGCGTCGGCGTCCTCGACGCGGTACGTGGCGTCGCCGTCCAGCATCAACACGTAGGGGGCCTCGACGTGCCGGAGCGCCTCGCGGACCGCCTGTCCCTTCCCGCTCCCCGACTGGACGATCACCCGCGCGCCGTGGTCGCGGGCGATCTCCTTCGTGCCGTCGGTCGAGCCGCCGTCGACCACGAGGACGTTCTCGAACCCGTGCTCGGAGAAGGACTCGACGACGGTGCCGATGGTCTCGGCCTCGTTGAGCGTCGGCACCAGCACACAGACCTCCGAGCGGTCGGGCATCGTCGCCCCATCGTCCCGGCGCGCGCAAAAAGGTACGGTTCCCGGCCCGCGATATCGACCCGCGACGACCTGCCGTCAGCCCTCGTCGCGGTACTCGCTCGTGTGTTCCCACATCTCGGCACACCCACACCCGTCGCTCACGTCGTCCAGATGCTCGTCCGCGTCCCGCTGTGTTCCGTCGTCCGATATAGTTACTCAGTCTGTGAGTAACTCGTTTGCGGACGAACGGTAAATACCTTTCGGCGAGTTTACAAGGCCGGCCGGCGACGTGGCGGACATGACCGACGACGCGGCGGGGTTGCTGGATCGGCTCGGCCTGACCGAGTACGAGGCGACGGCGCTGGAGGAGTTGCTGACGCTGGGCCGGACCACCGCCCCGAACCTGGCGCAGGCGACGGGCATCCCCAAGGCCCGGATCTACGGCGTGCTGGACTCGCTGTCGGACCGCGGGTTCATCAAGATCATCCCCGGCCGGCCCAAGGAGTACCAGCCCAAACCGCCCGCGGAGATCCTGGATCGCGCGAAGGAGAACCGCCGCCAGGAGTTCGAGGGGTTCGTCCAGGACCTGGAGGCGATGCGCGAGGAGTTCCTCGACGAGTTCCAGCCCCGATTCGAGCGCGCCAGCGAGGACATCACGCCGACCGAGGAGCTGTTCCACGTCGTCGACGTCGGCGAACCCAGCGAGCGCGAGACCCGCCAGCTCTACCACGAGGCCGACGAGCGAATCCGGATCATCACCAAGAGCTTCGAGTACTTCGACGCGGTCCGGCCGGCCTTCGCGGACGCCGTCGACCGCGGGGTCGACGTGGCCGCACTCTTCCTCCACCCCGACCTGCTGGAAGCCGAGAACCGCCCCGTCCAGGCCGAGACCGTCGACCGGATCCGGACGGAGTTCCCCTCGGTCGACCTGCGGTTCAGCGAGGAACCGCTCCCCTGGCGGGGGACCGTCGCCGACCCCAGCATGGACTACGAGACCGGGCAGGCGATCATCCTCGTCGAGGAGAAAGACGTGCCCCTCCACATGCGCCAGGCCGCGCTGACCGACAACGGGTCGTTCGTCGCGGGCCTCCAGCGGTACTTCGATCTCGTCTGGGAACACGAGAGTCGGCCGCCGTCGGCACTCGACGATTACTCCTGATACCCGAGATTCCGGAGTCGCTCCTTGACGTCGTCGTCCATCTCGACCGACTCGACCTCGGTGTCGGTCGCCTCGATGTCGTCCTCGTACTCGTCGACGACTCGGCGCAGTTCGTCGAGAACGTCGGGTTCCCGCTCGTCGCCGTCCAGCAGGTTCGACTGCTCGCCGGGGTCGGCCCGCAGGTCGTACAGTTCCTCGTCGTCGTGGACGTAATCCCGGATGTACTTCCAGTCGGCCGTGCGGTAGGCGA
>JBDGUF010000039.1:0-82780 GCA_042216105.1 Halorientalis sp.
ATGGCTAAATCGGACTCCGATAGCAATGGCCTCCGGCAGGATCAACCGGAATGGGTCCCCAATCATGGGGGCTGGCGGAGACACGCTATGTGTCCGTCAGTCGGTGACAGGGTATCGAGATATTCGATAGTGTATCACCGAACTGTCAAGGCTCACATCAGATACCATCTGTACGGCGAGGCCGCAGGGGTGGAATCCTCATACTTTCGCCCCACTGAACGTGGGGAGCGAGATCCCACTGTTTGGAACCTCGCTCACGTCGCCATCATCGACGAGGAAAACTCGTCTGGGGCGTGGATGGCGTAGCGGGCGAGGCCCGCTCGCCGCCATCCGTCGTGTGCATTCCATTCGATGAGGGTGGTACATAAATACCCGTCGATAGCGAGACCGTGTGCGAACTGAGACCACGATACGGGACAGCTCTTATCGGATATAATTAATATTACTGCGGTCGATACGTTACTGTCGTTCTCGACGAGGGTCATCGTGGCGGTGACACCGGGCCGTTCGGGATCGTAATCTCCCAGCAGTATTGCGCTGGTTTCCAATGTTTCGACAGCATTTTCTCTCGTAATCGAAGGGACAATCGACAAAAATCGTGCCCTCGTATCCTCACATATGGTCCGAACGATTACGGTCGAAGGGATGAGCTGCGAACACTGCGAGGAGACCGTCGAGGACGCACTGACCGGTGTCGACGGCGTCACGGACGCACAGGCCGACCGCGAGACGGAGACGGCCACGGTCGAGGGCGACGCTGACGTGAACACTCTCGTCACGGCGGTCGAAGAGGCTGGATACGACGCGTCGGCGTGAGACGATGCCGGTGAGACCCTGGTGGTACGGTCCGCCGCCGGTTCCGAACCTCCGGTCCCGAGCGGTCGGGGCTCGGGGGTTCGGATTCGGCCATCGCCATCGAGCGCGCACGCGAGAACCACGAGCGGCCGATTACGGAGGGGCGGTGAATCGGGACGTGACGAGTACTCGGGGAGGAACGCGGACACGACGTCGAGGTGACCACCGATGATCGTCGACACGCTGATCGAGGGACTGAAACTGGCCGCCGAGATGGGCTGGGAGACGTGGTGGGCGCTGGTGCTCGGCTTCACGATCGCCGGTGCCGTCGAGACGTTCGTCAGTGAGGACACGATGTCGAGGGTCCTCGGCGGCGACGGCTGGCGGGAACTCGGCCTGGGGACCGCCTTCGGCGCGGCGTCGTCGTCGTGTTCGTTCGGCGCGGTCGCGACCACCAAGTCGCTGTTCAAGAAGGGTGCCTCCCCGGTCGCCAGCCTCGCCGCGTTCCAGTTCGCCTCGACGAACCTCGTGATCGAACTGGGCCTTGTGATGTGGATCCTGCTGGGCTGGCAGTTCGTGCTGGCCGACTACGTCGCCGGCCTCGTCCTGATCGGTCTGCTGGCGGTCACCTTCAAGTACGTCGTGCCCGACGGCTGGTTCGAGGCCGCCCGCGACCACCTCAGATCGAGCGAGGGCGTCCGGGACCCCTCCTGTGGCATGGAAGTCGACCCGACCGACGAGGACGTTCTCGCGCTGGAGACCGACGGCGGGACGGAGTACTTCTGTTCGGAGTCCTGTCGGGAGGCCTACCGGGAGCAACAGCGCCAGTCCGGGGCGACGTGGCGCGACCGACTGCTGACCCGTGACGGCTGGCGGCTGGCGTCGAAAAACGCCCTGGGCGAGTGGAACATGCTCTGGACGGACATCGTGGCCGGATTCCTGATCGCCGGGCTCGTCGGCGCGTTCGTTCCGCGCGCGTGGTGGACCACGCTGTTCGGCGTCGGGGCCGAGGGCACGTTCACCTGGGTCCTCGCCAGCGCCGTCGTCGGCGTCCTCGTCGGCGTCGCCACGTTCGTCTGCTCGGTCGGGAACGTCCCGTTCGCGGTCATCCTCTGGTCGAACGGCATCGCCTTCGGCGGCGTCATGTCCTTCATCTTCGCGGACCTGATCGTGCCGACGATCGACGACGCCTACCGTCGGTACTACGGTCTCTGGATGGCCACAGTGCTGTTCGTCAGCATCTTCGTGATGGCGGTGATATCCGGCGTCGTCATCCACTACCTCTGGAGTGGTCTCGGGCTCGTGCCGCCACAGGGCGAGGTCGGCGGTACCGCGCCGTCGGGGTACACCGCCTACCTCAACGCCGCGTTCACGCTGCTTTTCCTGGGGCAGGTGTACGTCGGCTACTGGAGTGAGGGCGGCGAGACCGAGACTCCGGACGCGCACGCTGGGTGAGGGTCCCCGGAGTTGGAAACCGCGCCGGGCCCCACCGCGAAGTCGGGTCCGGCGGGGCGGTTACGCGCTCGTTTCGTTACGAACCACTAAGTCGACGGGTTCCGAACCGACGGTAGCGAGAGAATGGGAGAGGAGACGACGGGCGTTCGGATCGGTGCCGTCGATCCGCCGCCCTGCAAGCGGCCGCTGGAAGCGATCGAACGCGACGGTGAGTGGATCGTCCGCGAGTACGTCCGGAGCGCGGACGCGGTGGGTGACGGCGTCGTCACGTTCGGGACGTACGATACGCGCATCGACGCGATGCGGGACGGACAGCGAGTCCTGAAGCGCCGACGCCACCCCTGTCTCCTGCGGTGGGACACCGATCGGAGCGTCGGGGGCCTGTACTGGAACCCGGTCTTCGAGACGCTCGCCGTCGAGTACAGCGGCCTCCTGAAGTCGTGGGTCGTGACGGCGAAAGACGACCACTTCGTCTTCCAGACGGCGAGTTCCACGGACGGGGCCTACCAGCTCGGGAAGCTCGTCCTGGAGCAGTACGACTTCCGGTCCGTCGAGTTCTACACGCGCGGCGGGCAGTTCGAGACGGAACGGGAACACCGGTTTCTCCGCCACGACATCGCGAAGTCGGGGGTCCGGTTCAAGCGCGGGCAGTTGCCCGAGAGCGTCGAGCGACCGGCACCGCCGCCCGGGGAGTCGGCGGACGAGGAGGCGGACGCGTCCGACGACGAGAGCGGGGGCGTGACCGAGGTGATGAACACGCTGGCGTCGGTCATCCCCGACATCGCCAAACTGGAGGCGCTCGACGTCGACGGGGCGGTGTACCGGTACCGGACCCCCTGGGACGGGGCGCGGGCCCACGTCTGGATACTGAACCCCGAACACCAGGACCACCGGACGCTCACACACGTGTTCGGGGACGCGATCGACGACTGGCGGGCGCTGTCCGGGCACGAGGCCGTCGCGACGGTCCACGAGGCGGGCGACGAACCGGCGACGTGGATCGTCTTCGACGCGAGCGGCGACCCGCTCGCGGACTACCGCGAGACGGCGTCGCTCCGGGAGCGGGTCGAGATCCTCTCGGCGCTCGGTTCGGCGGTGACGGCCGCGCAACGCCGTGGCGTCCACCGGACCGACCTCGAACCCGGGCGGATCAGAGTCGGAGGGGAAGACGACTCGGAGCGTGCCGCGTCGGACTCGTCGGTGACCGCCAGCATCTCCGGACTCGGCCTCCGACGGCGGGTGAGCGAAGCCTTGGACCGGTACGACGCGAGCCGGTACATGGCACCCGAGCAGCTCCGCCAGGAGGCCACCTCGACGACGCCCGTCTACCGCCTCGGCGCGGTCGCGTACTGGCTCCTGACGGGGACCGAACCGTACCACAAACGGCAGGACTTCACGATCGCGATCAGGAACGCCGACCTGACGCCGCCCCACGAACTCGCCGATTTGCCGGCGGACGCGAGCGAGTGTCTCCTGAAAGCCACACACGACGATCCGGATTCCCGGTACCGCACGGGGACGGCGTTCGTCGAGGCGCTCGCGCGGGCGCTCGATACGCCGGCTGTCCAGTGACGGGGACGCTCCCGCCGAGGGGCCACGGGTTCAGTGTGCGGTCCAGCCGCCGTCGACGGGGATGTTCGCGCCGGTCAGGTAAGAGGCGTCGTCGGAGGCGAGGAAGACGGCCAGCGGCGCGATCTCCTCGGGCTGGGCCGGTCGGTTCATGGGTGTGTTCTCCCGGACGTAGTTGTAGAACTGGTCGGTTTCGAGCAGGGGCTCGGTCATCGGCGTCTCGACGAACCCGGGACAGATGCTGTTGACGCGCACCCCCTCGTCGGCGTAGTCGACGGCGACCTGCTGGGTGAAGTTCACGACGCCGCCCTTGGCCGCCGAGTAGGCCGCGGCACCGCGCCCGCCGACCAGCCCGTAGATGGAGGCGATGTTGATCACGCAGCCCTCGCTTTCGAGCAGGTGCGGGAGCGCGGCTTTCGTCCCGTGCATGACGCCGTCGAGGTCGACGGAGACGACCGTCTCCCACTCGTCGAGGTCCATCTCGCCGACGCTGGACTCGCTCCCGACGCCGGCGTTGTTCACGACCACGTCGAGCGCTCCGTATTCCTCGACGGTGGTCTCGACCAGCGCCTCGACCGCGTCGAACTCCGAGACGTCGGTGCGGACGAACCGGCACCCGAGTTCGTCCGCGACGGTCCGGCCCTGGTCTTTGCTCCGGTTGGCGATGACGACCGACGCGCCCGCGTCGACGTACGCCTCGGCGATCGCTTTCCCGATGCCCGACGATCCGCCCGTGACGATAGCTGTCTTTCCGTCGAGATCCATCGTTTCGAAGTCGTCACACGGCACAAAAGTCACGTCGGTGATTCTCACCGCGTGACAAGTCGACGAGGGGCGACCGCGAACGCGGCGTTCACAGCAGGTGGACCGGTCGGTCCGAGCCGTCGACGACCCGGTCCGAGACGCTCCCGATGTGGTGGCCGGTCCGGGAGAGCCCGTGTCGGCCGAGCACCAGCACGTCCGCGTCGACCTCGTCGGCATACTCGAGGATCTCGGCGTGGGGTTCGCCGTGTGTCTGCTCGGTGACCAGGTTGACGTCGATCTCCTCGCCCCGTTCGGCGATGTACTGCAACAGGGCCTGTGCGCGGTCCTCGAAGTCGTCGAGGACGAGTTCGGCACTGCTCAACGCCGGTTCGCCGTATCGCTTGGTGTCGACGACGGACATCACGTGAACGGTCGCGTCGGACGCTTCGGCGAGTTCGAAGGCGTGATCGACGGCCCGCTGGGCCGGTTCGCTGCCGTCCGTCGCGACGAGAATTACGTCGTGCATCCCGGCTCGGGGGTTGTCCGCTTCGGGAGAAATAACCCCGTGTTCCTTCCAGTGACGTGAGAAGAGCCCGGGCACGATATCACGAACCGAGAGAACGGTGGACCGCGAACCGGACCAGCCCGACGCCCGAGAGTCCGCGGGCTCCGGCCGGGATGGGCGTCGGGGTTACTCGTCCGGTTCGTACTCGCGGGACTGGGCTTCGATGACCGTCGCCGCGTCGTCGAGCATCTCGCCGGTCGTGGCGACCACGTCGTCAAGCGTGGCGACGCCGACCAGCCGACCGTCGTCGACGACCGGGATCCGGCGGACGCCCCCCTCGGCCATCGTCGACGGGAGCTCGACCGCCGTCGCGTCGGCGTCGATCGTGACAGGGTCCGGCGTCATCACGTCCGCGGCCGTGAGGGCGTCAAGGTCGTCCGCGCGTGCGACCGCGAGCGCGATGTCGCGGTCGGTGACGATCCCGACCGGTTCGTCGTCCTCGGTGACGATCAGATCCCCCAGATCCTCGTCCAGCATCGTCTGTGCGAGTTCGGGGACGGGTGTGTCCCTCCGGGCAGTCACGGGCTCGACTGCGATGTTTTCCACGGGCATATCCACGTGAAGTTTCGACGAGCGAACACAAATATCCGGCCACTCCTGTAAGAAACTGGGAATCGCCGAGCGGGTGGACGGTTCCAGTCCGGTGAAAACTCACGACACACATTTACTCCGGGCCACGAAACCACCGATATGTACGAGTCGATTCTCGTCCCGACCGACGGCAGTGACACGGCACAGGCGGCGGTCGATCACGCCATCGACCACGCGAAACAGTACGACGCGGCCCTGCACACCCTCTACGTCGTCGAGGAACCGCCGATGGCCGTCGGCTCGCCGCTCAGCGACACGCCGAGGCGCTGGAGACGATAACCGGTCTTTTTGTTCACCAACTTCGACAGGTGAACCGTGAGCCAGGAGCGCACGGACGTCGAGACGGAACTGGACCGAGACATCGGTATCGTCGGTGCTATCGCGTTGGGTGTCGGAACCATGATCGCCGCCGGCATCTTCGTTCTCTCCGGGCTGGCAGTGAGCAACGTCGGCGCGATGGCCATCGTGGCCTTCGTCATCGCGGCTATCGTGGCTTCGTTTACGGCCTTCGCGTACGCCGAGTTCGCCTCCATCTACCCCGAATCCGGCGGCGGCTACGCCTACGTCGCCAACACGTTCGATTCGGACCTGACCTACATCGTCGGCTGGTCGATGATCCTCGGGTATCCGGCCAGCGCCGCGTTCTATCTCGCCTCGTTCTCGGACTGGTTCGACCGTTTCATCGTTCCGCTTTTCTCCACGGGCCTGCAGGAGGCGTTGCCGTTCTGGATATCCGGCCTCGTAATCTTGGGGTTGCTGATCGGACTGAACATGAAAGGCACCGAGGAGTCGGGCCAGTTCCAGATCGTCGTCACGGCGCTGAAAGTCGGCCTCATCATCGTCTTCCTGTACGGCGGACTGCAGGCGTTCGACGCGGCGACCATCCAGCAGTCGGTGACCGAGAACCTCACGAAGTACCGACAGATCGGCCTGACCTCGGCGCTGGTGTTTATCACGTTCTTCGGGTTCGAGGCGATCGCGACCAACGCCGAGGAGATCGAAGATCCGGGCCGAAACGTCCCCCGGGCCATCTTCATCTCGATGGGTTTCGTCACCGTCGTCTACGCGCTGGTCGTGCTGGTCGTGACACTCGCGATCAACAACTCGCAGTACCTCGATTTCCTGATCGGCCAGCTAGACGCCGTCGCGAACGCCGCCGGTGCACAGAGCTTCATCACCGAGAACGGCGAACTCGCGATGGGGTACGCCGCGGAATTTTACCTCGGTAACGTCGGGTTCTACGTCATCATCGTCGGCGCGCTGTTCTCGATGCTGTCGGCGGCCAACGCGACGGTGCTGGCCGGTTCCCGGGTGAAACTGGCGATGAGTCGCCGGGACCACCTGCCGGACCGGTTCGAGACCCTCCACGACTCGTTCAACACGCCGTACTGGTCCGTGCTCCTGACCGGCGGACTCATCCTGTTTTTCATCTTCTTTTTCACCGTCCTGCCGAAGGCGCTGTTCGGAACGACGACGCTGCACCCGCCGGTCCTGCCCCTGGAGTTTCACATGGGTATCGAGGCCATCGCCCACTTCGCGGATTTCATGCTTCTGACCGGGCTGATCGTCGTGAACTTCGCGGTCGTGCGCTCCCGACAGAAGTATCCGGACATCGACCGGGACTTCGAGGTACCTGCGGTCCCCCTGGTGCCGATCGTCGCGGTGCTGGCCAATCTGGTGTTGATGCTCAACGTCGAACCGGGCGCGCTCGTGTTCGGGTTGCTGGCCGAGGGCGTCGGGGTAGTCGTCTGGCTGTCGGTCATCGGCACCACCTCCGAGGCGGAGATCGAACGCGAGACGCCGACGGTCTACGAACAGACCAGTCCCCACGAACGGGACTACCAGTTGCTCGTCCCCATCGCGAATCCGGACCACACGGAGCAACTCATGCGTACCGCCCACGACATCGCGGCCGACAAGGACGGGGAGATCCTCGTCCTGTCGGTCGTCGACTTGCCGGACCAGACGCCGCTGTCCTCGGGACAGACCGAGGCCGACGAGCGCCGCGAGATCCTGGAGCAGGCCATCGACGTCGACGCAGACGGATCGGACGTTCCGGTCCACGGCATCGTCCGCATCGGTCACCACGTCGACGAGGCGATCAAGCACACGGTCGCTCAGCACGACTCGGACGCGATCCTGATGGGGTGGCACGGTCGGCCGTCCCGGCGGCGGGACGTGATCCTCGGGTCGACCGTCGACTCCGTGGCCCGGGACGCCGACTGTGACGTGCTCGTCGAGCGCATCGGGACCGAAGGTCATCCGGACTCGATCCTGTTGCCCACCGGTGGCGGCCCACACGCCGAGTACGCCGCCGAAGTCGCCCGTGCGCTGGCCCACACGACCGGCGCGTCGGTCACCGTCCAGCGCATCGTCGCGACGGACGCCGACGACGATCAGCAAGCCGTCGCCGACGAGTCGCTGGACGAGACGGCGGCGATACTCGACGACGTGTCCCACGAGACCGAACTCGTCGAGAGCGACGACGTTGCCGACGCCATCGTCGCCGCTTCGGCCGACCACGACCTGACGATCGTCGGCGCGACCCGCGAGGGCTTGCTCCAGCAGTTCGTCTTCGGGTCGATCCCCGAAGAAGTCGGCCGGAGAGCCGAGGGCACGGTCATCATGGCGAAACGCGACCTCGGCATCACCTCCTACCTCCGACGCCTGCTGGCCTGGCGGTAGGTTCCGACCCGCCGCCCGCCGCCCGTCGGCCCGAGACGATTTTGGCGAACCTAAAAACTCAAGGGACACAGGTACCGACGGGTAGGTAATGAGCCTACAGCAGGCGCGATCCGAGCACGAGCGGTTCACGTTCGACGACCTGAGCGTCGTCATGGGGACGTACAACGAGGCGGAGGCGATCGGGACGGTACTGGAGGACATCGACGACGTGACCGGCGGCCGGGCGGAGGTCGTCTGCGTCGACGGGTCCGACGACCGGACGTCCGAGATCGCCCGCGAGCACGGCGCGCGCGTGATCGAACAGGAGCCACAGGGGTACGGCGTGGCGGTCGAGGCCGCACTCCGGGCCGCGGACAGGCCCGTCGTCGTCACGACCGACTGCGACGACACCTATCCGATGGAGCGGTTGCCGGACTTCCTCGACCGGATCAACGAGGGCTACGACGTGGTCAGCGGCGACCGCCTCTACTACGGGGCCGACGCCATGCCGACGTTCAACCGGTTCGGGAATCACGCCTTCGCCGCGCTGGCGAGCGCCCTGCTCGGCGAGCGCGTCCACGACACGACCACCGGGATGCGGGCCTACCGGAGCGAGGTGATCGAGAAGATCGACTGGACCGAGAACACGGGACTGTCCGCGGAACTGCTCATGCGTCCGCTCATGCGGGGGTACGACGTGTGTGAGATCCCCATCGAGTACGGCGAGCGCGCGGGCGAGACGAAACTGGATCCCGTCAGCGGGGGCTACGCCATCGCCAGGTCCATCCTCACGGTCGGAATCGAGGAGCGACTGCGCTGACCGCGTCTAGTTCTCGGTGCCGAACTGGGGGCCCTGCTGATAGCTCGTCGTCCCGCCCGGGTAGCCCTGCGGGTTCTCGATGCCGACGAGTTTGCCGCCGGTCGGGGAGGTGTACAGGGCATAGAGCAGGTCGTTGAGCAGGTAGTAGCGCACGCGCTGAACGTCCCCGCCGCTGGGATCCGGTTCGACCGTGTCCGCGCTCATGGCGTCGAACACCTCGGCCCGGGTGTCCGCCGGCAGCGAGACGTACGCGTCCGCGTCGTACCACGTCGACACGTAGTCGTCGAGGTAGGCGACGGTCTCGGCGATCGCCGCGGCCCGCTCGGGGTCGTCCGCGACGCGCCCGCGCAGGAAGTCGGTCACGAACCCCGCCACGTTCTCGACGGCCGAGGGGTAGATCGCCTCGGCGACCGCGACCGCGGTTTCGCGGTCGTGGGCCGAGAGCGCCGCCGCCTCGCCGCCGGATCCGGCGGGCGTCGATCGGTCGTCGTCACCGCCGGCGTCGCCGGACCGGGACAGCGCCACCGCGCCGCCGGCGACCCCGACGGCTCCCAGCGCCACGACCGCGTCCCGTCGGGTCAGTTCCATGTCGACTCCTGGTGGCTCACGGGTTTATCGGTTGTCCTCTCCGGCCGTCAGGTCGGTTCGGACCGTCGCCCAGTCGGGCGCGAGGGCGGGCACGTAGCCGGCCTCACCGCCACACTCGCCGATGGCGACACACCGCTCGATCCGGGGCGTGAGTGCGCGGACGCGACCGCCGTCGCGGCGGACCGGCGTCTCGAACCGGTAGCTGAAGCTCGCACCGGGGCCTTTGTCGACGAACAGCGTCAGCGACACGTCCCCCCGGTCGTCGTACGGAACCGGCTCGTGAGACGGCCAGCCCGGGCCGACGAGCCGCACGCTGCCGTCGTCGAAGCGGATTCGTGCGGTCACCGAATCGGTCGCGTGGCGCGCGCCGACGGTCACGCTCCCGTCGTCGGTGGTGAGCGTCGCCGACACCGACCGGTACGTCGACGGAAGGCCGACGGTCGCGTTCAGCGTGACCGATTCGCCCGCGACGTGGTCGACCCGCTGGAGCCGCGCACCCCGCGGCGAGGCGCTGTACGGCTCCCACTCGCCCCGGAAGGTGTAGCGATACAGCGTCCGGTCGGGGTAGGCGTCGACGACCGCGAAGGGGCGTTCGTCCATGGCGTAGACCGTCCGCCCGTCGAAGCCCGGCTCGTTCCGGAGCGGCTGGAACGGGTGGTTGAGCCAGTCGCCATACGGCGTCGGCAGGAAGACCAGCGCGTCGTCGAGCGACCGCTCCGCGAAGGGCGCGTACGCCCGCTCGTACGTGTCGGTCGTGCGCGCGTTCATCTCGATCGGCCGGTCGGCGTTCGCCACCGTCGCGCCGCCCAGCACTCCCGCGCCGAGCAGGACCACGGCGACGACCACCGCTCGCACCGCCCGGGGTTCGACCCGCTCGGCGGCCAGTCGCCGGACGGTTCCCAGGAGCGCCAGCGTCCCGACGGCCGCGAACGCGCCGAAGGGCAGGAGCAAATCGAAGTGGTAGTAGGGGCCGTGCGAGGCGATCAGCCCGTCGCCGACCCGGTCCAGCACGCCCAGGATGTTGTAGTTCCCCCAGAAGTAGACGTTGCCCGCGGCGACGGTGCCGATCTGCCCGACGAGGATCCCCCGCCGCGGGGAGAGCCCGCGCCTGACGGTGACGGCGATCCCGGCCAGCGCCAGCGCGGTCCCGAACAGCCCGCCCGCGACCCAGGTCGTTGTGAGCTGTTCCAGCACCAGGGCGTTCGACCGGAGCGCGAGCCCGACGGTGTAGTCGACCTCGTGGCCGAGGATCTCGTGGTGGCCGAACCCGAGGCCGTCCTCGGGCGCGAACGCCTGGTAGGGGAAGACCAGCGCCGAGCCGGTCATCACGGCGTTGTACCCCAGCGTGAGTCCGACCCCGGCGAGTCCGAGCGCCGCGGTCACGGCCTGTCGCGGAAGCGCGTCGCGCCGATCCCGGTAGAGCGTCCACAGCGCGTGCCCGATCACCGGGGCCGCGAACAGCACCGCGGTGTACGGTCGCGCGAAGAAGGCCAAACCGACGGCCGCGCCGGCCGCCCCGGCGAAGCGGTAGTCGCCGGTCCGGTCGGCCCGGAGGTAGGCGTAGAGAAAACAGAGGTTCAGCATCGTCGTCGGGGCGTAGGGCAGGAAGACCGCCGAGTCGATCAGAAAGAGTGGGGACGCGAGGACGAACGCGGCCGCGACGAGGCCGGTCCGGCGGTCGAACAGCTCGCGGACGACCAGCGCGACCAGCGCGACGTTGGCGGCGGCGATCCCGGCCAGCGCCAGCCGCGCCGCGCCCAGCAGTTTCCCGACGGCGAAGAGGGCGGGTACCACCGGCGCGTACTTCGAGTACAGCCGGTCCCCGTCCTCGACGAAAAACCAGGGGCGAAAGACGTCCTCGACCGGCGGGGTGAGAAACAGCCGGCCGTCGAGCAGCATGGCCGCCTGCTGGAGGTAGACGCCCTCGTCGTGGTTCAGCGAGTGGTAGGGAAACAGGCGCGTGGCGAGCACCCAGACCGCGAGGGCGGCGACGGCCGCCAGCGCGACGACGCCGATCCGCCACGTCCGCCGGCGCAGGTCAGTCGTCCCGGAGCCCATCGCTCTCCGTGGGGAACCAGGCGAGGCGGTGGTCGGCGACGAGGTCGACGCGCACGCGACGGTTCAGGTCGAGGTCGTCGGAGTGGTTGTGTTCGCAGTAGACCACGTCGCCCGAGTCGAGTTCGACCGTGTAGACGAACGAGGGGCCGGTGTACTCGCGCTCGACGATCCGTCCGTTCCCGTCGCCCTCGGTCGCCGGGATCGCCCGCAGGTCGTCGGGTCGGGCCAGCACGTCGATCTCGGCCCCGTCGTACTCGGGACCGAGCCCCTGGATCATGTCCGTATCGAGCGTCCCCAGTCCCGTCTCGATGGTGTGGTCGTCGAGGCGACCGGTGACGAAGCCGGCCTGACCGAGAAACTCCGCGACGAACCGCGACTCGGGGCGCTGGAAGACGACCTCCGGCCGGCCGACCTGTTCGATCCGACCCTCGGACATGACCGCGACCCGGTCGCTGATCGAGAGGGCCTCCTCCTGGTCGTGGGTGACCGACAGGGCGGTGACGCCGGTCTCTTTCAGGATGCGCCGGACCTCCTCGCGCATCTGCTTGCGCAGGGACACGTCGAGGTTCGAGAACGGTTCGTCGAGCAGGAGGACGTCCGGTTCGGGGGCCAGCGAGCGCGCCAGCGCGACCCGCTGTTGCTGGCCGCCCGAGAGGTCGTCGGGACTGGCCGCCCGGTAGTCGGACAGGCCGACCAGATCGAGCAGTTCCTCGACCCGCTCGTCCCGCGCGTCGCTGTCCCAGTCGTCGATCCCGTAGGCGACGTTCTCGGCGACCGAGAGGTGCGGAAAGAGGGCGTAGTCCTGGAAGACCAGCCCCACGTCGCGCCGGTCGGGATCGACGAACTGCCCGTCGCCGGCGACGAGGTCACCGTCGACCGTGATGGTTCCACCGTCGGGACGGATGAGTCCCGCCAGCAGGCGCAGCGTCGTCGTCTTGCCACAGCCCGACGGACCGAGCAGAGTGAGCAGTTCGCCCTCGCGGACCGACAGCGAGAAGTCGGCGACGGCGACCTCGTCGCCGAACGTCCGCGTCACGCCGTCGAGTTCGAGAACCGTCTCGCGCGACTGCTCCTGTTCGTCGAGGTTCGCCGTTACGACCGGTTCCGTCCGCGTCCGTGTTGCGTCGTTCATGGTGAGTCACCTGTTTCCTGTGAGAGGATGACGGCCATCGAGAGCCCGGAGACGACGACGAGGATCAACGCTGGGATCGCCGCCTGCCCGTAGAAGCCCGCCTCCTGGACCGTCCAGATGTACGTGACGAGCGTCCGGAACCCCAGCGGGCGCAACATCAGCGTCGCGGGCAACTCCTTCATCGTCGTCAGAAAGACCAGCGCCGCGCCGGCGGCCACGCCCGGGAGGATCAGCGGGAGCGTCACCGTCCGGAACGCGCCCAGGCGCGACCGGCCCAGCGTCTGTGCCGCCTCGATCAGTTCCCGGTCGACCTGGAGCGTCGAGGTCCGGATCGACCCGATGGCCTGGGGCATGAACCGGACGACGTACGCGAACACGAGCATCGGGATCGTCTTGTAGAACAGCTCGACCACGTCGACGCCGGTCAGCTCCGCCAGCGCCGGCAGCAGGTCCAGACTGAAACTCAGCAGGGCGATCGCCAGCACGATGCCCGGCGTCGCGTACCCGACGTAGGACGCGCGGTCGGCCAGTTCCGCCAGCCGGGAGTCCGACCGGGCCGACGCGATGGCGATGGGCAGGGCCACGACGACCGAGGCCACGGCCGCCAGGAACGCCAGGTTCGCCGAGTTCCAGGCGTATCGCCAGGCGAACGGGATCCGGCCGGCCGCGTACCCCGGTCCGCCCCGGGTGAGCCACATCCCGAAGATGCCGACGGGCACCAGGATCGCGAGCGTGAAGACGAGTGCGGGAACCAGCAGTGCGGGGTACCGCCACCGTCCCAGGTCGAGATCCACCGCGCCGCGACCGCTCCCGCTCTCGTAGGCACCGGACTCGTCGGCCCCGATGCGTGACTCGATGGCGAGGATGACGGCGGTGACGGCGAGCAACTGCAGCGAGAGGACCACCGCGTAGTCGCGGGCGAAGGCGTTGTACTGCGCGTAGATGAACTGCGTGAACACCTCCACCCGCATGATGTTGGGCGTCCCGAAGTCCGCCAGCGTGTAGAGGGCCACGAGGAGAGCGCCGGCGGCGATCCCGGGGAGGATCTGGGGGATGGTGACCCGCTTGAGCGCCTCCCAGCGACCGGAGTCGAGCGTCTGCCCCGCCTCGACGAGCGTCGCGTCCAGCGAGAGCAGCGACGCCCGCGTCGTCAGGAACACGTAGGGGTAGGTATAAAGCGTCAGCACGAACGCCGCGCCGGTGAACCCGTAGACGGAGGGGAGCGATCCGATCCCGAGCGGCGCGAGCAGGTCCGCGAGCGCCCCGTTGGGGCCAAAGGCCGAAACGAACGCGAAGGCACCGAGGTAACTGGGAACCGCGAGCGGGAGCGCACAGAGGATCGTCCAGAACCGCGAGAACGGCAGATCGCCCTGCACCGTCAACAGGGCTAGTGCCACGCCGAGTACGATGCTCGCACCGGTGACGGCCGCCACGAGGGCGACGGTCCGAACCAGCACCGCGAGCGTCTGTGACTCGACGGCGAATGCGACCGCCGTCCAGCCCAGCTCCGCCGCGTCGACGGCGAGCCACGCGATCGGGAACACGAGGACGGCGGCGATGGCCGCCGCGAGCAACGTCAGGCCGGTATCGACCGTGGAGGATCCGTCCGCGGATCGACCGCTCATCCGCTCGAGATCCTCCTGGCCGGTCATGGGGAGACGTTGGCTGACTTCATCAGTTCGATCGTCGCTTGCACGTTCGATAGCTTCGAGAGGTCGATGCTCGGCGGGTTGAGTTCGCTGATCGGCGGAAGGTTCCCGACGGGCTTGACACCTTCGATCATCGGATACGAGAAGGCGACCGTCGCGAAGAACTCCTGGGCCTCCGCCGACAGCAGGTGGCGCACGAAGTTGTCGACCAGGTCACCCTTGTCGGTGCCCTTGATCTTCAACGCACCGGAGACGTTGACGAGCGCACCGGCGTCGTTCTCGGTGAACGCGAGATCCAGCGGCGCGTCGGGGCGCTGGTTTTTCACCCGGAGCGCGTAGTAGTGGTTCGCGAATCCGGCCGCGATCGTCCCGTTGGCGACGCTCTGTGAGACGGCGTACTCGTTGCCGTACCGCTCGGTACCGGCCTCGCGCATGTCGATCAGCCACCGGCGAGTCGCCGCGTCGCCGCGGATGAGCCGCATCGCGGTCACGAACGACTTGAACGCGCCGTAGGTCGGTGCCCAGCCCATCGTCCCCCGGAGTGCGCTCGTCTCCGGGAACTGCTGGACCTTGTCCGGGATCTCCGACGCCTCCAGTTCTTGCGTGTTGTACGGGACGGACCGCGCACGGCCGGCGACGCCCGCCCAGGCGTTGTCGGTACCGACGAACTGCGGCTTGGCGACCGGTTCGACCGCCTTCTCCGAGAGGGGCTCGTACGCGCCGTGGTCCGCGACGTAACCGAGGGAACTGGCGTCGATCGACCAGAACACGTCGCCCCGGCTGACACCCGAGTTCACCTGCTGGACGATCGTCTGGGCGAGCGACGCCGAGTCGTTGCTCCGGGGCTCGACCGTGAAGTCCGGGTAGATGCTCTCGAGCTTGTTGATGAGGTTCATGTAGAGGCCGCCCTCACCGCCGCCGATGTAGAGCGCGAGGGTCCCCGAGAGGTCCGGCAGTTCGTTGATCGACGTCCCGCCCGGGTAGGGCCGCCCCTTCGCCAGCCGTCCGGAGCCCCGGAAGTTCCCTTCCACGAGCGGGCCGGTTCCCCGGAAGTCCGAGACGCTCGCGTTCACGGGCGTCTCGGTCCCGCCGCCGTCGCCGAACATCCCGAAGCACCCGGCGACGGACGCCGTTCCGAGAACGGCCCCGCCCTGCAGGAGCCGCCGCCGTGAAACACTCCGTCCGCTACGATCGACTTCGTCATCCATACCTGAATTTAGGTCTGCCTAAAACACTTATACCTGCCGGTTCAGTCGTCCGCGGTCGTGGGCGCGTGCTCGGTGACCGAGCCCGGTCGGAGCGCTTCGAGACAGGCGAGCCAGTCCTGCATGAACTCGCCGCAGTAGTTGAGGAACGCGGCGTTCTCGTAGTCGAACTCGCCCTCGGCCAGCGCGTCGGCCATCGCGGCGAACACGCCGGCGTACGTGTCGGCGTCGTCGCCGACCTCGTCGACGATCTCCCAGACGTGTTCGTTCAGCTCCAGTCCCGGAACCTCGTTGTTCAGGTCCGAGAAGGTGGAACGCGGGGCCTTGTTGTGCTCACAGAGCGGGTAGCCGTTGACGATGCGCTTGTCCAGCACGTCACAGGCCCGCTTGAGGAACAGGCCGCTCCAGATGTCGTCGAACCGGCCCACGTCCCACTCGTTGTCGTCCATCGGAAGCTGGTAGAACGCCGGGATCACCTCCCGCCGGAAGGCCAGGTTCATCGAACAGACGGTGAGGTAGTTCCCGCGCTCGGCGACGAAGTTGCCCTCGTAGTCGTCGGTCGAGGTGCGGGTCTTGGCCTGCCCCTGGAGGTCGCCGTCCATCAGGATCCGGACCGCGTCGAGGTCGGGCACGTTCGTCCACAGCCCCTGTGAGGCGACCACGTCGTCGACCTCGGCCTCGCCGATCTCGACCGCCTCGTCCATCGCGCTGTAGGGGTACCCCCGCGGGTAGAGCCCGTGTTCGTCGACGTTCTGGTAGAGGACGTTCACCCAGTCCTCGTCGGAGCCGACCGACTCGACGGTGCCCTCGAAGGCGAGGTTGTCGAAGTGGGTCCCGAAGAAGTCGAAGTCGGGGTGGGGGAGCGTGTCGTCGTCGATGAAGAAGCCGTACTCGAAGTCGTTGGCCCACATGTAGAGCAGGCCGAAACTCGTCTGGGCGTGGCTGGCTTCCGGGATCAGGTGGGAGTACTCCGCGACGCCCTGCTCCTCGAACCACTCCTCGCGGGCGCTCCCGTCGAAGACCCGACCCTCGACCCCCTCGTCGTCGAGCATCGCCCGCATCTCGTCGGTGTCACAGAAGTCCTCGGTGACCAACACGACGTGAAGTCGGTCCAGGTCGAACCCGTGCTGCCGGGCGTTCTCGAAGTACGTCCGCATGCACTCGAACTCCCGAATCGTCGGCACGATGACGCAAACGTCTCCACTCATTCGTAGCCATCTCTCTCTAGACGAGCCAAAAGTAGTTGTCGTGTTCTCGGCGGTTCGGGTCCGCCCCTTCCGCACTTCCTTATATGGTATCGGTTTTGATTAACGCAGTATAAGGGGAACTATTATCTGCCAGTGCGCGGGCAAGATTACGTGAGGAGCGGGGTGTGACCACACTGTCGTGCGATCGATAGAGAGGGGCCGACGGCGGTCACACCGCGGACATCTAACCATGCTCGAAAACCAGACCTGTGTGATAACCGGTGCATCACGAGGTATCGGCCGCGGTATCGCCGAGGAGTTGGGTCGCCACGGAGCGAACGTCGTGGTGAACTACCGATCGTCGGAGGCGGCGGCCCACGACGTCGCCGACCGGATCGAGGAGGAAGGGGGGAGCGCCGTCCCGTTACAGGCCGACGTGTCGACCCAGGACGAGGTCGACGCCATGGCCGAGCGAGTGGACGAACTGTACGGCTCGGCGGACGTACTGGTCAACAACGCGGGGATCACCATCGACAAGAAGTTCGAGAACATGACCAAGGAGGACTGGGAGCGTGTCGTCGACGTGAACCTCGGCGGCGTGTTCAACTGCACGCACTGCCTGTTCGAGGACATCAAGTCCTCCGATCAGGGCCGGCTGATCAACATCTCCTCGGTCGTCGGCCAGCAGGGCAACTACGGGCAGGCCAACTACGCGACCACGAAATCGGGTCTGTTCGGCTTCACCCGGACGCTGGCGCTGGAACTGGCCTCGACGGGCTCGACGGCCAACTGCGTCGCGCCCGGATTCGTCGAGACGGACATGCTCGAAGACGTGCCCGAGCGCGTTCAGCAGAAGATCCTCGACCGGGTTCCCCTGAGCCGGTTCGCCCAGGTCGAGGACATCGCCGGCATCGTTCGTTTTCTCGCGAGCGAGGACTCGAGTTACATGACCGGACAGGTACTTGCCGTCAACGGCGGCATGGAGTGGTAACATGAGCCAGCAAGAGGAGGAACCGTCGGACGAGGACACGGAACAGTCGCCGGTCGAGGAGCTTCGGAAACGCCGTCGGGAGGCCGAACTCGGCGGCGGCGAGGAGCGCATCGAGCGCCAGCACGAGAAGGGCAAGATGACCGCCCGGGAGCGGGTCGACTACCTGCTGGACGACGGGACCTTCCACGAGATCGACCCGTTCGTCGAACACCGCTCCCAGGCGTTCGGGATGGACGAGAAGACGTTCCCCGGCGACGCCGTCGTCACCGGCTACGGCGAGGTCGACGGCCGAAAGCTCTACGTCTTCGCCCACGACTTCACGGTGCTGGGCGGCTCCGTCGGGGAGGTCGTCGCCGACAAGATCTGCAAGGTGATGGACAAGGCCATCGAGAACGGCGTCCCCGTCGTCGGGCTCAACGACTCCGGCGGCGCGCGCATCCAGGAGGGCGTCGACTCGCTGGTGGGCTTCGCCAAGATCTTCAACCGCAACACGGAGGCGTCGGGGCTGATCCCACAGATCTCCGCGATCATGGGACCCTGCGCCGGCGGCGCGACCTACTCGCCCGCGCTGACCGACTTCACGTTCATGGTCGAGGACACCAGTCACATGTTCATCACGGGACCGGACGTGATCGAGACGGTCACGGGCGAGCAGGTCTCGAAGGAGGAACTCGGCGGGGCCAAGACCCACGCCACCAAGTCCGGAGTCGCCCACTTCGCGGAGCGCTCCGAAGAGGAAGCGCTGGACGACATCCGTCAGTTGCTCTCGTACCTGCCCCAGAACAACATGGCCGACCCCCCGCGGGTCCAGCCCTGGGACGACCCGAACAGGGCCTGCGACGAACTCGTGGACATCGTCCCCGAGGAACCGCGCAAACCCTACGACATGAACGAGGTGATCGGACGGATCGTCGACGAGGACTCCTTCTTCGAGGTCCACGACGGGTTCGCGCGCAACGTCGTCACCGGCTTCGCCCGGCTGGACGGTCGCGTCGTCGGCGTCGTCGCCAACCAGCCCCGCGTCTCCGCCGGGACGCTCGACATCGACGCCGCCGAGAAGGCCGCCCGCTTCGTCCGCTTCTGTGACTCGTTCAACGTCCCCATCGCCACGTTCGTGGACGTGCCCGGATTCATGCCGGGCACCGATCAGGAACACGACGGCATCATCCGCCGGGGCGCGAAGTTGATCTACGCCTACGCCGAGGCGACGGTCCCGCTCATGTCGGTCGTCGTCCGGAAGGCCTACGGCGGGGCCTACATCGTCATGTCCTCGAAGTTCCTGGGCAGCGACGTGAACTACGCCTGGCCCGGCGCGGAGATGGCCGTGCTGGGGCCCCGCGGCGCGGTCAACATCCTCTACCGCGAGGAGATCGCCAACGCCGACGACCCCGACGCCAAGCGCCAGGAGCTGATGGACGAGTTCCGCGAGGAGTTCGCCCACCCCTACGGCCCCGCGAAACGCGGGTACATCGACGACGTGATCGAGCCACAGAACACGCGCAAGCGACTGATCGACGACCTCGAACTGCTGGAGCGCAAGCGCGAGGACACGCCGCCCAAGGACCACGGCAACATCCCCCTCTGAGGTCGGACTCGGCATGACCCCCGACGACGGGATTCCGGAAGTGGATCTGGACGCCCTGCTCGCGGCCGCCGAGGCCGCCACCGGGAGCGAACCGGAGACCGTGCCGGCGTGGACGCTCGCCGGCCGATTCGAGTCCAACGGCGTTCGCGCCCGTCGGCGTCCCAGAAACGTCGAACGCGGTCGGGAGTGGCAGGCTGCGGCCCGGTCGCTGTAGTCGACGGCCGCCGCGCGGCCGGTCGCCGTCCGTCGACGGAACCCGGCTCGTTCACCCGAAACCGCGTTTTCAGCCAGATTTACAATACCGCCCGTCGCAGTTGGAGGTGATATGGACAGGGAGGTTGCCATCATCGGCGGGTCGATGACGAAGTTCGGCCAACGGGACGCCTGGATCCGGGAGTTGCTCGCGGAGGCCGGGGAGGCGTGTCTGGACGACGCCGGGGTCGACCCCGACGCCGTCGACCACGTCTACGTGTCGAACATGGCCAGCGGGGAGTTCGAGGGGCAGGGCGGGATCATGAACGCCGTGGCACACGATCTCGGACTACTGCCGGCCTACAGCCAGCGCATCGACCAGACCAGTTCCAGCGGCGGCGCGGGGATGTACGCGGCCTGGCAGTCGATCAAGTCCGGGGCCAGCGACATGACCCTGCTCGTGGGCGGGGAGAAGATGACCCACAAGGGGACCGGCGGCGCGACCGACATCATCGCGTCGATCACCCACCCCGCCGAGTACAAACACGGCGTCACGCTCCCCTCCTTCGCGGGGATGACCGCACGGCACTACCTCGAGAAGTTCGACGCGCCCCGTGACAGCCTGGCGAAAGTCGCCGTCAAGAACCACGAGAACGGCACCCGCAACCCGAAGGCGCAGTTCCAGAAGGAGATTACGGAGGAGAAGGCCCTGGAGAGCCCGATCATCGCCGACCCGCTCCGGCTGTACGACTTCTGCCCGATCACAGACGGGAGTTCGGCGCTCATGTTCTGCCCGGTCGAGGTGGCCGAGGAGTACGCCGACGAGTACGCCGTCGTGTCGGGGATCGGCGGCGCGACGGACACCCACGTCGTCCACGAGCGGGCGGATCCGACGACGATGGGCGGCGTCGTCGACTCGGGCGAGGAGGCCTACGAGATGGCCGGCATCGGTCCCGAGGACGTGGACGTGGCCGAACTCCACGACATGTTCACCATCCTCGAGTTCCTCCAGATGGAGGGGCTGGGCTTCGCCGACCCGGGCGAGGCCTGGAAGATGGTCGAGGCGGGGGAGACGAAGATCGACGGCGAGCTCCCGATCAACACCTCCGGCGGGCTGAAATCGAAGGGGCATCCGCTCGGGGCCAGCGGCGTTGCACAGGGCTACGAGATCTACGAGCAACTGGTCGGCGAGGCCGGCGACCGGCAGGTCGACGCGGAGACGGGCCTGGCCTGCAACGTCGGCGGCTTCGGCAACTGCGTCATCACCACGATCATGGAGGCTGGACAATGACGATGGACGCCATCCGCTGTCCGAACGGTCACGTGAAGTACCCCACACACCCGCGCTGTCCGGAGTGTGGCGAGAAACCCGAGGCGACGGTCGACCTGAGCGATCGCACGGGCGAGATCGTCACCTGGACGGAGAGCACGGCGACGCCCCCCGGCGTTCGGGAGCCGAACGTCCTGGCGTTCGTCGAGTTCGAGGTCGACGGCACGCCGGTACGTGCGCTGGGCCAGATCGTCGACAACGCCGACGTGGAGACCGGCGACGAGGTCGAACCGGTCCACGTCGACGAGCTGCGCGAACCGGGCGTCGGGCTCAAGCCCGCCGACGCGGATCAGGAGTGGGACGGGTACCGGTTCCGACTGTCCCAGTGAGGGCTCCCCGGACCGAACGTCCCGTTCAGTCGGAGAGTTCCGCGAGGTCGACCTGTTCGGTCCCGTCGGACTCGATCGGGTCGGTGACGTGGCCGGGGGCGGCCTCGATGGCGCGGATGCAGTCGAGGACGGAGCGGGACCCGTCGTTGGTCGAGTGGGGATACACGGCGTCGAGGTCGCCGTCCCGGTAGACGACGAGACAGAGCGCGGGGAGGACCAGCCACTCGCCCCGGTCGCCGGTCTCCATCGAGTAACAGGTTCGGGTGTCGAAGAAGGGATCGAGCGCGACACCCGTCTCCTCGGCCCACTCGCGGAACCGGTCGTAGGCCGCGAGTTCCTCGCCGTCCGCCGAGAGAGGCACTTTCTTCTCCCAGGTGCGGATCGTCACGTCGTCGACGTGACCGGCCTCGGCGAGTCTCGTGAGCCGTCCGGCCACCTCGTCCCGTCGCCGCGCCGCCACGTCGGGTAACGAGGCACGCGCGAACAGTTCCACCCGTGTCCCGGTCGGACTCCCGTTCCCGGTCATTCGTACTGCAAAATCCCGGGGTGAAATAAATAAAACCTGCTATGTTAGGGACCGTTGACATCGGTACCCACAGTACGGATCGGGTGACGGCGGTCGCTACTCGGTGGCGGGCCCGTCGTCCCCGTCGCCGCCGTCGAGGTCGTCCTTGATCGACCGGAGTTCGGCGTCCACGTCGACCGGGACACTCGCGTCGTCCGCCGAATCGACATCGGGGGCGTCGGACGCCGGTTCCGCGGCGAGTCGATCGTCGATCTCGTCGCGGAGCGAGCGAGCCTCCGCGAGGACGCGTTCGGCCTCGTCGTCGGTGGGGCGTCCCTCGACGGCGTCCTGTACGTCCGCCAGCACGTCGTCCAGTTTCCGGACGGTCGTCCGGCTGAGCTGTACCGCCCGGTCGCGGACGGCGGCGTCGCCGTCGTCGGTCACGCCGCGCTCGGGGTCGGCGAGTCGGATCGCGCGCTGGAGCAGCCGGAGCGCACGGACGTTCGTCTCCAGAAACAGGATCGCTCCCGGAATCGCCACTTCGTCGGTGAACCGGAGGAGTTCCCGTGGGGACGGTGGCCGCAGTCGCCGTCGACGGCCCGGTTCGAGTTCGCGCTGGAGGTCCCGGAGCGACCGTGCGAGATCAGCCGCGAGCCGCGCGAGATCCTCGTCGCTGGCCGAATCGCTCATACGCCCCGTACGGCGCGTCGGCACTTAAGCCCGGATCCCCACGACGACTCGATTTAGGGCAACCAAAACCCTTTTAGATTTAGGCGCGCCTAAGGTCAGTCAATGAGTCACGCGCCGGACACCGTCGACGAGGACGAGGCGACGGCCGAACCGGAAGACGACGCACCGCTGATCAAGTGCCACAGGGCGACCGACGAGCGGCGGGTGTTCACCGAGGACGGGAACACGGACGGCTGGATCGCGACGGATCTGACCGTCGAGTGTCGGCAGTGACAGCCGTCTCGCCGTAGACGGCGGGATCCTCTTCTCGCGAAAAATAGAACTTCGCGGCTCGCTGCGGGTCTTCGCGCGGCGACGCCCTTACTCGGCGCTGGTCTCGAACACCAGCGTGTCGTCTTCGAGGTAGTGGTCGAGGTGGTGGGCGTCGTCCTCGGTCTCGACGAGGATCTCCCGGAGCATCTCGGCGGTCGCGTGGTCGCCGAGTTCGGTCGCGAGTTCGATATGTTCTCGGAGGCTCTCGATGATGTCCCCGTAGATCTCCAGATCGTTCTTCACCGAGTGGCGGATGGGGTACACGTCGCCGTCCTCGGGCTCGACGCTGGCACGCTCCGAGAGGTTGGGCATGCTCGCGACGGGGGTCCCGCCGATCGCCTGCAGGCGCTCGGCGATCTCGTCGGCCGCCGCCTCCACGTTCTCGGCGGCCTCGCCGAGGAAGACGTGGAGGTCGCGGAACTCCGCACCCTCGACGTTCCAGTGGTGTTTGCGGAGCTGGTGGTAGAGGACGTACGCGTCCGCGAGATCGTCGTTGAGCGCCTCGACGATCTGTTCCGCCTTCTCCTGGTCGAGCCGCAGTTCGTTCTCCTCGACTTCGCCGAACTCCTTCCGGACGGTTTTCTCGGTACTCATCTCGATTAGAGAGTGGTCCCGCTGTATCATAAACTTTGGGTCTCAGAAATTATTTTTCCAATCTCAAAAACTGAGTTTGCGTGGAAGGAATTCGGTACGGGTATCAGGGGCGGGCGAGGACCATGGCGCGCTCGTCGTCGCCGAGGCCGGCTCCCGTCTCGCGTCGGGTCTGCTCTTCGTGGGCGTCGAGGACGGCGTGGAGGTCGGCCTCGGAGATGTCGAGCGCGTCGGCGAACTCGTCCCAGACGTGGGCTCGCAGACGCAGGACGTAGGTGTCCTCGGTTCGCTGGAGGACCGGCTGTTCGTGGAACTGCGAGCGCCACTCGTAGACGATGTCCTCGACGCCCGGGTTCTCGCGGACCTGTTTCTGGTGGCGGGCCAGCAGGTCCCGGAGCGTCGCCTCGTCGAGGTCGTGCCGGCCGGCGACGGTCGCGAGCAGGTCGTCGTCGAAGGGTGCGAGGAGGTCCGCTGTCATCGTGCCGACGAGGAGCGGGCGGGACAAAACGCCATCGCCGACGGTCGAGCCCGATAGGTTCATTCCTCCGGGGCCGGACCGAAGGGTATGTGCGCTCGCTTCGCCCGCGGGTCCTGGCGGTACGCGGTTCCCCCGATGCTCGTCGGGCTCTTTCTGGTGCCGTTCTCGCTGCTCGGTGCGGCGGTCGCCTTCCTCTCGGGCGGCGCGGCACTGGGGTTTCACCGCGATCCGGACCGGTCTCCGCCGGCCGACGGGTTGCTCGCGCCCGCCGACGGGACGGTATCGGTCGTCCGTGAGGAGGACGGTCGGCTCCGCGTGGGCGTGTTCATGAACCTCACCGACGTCCACGTCAACCGCGCTCCCCTGTCCGGGACCGTCGAGGACGTGACCCACTCGCCGGGCAAACACTGGCCGGCGTTCCGGAAGGAGTCGGACCGCAACGAGAAGGTCCGCGTCGCGTTCGATGAGTACACCGTCGTCCTGATCGCCGGCGCGTTCGCGCGGCGGATCCACCCCTACGTGGAACCGGGCGAGGAAGTCGAGCGCGGCCAGCGCATCGGTCACATCTCCTTCTCCAGTCGCGTCGACGTGATCGTGCCCGCGGACGTGCGCCGCGAGGACCTCCGCGTCTCGAAAGGGGACGAGGTAACCGCCGGCGAGACGCGGCTGGTGGACCGCTGACCGACCGTCGATCCGGTATCACGCTGGCCGGTTTCCCGAACTATATCCGTCCCGGCGGCGAACCCGGGACCGATGGGCGAGCTAGCTACGATGTTCGCGCCCGACCGGGTGGCGGTCGTCGGCGCGACGGAGCGCGAGGGGTCGGTCGGCCGCGCCATCACGTCGAACCTCGACGCCGACTTCGAGGGCGAGGTGGTCCCCGTCAACCCCAACGCCGAGACCGTCCTCGGCCTGGACTGCTACGAGGACATCGGTTCCGTGCCGAGGGCGGTCGACGTGGCAGTGGTCGTGGTGCCAGCATCCATCGCGGTGGACGTGGTCGAAGCCTGCGGCGAGGCCGGCGTCGAGAACGTGGTCGTCATCACGGCCGGGTTCAGCGAGGCCGGCAGCGAGGGGGCGAGCCGCGAGCGCCGCCTCCGGGAGATCGCCGAGGCGTACGACCTCAACCTCGTCGGTCCCAACAGTCTCGGCATCATGAGTACCGCGGTCGACATGAACGCGACCTTCGGGCCGGAGAACGCCCAGCCCGGCCCGATCTCCTTTATGAGTCAGTCGGGCGCGTTCGTCACCGCAGTGCTGGACTGGGCCAACGACCGCGACGTGGGCTTTCGGGACGTGGTGTCGCTGGGCAACAAGGCGGTGCTGGACGAACGCCACTTCGTCGACGAGTGGGGCGACGATCCCGAGACTGACGTGATCCTCGCGTATCTGGAGGGCATCGAGAACGGTGGGGAGTTCATCGAGACCGCCCGCGAGGTCACTCAGGAGACGCCGATCCTGATGGTCAAGTCCGGCCGGACCGAGGCCGGGGCCTCGGCCGCCGCCTCCCACACCGGGACGATGGCCGGGAGCGAACGCGCCTACGAGGCCGGCCTCGAACAGGCCGGCGTCCTCCGGGTCGAGACGGTCCAGGAGCTGTTCGACTACGCCGGCATCCTCGCGGGCCAACCGCTTCCCGAGAGCGACGGCGTGGCCATCGTCACCAACGCCGGCGGCCCGGGCGTGATGACGACCGACGCGATCGGGGACGCCGATCTCGATCTGGCCGACTTCGCCGACGGGACCGTCGACGCCCTGACCGAGGCCCTGCCCGGAGGGGCCAACGTCTACAACCCCATCGACGTGATCGGGGACGCCGACGTCGAGCGGTTCCGGGAGGCCATCGAGATCACGCTGGCCGACCCGAACGTCGGCGCCGCCATCGTGCTCGCCTGTCCGACGGCGACGCTCTCCTTCGCGGATCTGGCCGAGGCGACCGTCGAGTTACAGGCGGAGTACGAGGTGCCCGTGGCGGCGTCGCTGATGGGCGGCGACTCCACGCGAGAGGCCCAGTCGATCCTGAGCGAGGCGGGGATCCCCACCTACTTCGACCCGGCCCGGGCGGTCCGGAGCCTCGACGCGCTCCGGGAGTATCGCGAGATACAGGGCCGCGAGTACACCGAGCCGACCGAGTTCGACGTGGACCGCGAGCGGGCCCGCGAGGTGCTGGAGTCGGCCAAGCGCCGGGACACGAACAGCCTCGGCGTGGAGGCGATGGACCTGCTGGACGCCTACGGCATCCCGACGCCGGCCGGCGAGATCGTCGACGGTGAGCGGGAAGCCCGCGAGGCCGCCGAGCGACTCGACGACGGCGACGGCGTGGTGATGAAGATCGTCAGCCCGGACATCCTCCACAAGTCGGACATCGGCGGCGTCGAGGTCGGCGTCGCGCCCGAGGACGTGGCCGACACCTACGAGGATCTGGTCACGCGGGCGCGCAACTACCAGTCCGACGCGACGATCCTCGGCGTGCAGGTCCAGGAGACCCTGGATCTCGAGGACGCCACCGAGACCATCGTCGGGACGAACCGCGACCCGCAGTTCGGGCCGCTGGTCCTGTTCGGGCTGGGCGGCATCTTCGTCGAGGTTCTGGAGGACACCACGCTGCGGGTCGCGCCGGTCAGCGAACCCGAGGCGGAGGCGATGATAGACGAGATCGAGTCCGCGCCGCTGTTGCGGGGGGCGCGGGGCCGCGAGCCGGTCGACGAGGCCAGCGTCGTCGAGACGATCCAGCGGCTCTCCCAGCTGGTGACGGACTTCCCCGCGATACTGGAACTGGACATCAACCCGCTCGTCGCGACGCCGTCCGGCGTCTCGGCGGTCGACGTGCGACTCACAATCGACCAGGAGCAACTATGAACCCGATACTCGTCAGTTCGACCGAGGCAAGCACAGGCAAGACGGCCGTCGCGCTCGCGCTGGCCCGCCACGCCGCCGACGCCGGCGAGTCCGTCGGCTACATGAAACCGAAGGGGACTCGCCTGCAGAGTGCCGTCGGGAAGACCCTCGATCAGGACCCGATGCTGGCCCGCGAGATCCTCGATCTGGACGAGCAGATGCACGAGATGGAACCGATCGTCTACTCGCCGACCTTCGTCCAGGAGGCCGTCCGGGGCCGCGAGGACCTGGCTGCCCTCCACGACAGCGTCACCGACAACTACGCCGCCATCGCCGAGGGGAAAGACGCCGTCGTGATCGAGGGGGCCGGCGAGTACACGACCGGCGGCATCATCGACCTGACCGACCCGGACCTGGCGGCCCTGCTCGACGCCCGCGTCCTGTTGATCGCGAACTACGACGAGCCTTCGGATCTCGACGACGTGCTGGCGGCGGCCGACGCCTTCGGCGACCGCCTCGGCGGCGTCCTGTTCAACGGCGTCTCCGACGACGAGTTCGACGAACTCACCGAGGACGTGATCCCGTTCCTCCGGGAGCGGGGCGTGACCGTCTTCGGCGCGATCCCCGAGGTGCAGGAACTCTCCGGAGTCACGGTCGGCGAACTCGCCGACGAACTGGGCGCGGACGTGCTGACCAGCGACGCCGCGACCGACGCCTACGTCGAGCGGTTCCTCGTCGGCGCGATGGGGCGAGAGGCCGCCCTCTCGGGATTCCGGCGGTCCCGCGAGGCGGCGGTCATCACCGGCGGCGACCGGTCGGACATCCAGACGGCCGCGCTGGGCGCGCCCGGTGTCGAGTGCCTCCTGCTCACGGGCGGGCACCGCCCCAGCGGTGCCGTCGTCGGCCGCGCCGAGGAGGCGGGCAAGCCGATCCTGCTGGTACAGGGCGACACGCGCACGACCATCGATCGTGCCGAGGCGGTCATCCGGAGCGGCCGCACCCGCGACCCGGGGACCGTCGAGCGGATGGGCGAGTTGCTCGCCGACGCCGTCGACGTGGACAGCCTGCTCGCGCTCGGCAGATAACCGAATCCGAACCGGAGTTCAGACTTATACGGGTCCGGGCCCAACCTGTGAACGGAGCCAGTTGGCTCCGTAGTGTCACACGCCGGGGGCACCGCCCCCTGGTTTCCCCTGTGTTACCGACCGGCGAGCGACAGCGCCGTCACGCCGTCGAGACCACCGAGACCGGCAGGTGGTCGCCGACGCCCGCGACCGCGTCCCGGGGTTCGTCGAGGTCAAGCGGCGGGACCGTCTCGACGGCCACGCCGGTCATCCGGGCCAGTTCGTCGGGGTTCGTCCGCTCGGCGGCGGTCGCGCCAGCGTACTCGTTCAGGACGACCCCTGCGACGGGCACGTCCCGCCGACGCAGAGCCTCGACGGTCAACGCGGTGTGATTGAGCGTTCCCAGCCCCGAGCGGGCGACCACCAGCGCGGGCACGTCGAGGTCGGCGACCAGATCGACGACCTCCCGCCCGTCCGCGAGCGGAACCCGGAGGCCGCCGATCCCCTCGACCACGCCGACCTCGGCGTCGGCCACTGCTTCCCGACAGCCCGACAAGATACCTTCGTAGGAGAGGTCGGCAGTGACCTGTTCGGCGGCGACGGCGGGCGCGAGTGCGGGTTCGAGCCGGCGGAGACAGGTCGCGGCGGCCGCGTCGCCACAGGCCTCGGCGACGAAGCCGGCGTCGTCGTCGGGCGGATAGCCGGTCTGGCAGGGCTTGACGGCGCGGGCGTCGACGCCGGCCTCGCGGAGTCGGCCGACCAGCCCCGCGGTGACGACGGTCTTGCCGACGCCGGTGTCGGTGCCGACGACGGCGAAGTCGGTGGCGTCCGCGAACCGGTCGCTCATACCAGCTCCAGCTCCCGGCCGGCCTCGCGGAAGGCCGCGAGACAGCGGTCGATCTCCTCGTCAGTGTGAGTCGCCATCGGCGCGACGCGGACGCGGCTGGTCCCCTCCGGCACCGTCGGCGGTCGGATACCCGGTGCGACGACGTCGTGATCGCGGAGGCGAGCGTCCAGCGCCATCGCGTCGTCGCGGTCGCCGACCACGACCGGGAGGATCTGGGTCTCGCCCCAGACCTCGAACCCGGCGTCTTCGAGGCCGTCCCGGAGGCGGGCGACGTTCTCCCAGAGGGCGGCCCGCTGGTCGTCGTCCTCCCGGGCGATCCGCAGGGCCTCGCGGGCCGCGCCCGCGGCGGGCGGCGCGAGCCCGGTCGAGAAGACGAACGAGCGGGCGGCGTTCAGCAGGTGTTCGATCAGGGCCTCGCTCCCCGCGACGTACCCGCCCTGACTGCCCAGCGCCTTCGAGAGCGTCCCCATCTGGACGTGGACCCGGTCCGAGAGTCCCTCGCGCTGGACGATCCCGCCGCCGTCGTCGTAGAGTCCGGTGGCGTGGGCCTCGTCGACCATCAGCCACGCGCCGAACTCCTCGACGACCTCGCAGATGGCGGCGAGGGGAGCCACGTCCCCGTCCATGCTGAACACCGAGTCGGTGAGGACGAGCCAGGACTCGTCGGCGGCCCCGCCCGCCGCTCGCTCGGCCATCTTCCCCCGCAGGTCGGCGGGGTCGCAGTGGTCGTACACCACCGTCTCCGCGCCGGCCTGTCGACAGCCGTCGACGATGCTGGCGTGGTTGAGTTCGTCCGAGAACACCACGTCGGGATCGAGTGCCGCGATCACGCCGACGTTGGTGGCGTAGCCCGAGGAGAACGCCAGCGCGCGCTCGGCGTTTTTGGTCTCGGCGAGGTCCCGCTCCAGCGCGCGGTGGGCCGGCGTGTCGCCGGTCACGAGTCGGCTCGCGCCCGCGCCGGCCCCGACCTCGTCTGCGGTCTCGGCCGCCGCCCGCTGGACGCGCTCGTCCCCGGCCAGTCCGAGGTAGTCGTTCGCCGCGAAGATCAACTGGTCGGGACCCTCGACGGTCGCCGACTCGCCCTTCGGATCGTCGGCGACCGGGGTCCGGGCCCGAACCTCGGCGACGGGGGTGAGGTCCCGGCGGAGCCCGCGCCGCTCGCGCTCGACGAGTCGCGCCGCGGGGTCGAACCCGCGGTCGGCGGCCCCGCGCCGCTCGGCCCCGTCCAGTGAGGCGTCACCGGACATCAGAACCCTGGCATCAGGTCCGCGGGGCCGAACACGCCGTACTCGCCCGCGCGGTTGCGTCGGACGCCCGCCTTCAGGTAGCCCAGCGCCGGGCCGTTGACGTTGGCCGCCATGCTCGTCGCGTCGTCCAGTTCGAAGGTGTTCGTCCCCGTCTCGCCGTCGAACGTGGTGCCCGTGACCCGCACCGTGGTCGTCGTCGGCTTCTCGTCGCTGGTCACGTCGAGGATCCCGCCGACGGTCACGTCCTCGGCGTCGCAGATCCCGGCCCGCTCCAGCAACACGTCGTCGGCGTGTTCCATGTCCTCGAACTCGATGACGCCGCCGTGGTCGTCGACGACGGCCTCGATCTCGGCGTCGCTCATCTCCCGGGCGTCGTCGATGTCGTAGCCGTCGAGGTGGGCGA
This sequence comes from Halorientalis sp., assembly GCA_042216105.1. Lineage (GTDB taxonomy): Archaea > Halobacteriota > Halobacteria > Halobacteriales > Haloarculaceae > Halorientalis. The sequence continues at coordinate 30,425 of JBDGUF010000039.1, forward strand.
CGTCCTCCCGGACCGTGCCGCGGTTGTCCTCGTAGCCGGACTTCAGCCCGACGCCCCACCGGATCTCGACTTCCTCGATCTCGACGAACGACTGGGCGGCGATGGCCGCCGCCCCGGTGAGGAACCCGGGCGTCGCGCCCGCGCCGCAGACGAAGGTGATGCCCCGCTCCTCGAACTCGTCGGTCCGGTCGTCGAGCATGTCGATGACCCGCGAGCGCTTCAGTACGTCGACGAGGACGCCCGAGTAGCCCGCGTCGGCGAACCGGTCGGCCACGCGCGGGATGAAGTCGTGTTCGAAGTTCGGGAGCGCGATCAACACGGCGTCGATCCGGTCGCGCTCCTCGATCACGTCCTCGATGGGCGTCTCGGTCGGGTCGGCCTGGACCGAGGCCGCGACGCCGGCGTTCTCGCCGGTCTGTTTGACGCCCGCGGAGCCGTCCGCCGAAGCGGCCGCCGTGCCGCCGTCGCTTGCGACGTTGCCTTCGGTCGCCGCGAGCAGTTCGTCCACGTCCAATCCGTCGTGATCGACGGCGATCCCGTTGCGATCACACGCCGCGACGGGCGTGAGGTGGTCCTTGTCCTGTGAGACTTCCAGCGTTCGTCGGCCGATGCCACCGCATCCCAGTACCGCGAAGTTGATGGCGTCCATGTGTCGTGTGTTTCGAAATCCGCAATTCGCTAGTCGTCCAGTTCCGCGTTGCTCGTGGCCGTCCCGGCGGCGGTCTCGATGTCCTCGTCCGCCGCCTGATCCTCGCCGGCGCGGGACTTGACGGCCTCTTTGTCGAACTCGTTCGCCGCCATGTTGGGCTCCATCCCGGCCCGTTCCATCACCTCGATATCGTCGCCGGGCGACTGCCCGCCCGTTGTGAGGTAGTCGCCGGTCAGGATGCCGTCGGCACCCGCCTCGAAGGGCAAGTGCTGTTCGTCCCGATCGAGGTTGACCTCGCGCCCGCCCGTCAGCCGGACCCGCGCCTCGGGGTGGAGCAGGCGGTAGACCGCGACGGTCTCGACGATCTCGTCGGTAGTGATGTCGGCCGAATCACCTAACTTCTCACCGAGCGCCGTCCCCGCGACGGGGTTGAGGACGTTCACCGGGAGCGAGGAGACGCCGATGTCCTGCAGTGCGATCGCGGCGTCCACGCGATCCGTGGGTGACTCGCCCATCCCGAGGATGACGCCGGCACAGAGGTCCATGCCCACGTCTTTCGCGAGTTCCAGCGTCTCCACCCGGTCCTCGAAGGAGTGGGTGTCGACGATCTCCGGGAAGAAGTCCGGCGAGGTCTCGATGTTGTGGTTGTAGTGGTTGATGCCCTCCTCGGCGAGGATCTCGGCCTCCTCGCGGGTGAGGATGCCGAGGCTGGCGTCGACCTCCACGTCGGTCTCGTCGCGGACCAGCCGGATCGCGCGGAGGACCTCCTGCCACTCCTCCGGCCGTTGCTCCTTGGAGACGCCCTTCTCGGCGACGACGATGCCGAACCGCTGGGCACCGTCCCGCTCGGCGCGTTTCGCCGCGTCGAGGATCTCCTCGGGGTCGAGGAAGCCGTAGGTCTCGATGCCGGTGTCGAAGTGGACCGACTGCGCACAGAAGCCACAGTCCTCGGCGCAGTCGCCCGCCTTCGCGTTCACGATGGAACAGGCGTCGACCGTGTCGTCGCCCAGTTGCGAGCGCACGTAGTCGGCCCCGGCCGCGAGTTCCTCGACCGGCTGTGCCAGCAACGCGAGCGCGTCGCGGCGGTCCAGTCGCTCGCCCGCCAGCACCCGCTCGACGGCGTCGTCGATCGTTCGGTTTCCGGTCTCGTAAACCACGACTCCCTAGGCAGTTGACGAAGTAATAAAGCTAGGGGTGACGGCGGGTCGAACCGCGTAGCGCTCGATCGCACCCGGAACCGGTCGAGTGCACCGGGATTCAGCTGTACTGCTCGATCAGGCCGACGAGCGTCCCCTCGTCCTGGACGCCGACGACCTGCTCGACGGCCTCACCGTCGGCGAACAGGAGCAGCGTCGGGACGCCCTGGACGTTGAACTGCTGGGCGAGGGACTGGTGTTGGTCCACGTCGACCTTCGCGACGGTCGCGTCGGTCTCGGCGGCGATCGTCTCCACTGTCGGTTCGAGCATCTTGCAGGGGCCACACCAGTCCGCGTAGAAGTCCACGAGGACGACGCCGTCCCCGGTGAGGTCGGCGAAGTGATCCTCGTCCTCGACGTGGATCGGCTCGTCTGGCGTCGACCCGCCCGACTGGTTCGATCGCAGTTCCTCCTTCTTCCGTTCGCGGATCGACTCGATATCGTCCGGGTCGCTGGCGTCGCTCATACGCTCACGTACGGTAGCGTGCCGTATAACGGCGTTGGCTGTGCGTGTCGGCGACACGACCGCGCTGCCGTCGGAGCGTCCACGGGGTTCGGGTCGCGCCGGGATCGAACGGGCGAGGCGACCCTGGATCCGTCGCGCCGGTCGTCCCGACACCGCCTCAGTCGGCGGCCTCGACGTCCACGTCGCCGGTGGCGTCGACCGTCACGTCGTGGCCCTCGACCGAGAACGTGATGTCGTCGACCGTCTCGTCGTCGAACACGGCGGCCAGGTCGTCGCGGTCGACGTAGGCGTCGAGGTCGTCGAAGTCGTCGGCGTCGCCGTCGACGGCGTCCGCGACCGCCTCCAGAACGACCCGACTCGCCGGCTGCGGACTGACCCAGGTCTCCTCGTCGTCTGTATCACCCTCCTCGTCCGGCCGGAGGATATACACTTCGCCGTCGTTTGCACCCATGGGCCACCGTACGCCCGGAATCCACTTATAAATCCATCAGCGATTTCAGGCTCTGAATACGCTCTCGCCCGGGTTCGACCCCCGAGGGCAAAGCAATTAGGTGGCTGGTACCAGACAGCACATGACATGAGTACCGAGCCGCTATCGACGTTCGAGTCGTCCGTCCCGGGCGAGGTCCACCGGACCGCCGCCGAGGACGCCGCCACCGCCCTCGCGGCGGCGATCGAGGAGCCCGCCATCGGAACCCCGTTGCCCTACGACGGAGTGACACTGCCCGAGTCGGTCGATACCGATCCGTCGCCGGCGGCGCTGGAGTCGGCGGCCTCGGGCGTCACGTCGGCGACGCTCGGCATCGCCGACTACGGCACCGTGGCGATCCCGTCGGGCGCGGCCGGCGAGGAACTGGTCAGCCTGTACACGCCCCGACACGTCGCCGTCGTCGCCGCCAGCGACGTGGTGCCGGACATGCCGACGGCCTACGAACGGCTCGGCGAGGACTTCGCGGCCGGGGTCGACACCCAGATTCTCGCGACGGGGCCGAGCGCGACCGCGGATATGGGGACCCTGGTGCAGGGCGTTCACGGGCCCTCGGAGACACACGTCGTCGTGCTGGAGGACCGATGAGTTCCCGACGGGACACCGCCGAGAAGCTCCGGCGGCTGATGGCGACCGAGGGCGACGCCGTCGCGGAGAACACCCGCACCGTGAACCAGCTCTCGGACTACGCGATCCAGGGGTTCGACGACTACGAGGAGCTGCGCGACGCCGCCCGGGGGATCAAGGAGTCGGCCATCGCGAACCTCCCCGAGCTGATCGACGAGGTGACCGAGGCCGTCGAGGACAACGGCGGACAGGTCCACGTCGCCCAGACCGCGGCCGACGCCAACCGGATCGTCGAGTCGATCATGGCCGACCGGGAGGCCGAGAAACTCGTCAAGAGCAAGTCGATGACGACCGAGGAGATCGACGTGAACGACCACCTCGAAGACGAGGGGTACGAGGTGGTCGAGACCGACCTCGGAGAGTTCGTCATCCAGGTCGCGGACGAGGCACCCTCCCACCTGATCGGGCCGGCGATGCACCGCACGCCCGAGGACATCGCCGAGCTGTTCAACGCCGAATTCGATCTCGACGAGGAGCTGTCGGGCGACCCCGACGAACTCACGGAGTTCGCCCGCGAGCGCGTCGGCGAGCACATCCGCGCGGCCGACGTGGGCATGACGGGCGCGAACTTCGTCGTCGCCGAGTCGGGGACGCTGATGCTCGTCACCAACGAGGGCAACGCGCGGAAGACGGCGGTGACGCCCGACACCCACGTCGCCGTCGCGGGGATCGAAAAGCTCGTCCCCAGTCTGGCGGACCTCCAGCCCTTTACCGAACTCATCGCCCGCACCGGCACGGGCCAGGACATCACCTCCTACGTCTCGCTTTTGACGCCGCCGGTCGACTCCCCGATCCCCGACTTCGAGGGCGACGCGATGCGGCCGGCCGACGACCGGGAGTTCCACCTCGTCCTGCTGGACAACGGCCGGATGGGGATGCGCGAGGACGACGACCTCCGGGAGACGCTGTACTGCATCCGGTGTGGGGCCTGCTCGAACGCCTGCTCGAACTTCCAGGCCGTCGGCGGCCACGGCTTCGGCGGAGAGACCTACACCGGCGGCATCGGCACCGGCTGGGAGGCCGGCGTCCACAGCTTCGACAGCGCGGGCGAGATGAATAACCTCTGTACCGGCTGTTCGCGCTGTGAACCGAAGTGTCCGGTCGAGATCGACATCCCCTGGATCAACACCGTCGTCCGCGACCGGATCAACCGCGAGGGCGAGGCCGACGAGTTCGACTTCCTCGTCGAGGGGCTGACGCCCGACGAGGAGCCGGCGGGACTGGACCTCCAGAAGCGGCTGTTCGGCAACGTCGGGACGCTGGCGAAGGCCGGCTCCGTCGCGCCCGGCCTGGCAAACGCCGTCGCCGGGAGCAAGCCCGGGAAGTGGGTGCTGGAGCGGGTCTTCGGCGTCGACCCCCGGCGGGACCTCCCCGAGTTCGCCGACGAGACCCTGCGGGAGTGGTACGGGGGCCGCGGCGCGCAGGTGGCCGACCCCGACCGGGACGTGGTGCTGTACCCGGACGTGTACACCGACTACTTCGACCCCGAGCGCGGGAAGGCGGCGATCCGGACGCTGGAGGCGCTGGGGGTCCGGGTCCACGTCCCCGCCGTCCCGGAGAGCGGGCGCGCGCCCCTCTCACAGGGCATGATCGAGACGGCCCGCGAGCGGGCCGAGTCGGTCCACGGCGAACTGGTGACCCACATCGACGACGACCGGGACGTGGTGGTGATCGAACCCAGCGACCTGGCGATGTTCCGCCGGGACTACGGGAAACTCCTGCCCGAGCGCTCGGCCGACCGGCTGGCCGGGAACACCTACGACGTGCTGGAGTACGTCTACGGCCTGCTGGAGGAGGGGGCCGACGCGGACGAGCTGGACGCGCCCGGCGACGACGGCGACGGAAGCGTCGCCTACCACAGTCACTGCCAGCAGCGGACGATGGGCGTCGACGAGTACACCGAGACCGTCCTGTCGGAGCTGGGCTACCGCGTCCGCACCTCCGACGTGGAGTGTTGTGGAATGGCCGGCAGTTTCGGCTACAAGTCGGAGTACTACGAGGTCAGCATGGACGTGGGCGACCACCTGCAGGAGGACCTCGGTGAGATCGCGGACGAGCGACTGGTCGCCAGCGGCACCTCCTGTCAGGAGCAACTCGACACCCTCTACGAGCGCGAGGTGCCACACCCGATCGAGGTGATCGCGCCGCGGTGACCCGCTCCCGACGCGACCGGGGAAAACAAGGCCTTTGAGTGCGGGTTCGCGAGACAGTGGCAGTGTCTCCCGACGCCGACGACCGCGTCTGCTACGTGATCAGCGACCTCCACATCGGCGGCGACGAGCAACTGGGGGAGGTGGAGTTCCTGGAGGAACTGCTCGGCTTCCTCGAACGGCTGGAGCGAACCGACGAGGACGCGGAGTTGATCGTCAACGGCGACGCCTTCGGGCTGTGGGAGATCACCGGCGTCGAGGGTCCCGCGAAGTTCGACTCCCTCACCGAGTCCTATCCGCGGCTGTTCGAGCAGTTGCGCGCGACCGGCGAGAACGTCCGGATCACGCTGGTGCCCGGCAACCACGACCACGAACTCGCCGCGTACGACGAGTACGTCGAGCGGTTCGCGGCGTACAACGTCGACGTCGTCCAGGGCCAGTCGATCACGCGACGGGTGGGCGACCGCGTGGTGTACTTCGAACACGGTCACCAGCAGGACCCGAACAACCGCATCGAGGACTGGGGGAACCCCAACGCCTCGCCGCTGGGGTACTACTACAACACGCTCGTGACCAGCCGGGCGGGCCAGCTCTCGGACCGCGGGCGGTACAACTGGCTGAAAGACGTCCAGGCCGTCACGCCGACCGAACGGATGCCGGTGTGGTTGCTCTCGAAGTACTTCTACCGCGAGATGAACCCGCTCCTGCGGTACGCCTTGGTTCCCTTCCTGTTGCTGTTCAACGTCAGCGCCGTCCTCGCGGTGCTTGCCGGACTCGCCGTGACCGGCGTCTGGTCGGCTCCGATCGAGTTGGGGACGGCGTTTCTCGGCCGGTTCGGAGCCGCGGGGACGGCGATCTGGTTCCTGCTCGCGGTCAACGCGGCCGTCGCCGGCCTCCTGTTGCTCGTCGGCATCCCGCTGTACTTCCTGCGGCGGGACGTGCGCAAGACCATCGACCGGTTCGGGGTCTTCGAGACCGCGCTCACGGTCGACGCCGAAACGCCGTACGAACAGGCCGCTCGCGAACGCTTCGGGGCCGACCCGGAGACGGCGATCTACTGTTACGGCCACACGCACCGGCCGGCGATCACGGGAGTCGACGGCGGCCTGCTCGTCAACACTGGGACGTGGCTCAAGCGCCTCCACCGCCGCGACGGCGCGATCGGCGTCCTCCCGCCGGTCTTCTATCCCTCCTACCAGCTCTGTGCCGTCCGGATCGCCGCCGAGGCCGACGCCGTGACTGTCGAGTTCGAGGAGATCCGAAAACCCAGCCCCGGGACCGAGGAACTCACGCTCACCGAGCGACTGCTCACGCTGGGTCGGAAGCCGGACCCGGAACTCCCCGACGGGGCCGCCGTCCCGAACGAGCCGCCCGCCACGTCGCCGGAGTCGGCGGAGTGACCCGTCAGGACCCGGTCGGCCCGAACACGGTCACGAGCGCCGGAACCCGGCATCCTCCCGGCTGACGTCCGTCAGACGGCCGCCAAAAGTTAAGAGGGAGGCTGTGCTGGTGGTTCGTATGGACGGACCAACGCAGGAGATCACCGCGCTGGTGGGGCGAGAAGTGTACTCGAGCAACGGTGTCTTCGTGGGCGAGGTCGAGGACGTACGGCTCGACCTCGACGACGTGCAGGTCACGGGGCTGGCCCTCCACGAGGTCAACCGCGACCTGTTCGGCGAGCGGGTCCAGGGGAACCGCGGCGTCATTCTGCCCTACGACTGGGTCCAGGCCGTCGGCGACGTGGTGCTGGTCAGCGACATCATCGAACGACTGCACACGACCGAGGAAGAACAGGAAGAGGAGATCACCGCCTGAAGCCGATCGTCGCTCTCTCTAACTGCCGTTACTACCGCCGTCGCTCCCGTCGACGCCCATCGCCTCGAAGAGTTTGCTCTTGACGGCCTGTTCGGTCAGTTCCAGGAGGGTGTCGCGGTTGTCCTCGTTGGTCTCGATGCCGGTGAAGATCCCCAGCGGGATCTCCGCGCTGGCGTCGGTCGAGTGGCCCGCGGTCTCGCCGATGTCCTCGAAGGCGTCCTCCAGTACCGCGCCGATGTCCATGCGGATGTCCTTCGAGCGCGCCGCCAGATAGATCGTGTCGTCGGCCAGCGCGAACACGGCGGTCGTGGTGATCCCCTCCAGGTTCAGGAGGTGCTGGGCGGCCTGTGAGAGGGCGTCCCGATCGCGGATGAAGCCGGCGTTGGAGATGAGATGCGACCCCTTGACCTCGCGGTTGCGGATGGCCTCGGCCAGCACGTCCAGCGTCTCGGGGGACATCGAGGGGGACTCGACCTGTTCGAGCGTGTCGTGGTCGGCGAAGGGATAGAGGTAGGCGGCGGCGGTCAGATCGGCGGGGGTGGTGTCACGCTTGAAATCGAGCGTCTCGGCGCGGATGCCGTACAGGAGTGCGGTCGCGACGTCGCCGCCGAGACTCAGATCGAGTTCCTGGATGTACTTCGTGAGGATGGTCGAGGTGGCCGAGACGTTCGGGCGAACGTCGACGAAGTCGGCGTCGTGGTCGTGTTCGGGTTCGAAGTGGTCGACGACGATGTCGACCGCGTGTTCGACCTCGGGCTCCCCGCCCTTGGCGTGGTCGACCATGGCGAAGGTGTCGTAGTCGGCCAGCTCCACCTCGGACCGTCGCCGGAGTTCGATCCCGAGCAGGTTGACGAACGCGCGGTTCTCCTGGTGGCCGATCTCGCCCTGGTAGATGATGTCGGCCTCGACGTCTAAGCTGTCGGCGATCAACTGGAGCGCGGCGGCGCTGGCGATCGAGTCGGGATCGGGACTCCGGTGGATGAGGATGGCCATGCGCTCGTCGGTGTCGTCGATGACGTCGGCGAGCTGGGAGGCCTTGTACTCCAGTTCGCCGGTCTCCAGCGCCCGGAGCGCGGAGTCCGCGATGACCGCGGAGGGGTTGATGACCACGTCCGCGCCGGCCTCGGTGAGTTCGTCGGCCGAGACGGGATCGGAAGCGCGCGCGACGATGAACTGCTCGCCGCCCCGTTCGCGGACGTTCTCGACGGCGGCCATGTTGGCTTCCACGTCCGAGGAGAGGATCAGAAGCACGTCGCGGTCCTCGATGGATTCGGCGGTCGCAGGCTCGCGGATGTCGGCGGTGCGCGCGTCGAGATCCTGGTCGCGGAGCGCCTCGACCCGGCCTTCGTCCTTGTCGAGGATGAGTACGTCTTTGTCCTTCGACTCGAGTTCTTCCGCGACCGCGTGCCCCACGCTCCCACATCCGAGAATCGCATACGTAGACATCGAGGCCATCGTAATGGCGCTGCTCATGATACAGGCTCTGGGTCCGGGAGCCACTTATAACACACCTTCCTGTCACGGCTCCGGACAGCCGGGACCGGAGACCGCTGGACCACGGAAAGGAAACGTATTTCAACACCACCCCGTAACGTTCAGTCGTCGCGAGGGCCGATAGCTCAGTCCGGCAGAGCGACGGCCTCTTAAGCCGTCGGTCAAGGGTTCAAATCCCTTTCGGCCCGTTTTCTGGCGAATTATCCGGCGAGCACCGCGTAGCGTGTGCTCGCCACCGTGAGCCAGAAAACGGCAGGGAGTTTGAACCCTGCAAGACGCAGCGCGAGTGAAACGAGCGACCGTCTTGCTCCGGTTCAAATCCCTTTCGGCCCGTTTTCACTGCGAACGAACGTGAGCAGTGACAACGTCCGAAGGGATTTGAAGTAGGCCACGAGGGAGCGACGCGACTGAAGTGGACGTGGTTCAAATCCCTTTCGGCCCGTCCACCCACGGAGATCGTTCGAGAGCGCTTCGCTCTCTCGTGATCACGAAAGCGCGTTCCGCACTCGGGCGGGTGCTGAGCCAGCGAACTACATCCTCGGGGTCCACGGAGGACGAACGCCTATCCGTGATCCGGCCGTAGCGCTGGTCATGACACGCAGGCGGGACTTGCTCGCGGCGAGTGCGACTGCCCTCGGCGGGGCGCTGGCGGGATGTTCGGTACTGGAGAACGAAGCGCCGCCGTCGGAGGCGGTCGGGACCGAATCGGTCGCGACGGGGTTTGCCGCGCCGCTGGCGATGGAGACGGTCGGGGACGGACGATACCTCGTCGCGGACCAGACCGGGCAGGTATACCTGGTCGACGGCGGCGGACGGCGCGACCGGCCGGTGCTGGACCTGACGGATCGGATGGTGACCCTGAATCCCGGGTACGACGAACGCGGGTTGCTCGGGATCGCCGTGGGGCCGAACGTCGCCGACCGGCGGCGGCTGTTCGTCCGGTACAGCGCACCGCTCCGGTCCGGGATGTCCGACGGGTACAGTCACACGTTCGTCCTCTCGTCGTTCGCGGTCGACGGGGACCTGCGGGCGGACCCGTCGAGCGAGCAGATCCTGCTGGAGATCCCGGAGCCACAGACCAACCACAACGCCGGGGCGATCACGTTCGGACCGGATGGGTACCTCTACGTGGGGGTCGGCGACGGCGGGGGTGCCAACGACGTGGGCCGGGGACACGTCTCGGACTGGTACGATCGCAACGACGGCGGCAACGGACAGGACGTGACCGGGAACCTGCTGGGAAGCATCCTCCGCATCGACGTGCGCGAGGGCGCTGGCGGGGAGGGGCGCGCGTACGGCATCCCCGAGACCAATCCGCTGGTCGGGCGCGAGGGGCTGGACGAACACTACGCGTGGGGCTTCCGGAACCCCTGGCGGTTCTCCTTCACCGATGGGCGGTTTTTCGTCGCCGACGTGGGGCAAAACCGGTTCGAGGAGGTCAGCATCGTCGAACGCGGCGGGAACTACGGCTGGAACGTCCGGGAGGGAACCCACTGTTTCGACACGGAGAATCCGGGATCGTCGCCGGCGGCGTGTCCCACCGAGACAGACGACGGGAGGCCCTTGCAGGGGCCGATCGTCGAGTACCCCCACACCGGAGCGGGCGTGAGCGGGATCGCCGTCATCGGGGGGTACTACTACACCGGCGGGATCGGACCGCTCTCGGACCGGTACGTGTTCGGCGACTACCGGGCCAGGGGAACGATCTTCACGGCGGCCGAGTCCGACGACGGCGGACTGTGGAGCCTGTCCCGGGTGGCCCTGCGGACGGTGCGCGGGGAGCCGCCGGGGCAGTACCTGCTGGCGTTCGGACGCGACGGCGACGGCGAGCTGTACGTCCTGACGACCGGCAGCAGTGGTCCGACGGGGCGTTCGGGAGCGGTTCACCGGCTGGTGAGTGCGTAGGTCGGTTCCCTGGCGACAGATTCTTGTGGCGGCCGGGACTCACTCCCTCGTGATGTCGGAGTTCGAGACCTACACCTGTGACAGCTGCGACGAGGAGTTCAGCGCACACCCGAGCTCGAACGCCGCCGCGAACTCGTACTGCAGTCCTGCTTGCGAGACCGAGGGGAAAGGACTCTGAGAGATACGGTCCCGACTGTTCTGCGGTTCGGTCAGATCGTCGGTCACACCGGTATCGAGCGGCGAGACCGGTCAGTCGTCGCCGGGCTGGTGTCCCGAGCGCCGGTCCCGCGACGGCGTCCGTGATTCCGTGTACAGCGAGTACGTGAGGACGCCGAACCCGATGGCAGTGAACACGCTCTGAAGCGTAGCGCTCGTCTCCAGGGGCAGTCCGAACCCCTGGTGAAGGACACCACCGAGGATCGCACCCGTGGTGACGAGTCCGATACCGACGGCCAGCGCACGGAGGGCCGGCGATCCGGTTCGCCGATACGCTCTGCCCGACAGCAAGGTGAGCATCCCGCCGAACAGCAGTGTCACCGTCTTCGCGGCGGTCAAGAGGGTCATGCTCCCGTACATACCGCCTACTGTGTCTCAGGCTTCTATATAAACAACCGCGCGTTTCCAGGCTCCGAGAACGCGGTCGGCAAACGCCGTTCGGGAACACACTTATGCCGCGCCTGAAACCACATCTAGTCACGAAGTCGGCGAAACGTTGCCGGTAGCGATTACGACCAGCCAACGAGGAAGACCATGGATCTGACACGTCGGAGCCTGCTCGTCGGGCTGGGTGGAACGGCCGTCGCGGGCGGGTTCGGAACGGCGGTGTACGGCGGCGTGACCGCTGACGGGGATCGGACCCCGTCGGCGCTCGTCGCGGGGAGTCTCCTGAGCGTCGCCACGCGGGTACCCGGGGCGACGGTCGAGGCCCACGGGAGCGTCGCCGTCCGGCGGCTGATCCGGGACGGACTCCGGGAGCCGGACGCGGTCGCGCTCGCGGACCCGCGGCTGTTCGAGGGGATCGTCGACCGGGTGCGGACCTTCGCGACGAACGCACTGGTGGTGGCGTACAACCCTGGTTCGACACACGCGGACGCGGTGCGCGAGGACTGGGCGCGGGCCCTCCAGCGGCCGGCCGTCGACGTGGGTCGGACCGATCCCGCGGTCGATCCGCTGGGCTACCGGACGGTGATGATGCTTCGACTGGCCGCCGAGGAGGACCTGCTCGACGCCGATCGGGCGCTGGACAACGCCCGCATCCTGCCCGAGGCGGACCTGGCGAACGTCCTCGAACGAGGTGATCTGGACGCCGCCGTCGTCTACCGCAACATGGCCGTCGAACGGGACCTCCCCTCCGTCTCCTTGCCCGACCGCATCGACTTCTCCTCGCCGGCGGCGGCCGACAGCTACGCCCGTGTCTCCTACGACCTCGGCGACCGGACGGTCCGGGGGCGACCCATCCGGTACGGGGCGACGGCGCTCACGGACGCCGGCCGGCCGTGGATCGACCGCCTCGTGAGCGGTCACGAGCGGTTACGTGAAGCGGGGTTCGGTGTGCCCGAATCCTACCCGAACACTCGCGGGGTCGGGTGAGCCGACCGACTGCGGACGGGACGGGGCCCACCGCACTCGGCCGTCACTCGGTCCCGTCGGGCGTCGGCCCGCCTTGCAGTGTCAGCATGGACACGTACCCGACGACGATGCCCGGCCAGTAGGTCGTGAGCCGGAACAGTACGGCGGCGGTCAGCGCCGTCGCCAGCCCGACCGGGAAGAAAAGCGTCACCAGCGCCGAGAAAGCCACCTCGTAGGTCCCCGAGCCGCCGGGGGTCGGCGAGAGCGTCGCGAGGACCGAGAGGTTCACGATGAGATACAGCGGGACGAAGTCGGGTTCGATGCCGATCGACAGGAAGACGAAGTACAGCGAGACGATCTGTGCGACGATGGCGAGGTGCGAGATCGCGGCGGTCGTCAGCAGGAATCGGCGGTCGCTCCCGGCTTCCTCGAACGCGTCCTCGATCCGGTCGACCCGCTCGATCAGCGACTGCACGGCGGACTCGGCGCGGTCGAACCGGTCCCCGAGGGCGTTCAGGAGGCGGGTCACGCCGGTACCGAGTGTGCTGTTCTCCGACCACAGCAGGTACGCCACGAGCGCACCCACGAGGACGATCAGGACCGACAGGATGGCGATGTCGACGAGCAAGCCCTCGATCGACCGGAACACCGCGAGATACAGGAGACCGCCCAGCGTGAACGTGAAAAACGGCGTGGCGTTCAGGATGTCGGCCGAGATGACACACGCGAGCGAGGTCTCGTAGTCCGTGTCGGTGTTGTCGGAGACGATGTAGGCCATGATCGGCTCACCGCCGAACTGCCCGAGCGGGGTGATCGAGTTCAGGAAGTGTCCCGTCAGGAACATCCGAACGGTCCGCCGGAGCGAGGACTCGATCGCCATCCGCCGGAAGTACCGGTGCCAGACCAGCGCCCAGACCAGCAACGACGAGAACCCGACGAGGACGGCGACCGCGAACGGACCGGGATCGGCGCGGCTGATCGACGACAGGAACTCGCCGACGTCGGCCAGGTACAGCAGTATCGCGAACAGCAGGCCGGTGACGCCGAACCACAGCGCCCCCCGCCGGCCGACGGTTATCGGGAGTCGCATCGACACCTCCCGAACGTCGCCGGCGGCTCCGACCGCTCCCTGACCCGCCCGGGCCCCGGAAGCTCTCCACCGGCGGTCCGGCCGCTCCCGGCGTGGCGACACGCGCGTCGACGCGGATCGGTCGGCTGTGTCGGTCGGTACATGTCCCTCGTCCAGGTCACTTGTAGCCCAGTTCTTCGAGTCGCCGTTCGACCGCCGCGTCCGTCTCGCGGTCGGCGTCCCCGTCCCCGGCGGCCGCATCCGCCGACCCGATCCCGTCGACCTCCTCCCTGAGGTCGTTTGGGACCTCGATCTCCGCGCCGGTCTCGAGGTCGGTGGCCTCGTATCGGGCGTCGCCGTCCTCGCCGACCGACTTGACGACTTTCCGCCCGTCGCGTTTGACGTACCGGCGCTTCCGGTAGTACTTATCCCAGCGATCCCTGGGGATGTAGCCGGTGAAGTTCTCCGGGAACTCACAGCCGCCTTTCACTGTCTCACTGAAAACGTCGTCGGGACGGTCGGCGATGCCGGCGTAGTAGGGGACGAGCTCGTGGAGTTTCCGGAGTTCGATCGGTCGCTCCACGCTGTCGGGGTCGCGGTCCGGGTGGTCGACCAGCAACACCGTGTTCACGACCGGTTCGGAGACGGTGAACTGGTGGCCGAACTGTTCGCCGTCCTCGCCCAGCGCCTGGCCGTGGTCGGACAGCACCACGACGACGGTGTCGTCGTCGAGGTCGTTCGCCTCGAGCGCGTCGACGATCCGCCCCACGAGGTCGTCCGTGTAGTCCACGGAGGCGTCGTAGATCTTCCGGAGCTGTGCGAAGTCGATGTCGTCTTTCGTGAACATGTCCTTCTGGCGGTGCGGGATCGACGACTCGTCGGTCACGCCGTGGCGGTCCTTGTAGGACTCCGGCGGGTGGTACGGCTCGTGGGGCTCCATCAGGTTGACGTACAGGAAGAAGTCCTCGCCGTCATCGCCCCGGTCGCCGAGGTACTCCTCGACCGCCGCCACCGTCTCCTCGGACTTCGTGGAGTCGTCGACGCCGAACAGCCGGAAGATCCGGTCGAGCTGTCGGCCCAGTACGCGACGCGTCCCGTCGCCGAGCGTGTCGAACAGTTTCGTCCCGAGCTTCGAGAGCTCGACGCTCACCCGGTTGTCGGCCTTCCCGAGGAAGTTCTCGACGTGATCGAAGTCGTCGGTCATCCCCTTGTGGGGCGTGATCCAGACGTTCGGGGTGATCGCCGCGGTCGAGTACCCGGCCGTCGAGAAGTCCGTGACGACGGTGTCCCGGCCGTCGAAGTAGCTCCGGACGTGGGTCGTCCCGTGGTCCCACGGGTACTCCCCGGTGAACATCGACGCGTGCGACGGGAGCGTCCAGGGGGCCTGCGTGACGGCGTCCTCGAAGACGATGCCCGCGTCCGCGAGCGCCTGCATGTGGCCCGTGAAATCGACGTCCTCGTTGTAGACGGAGGTTCGATCCTTCCGGAGCGAGTCCAACACGAGGAACACGACGTTCTTTCGTCCCGTAGCGACGTCGTCCATGCCGAAACCCGAGTCCGGCGCGTATTAGTAACTGCGGCTTCGACCGGCCCGCGAGCGGAGACCGCACGCGCTTTATTCCACAGGCGTGTTGGGCCGGGTATGACGGAGAAAGTCGCGATAGTCTACTGGTGCGACGGTGCGGGCCACGCGGCCAGGGCGATTCCGGTCGCGAACGAACTCCAGTCCCGCGGGGTCGACGTCGCGATGGCCGGGGGCGGCAAGGGCGCGAAGTTCGTCGACGTCAACGGCTTCGACCAGCCCGACCTCACGACCGTGACCGTCGAGGGGAGTACCCCCGTCGAGTTCCTGGAGCACACGGCGACCGATCTGGTCCCCTCGGCGGCAAAGCGGATGTGGGAGGTCTACCGGTGGCTCCAGGCTGAGGATCCGGACACGCTGATCACCGACGACGTGTTCGCGGGGCTGGCGGCGGCGAAACTGGGGCTGGAGCTCTACCGGATCGACCACCTGACCGAGGACCTGCTGGACCCGGTGTGGCGTGGCCCGCTGGCGGTCTACAACAGGATCTCGCTGAAGTTCGCCGAGGGGATCGTCGTCACGTCGCTGTGGCCCGAGGAGCCGGATCCCGAGGGGATCACCCGCGTCGGCCCGCTCGCTCAGGAGGGCGAGGTGGAGGAGGAAGTAGAGCCGTTCGACGTGCTCATCAACCCCGGGACCCACGGCGAGAACTTCGACGAGATCCGACGGCGGCTCGAGGCCGACGGCCTGGAGGTCAGGTCGGTCACCGACGACGACTGGGAGATCGCGCCGGCGATGACACCGTACACGGGGGCCGCGGACGTGGTCGTCTGCACCGGCTTCTCCTCGATCGCGGACACCGTCGTCGCGGGCACGCCCTGCGTGATCTACCCGTTCCTGCCCTTCCAGAAGGCACTCGCGGAGACGGCAGAGCGGAAAGACATCGACGGCGTCGCACACGCCACCGACGTGACGGAGGTCGTCGAGAGCGTCCGGCGGTTCCGCGACGGCGACGAACGCCCCGAGTACGAGAACGGCGCGCCGGCGTTCGCCGACATCGTGCTGGACGAGTGAGTCCGAGGGGATCCGGAAGTGGTGTGGGAGGGCCCGAACCGACCGTCCGCCCAGTTTTCCGCGGCGCAGTTCGTCAGACATAAACACCCGAACCGGCCAGTGAGCGACGGATGGAGGAGTCCTCGTTCAGCCGGGCGGCGGTGAGGCGCACACGACCGCTCGTCGACGCCGGGTACGCCGGTGTCCTGCTCGTCGTGACCGGCGCGCTCGCGTGGGCGACCGGCGAGGCGTTCGTCTTTCCGAGTCTCGGCCCGACAGCGTACCTGCTGGCGACGGTCCACACGGAGATCCAGACGGGGCGGCGCGTGATCGGCGGCCACCTGATCGGGATCGTCGCCGGGCTGATCGCCTATCACACGCTCGCCAGCGGACTCGCCATCGTCCCGGCCGAGCCCGCGTACTCCGCCGGTCAGTTGCGGCTCGTCGGAAGCGCCGTGGTCTCGGTGACCCTGACGACGGCGGGGATGCGAACGACCGGCACCGAACACGCGCCGGCCTGTGCGACGACGCTGATCGTCTCGCTCGGCCTGCTCTCGTCGCTGGAAGAGGCCGCGTTCATCGCCGTCTCCGTCACGCTGCTGTATCTCGTCCACCTCGCCGGCGAGTGGCTCGTGGACGCGGTCGCGGGGTAGCTACCAGGCGTCGGCCTCGGTGGTTCCCTCGTCACCCTCGTCCACTTTTTTGAGGGTGAACGCGCCGCAGTCGTGACAGAACTAATACGAGAGGATACGGGCGAGGAGTGCGTGTGCCGGGGGAAGCCCGGCACCGCCGAGGCGGAGGACACCAGCACTCGGACCGTGTCGATGTCGGGCAATCGAGGTCGCCCGGGATCGTGGACGGTTCGCCGGTCGTGGTTCGTTGTCCCGATACGTGCCTCAGCAACCGAAGCCGAATCGGATTCGGTTGCACGTGTAGCTATCGGCCGATAGGAGATCAGTGTGGAGCCAAAACTCCGGGGGACTTTTTGTGCGGTGGTCGGGGCGGGCAACGAGTACAGCAGGACGGTTTCCGGCTGGTCCGGACACGGCTCGCCGGTAGCTTTTTGTGTGCGATGTCCGGTATCGAGTGGCATGGACTTCCGGGACCTCAACGAGGATCCGCTGGACGGCAACGCGGCCGGCCTGCACGACCGAACTGCGGCCGTGGACGGCGACTTGACCGCGATCGAACACGATGGCGAGACGCTCTCCCACGCGCAGTTGCGCGATCGGTCGGCCGAGTTCGCCGGCGGACTCCACGATCTGGGGCTGGAACCCGGCGACCGGATCGTCCTCTACCTGCCGAACTGTCCGGCGTACGTGATCGCCGCGCTCGGCGGGCTGAAGGCCGGGACGCCGGTCTCGTTCATGAATCCACAGTACAAACCCCGGGAGATGGTCCACCAGCTCGAAGACACCGACGCCGAGGCCATCGTCACCCACTGGTGGCTCCGCAGTACGGTCGACGACGCGCTCGAAGAGACCGACGTGGACCCGGTCGTGATTACGGCCGGCGACCGCGAGCGGGTGCCCGACGACGACCATCACGTCGACGACGTGGTAAGCGAACCGACCCACGTCGAACGCGACGGCGACGACGTGGCCCTGCAACCGTACACCAGCGGGACGACCGGCCAGCCCAAGGGGGTCCTCCTGACCCACCGGAACGTCCGCGCACAGGGGGTCGACATGCTGGTCGACGACGACGAGAAAGCGCCCTTGGCACCCGCGGAACTCAAGAGCCTGATCTGGTTGCCGATGTACCACATCACCGGGTTCGTTCACTGTGGCTGGCAACCGCTGCTGTACGGCGGTTCGCTCCACCTCCGGAGCGCGATGGAGTGGGATCCCGCCGAGGCGATGGAAACGATCGCAGACCTCGGGATCACTCACTTCGTCGGCGTCACGACGATGTACGTCGACATGGTCAACGACGACGCCTTCGGCGACCACGACCTGTCGAGTCTCGAAGTGGCGGCGGAGGGCGGTGCGAAGATGTCCGTCGCCGTCCAGCGGGAGTTCGAGGAGACCGCCGGCGTCGACGTCACAGAGGGGTACGGCCTGACCGAGACAACCGGCGCCACACACACGGAGAACGAGACCGCCTTCGGCCACCGAGAGGGGACCGTCGGTCAGCCCCTCCAGATGACCGACTCGAAGATCGTCGACGAGTCCGGCGCGGAGGTCATGCCCGGCGAGGAGGGGGAGTTGCTGGTGCGTGGCCCCCAGGTGATGAAGGGGTACCACGACATGCCGGAGGCGACTGAAGACGCGTTCACCGACCGGGGCTACCTCCGGACCGGCGACGTGGCTCGCCGGGACCGGGACAACTACTACGAGATCGTCGACCGGAAGAAACACGTCATCGTCACCGCCGGCTACAACGTCTACCCCAGCGAGGTCGAGGAGCTGCTGACCGAACACGACGCCGTGGCCGAGGCCGCCGTCGTCGGCGTCGACGACGAACGCCGCAACGAGGTGCCCGTCGCCTACGTCGTCCCCCGCCCCGAGGTCGAACCCGGCGCGGACGTGACCGCCGACGAGATCAAGCAGTTCGCCCTCGACGAACTGGCCGAGTACAAACACCCCAGGGAGGTCCACTTCGTCGACAACCTGCCCAGAACCACCAGCGGCAAGATCCAGAAGTACAAACTCCGGGACGACGAGTAGCCCAGGCGAGTACCGCGTTCCGGCCGATGCGGGACGTATGTTAAATAAACTGCCCCAAATAACTGGTTCTGTTGTTGGTTCGTCGGTCAATCGTTTCCATTGTTGTGTCCTAGGACAACGTTTATCCGTCGGAAGACTCTTCTATCCGGAAAATGAACGAGCGAGCGGAGCAGATGCAGGAGTCGACGACGGTCCATCGGCTGGAGTGTAGCGTGGACTGGCCGCCCGGAAACGTCGCCGCCTACTTCGTGGACTGTGCGGAACCGGTCCTGTTCGACGCCGGGATGGCCGGCGAGGAGGCCCGCGAGGAACTGACGGCCGACCTCGAAGACCGCGGCCACGAACTCGCGGACGTCGAACACCTCGTCGTCACTCACCCACATACCGACCACATCGGACAGGTGAAGTCGGTCATCGAGGCCGCCGACCCGGAAGTGTACGCGCCGGCGACCGTCCGGGAGCGGTTCGAGCGCGACCCCGAGGACCTGGCCGAGACGGTGCGCGCGAACGCCCGGGCGGCCGGCGTCCGGGGCGAGTTCCTCGACGAGGCGGTCGAGATGTCCGTCGAGTCGCTGAAACGCGACAGCGGTCTCCTCCCGAGCGAGGCCGTCGACCACTGGCTCGGTCGCGGCGAGACAGTCGATATCGGTCCGCTCACCGTCGAGACGGTCCACACGCCGGGCCACCAGGCCGATCACCTCTGCTACCTGACCGATCTGGACGACGAGCGCGTCCTCTTCTCCGGCGACATGGCCCTGGGAACCTTCCGTCCCGTGGCGATGCACACCGGGTTCGACGACGGCTACGAGGCGGCCATCGACGAGTTCTACACCGCACTCGAGAGGCTCGAAGCACTGGACGTGGACCGGGTGTTCACCGGCCACGATCCCCCTCACACCGACTTCCTGGACGCCGTCGAGCGGGACCGCGAGAGCCTGGATCGCCTGCTCGACCGGACCAGGGAAGCGCTGGCGGCCGGTGACGGGACGACGGCCGTCGACATCGCCGTCCAGCGTTCCGGTGACCGCAACGTGGAGTACCTGGTCATCGAGACCGCCAGCGCGCTGGCCCACCTCGAACGCGAGAGCGTGGTGAAAAGCGAGACCGACGACGACGGCGTCGTCCGCTACGAGGTCGCATGACCGACTACGAGGCCGTCTTCTTCGACATCGGGGGCGTCGTCGTCTCGCTCCCCTCGATCAGGCAGGGGTACGTCGACTTCCTCCAAGAGTTCGCCGCGGAGCGGGACCTCGACCCCGACGCCGCGCTCGACACCTGGCGGGAGCGACTGGGCGAGCACTTCAAATCCGCCGAGGGGACCGAGTACATGTCCGCCAGCGAGGGGTACCACAAGGCCTTCCAGGCCATCGTCGACGCCGACCTCGACCGCGACGACTGGGAACCCGGATTCGAGGCCGCGACGAAGGCGGCGATGGAGACCGAACCCAACGTCGTCGAGACCATCCAGGCACTCGACGACGCCGGCGTCTACCTGGGCATCGTCTCGGACATCGACACCGCCGAGGCCCACCGGATGCTCGACCAGTTCGGCATCGACGACGCCATCGACGGCGTGACCACTTCCGAGGCCGTCGGCTACAAGAAACCCGACCAGCGCATGTTCGAGGACGCTCTCGGGAAGGCCGAGATCGACCCCGCGGACGGCCTGATGATCGGCGACCGCTACGACCACGACATGCGGGGCGGCACCGAGGCCGGCCTCGACACCGTCGCCTACAACGGCACCGCCTTCGAGCGCGCCGCGGAGGCCGGCCGTGAGGGATATCGCGTCGTCGGCGACGATGCCATCGACTACGCCGTCGATGACCACCGAGCGCTGCTGGAGATCGTCGGGATCGAGTAGGATCGGGCGTCCCGGACCGGGACGCTGCCGCCGATTTTCGGCGTGCTGTGATGCCGGGATATAAACCACCCTCCCTTCTGAGGAGGAACTGTTAACAGAGTGTGTTCGGAACAGGTCGGGTGCAATGGATTTCGGACTCGACGACAAGACGGCCCTCGTGACGGGGGGTGCGGGCCGCATCGGTGAAGTGGACTGCAAGACACTGGCAGACGAAGGCGCGGAAGTGGTCATCCTCGACGTCGACGAGGACGGCGCACAGGATGTCGCCGACGAGATCAACGACGGCGACTACGACGGCGAGGCCATCGCCATCGAGTGCGACCTGACCGACCGCGACGAGGTCGGCGAGGTCGTCGCGGACCTCCAGGACGCGACCGGCGGCGTCGACGTCCTCGTGAACAACGCCGGCCTCGTCGACGCCGTCGGCACGGTCGGCGGCCTCGACCCCGACATCTGGGACCGGGACCTCTCGGTCAACCTGACGGGCACCTACAACATCACGAAGGAGATCTTCCCCAACATGTGCGAGCGCGGATGGGGTCGCATCATCACGATGTCCTCGCTGGCCGGCTGGGAGGGCGGCTACGGGCAGATCTCCTACTCCACGACGAAGGCCGGTCTCATCGGCTTCGGGAAGACGCTGGCGCTGGAGGGCGCGCCCGAGGGCGTCACCTCCAACGTCCTCGCGCCGACCATCGTCGTCGGCGACCTCGCGGAACTGCCCCACGACCAGCTGGAGAACGTCAACGAACACTGGGCCGACATCGCCC
Organism: Halorientalis sp.; assembly: GCA_042216105.1. Taxonomy (GTDB): domain Archaea; phylum Halobacteriota; class Halobacteria; order Halobacteriales; family Haloarculaceae; genus Halorientalis. Next base: position 51,730 of record JBDGUF010000039.1, read on the forward strand.
GCGCCACGCCGATGGACAAGCTCGGCACGGAGGAGGACGTGGCCAACCTCGTCGCCTACCTCTCCTCCGAGCAGGCCGAGTACATCACCGGTCAGGTGCTGGGCGTCACCGGCGGCGTCGACCTGTTCACGTACTAGCACCTTTTTACGTCGGGGTTCGCCGAGCGAACACTCGCTCCGCCTTCCGAGCACCCGTTCGCTCCGCTCCCGGGTACTCCGGTCGCGTTGTCGAGCGGTCACGCCACCGTACGGTCGATACCAGTTCGGATCGCGTGGACGACGTGGCACTGGCACCCGACGGGTTGCTGTCCAAGCGCCGTCAGGTCCGTTTTTCTATGGTTCGAATCCCTTCGCTGATGAACTCCCGCTCGAAGTACAGTCCCTCGACGACCAGGAGGACGAGAGCGATTCCGACGACCAACACGAAGATATCGAACTGTTCGGTGTAGAGATGCCATCCGAAAAGCGGGAAGAACACGCCGGTCCCGATCAGACCGACAATGGGGATCCACGTCCGGATCTCGTCTCGGTGACGCTGGCGCAGACCGAGGTAGTTCATCGCGCCAAACACGACGATGAACGCCATCGAGGCGAACTCCGTGATCGCCTCGAGACTCCCCCAGACGGTGAAGGCAGCAGTCAGTACGCCGATGAGCAACAGGGCTCGGGTCGGGACGTCTCCGGTCTCGGTGTCACTTTCGGCCACTTGATCGGGCACCAACCCGTCGGCGCTCATTCGCTTCGCGAAAAGCGCCGTACTGAACAGCGTTGCGTTGATCGCACTCGCGGTGGACGCCACCGCGGCAATCCCGATCAAGAGATACCCGATCCGACCGGCGAACTCCCGTGCTGCGAGCGCCAGCGCCAGGTCGGGATGGTTGGCCACCTGGCTGGTACTCACCAGACTGACCGTCACGAAGGCGACGAGGATGTACGATACTGCCGAGACGGGAATGGAGATGTATACGGCTTTCCGCGTCGTTTCGACGGGGTTTGCGATTTGCCCCTGATCGTAGAACAGCAACTGCCAGCCCTCGAACGAGACGAACGCGACACCGGCAGCGAGGAACGGTCCGGTCGGCGAACGGACGAGTTCGGGGATACCGTACTCGAGTACGCCGTGGGTGTAGCCGAACCAGACTCCGAATACCCCGAAACCGGCGACGACGAGGAGTTTCACCGCGACAAGCGCGTCCTCGACCCATCCCGATTCGCGAACCCCGAGGAGATTGAGTCCGACGAAGGCAGTTACCACGAGTGCCGACAGTATCGGCCGTAACGGGATGCCGAGGAGCGGGACGCGAGAGACACCGAAGAGGGCACCGAAGTACGCCCCGAACGCGTACCCGTACATCGCGATCGTTCCGATGTATCCCACGATGAGCACCCAGCCGAGCATTCCCGCCAGAGTTGGTCGTTCGAGGAACTCCTCGATGAACGTGACGGAACCGTCGTTACGGTCGCTCAATCGATTGAGCGAGACGTACGAGTAGCCTGTCGCCATCACTACGACGCCGGCGACGAAGTACGCAATCCAGGCAGTCGGTCCGGCGACTTTGGCGACGACCCCGAGAACGGCGAATATGCCGCCGCCGATGATCCCGCCCAGAGCGAACGAAACCGCCTCTTTCAATCCGAGTTGCTCCTTCGTCATCGGAACCCACCTCGACCGTCGATGGGTCGGTCTCGACTATGGGGCCTTCGGCTCATCTCACATCGGATTATCGTGCGGAGAAACAAAAGATTTCGACGGATTCTCGGGAGCTATTCGTCCGGCGCGAGCGCCCGAATCGTTTCCATCGCCATGTCGCCGGCGGCCTGGCGCGGGACCGTGATCATCGGCAGATCGACGATCCCGTCCTGGAGTTCGTCCAGCCGGTCGCGGGCCTGTTCGGTCGTGCCGGCCACCCCGAGCGCGTCGACCATCTCGTCGGTCACTGCGTCCTTGGCCGCGCCGCGGTCGCCGTCGCGCCACCGCTCGGCCACGGCGTCGGCTCCGTCCGGGAACCGCTGGGCCACCGCTTTCCGGTAGCCCTCGCCGTTGCCGACGTAGTAGGCGACGTGACCCCGGATCGCGTCCCGGGCCGCCTCCGGGTCCTCGTCGCTGACCGCCGACGGAACGTACGGCGCGACGGTAATCTCGCTGGCGTCCCGTCCCGCCTCGGCCGCGGTCTCCTCGATGTCCCCGAACGCCTCGGGCAGGTCTGGGAAGGGGACGTTGTGGGGGATCCAGCCGTCGGCCAGCCGTGCGACGACCCGGCGGTTGGCCGGGCCGAGCGCGGCGTGATAGACCGGCACGTCCCGCCCCAGCGGCTCGAAGTCCTCGACCTGGATCAACTCGCCGTCGTAGGAGACGCGTCCCTCGTCGGTCGAGAGGTAGCGCTGGGCGACGGCGATGGTCTCGTGGGCGCGCCGGACCGGGTTCTCGTAGTCCATCCCGTGGAGGTCCTCGATGGCCTTGGCGGTGCTGACGCCGGTGCCCAGCACCATCCGGCCGTCGGCGTAGCGGTCGACGGTGGCGGCGGCCATCGAAAGCACCGCGGGCGACCGCGAGAACACGTTGGCGATGGCGGTCCCGAGTCGTACCTCGTCGGTGGCCGCCGCGACCGCCGAGAGCTGGACGAACGCGTCGCTCCCCCAGAGCTCGGGCATCCAGACGGAGCCGTAGCCCAGCTGTTCGGCGGTGGTCGCGACGCCGGTCGGATCCATCACGTCCGCGGGCGGCAGGAGCAGGCCCGGTTGCATGGTCTCCGCAATCGCCTCCCTGGACAAAAAGCCCTCCGGCGGGACCGCGACCGATGCCGCCGCGACTACTCGATCACGCCGTCCTCGCGGAGCGTGGCGATCCGGTCGGCGTCGTAGCCCGCCGCCGCCAGCACCTCGTCGGTGTGTTCGCCGTGGCCCGGCGGGGAGCCGGCGGTCCCGTCGGGTTCCGCGGTGGACTGAGCCGGGAACGCCACGCGGGGCACGGTCCCCGAGCGGTCGATCAGGTCGCGGGCCTCTGCGGCCTCGCTGTCGAGCGCCTCGGCGGGCGTCCGAACGGGCGCCACCATCGCCTCGGTGTCGCCCAGTTTCGCCTCCCACTCCTCGCGGGTCCGCTCGGCGAACAGGGCCGCCAGTTCCTCGCGCACGGCCTCGCGTTCGGCCGGGTCGTCGGTCATGTGGGCGTCGACGAGATCCTCCCGGTCGACTTCCTCGCAGAAGGCCTCCCAGAACTTGGGTTCCAGCGCCGCGAGCGTGACGTAGCCGCCCTCGGCGGTCTCGTAGGTGTCGTACCACGGCAGACCGCCCGTGAGTTCCGTCTCGCCGGGTCGGGGATCCTCGCCCGCGAGCGCGTCGTGAGCGACGGCCTGGGAGAAAGAAGTCACCACGTCGGTCATCGCCACGTCGACGTACTCGCCGCCGGTGTTGCCCAGTTCCCTGGAGAGCAGGGCACCGACGACCGAGAAGGCCGCGAAGAGTCCGCCGGCCATGTCGCCGACGGGGTAGCCGGGCATCTGTGGCTTGCTGTCGGCGTCCTCGCGAGTCATGTCCAGCAGGCCGGCCATGCCGACGTAGTTGAGGTCGTGGCCCACGCGGTCGGCGTGGGGCCCGTCCTGGCCGAAGCCCGACAGCGAGCAGTAGATCACGTCCTCGTTGACCGCGCGGACGGCCTCGTAGTCGACGCCCAGGCGCTCGACGACGCCGGGGCGGAACTGCTCGAACACCACGTCGGCCTCGGCGGCCAGGTCGAGGAAGGCCTCCCGTCCCCGGTCGCTCTTGAGGTCGAGCGCGACGCTGCGTTTCCCGCGGTTGACGGCGTCGAAGATGGCACCGACGCCCGCGTCCGTGTACGGCGGGAGGATACGTGCGTAGTCGCCAGCGTCCGTGTCCTCGACCTTGACCACGTCCGCGCCGGCGTCGGCGAGCAGTTGGGTCGCGTAGGGGCCGGGCAACAGCCGCGAGAGGTCGAGGACGCGCACTCCGTCGAGTCGCATACCTCCCCTCCCGAGGCGAGGCCCTTAAGCCCCGTCCCGGTTCACGGAGCGGTGGTTTCATGCCAGTGGCGCGCGTTCGCCTGTGCCATGGCAACTAAAAACAAGGAACGCGCGGTCAGTTTCGACACGGGCGAAGAGACTCGGCTGATCCTCGACAGCCTCGACGAGTTCATCGAGCAAGAAGTCGAACCGATCAGGGCCGACCTGGGCGAGACGTGGGAGAACCCGCGACTGCGCCACGAGGACGACGGCCGACTCGTTCCCGAGGTCGTCGACGCCATCGAGACCATCCGGAAGAAGAGTGCCGACGCGGGCTACTACGCGATGAACCTGCCCGAGGAGGTGGGCGGGGAGGGCGTCTCGAACGTCACCTGGTACCGGGCGAAGAAACACGTCGCCAGCCACGGCATCGGGCTGACCGAGTACGTCCTCGCGGGGCCGGAGGGGCCCAAACCCCTGTTGATGCAGGCCGAGGGCGAACAGGTCGAGAGGTACCTGGAGCCGGCCGTGGCGGGCGAGAAGTCGACCGCTTTCGCCCAGACCGAGCCCGGCGTCGGGTCGGACTCGCCGAACATGGACACCCACGCGGAGAAAGACGGCGACGAGTGGGTCCTCGACGGACGAAAGCAGTGGATCACGAACGCGCCCTACGCCGACTTCGTGCAGGTGTTCGCACGGACCACGCCACAGGAGGAGGCGGGCCGGTACGGCGGCATCACCTGCTTCATCGTCGAGGCAGACGAGTTCGAACTCGGGTCGATGAACAACGCGGTCGGACTGGAGGGGATGCAGGCCGAACTGATCTTCGACGACGTGCGCCTGGGCGAGGACCGCGTGCTGGGCGAGCCCGACACCGCCTTCTACAACGCCATGGACTTCCTCTCGCTGGGGCGGCTGGAGCTGGGCGCGGAGGCGGTCGGGTACGCCCAGAACCTCATCGAGCGCGGCGTCGAGTACGCCAACGACCGCGAGGCGTTCGGCCGCCCCATCGGGAAGTTCCAGGGCATCTCCCACAAGCTCGCCGAGGGCCGGGCGCGCAACTTCGCCGCCGACGCCGCCGGTCTCCGGCTCGCCTGGCTGATGGACGAGGGCGAACAGGCCATCGAGGAGTCGTCGATCTTCAAGTACCTCGCGACGAACGTCTACTTCGACGTCGCCGACGACGTGGTCCAGGTCCACGGCGCGAACGGGCTCGCCGAGGACAACCCGTTCATGGACCACCTCCACGTCGCCCGCATCCTGCGCGTGGTGGAGGGCACCGACGAGATCCAGCTCAACACCATCGCCAAGCAGTTGGGCGTGTCGTAGGTCGTGAGGCGGGTCTCCGCGACAGGCCCGGCCACCGACGGTGTTTCGTGGCGCTCCCGAGGGTTGAGAATCGCGACGTGTGTTTAAACGATCTGACGCCGAACGTCGAACTGTATGTACGACCGGATCTTGCTCGCGACGGACGGTACCGCCGCATCGGACGATGCCGAGGCACACGCGGTCGAACTCGCGGCCGCCCACGATGCCGTTTTGCACGCCCTCTACGTCGTCGACGAGAACGTCGTGACCGCCTACAGCGGCGACGAGTACGTCGACGAGCGGGAAGGGCCCGAACACGGGCTCGAAGAACAGGGGACGGAGCGACTCGAAGCGATCCGGGCGGACGCGGCGGACGCGGGCGTCGAGGTCGTCGACGAGATACGACACGGTCAACCGGCCGAAACCATCGTCGGTTACGCCGAGGAAAACGACGTGGACCTGCTCGTCCTCGGGACGAAACGGCGACCCGAGGAGTACCGGACGCTCCTCGGAAGCGTCACCGACCGCGTCGTGCGGTTGACGACCCGTCCCACGACCGTCGTGAAGACCGAAGTGAGCGAGTGAGCTGCCTGTGGGACCGGATCGGGGCGCGTCGCCGTCGGGTCCCTGGGTGCGTCGGCGCGGTCAGTGCCGAAACATCAGGATCCGATCCGGCTCGTGACGGATGCAAAACGGCGTCACCGACGACGGGGTGAACGTGTTGTCGGTCTTCTCGGAGACGAACAGTTGCTCGAAGGGGTCCCCGCAGGCGGGACAGGCGTACCCCTCCTTGTTGGCCCAGTGGCTGGTGTCCCGGGTCTCTTTCAGGAGCTTGAGGCCGTGCCGGTAGTCGTGGACGTCGATGGGGCCGTCCCCGTCACCCAGCGTCTCCATGGGAGTGGGGTGGTGACGGAAGCGTATCAATGTCCGGACGGATTCGGGAGGCGTTGCCGGCTCCCCCGACGTTAAGACCCGGGCTGGAGAACGCCGACGCATGACGCTTCTGGTCCCGTTCGACGGGTCGGACCTGTCACGGGCGGCGCTGGAACGCGCGAGCGAGTTCGCCGAGTACCGCGACGAGGAGGTCGTGGCGCTGACGATCGTCCCCGACGACGAAGCGTTCGCCCGCGAGCGCGGCTGGGTCGACGAGAGCGAGCGGTACGATCCCGAACGCGTCTGCGACGAGTTCGAGATCGCCGTCGACGAGATCGCCCCGGCGGCGACCTACCGGTGTGAACACCCCCAGCCCAGCGACTCGATGACGGCGACCGTCATCGACGACATCACGCGGACGATCAGGCACGTCGCCGACGACGTGGACGCCTCCATCGTGTTCATCGGCAGCGAGAACGCCGGCCGCGTCTCGACCCCGGTCACCAGCGTCGGCAGCCCCGTCTCGGAGGACCCGCGCTACGACGTCCACATCGTGCGCCACGCGGAGTGAGTCGCCGCCACCTCCCGCGGAACGCCGATCGATCCGGGCGCGCGAAGGCAGCGGTATATAATCGGCCGATGATATCGTGAAGAAAACTCAACCACGGTCGGTGCCTTCGTTCAGGTGCGGTTCGCTCCCGATCCCGAACCGATTTTCCCCTCCCTCTTTCCGCTCCCCCTCCCCACACGTTCCCGTGTTCCCGGCAGACCTGTCCGTGACCGAAACCACTAGCCCGTGGCTCGCGTAGGGCCTCCATGACCGGACGTCCGGAACGGTTGGCCGAACAGGAAGGCTGGCACGTCGAGAACGCCGCCGCGCGGGTCCACTACGACGGCGGCGGCGACCGGTACAGCATCGAGTACTACGAACCGAGCGACTGCGTGATCTACTGGAAGGTCTCCCCGGAGGGCGACATCGCCGTTCCGGTGGGCCGTGACACCGTGCCGACGCCGCTCCGCGAGCGGATCCGGCAGGACCTGGCCGCCGCCGACATCGACCCCGAGATCGAGCGGCGGTCGCTGTGACTCAGATGGAGAGGTCGTCGTCCCGCTCCCGGTTCGAGTCGCCGTGGTCCTCGGCCGCGGCGACCGCCTCCTCGACGGCGGCCTGGTCCGCTCCCGTCGGCGGCTCGACCACCGCGTCGATCACCGCCGCGGGCAACTCGTCGCCGTCGATCTCGCTGCCGTCCCCGTCCGCCGTGTCGTTCCCGCCCGCCGTGTCGTCCTCGTCCCGCAGGTCCTCCCAGAGCCGATCCAGTACCGCCGCTAGCCCGGCACCTCGCGTTTCGGAATCCGGTGCGCCCCGTTCGCGGTCGTCGGCCGGCATTAGATCGCTAGTCAGTCCCACACACGGATAAATTGACAGCCGGACTTCGAACCGGGCGGCGGAGAGTTTAATCCCACAGGCGGCTGATACAGTGACATGAACGTCGACGAGTCGGACTTGCAGGCAGTGGCAAGCACGATCCGCGACGCGGAGTCGGTGGTCGCGCTGACGGGTGCCGGCGTCAGCACCGCGTCGGGTATCCCGGACTTCCGGGGCGAGGACGGCATCTGGGAGCGCCGCGACCCGATGGACTTCCACATCGACCGGTTCCGGGCCGATCCCGGCGGGTTCTGGGCCGACCGCGTGGAACTCCAGGCCGAGGCGTTCGACGACGGGGACGTGGCACCCAACGCCGCCCACGAGGCCCTGGCGGACCTGGAGTCGGCGGGCCACCTCGACGCCGTGGTCACCCAGAACATCGACGGCCTCCACCAGGCGGCCGGTTCGGAGAACGTGATCGAGATCCACGGCTCGGCCGCGCGGGTGGTCTGCCGGGACTGTGGTCGGCGGACCGACGCCGAACCCGCGATGGAACGCGCCCGGGACGGCGACCTCCCGCCGACCTGCGAGGAGTGTGACGGGACGCTCAAGCCCGACACCGTCCTCTTCGGTGAACAGTTGCCCGAACACGCGCTGATGCGGTCACAGGCCAAAGCCGAGGGCGCGGACGTGTTCCTCGCGGTCGGCTCCTCGCTGACCGTCGAGCCGGCCGCCTCGCTCCCACGAATCGCCACCGAACGGGGAGCGACGCTGGTCCTGGTCAACCTCGAATCGACACCGCTGTCGGACCGGGCCGACTACGACTTCCGGGCGGACGTGACCGAGGCGCTTCCCGAACTCCGCCGGGCCGTCGCGGAGTAGCGGCGTCGGCGACTCCCGGAACCGTTTTCGCCCCCAGGCTTTTGGTGTGACCGGGCGTGGGTTCCGCCGCTATGGAGTACGAGGTACTCGACACCGAGGACGTACCGCTCACCGACCTGTCGGACGTCGAGGACGTGCCGCCGGATCTGGACATCCGCCCCGTCGGCCGGACGATGGGCCTGGAGGAGATGCACGTGACGCTGTGGTACTTCGAGCCGGGCGAGGAGATCAACTACCACGCCCACAGCGAACAGGAGGAACTCTACTACGTGATCGAGGGCGAGTTCTCGCTGAAGCTCGGTCGCTCGGGCGAGACCGAGACGATGGAGGTCGGCCCGGGCGCGTTCTGGGCGGCCGGCCCGGAGATCGGTCACGGCCACCGCTACGTCGGCGACGACGAGGGCGTGATCCTCGCGATCGGCGCACCGGGCGTCGAGGATCCTGGCCTCGACCCGCACGATCTGGACTGAGACCGATCAGGCGTAGCTCTGATCCAGATATTCGAGGATGCGGTCGGACTCGGCCATCGTGATCCCCCGATCCTCGTCGACGACGACGGGGACCTGGCGCTGGCCCGAGATCCGCTTGACCTCGTCGCGCCGGGAGTGAAGCCCCTCGACCCAGACCGACTCGTAGTCGATGTCGAGTTCGTCGAGGCGATCGACGACGAGTTCGCAGTACGGACAGCCCTCCAGCCGATAGAGTGTCATCGTCATACCCCGGCGTAGGGAGGGAGACGGCAAAAACCTGCGGCCCTAAAATGACTCCATCCGTCGTTCGCGAGTTGCAACTTCCGGGACGGTACGACGTCCACGCTCAGCCGGACCGTCCGTCGGCGTCGGCCAGTGACGCTTCGAGATACGTCACGAGGGTTTCCGTGACAGTGTCCACGATGTCCGGCCGTAGACACCCCTGATATCCGTCTTCGGTGATCTCGCTACTGGCCGTATCGAGACGGTCGACGAGTTCACCCGTCGTATCGAGGTATTCGTGCTTGATCGCCGTCACAGTTCACGGCATCACGGCCGTCTCCGTCGGCGCGCCGCCGTCTACCCATCCGTCCTCGGGGATCGGGATCGATTCGTCGTGCCACGTCCGGGTCGTGAGCGTGACACAGAGGTACTGCTCCGGGTGGAACGGGACCGACTCGGTGCTGATGACTAACCAGGGTCGTGGTGCGACGCCGGAGTTGCGGTGGGCCGGGTCGTCGTTGACGGTCGAATCCTGCTTGAACGGGTCGATCCCCCACACCACGTCGCCGCGCTCGAATTCCGCGACGTTTCCGCCCCGTCACTCCTCATTCGTTCCGGACTCGTCGTCTCGATCCGGCATGTGTTCCACCCACTCCTCGGGGTCTTCCTCGCCGTACAGATCGTTCAGCGTCTCGGTCGCGATCTCGTACTGGGTGAGCGATCGAAGCCGCTCTTCGTCGTCGGTGATCGCCCAGTATCGCCCCTTGTGACGCACTAGCTCACGGTCGTCCAGCCGAGAGAGAACCGCGTTGATCGAGTTCTTCGGAACGTCGGTCTCGCGAGCGATCTCGACCGGCTGGAAGGCCTTGTCGGCGTTCGCCGCCAGGAAGGAGAGGACCCGCTCCGGTTGCGATAGCCCGTCGCCGAGACTCTCCTCCGATCTCTCCTCGAAGGTTCGGATGTCAATGGGCACCGTTACTACGTACTACTGTCAGGACGTACGATAAGCTTTCGTCCGTCCGAGCGGCTATCGGTCCGTTCGCGGATCCGGTGTGTCGCCGCCGTGTCACCCCAGCCGCCGGGGTTTTTGGGGGAGGCACTCCATGCCCGGGTATGCCACCCACCGAGGGCGACGAACTCCCCGATTTCGAGGCACTGTGCTGTGACGGCGAGACGTTCCGGTCGACCCGCCTCTCCGAGGCCGTGGGCGAGCGCGGGGCCGTTCTCGTCTCGACCGGCTTCGTCTACAGCGCCATCGCACAGAACTGGTGGAAGCGCTTCCAGAACTACGGCTGGGAGGAGTTCGAGGAGGTGCCCGTGCTGGGGATCAGCCGGGACGGGCCCTACGCCCAGAACGACTTCCTCCGGTGGCTCGGGCGTCCCTCCTTCCGGATGTTCGCCGACGTGAACGGCGAGGTCTCGGCGGCGCTGGACCTGCTGACCGACCGGGACGGTATGGCCAACGTCTCGACGCCGTGGCGCTCGGTGTTCGTCGTCGATCCCGACCGCGAGGTGCAGTTCGCCTACGTCGCCGACGAGTGGATCGACCCGCTCCCCCACGAGGACGTGGCGGCGACCGTCGCGGACCTCTGAGCCGGGTCCGGTAGCGAGGGCGGGTTGCGGCCCGACGTGTCGGGGTAGCTCTTTACGTCTCCGAGGTCTGAGAGGGGCCATGGAGACCGAGAGCGAGATCGTGATCCACGTCACGAGCGGTGAGAGTGCCGACTGGCGGATGGCACTGCGCAACCTCGTGAATCTCGTTCAGGACGAGACGGTGTCGACGCCGCCGGAACTGATGAAAGTCGTCGTCAACGGGCCCGCGATCCGGTTCCTGCTGGCGACGGCTCCCGAAGCCGACAAGATAGACCGGATGGCCGATGCTGGCGTCGAAATCGCCGCCTGTGCGAACTCCATCGAACGGTTCGACTACGAGCCCGCCGATCTCGCCGACAGCGTCACGACCGTTCGATCCGGCGTCGCGGAGGTCACCCGCGCCCAGAAACGGGGGGCGACGTACCTGAAACTGCCGTAGGTCTCGATCCGGCGTCCGGGCCCGGTCGCGACGTGCGGCGAGGGCGGTCGGGGCGGCTAGTCCTCGCTAGCGTCCTCGCCGTAGATCGCCTCGACCTTGTGGAAGAACTCGTCGCGGATGTTCCGGCGTTTGAGCTTCATCGAGGAGGTGAGCATGTCGTTTTCGGGCGTCCACTCGACGTGAACCAGCTCGAACCGCTTGATCTGCTCGTGTTTCTCGAACCGTTCGTTGACCTCGGCGACGGCCTTCCCCACCCACTCGTGGACGCGGTCGTCCTCACACACGTCGTCTCGATCCTCGGGCAGGTCGATCCCCTCCTCGTCGGCCCACCGCCGGATCGCCTCGAAGTTGGGGACGATCAGCGCCGAGACGAACTTCTGGTTGTCGCCCATCACCATCACCTGATCGACGCGCTCGCTGGTCGCGAAGGCGTCCTCGATGGGACCGGGCGCGACGTTTTTCCCGGTCGAGAGGACCAGGAGTTGCTTCAGGCGGTCGTGGTAGATCAGGTAGCCGTCGTCGGTCCGCTCTATGATGTCGCCGGTCCGGAACCACTCTTCGTCGCCCTCGTCGTCGCCGGGCAGAGTCGTGAACGCGTCGTCGGTCTCCTCGGGCATGTTCCAGTACCCCTCGGTGACGTTCGGCCCGCGGACGAGGAGTTCGCCGATCTCGCCGTCGGCCTTCTCCGTCCGGTCGGGCCCGATCACGGAGTCGTCGAGGTAGGTGTCCATCTCGACCACCGGCGGGCCGAGCGTCCCCGGACGGGGGTCCTCGGCGGGGTTGGTCGAGACGACCGGCGAGGTTTCGGTGAGGCCGTACCCCTCGTAGATCTCCAGGCCCATCCCGCGGAACAGCTCCGCCAGCTCCTTGTTGAGGCTGCCGCCGCCGCTGACGAAGTAGTCGATGTTGCCGCCGAGCTGATCCTTGACCTGCTGGAAGACGAGCTTGTTCGCGACGTAGTACTCCAGTTTGAGCCGCCGGCTCGGGTTCTCCGTGCGGCCGTACTCCTTGCCGATCTCCAGGGCGCGCTGGAAGATCTTCTCCTTGAGATCGGAGGTGGCCGCCTGCTCGCGCATGGCGTCGAAGACCCGCTCGTAGACGCGGGGGACGCTGGTGGCCGTCGACGGCTCGACGGCCTGCATGTCCGCCTGGACGGTGTCGGGACTCTCCGCGTAGGCGACGGTCGCGCCGGATCCGAACATCGAGAAGTGGCCGGCCGTGCGCTCGAAGACGTGGGCCAGCGGGAGGAAGGAGAGCGTCTTCACGTCCGAGTCGAGTACCGGGATGTCCGCGTCCTTGTCCGGGCGCGGGCCGAAGCGCTTGCGGATCTGGCTGACGTTGGCCCGGAAGTTCGCGTGTGTCAACTTGACGCCCTTGGGTTTGCCCGTCGTGCCGGAGGTGTAGATCAGGCTGGCCAGGTCCTCGGGCGATTGCTCGTCGATCCAGGACCGGTACGCGTCGGCGTCGAAGGCCTCGCGGCCGAGATCGTACACCTCCGCGAGCGTGTAGATGTCGTCGTTCTCGTCGTAGACGTCGACGCCGTCGACGATGACGACGAACTCCACGTCGGTGTCCGCTTTCACGTCCAGCACCCGGGCGAGCAGTTCTTCGTTCTCGACGACGACGCCTTTCGCGTCCGGGTCGTTCAGGAGGTACCGGACCTGCCGGGGCGAGGACTCGGTGTAGATGGTCGTGACGACGCCGCCGGCGGCCAGCAGGGCGAAGTCGGCCTGCGCCCACTCCATGCGCGTGTTCGAGAAGATGCCCACCCGGTCGCCGTGACCGACGCCGAGTTCCCGGAAGCCGGCCGCCAGATACCGGACGATCTCCGCCATCCGGTCGTAAGTCAACAGGCCCCACTCCCCCGCGGCGGGCTCGGGGACGACCTCGTCGGTCAGCGACCGGTCGTAGACGCCGCCCTTGTACTGCTGGGCCGGCAGGTCCGCGTGGCGCTCGACGGCCCCCTCGAACAGGTCGGGGATCGTCCCCGTCCCGGTGACTTCGTCCGTGTACCCCCGCTCCAGTTCCAACAACTCCTCCGTTGTGGTCATTGCCGGAATCCACGCGGCCCGACACAATAATACGTTCCGGAATAATTCGCCTACCTGTCATAAACGGCTACTCATCTGAACCGTCCGGCACCGGGCGAACGTCGGCCTCGGTGAACTCGCGGTCGCAGTCGCCACACCGGTAGGTGCCGATGGCGATCTTCCGGACGGGTCGCGTCCGACCGCAGGAGGGACACGTGATGTCGACGAGCAGTGTCACAGGCACCGGTCGTCGGCCAGCGCCTTCAGGGTAGCGGCGACCGGCGGATTTTTGTCCCGGTCGGGCGGGATCAGAAGTATGCGACGGCTCCCGGTTCCGCTCGTTCCGGCGTGGGTGCGGTGGCTCGGCGTGGCCACCGTCGCCGGGTTCGTCCTCGTCACGTCGGTGCTGGTCGCGCCGCCGCCGGAGCCGGTCGTCCCTGCTCCGCCGGACCTGCTTCCGCTGGACAAGTGGCGGCACCTCCTCGCGTACGCGGCCCTCGCCTACGCGCTGGCGTACGCGCTGGCGGACGCGAACCGGCCGCGCAGCCACCTGGCGGTCGGCGTGTTCTCCGTGGCGGTGCTGTACGGGGTCGGGATCGAACTCTGGCAGTGGACGATCCCGAACCGGTTTTTCAGCGTCGAGGACGCCTACGCCAACGCCATCGGTGCCGCGCTGGTCGTCGGCTGGTACGCCGTCGAGCCGTACCTGCGGTTCCGTCCGGTGTCGGCGTTTCTGCCCACCGAGCCCGGGGCCTGATCACTCCCGGGTCGCGGTCTCCAGCCCGTCGGGGACCCGCGCGAGCGAGTCGAAGTCGACGGTCCCGGGCTCGCGGTGTTCGACGACCAGCCCCTCACCGTCGCTGGCCACGACCAGCACGTCGGCTCCGTCGTCGACCGCCCTCGGTGTGGGTCCCACCGTGGGACCGCCCGGAGCCCGACCGTCCGAAGGCCGCGCGAGGACGATCCGCTCGTCGTCCCGGAACACGACGGCGTCGTCCGGCGACCAGGGGAGGGCGGCGGCCAATCGGCCGAGTCGCTCCGCCGGATCGTCCCGGTCGCCATCGTCCATACCTGCCCTAGGCGAAGCCCCGTTGTAAGCCCACTGGCGACATCGAGCACCGAAGTGCGGCCTCGGAAACGCCCTCACGACGCGGTGGGACGCCGTCGGAGCGGATCGGTCAGTCGTCCGCGACCGACTTCGATGGCTCTTGGTCGGCCTGTGCCGCCCACAGGTCGGCGTAGGAACCGTTCTCGACGGCCAGCAGGTCCTCGTGGGTGCCCGACTCGACGATCTCCCCGTCGTCCATCACGACGATCCGGTCGGCGTCCTTGATCGTCGAGAGCCGGTGGGCGATGACGAAGGCGGTGCGGTCCTCGATCAGGCGGTCGAGGCTCTCCTGGATCAGTTCCTCGGTCTCGGTGTCCACGTCGCTGGTGGCCTCGTCGAAGACGATGATCGCGGGGTCGTTGAGCAGGGCCCGCGCGATGGCGACCCGCTGGCGCTGGCCGCCCGAGAGCTTGATGCCCCGCTCGCCGACCTGCGTGTCGTAGCCGTCCGGGAGGTCCTGGACGAACTCGTGGGCCTCCGCCGCTTTCGCGGCCTCGACGACGCGCTCGCGGATCTCGGCCTCGCGCTCGGCGTCGACCGACCGGCTGTCGCTCTCGACCTCCAGGGCGAGTTCGTCGCCGTACGCGACGTTCTCGGCGACGGTCCCCGAGAACAGGTAGGGGTTCTGCTCGACGACGGCGACCTCCTCGCGGAGCCGCCGGAGGTCCCACTCGCGCACGTCCGTTCCGTCGACGCGGACCGCGCCCTCGTCGGCGTCGTAGAACCGCGGAATCAGCTTCAGCAGCGTCGACTTCCCCGCGCCGGTCGCGCCGGCCAGTCCGACCGTCGCGCCGGCTGGCACGTCCAGCGAGACGCCGCGGACCACCGGCTCGCCGTCGTCGTAGGCGAAGGACACGTCCTCGAACCCGACGGTTCCCTCGACGGTGTCGGACCGGTAGGGGTCCTCGGGATCGGTGATCGTCGGCTCGGTGTCGAGCAGGCCGAACACGCGCTCGGCGCTGGAGTGGGCGAGCTGGTACTTGTTCGCCGACTTGCCGATCCGGCGCATCGGCGAGTACAGCCGCCGGAGATAGAGGAAGAAGGCGGCGAACGCACCCGTCGAGATGATCGCCTCCCCGGGGCCGGCGAGGATGATGTCCCGCCCGCCGATGTAGAGGACGAGGACGAACACGATGCCCGTGAGCATCCGGAGCGCGGCGAAGAACGCTCGCCGGATGCAGAGCGCGGCGACCTTCTCGTCGTGGTACTGCTGGCTCTGTGCGGCGACGCGGTCCCGCTCGAAGCCGTAGCGGTTGAACGCCTTCACGACGGCGACGCCGCCGAGGTTGTTCTCCAGGCGCGTGTTCAGCCGCGAGACGGTCTCGCGGATCTCCCGGTAGCGGGGCTCGATCCAGCGCAGGAAGACCGCGCTCGCGAGCCCGATCAGCGGCACCGGCGCGAGCGCGATCAGCGCCAGCCGCGGCGAGTAGTAGGCGAGGACGACGGCGATGCCGCCGACCGTGGCGACCATCCGGATGAACTGCCGGAACTCCGTGTTGAGGAACTGCTCCAACCTGTTCACGTCGGAGTTGAGGATCGAGAGCATCCCGCCGGTCTGGTGGTTGGCGAAGAAGTCCATCGAGAGGTGCTGGAGGTGGTCGTAGGCGTCGTTTCGGAGGTCGCGCTGGATCTTCTGAGCGGTCGCCTGGATCAGGTACCGACCCGCGAAGCGGGCGGCCGACCGGAGCAGGTACGCCAGCGCGGCGATGACGACCAGCCGTTCGAGGAAGGCCAGCCGTGCGGCTCGGCCGGTGATCGCTCCCGCGGGGACCAGCCCGACCGCCGCCAGCAGGCCGGGCTCGCCGGACTGCAGGACCACGCGGTCGATGGCCGTCGCGACGATGATCGGAGGGATCAGCCGGGCGAAGCGGGTCAGGAAGGAGGCGAGGACGCCGACCGAGAGGGGGAGCCAGTAGGGACGCGCGTATCCGACGAGCCGCCACACGGCGTTGCCTTCGACGTTGTCGCGGACGGTCTCGAAGCCACCGTGTTCGTCGGCCATGTCCCGGCAAACGGTTCCAGCGTCAAGTATGGCCCGTCTCGGGCCGGGCGGCACAAGCGTTTTTTCGCCACAGCGTCGACCGTTCGACGGGGTGAGACTCCCATGCCGATCGCACCGCACGTTCCGCGAGAAGACGACGAGGACGGGCAGGCACCGGACATCGGTGACGTCGTCGAACGGATCATCAACGGGGGCGACGACCCGTCCCCGGTCGCGGCGACGGCGTGACGAGGAGTCGTGACCGCCACATTTTTTCGAACGCGACGCGGAACACGTAAGCCACTCGATACGCTACCCCCGGTGTGGCGAAGCCGCTCCGTTTCCGCGTGTCGAACGAACGCTGGACCGAGGGCCGGGTCCGGTCCGACCTGCTGAACGCGCTCGACGCCAACCTCGGTGCGACGATGCACAGCCCGTGGTTCAAACAGCCCGACGGCTACGAGGCCCGCCGGTTCGAGATGGACAACGGCGACGTGGCCCTGTTCGCCTGGACCGACGACCGGGGCTACTGGCTCGGCAACACCGAGACCCCGCAGGCGCTCTGGCGCACCGAGAAGTACACCTTCGCGGAGGTGCCCGACGCCCTCTCGGAGTGGGCCGAGCGCGAACTGCTCGCCCAGTTGCACGAGGAGTCGCCGTGGCTGGCCGACTACCCGACGATCTCGCACTTCTTCCTGCCCGTCCTGCTCTCGAAGGACGGCCGCGAGACCACCCGCGAGTTCCTGCGCGACCACGCCGCGGGCTTCCCCGACGCCGACTCCGACGAGGGACTGCGGTTCTACGAGGAGTTCCTGGAGACCGACGCCCTCGAAGACCGCTACACGATGGCGTCGAAACTCGGCACGAGCGAACACCTCAACGTCGGCCGGATGCGCTCGACGATGAGCGAGTTCACCGTCGCCAAGATCCTCCACGAGGCCGGCTACGACGTGACCCCCGAGATCGAGGTGACGACCGGCCACTTCATCGACTTCCGGGCGGACAAAGGCGGCGAGGGCGTCCTCGTCGAGGTGACTCGGCCCCAACCCCCCGCGGAACGGGCCGCGAGTTCGCCGAGCAAGTCCATCCGCGAGACCGCCGAGACGAAGGTCAGCGGCCAGCTCTCGAAACACGAGGGTGGCGTGACCCTGTTCGTCGACTGCTCCTCGTTCGCGGACCACCACTGGGAGACGCTGATGGACGAACGCCCCGAGGTCCGGCACCGCCCCGCCGTCGTCTTCCGGGCCTGGCCCGACGGCCACATCGAGGGGTACACGAAAGGGAGCGTGCCGCTGGACCTGCCCGAGGGGATCGAGACGGGGTGAAAACCGCCGGAAAACCCCGTTGCCGACAGGCTATCGTGAGCGCGTTTCTGGCGGGCGGTGCTGGTTGTTTCGTCTACACTCAAGGGAGGGACCGACTCGTTTCGGCGAGTGTTGTGATGGACCACTAGGGAACACCGACCTTCCGATGGCGTCGGAACAGATAGAGTAGAGCTACTACGACGTTGATCACCGGGACGATACTCGGAAGGACGTAGAGAGGCCACCAGGGCTTCCAGTCACCGGTGCGACCGACTTCCTGAGCGTCCATGTAGAATAGAGCGGGGAGGCCGATCCAGCCCAGAAGCAAGACGATCCCAGTTATGCCCTGGACGGGACCGGGGTTCCGTGTCGATTCGGGAAACGTCGTAGCGAGTCCCAGAAACAGGACCCAAACGACGAGCAGTATCGGAATGCCGCGCCAGACGCCTGCTACAGTGTTGCTCAGTCCACGGAGGCCCTGAACGAGTGCCAGTATCCCAGCGAACCCGAGCGCGTACGGTAGCACCTCCAACCCCGTCGTGTATGTCCATCCCGCGAGGATCACCAGGCACAGCCCGAAACCGAGGGTGCCGAGTACCTTCGGCAATTCGTTGCTCCCGTCCTGACTCTCTGCTATGCTCATGACTGACACCTCTGTGGCTGGAGTCGCGATCGTTCTAGTTCCCGATGTGGTGGAACTCGTGGGGCTCGTCATTTGCGAACGTTTCTGGGTTTGACAGGAGGGCCCGTTGAACCTTCATCGCTTTTCGATGTCGATAGTACGCATACACCGACAGGAGAAGGGTCAAAAGCGAAAAGAACACCATCGGCACCATGATGAAGAGGAAATTCGCGGCGATCGCGATGACCGCTCCGAGGACCAGAAAACCGATCGCGGCCCAAATCGGTGGCTTGTGTTTTCCCCGCCGTTCGACGATGTAATCGATGTAGGGTTCGACGGACTCGATGTCCTCCCTCGACAGCCCGAACGAATCCAGTTGATCTTCGAGCTCCGTTCGCTTCTGTTCCTCCATTCGACTGCCGATCAGATTACCGATCGTTCTCCCGATGCCCATGTTATATACCAGAATGCGATATTACTAAAATTTTTGTTATAGTTACTGGTGGGTAAAATACAAAATATTGATATATAATCACGTCGTTCGATCTCTACATCGTCGAGTCTACACGAACAGTGTCCGAAGATTCGATCAAACAGTTTACCTGATTTGTCCAGCCGCTCATCCCTTGAGCTTGCGGTAGGCAAGCTTGGGGAGTTGAACGAACACAGCTGGAAAAGTGAGCCCGAGTTGGTCGAGGAACTCTCGAATGTCCCAGTAGTCACGCCAAAACGTGATGCCGTCTTCCGAGACCGTTCCAATTGATGCCCCCGAAACCTCGAATCGATTTCCGGTGGCAGGAATACCCTCGAAAGAGCCCTTGTGCGTGCCATTCATCGACCATTCGATACCGAAGTCACCGTCGTTGCTGACTGCGATACGATGGACGTCGGAGCCGACATCCGGGAAGGCCGCATACACGCTGTGGAAATATTGACAGAGTTCTTCGCGTGTCAACTCGTCTTCCTGGATCGGATCACGAAAGGTCCCGTTCTCGGTGAACTCGGCGACGAAGCCATCGACATCGTGTTCGTCGAAGGCTTTCGCTGCACGAACCACGTACTGCTTCCTGGTATCGGATGACATACAGGCGAACAGAGATCTGAGATGACATTCAAACTTTGGGGTGGGACGCATCTCACAACCTCTGGTGACGGGGAATTCAGGAACCCTATCGATTGGACCGATGGCAATCCCCGCAGCGTCGTCCAGCCCGAGCCACCGCGGGGTCGATCGCCTGTCCGCCGTGTCTCTCAGTCGATCCAGTTCGTCACGTGGGGGGAACTCGCGATGACTCCGTCGACGCCGCGCCGTGCGAGCGCCCAGGCTCCGGGTCTGGAGTCGACGGTCCACGCGTTGACCGCCAGTCCCGCGTCGTGAGCATCCGCGACGACGCCGGTCAGCAGACACAGCCAGGCGTTCGGGTGCACGTACGCACAGTCGAGGTTCCGCGCGACCGCGAGGTCGTCGTCCGGCGTCAGTCCGAGTACGTAGGCCAGTTCGACGTTCGTACGCGCTCCGGGGTGGACACCACGGAGTGCCTCGGGGTCGAACGACGAGACGATGACCTCGTGTGGCGTCGATTCGGCCACCGAGAGGGCCTGTTCGGTGATTTCGGGGTCCTTCAGTTCGAGATTGAGTCCCACGTCGGCGGGGATCGAGTCGAGAACGGAAGCGAGGGTCTGGATGCCTTCGCCGTCGTGAGCGTCGAGCGCGGCGAGTTCGGACGCGGTCAGCTCGTCCACCTGGTCGACACCGTCGAGACCGATGTCCACGAGAGCGTTGTGTGCGACGACGAGTTCGCCCGACGCGCACCGGCGAACGTCGAGTTCGACCATGTCGGCGTGTGGAACCGCACCTTCGACGGCTGCGACGGTGTTCGCCGAGTACTGTTCGTCGAAGCCGCGATGGGCAACGAGCCGCATCGGGTCGGTGTTACCCAGCGGGCGGCAAATCCGTTCCGGTCGACAGGTCGAGCGACGGGGAAAGCGATGGCGGACTCACTCCGCGTCGGCGACGATCTCGAAGGCACGCTCGCCCATCTGGTTCTCCTCGAAGACGAACACGCGGCCGTCGGTCCGGTCGAGGTCGGCCTCGACGACCACGCGGTGGGCCTCGTTGCGGACGGTCACGCCGGGAAAGACCGTCGTCTGCTCGTCGTTGTCGAGCAGGACGCGGCCGACGCCGGTGTCCTGCAGGATGTCGGCGTGCGTTTTCAGGTCGTTGACGTAGGTCAAGACGCCCTGCTGGTCGCTGCCGTCGGTGACGAGGACGTGGACGTCCCGGCCGGGAGCGGTCCGGAGCGGGGATTCGCGTTTTTCCGGGACGCCACGGTAGAACGCCTCGCGTCCGTCCGCGTACTCGACGGTGATCCCGTCCTCGCTGAGTTCGACCGGCAGGGTCTGGGGGGAGACTTCCTCGCGACTGCTCATACCCGACTGTTCGGACGCGAGGGCAAAACCCCCTCGGACCACTGGGCGACTCGCTTCGCTCGACTCCCGAGCCCGGCTTCGCGCTGCTCAGCCGGACGCCGACCGACAACCACCACAGGTAAGTACCGAGATACGCGAGGGGAGGGTGATGGAAGGTCGGGCACAGGCCCCCGCGGCAGGGACGGTGTTGAACGCCCTCGCGACCGGGACGGGCTCCGCGTTCGCCATCGACGCCTACACGACGGCGACCGTCGAGTTGACCGCCGGGGACGGCGTCGACGGCGAGATCGCCGACGCGCCCGACGCGGACACGCGGCTGATCGAGCGGTGTGTCGAACTGGTCGTCGAGCGGTTCGGTGACGGGCAGGGCGGCCGGGTCCGCACCGAGAGCGAGGTGCCGATGGCCTCCGGGCTGAAGAGTTCCAGCGCGGCCGCGAACGCGACCGTGCTGGCGACGCTCGACGCCCTCTCGGCGACCGACGAGATCGGTCGGGAAGACGCCTGCCGGATCGGCGTCCAGGCCGCACGCGACGCGGGCGTCACGGTGACCGGCGCGTTCGACGACGCGAGCGCGAGCATGCTCGGGGGCGTCACCGTCACGGACAACACCGAGGACGAGTTGCTGGCCCGCGCGGAGCGGGACTGGTCGGTGCTGGTCTGGACGCCGCCCGAGCGGTCCTTCTCGGCCGACGCCGACGTCGATCGCTGTCGGCAGGTCGCGCCGATGGCCGAACTGGTCGCGGACCTCGCGCTCGACGGCGACTTCGCGCGGGCCATGACGGTCAACGGGCTGGCCTACTGCGCGGCGCTGGACTTTCCCACCGAGCCGATCGTCGAGGCCATGCCGCTGGTCGAGGGCGTCTCCCTGTCGGGGACCGGTCCGAGTTTCACCGCAGTGGGCGAGCACAGCGCGCTCAAGACGGTTCGGGACATCTGGACGGAACGAGACGGTAACACATGGCTGACAACGACACAGACCGACGGCGCACAGACGAGATGAGCCTCGAGGAGCTCCGCGAGGAGATCGAGACCATCGACCGGGAGCTGGTGGAACTGATCGCCCAGCGCACCTACGTCGCGGAGGCGATCGCCGACGTCAAAGAAGACCGGGGCCTCCCGACGACCGACGAGGAGCAGGAACAGGCGGTGATGGAGCGGGCCGGCGAGAACGCCGAACGGTTCGACGTGGACTCGAACCTCGTGAAGGCGGTCTTCCGCCTGCTGATCGAGCTGAACAAGGTCGAGCAACGCGAGAGTCGGTAGGGGTTCTCAGTACTCCCAGCGCCGGTCGATCCGGGCTTCGATCTCGGGATGGTCGGCTCGCAGGGTCGCCACGTCCGTCTCGCCGTCGACGTTGATCACGTGGACCTCGCCGCGGCGGCCGCCGTACACGTCCTGGAAGTCGTAGACGACGCCGACGGCGGTGACCGAATCGGGCACGTCGTCGCTCTCGTCGAGGACTTCGACCTGTCGGTCGACGTTGTACTCGACGAGGTGGTTGATCGCGTCCGATCGAGGGAGATCCGCCGGCAGGCGTTCCACTCCGGGTTCGAGGTGGGGCTTCAATAGGTCGAGGCAATAGCCGATCCCGTCGGGCTCGGAGACGCCCTGGGTCAGCGCGTCGTAGGTGGCGGTGACGGCACCACAGCCGGTGTGGCCGACGACGACGGCGATCTCGGTGCCCGTGTGTTCGATGGGATAGAGGACGTCGCCGGAGACGGTCTCGCCGACTGCGGTCCGCTGGACGACCCGGTTGCCGATGTTGCCACAGGTGAAGATGTGGCCGGGCTCGTCGTTGCCCCACATGCGATCCTGGAGGACCCGCGAGTCCGAACAGCAGACGGTGACGGCGGCCGGGTGCTGGGCGTCCTGTACGTCGTCGAACCGCGAGTCGAACGCCTCGGCGTGGTTCGCGTTGCGCGCCAGCAAGTCGACGAACGTCTGGTCCATACTCCGATGGGACGCGCTACCGACGTAACTCTTGGTCTCTCACGGGGCGGACAGAAGAGTGGGCGGCCGACGGGCCCGGATCCGATGGCGGATCAGAGCGTGTGTTCGTCGTCGGGATCGTCGCGCATGGCGGGGTCCTGCTGGTCGGCGACCGACTGCTGGAACATGTCGCCGCCGAGTTCCTCGCTCTCCTCCTCGATGGGGCCGTAGGCCGACAGCCCCTGCGTGAGCAGTTTCTCGACGGCCTCGTCCCAGTTGACGAACTCGCCTTGCTCGACCATGCGTTCGATGTCGTTCTCGACGCGGTCGGACAGCTCCATCTCGATTTTTGCCATACCCCCGCTCGGGACAACAGGTAGGTAAGGTTTGTGTCTCTTTTTCCTGTCACAGCGTCGCCGGGTGCGTTCCGGTCCGGTGCGAACATCTCCGGCAGTACCAAAATACTGGGGGAGAACTAATAACTAGCCATGAGCGCGACCGGTCTCCAGATCGCGATGGCGGTCGACGCCCCGACGGGGTGTCCGGCGGGTGAGGTATCGGCGGACGCGGGGACAGCGGTCGAGTCGGTGACCTGGAACCGGGCCGGCGACGGGAGCGTCACCGAGGAGTTCACCGTCGACGCGGATCTCGACCGGGCGGACGTGGAGCCGGTCTTCGAGACTGACGGCCGGACCCGGTATCGGTTCGACCGCGATCGGTCGGACGCCTGCGTCTGTGAGCTCGTCGAACTGCAGGGGTGTCCGTTACAGAACGTCCGGGCCGAGGACGGCCAGCTCCACCTGACGTTCTACGCGCCCGACGTGGAGCAGGTCCGCGAGATCGTCTCGGACCTCCGGGAGCAGTACGACGGCGTCCGACTCAAACACCTCAGTCAGTCCGGCGACGTGGACGACGAGAACCTCGTCCTGGTCGACCGGAGCCGGCTCACCGACCGCCAGGAGGAGGTCATCGAGACCGCCTACGAGATGGGGTACTTCGAGCATCCCCGCGAGGCCAACGCCAGTGACGTGGCCGCGGAACTCGGGATCTCGCTCTCGACGTTCACCGAACACCTCGCCATCGCCCAGTCGAAAGTGCTCGACGCCATCGTCGACGCCGACTGATAGTGTTTGTCCCGAGAGATCCGACGATATCGCACCAGACCGGCCGGGAGAAACGCCGTTGGCTGATGAACCAGCCGACACACCGGTAACTGCAGGCCGTGGAGGGGGCACATAACTACCCCCACAGCATTGTGGCACCGATTTTAGTCTCACAGTCGTCGAACGAACGGACGATGACCGACTTCGAGTTCGTGTGTCCTCACTGCGAGGAGCGGACGGTCGTCGACGAGGCGGTCCGGAAACTCCTCGTCGCGGACGGGTGCATCGTCTGTGGTGAACCGGTCACCCAGGACGCCTTCCAGCGGGAGACCGCGGCCTGAACAGTGGTGGGCAGCCGTCACTGTTCGCTGGCCGGTCACCGTTCCCCCCGCGGGCCCGACTCCCGACCATGACGCGGGACCACCTCGAAGCGGCCAACCGAGCGCTGCTTGACGCCATCGAGACGCCGCCCGAGACGGGGCTGGAGGGCGAACTGGACGAACTGGCGGGACAGCTCTGGTATCTCGCGACCGAGAAGGAGAACCCGCCGGATCAGGGCCGACTCGAACGCATCCAGTACCGGCTGACCGTTCTCCGCGAGCGGGTCCACGGCCGGCGGGACGACCTCGTGGCGTCGGCCATCGACGAGATCTGTACCTGTCGGGAAGAGGGGCGAACGGTGTAGTCGGGCGCCGTTCAGTTCTCCTCTTCGCGCTCGCGGAGTTCGAACTTCTGGACCTTGCCCGTGGTCGTGCGGGGCAGTTCCTCGACGAACTCGACCTCGCGGGGGTGTTTGTACTCGGCCATGTTCTCCAGGCAGTACTCCTTGATCTCCTCCGCGGTCACGTCGGCGTCGGGCTGGGGAACGACGAAGGCCTTGGGAATCTCGCCGCGGCGCTCGTCCGGGATGCCGACGACGGCGGCGTCGACCACGCCCTCGTGCTCGAAGAGCAACTCCTCGACCTCACGGGGGTAGACGTTGTACCCGCCCGTGACGATCATGTGTTTCTCCCGGTCGATGACGTAGAAGAAGTCGTCCTCGTCCCAGTAGCCCAGGTCTTCGGTGTGGAACCAGGTCTTGCCGTCGACCTCGGTGAAGGCCTCCTCGTTCGCGCCAGGCCGGTCGTGGTACCCCTTCATGACGTTCGGGCCGGAGACGACGACCTCGCCGACGATCTCGTCGAGGTTGTACTCCTCCTCGTCGATGGGGCCCTCCTCGACGCGGGGCATCTCCTCGAAGTCCTCGTCGACGATCTTGGCGTCGACGCCGGGGATCGGCTGGCCGATGGAGCCCTTCCGGCGTGCGCCGGGTCGGTTGGCGTGGGTGATCGGGCTGGTCTCTGTCAGGCCGTAGCCCTCGTACAGTTCGACGCCGAATATCTCCTCGAACCGGTTGATGACCTCGACCGGACAGCTGCTCCCCCCGGAGTTGACGAAACGGAGGCTCGACAGGTCGTAGTCGCCGGCGTTGGAGTTGTTGATCATGTCGTTGTACATCGCCGGCACCCCGTGCATGATGGTCAGCTCCTCCGACTGGATCAGTCCCATCGCGGTCTCGGCGTCCCACTCCGGGAGCGGGTAGTAGGTCGACCCGTTGTAGAGACTGGCGTTCATCACGACCGTCATGCCGTAGATGTGGAACAGGGGCAGGACGCCCAGCAGTTTGTCCTCGGGGACCATCTCGTCCTCCATCACGTCGTCGGCGTGGCGGGTCATCCAGCCCAGGTTGCGGTGGGTCAGGAGGACGCCCTTGGGCGTGCCCGTGGTCCCGCTGGTGTAGGGCTGGGCGGCCACGTCGTCGTCCGCCCGCTCGACGGTCTCCATCGGCTCGTCGGCGAGAAAGGCGTCGAACGCGGTCGCGCCCTCGGCCTCGCCGCCGACGCTGACGATCGTCTCGACGTTCGTGTCGTCCTGGACCTCGCGGACATGGGGCACCAGGTCCGACAGCGCGATGATGGCTTTGGCCTCGCTGTCTTCGAGCATGTGGCTGATCTCGCGGGCCTTGTACTGGGGGTTCATCGGCACGACGGCCCCGCCGGCCCGGAGGACGCCGTAGTAGGACGTGACGAACTGCGGGAGGTTCGGCAGATACACGCCCACGCGGTCCCCGGGCTTGACGCCCGCGTCCCGCAGTGCGGCCGCGAGTTGCCCGGTGCGGTGCCAGAACGCCTCGTACGAGATCTCCGTGTCCCGGAACGAGATGGCGGTCTGTTCGGGATGGTCTGCGACCGTCTCGGCCACGTCGGTTACGAGGTTTGTCATCGGTCGAAACCAACGACTGACGTGATTAAAATAGTTGTCTTATCGGCCACCAGCGTTACCCGTTTTCCTGTCAGGCGCTAACAACGGTATCGAGTGACACGGTGTCGCTTACAACGGAAGGTATCGGGCGACCGGACCGCTACCCGCCGAGGTAGGACTCGCGGATGTAGTCGTCGTCGCGCAGTTCTTCGGGCGGTCCCTGGCGGACGATCTCGCCGTTTTCGAGCAGATTGATCCGGTCGGCGTGGTTCATCGCGAAGGTGACGTTCTGCTCACAGAGCAGGATGGTGACGCCTTCCTCCTGGATGCGGTCGATCCCCTCGCTGATGTCCTCGAGGATGACCGGCGCGAGTCCCAGGGTCGGCTCGTCCAGCACCAGCAGTTCCGGGTCGCTCATCAGCGCGCGGCCGATCGCGAGCATCTGCTGTTCCCCGCCCGACATCGTGTGTGCTTCCTGGTCTTTGCGCTCCTCCAGCGTCGGGAACAGGTCGTAGACGAACTCCAGGCGCTCCTCGTAGTCGCCCCGGACGTACGTGCCCAAATCGAGGTTGTCCTCGACGGACATGAACCCGAACAGGTCCCGCTCCTCGGTACACTGGATGAGGCCGCGCTCGACGAGGTCCTCGGGTTCGTTCTGACTGACCTCGTCGCCGTCGTAGGTGATCGATCCGTCGTAGGGAAGGAACCCGGAGATGGAGTTGGCCAGCGTGGTCTTGCCCGCGCCGTTTGGCCCGATGACCGACACCAGCTCGCCGCTCCCGATGTCCAGATCGACGCCGTTGAGCGCCTGTACCTTCCCGTAGGAGACGCGGACGTCCTGGATCGAGAGGAGCGGATCGTCACCGACTCCCGAGTCGACGGGCGCTCCGGTCTCGGCGTCGGAACTCATTCGATCCCACCTCCGAGGTACGCCTCCTGCACGTCGGGATCGTTCTTGATCTCCTCGGGCGTCCCCTCGGCGAGCAGCGACCCGAAGTTGATGACGATGGCGCGGTCGATCAACTGCAGGAGTCCGCGCATGTTGTGGTCGACGACGACCAGCGTCCGTCCCTCGTCGCGCAGTTCGAGCAACAGGTCCGAGACGCTCTCGACCTCCGGCCCGGAGAGGCCGGCGAAGGGCTCGTCGACCAGCAACAGGTCGGGATCGGAGGCGAGCGCGCGACCCAGTTCCAGCCGCAACATTCCGGCGTGTGGCAGTTCGTCCGGCGTCTGGTGGAGCCGGTCGCCCAGTCCGACCCGCTCGCAGATCTCGATGGCTCGGTCCGGCGTCTCCGTCCTGAGCCCCTTGAGCGTCAGGAGCTTGTCCGGCATCATCGAGAGAGCGACGTTGCGCACCACCGACCGATCCTCGAGCGGTCGGAACGACTGGAAGGTCCGTGACATTCCCTGCTTGACCATCTCGTACGGTTCGGAGTTCGTCACGTCCTCGCCCTTGTACCAGACGGTCCCGGCCGTCGGTTCGTACATGCCGGTGACGCAGTTGAACGTCGTGGACTTGCCCGCGCCGTTCGGGCCGATGAAGCCCAGGATCTCCTGTTCCTGTACCGCGAAGGAGAGGTCGTCGACGGCCACGAGCCCGCCGAACTCCTTGCGGAGATTCTCGACCGCGAGGATGCCGTCCTCCGGACCGACCGAACGGGACAGATCGGCGTCCTCTTCGCTCGTCGGTTCAGTTTCGGCACTCATCGGTCGTCACCTCCGAGCAGGACGTCGATGCCACGCTTGAACTTCCGGATGACCCGTTGAGTGGGCGACAGGCCGCCGTCGGCCGCGACTTCGTACTCGCGGCCGAACCGGCGACCGACCACTCCCCAGCCACGCCGGAGCAGTCCATCGGGGATGAAAAACAGGAAAAACAGCGTGACGATCCCGAATATCAGGAAGTACACGTCGCTGACTGTCGTGTTCAACAGCGGGATCTGGTAGGGAACCTGGCTGAGAACGTCCAGCAGGAGATAGAAGATGATCCCGCCAAGCGCCGCGCCGGTGATCGAGCCGATGCCGCCGAGGACGGCGGCGATGATGACCTCGATCGAGAGCGTGAGGTTCAGGACCGCTCCCGGCGTCGCGCTCCCGTTCATGCTGAAGACGTACACCGCGCCGGCGAAGCCACCGACGAGACCGCTCAGCAGGAACGCGAACAGCTTGTACTTGGCCGGGTTCAGTCCCGAGGCGGTGACCGCGTCCTCGTCCTCGCGGATCGCCGTCAGGATCTCGCCGGTGTTCGACCGCGCGACGACCAGGAAGACGACCAGCGCGAGCAGGAAGACCGCGAACGCGATCACGTAGTTGAGGATCGGATCGAACGGGAGGCTAGCGAGCGACGAGTTGGGGCTCTTGGCGCTGACCAGTCCGTTCGCTCCGCCGGTCCAGTTCGGGAAGATCAGGAAGAGACTGGACAGGATGATCGGGACGACCAGCGTGATGAGCGAGAAGTACGGCCCACGCAGTCGCAGCGACGGGAAGCCGATCAGAAAGCCCGCGAACGCGGCGGCCACGGCACCCGCCGGGATCGCCAGCGGGAGCGAGATCCCCGCGTGCAGGTTCAGCATGCCGGCGGTGTACCCGCCGACGCCGAAGAACAGCGAGTGGCCGAAACTGATCTCGCCCGTGTACCCCGAGACCATGTCCCAGCTCATCGCGAAGGTCGCGAGATACAGCGCGCCGGCGAGCTTGATCGCCGCGAGCGGGGTGAACGGTCCGATCGTGACTCCGAGCGGGAACAGCGCCAACGCGACGACGCTGAGGACGAGCGCCCCCAGTCGCAGCCGCGCGAATCGGTCGGTCGGTAGCAGACTACTCTCCGACGACGGTTCGATAGCGTTCGTTTCCGTTGAAGATTCTCCTGACATAGTTACTCCGTGAACTCACGGCCGTAGAGACCTTCCGGCTTGATCAACAGGACCAGAACCAGCACGATCAGGCCCGCGACGCCGCTGAGGCGCGTGCTGATAAACGTCACGGTGACCTGGTCGAGGAAGCTGACGAGGTACGCGCCGACGATGCTCCCCTTGATCGATCCCAGTCCGCCCAGGACGACGATCGAGAACGCGAGCAGGAGCGGGGCACGACCCATCAGGGGATGCCCGCCCCGGAACGACGCGATGAACACGCCTGCGATGCCGGCCAGCGCGCCGCCGATCAGCCACGTGTACGTGTAGATCCGCTCGCTTTTGATGCCGACCAGGGACGCACCTTTGTGACTCATGCTCGTGGCGAGGATCGCCTTGCCCCTCTTGGTGCGGTTCACGAAGAGGAACAGGGCCCCCAACAGCACGACCGAGAGGAAGAAGGCGAAGACCCGGTTCACCTGCACGCTGCTGCCCGCGACCGCGATGTTGCCGCTGACGAAGTCCGCGAGGACGATCGTCGTCGACCCGGCGACCGCCAGCAGGAACTGCTCGACGATGATGCTGATCACAAGCGTCAGGATCAACACCGTCACCGGACTCTCCTGGACGTATCTGATCATGCCCTTGTACATCGCGGCCGCGATGAGGGCCGAGACGACGATCGCACCGACCGCTCCGAGCCAGATCGAGAGGCCGGCGTTCGTGAGGTAGTACGCCGTGTAGGCCCCGACGGTTATCAGAGCACCGTGTGCGAGGTTCAACACCCCACCGACGCCGAAGATCAAGGTGAATCCGATCGCTATCAGGGAGTACAGTGCGCCCAGTAACAGCACGTTCGTCACGAGGTTGAGTATAGTTGCCATAGTAGAAATGGGAGGTGCGGTGTCCGCCGGTTAGCCCTGGATCCAGGGCGGCGTCTTGTAACTGCTGGTGGCGACGTCGTCGGGCCAGATGACCTGCTGTTGGCCCTCGCCGTTCACCTTCTGCCACTGGAAGTAGACGCCCTGGAAGAAGTCGGGGCCCTGCTTGACGTCGTGGGGGTACTTCTTGTCCTTCCCGTAGAAGGCGACGTCTCCGACGGTGCCGGTGTAGACCATCTTCTCGAGCTGGTCGATCAGCTTGCCAGTGTCGGTCCCGCCCGCACCTTCGACGGCTCGCTTGAACATGTACATGGCGTCGTAGGTGTGGTAGCCAGTGTACACCGGCAGTGCGTCGTACTGCTTCTGATAGGCGTTGGCGTAGGGTTTGGTCTTGTCGGTGATCGCCGCCGTCGCCGTCGCCGACGTCTGGCTGAACGCGTAGCGGCTCGCACCCTTGGTCGCCTCGTAGATCGAGGGCAGCTGTGAGATGACGTTGATACCCCCGAAGCCGAACGGTCGGGTCTGCTTCGCCCACTGGACCATCGACGTCGAGCCGAGGTGGGCGAGCACCGTGTAGACCCCGTCGGCACCGGTGTTCTGGATCTCGTCGTAGATCGGGGTGAAGTCCTTGGTCCCCGAGGCGACGCGTTTGGTGTTGATGACGTTCACGCCGGCTTCCGACGCCAGGTCGCTTTTCAGCACTTCCGTGACCGGCGTCGTCCACTTGTAGTCCTCCGCGAGGACGTACACGTCCTCCCAGCCCATCGAGCTGAACCTGTCCTTCGCGAACTCGACCAGCGATTCACCCAGGAACACGGAGTTCGTCGGTCCAACCCGGAAGAAGTACTTGTACTTGTCGTAGTTCCGGGCGACTTTCCGGGTCGCTTCCGGCGTCGCCGCACCCGTTCCCAGATGCAGCGTCTTGGTCTGGGCCATGGGATCCATGATCGTCAGCAGCTGCTCGCTGCCGAAGATCCCCATGGTCGTGTCGACCTGCGCGCCGGTCGTCAGTTCCTGGTACTTCTTCTTCGCGGTCGACGGGTTGTCCTTCGTGTCCTTGGTGATGACCTCGACGCTTTTCCCGTTGATCTTGCCAATCTCGTTGGCGGCCAGTTTCGCCGAGTTGAAGATGGACTTCCCGATCGGTGACGCCTTCGGTGCCAGTACACCGATCTTGATCGTCTTGGAACCGCCACCACCACCGAGACAGCCAGCCAGACCCGCGGCGGCCGCGCCTGTACCGGCTGCTTTTATAAATGGTCGCCGGCCGACGGACGATCCGCTTCCATCGTTGACTGGTGAACCGTTGTCGTTTCCGTTGCTGCTCTCCGGCTGACCACTGTTACCATCGTTAACCATAGTGTCTGTCGTCACGTCGTCACCGAGGATAATAAATGTTCATGGCGTTTTTGTCAGCCGCCATAACGGTCCTCGACCTGATATAAAAAACCCGTATATCTAT
>JBDGUF010000006.1:0-71838 GCA_042216105.1 Halorientalis sp.
CGGTGTGCATGAAGTGGTTCCCGCCGATGCCGTAGCCGTCGCCGTCGCCGCCCGCGGCGATCACTTCGAGGCCGGGGTTGGCGAGCTTGGCGGCCCGGGCGACCGGCAACGACCGGCCGTGGATGCTGTGGAAGCCGTAGCTCTCGAAGTAGGAGGAGAGCTTGCCCGAACAGCCGATGCCGGTCACGAGCAGTGTCTCGTCGGGCGTCCGGCCCACCTCGGGCATGGCCTGTTTCAGCGCCTTCAGGACGCCGAAGTCGCCACAGCCCGGGCACCACGTCGCCTGCGGTTCGATGCCGGGTGTGAACTCGTCGCGGTCGATCTCGCGGTCCTCGCCGATCGCACTGAATACACTCATGGTCAGTCACCTGCCGCCGGAACGAACTTGGTTCCCTCCGGGACGGCGGCGTCCCCGGAGACGATGCGCTGGAAGCCCTCGACGACCTCGTGGGGCTCGAACGGTTCACCGTTGTACTTCAGGAGACTGGACAGTTTTTCGCCGAACCGACCCAGTTCCTTCTGGGTCAGCCCCCGGAACTGCGCGGAGGCGTTCATCTCGACGACCAGACACGACTCGACCGATTCGAGGAAGTCGGTCACTTCCCCCTCGGGGTAGGGCATGAGGTCGCTGACGCCCAGTGCCTTCACGGACTCGCCGTCTTCGTTCAGCTGGTCGACCGCCTCGAAGACGGTGTCCTGCTGACTGCCCCACACCAGCAGGCCGTACTCGGCGTCCTCGGGGCCGTAGTGGGTCTGGTGTGACTCCTCGCCCCCGTCCAGTTCCTCGCGGATGGCGTCGAGTTTCGACATCCGGCGGTCCATCTGGGCGACGCGGTTGGTCGGGCTCTCGCTGATGTGGCCCTCGGGCGTGTGTTCGTTGCCCGTCGCGAGGAACCGCCCGTCCTTCTGTCCGGGGACAGTACGGGGGCTGACGCCGTCCTCGGGATCGTGCTGGAACCGCTTGAACTTCCCCGACTCGTGGTGGGCCGCCTCGCGGATCTCCTCCTCGGAGAGGACGCTCCCGGGGTCGGCGTTTGGCTCGCGGTCGAAGAAGGGTTCGTCGACGTTGCGCATCTCGCCGGTGAGCTTCTGATCGAGGACGACGATGGCGGGCAGCTGGTACTCGTAGGCGATCCGGAAGGCCGCGCGGGTCTGTTCGTAACACTCCCGGACGTTGGCGGGCGCGAACACGACCCGACAGGAGTCGCCCTGACTCGTGTAGAGGACGTGTTCGAGGTCGCCCTGTTCGGACTTGGTCGGCATCCCGGTCGAGGGGCCGGCCCGCATCGCCTCCACGAGTACCACCGGCGTCTCGGTCATCTCCGCCAGTCCGAGGGGTTCGGACATCAGGGCGAACCCGCCGCCCGACGAGCCCGACATCGCCTTGACGCCGGCGTGGGAGGCCCCGATCGCCAGCGACGCGGCGGCGATCTCGTCTTCGACCTGTTCGGCGATGCCGCCGAACTTCGGGAGGTGCTGGGAGAGGATCGTGAACACGTCGGTCCAGGGGGTCATCGGGTAGCCCGAGATGAACCGACAGCCCTCGTCGATGGCTCCGTAGGCGACGGCGTTGCTTCCGGACATCAGCACCTGCTGTTCGTCGTGGTCGCCGGTCGGGGCCCGCAGGTCGTGGGTGAACTCGTACTCCTCCTCGACCGACTCGTAGGCGCGTTCGAGGATGTCGAGGTTCGCCTCCAGCACGTCGCCGGTCATCGCGTCCTCCATCAGATCCTCGATGTGTTGGAGGTCCATGTCGAGCAGGGCGGCGGTCGCGCCGACGCCGGCGGTGTTGCGCATCACCTCTCGCCCGTGTTCCCGGGCCAGCCCCCGGAGGTCGAGGGAGTAGACGTGCCAGTCGTTCTCCTCGGCCCGGGCCGCCAGGTCGAGGTCGGCACGCTCCAGGGTCTCCTCGTCGAGCAGCCCCTCGTCGTAGACGATCACGCCGCCCTCGTTGAGGTCGTCGAGGTTCTCCGAGAGGGGCTTGATCTCCTCGTTGCCGTAGACGGTGTCGGTCCCCTCCTGTGGGTTGCGAGCGAAACTGTCGCCCAGCGCCAAGAGGAAGTTGAAGCCGTTGCCCCGCGACCGGACGGGGTCTTCGTCGGCCCGTACTTCCACGTAGGTGTGACCGCCCCGGATCCGGGAGGGGTAGTGTCGGTGCGTGAACACGTCCAGTCCCGCACGCATCAGCGCCTTGGCGAAGTTCTGACTGGTCGAGTCGATCCCGTCGCCGGACCCGCCAGCGATGCGCCACATCAGGTCTGTCATGATAGATCAGTGGCCGAATCGGCCGCCATGGTGGAGAAACGACGCGCTGTGACAAAAGGGTTTGCGACGTGTTACCATGTATTAATGATGACAGTTGCCACGGGCCGCCCCGATCGACGGGGCGAAGGCGACGGATCCGAGGAACGGTGTCGCTCCGGACCGAGACCACGTGACGAGTCAGCGTCTCGCAAACGATTTACGCACCGAGAACGTGGGTGTGACGAAGCGAATGTCTCTCTCGGAACTGATCGCAGGTGTCGAGGAGCACGAGAAGACCCTGACGGTATTCAACGCGGACGAGGCGGTCGTCGAGGAGTTCCGCCAGCGGTTCGCGGACCGGAACGTGACGGTCAGGCAGGAGTCGACGCCGAGCGGGAGGCCGGGCGAGTTCGTCACGCTGGGCGAAGACGGCGAGGTGCTGACGGCGACGAGCATCACCGACCTCCAGCGGATGATCGACGATACCGAGGGGGCGCTCGGCCTCTCGGAGAGCCCCTACCAGCCGATCCTCGATCACATGGACGAGACGATGTTCACCTCCTGGAACATCGAGCAGATGGTCGCGGCCTCCCGGGAGATCGAGGATCGCGCCTGGCGGGTCGGCGAGGGGACGCTCCACGCCGGCTTCCAGTACCTCTCGACGCTCCGTGGCGAACTCCCGGTCTACGAACGGCTGGGGTCGAAGAACCTCGACGTCCACGCCTACGCCGCGCCCGACGAGGACCCGCCCGAACACGAGGGGTTCACCCTCCACATCGAGCGGGCCGACGAGATCGAGAACTCCTGGTTCGTGGTGTTCGACGGCGGGGCGTCCGCGACGCGGTCGGGGACCGGGGACGGCGAGGTGCAGAGCCACCCGGACCGGCCGGGCGGTCGCCGGCCGGGAGCGGAATCCACGGACCGAGGGAGCGTCGACGAGAACAAGTGTGCCCTGCTGGCAGAGGAACGCGAGCCGCGGCGGTTCTACGGCTTCTGGACGTACGACCCCGACACCGTCGACTGGATCGTCGACCACCTCGAAACCACCTACGGCGTCGTCGAACAGTGAGCCGCGTCGGCCGCCGGACCGGAGCGAACCCGCAGTTTCCTCGAACGTCCGCCCCGTCGTGATCCTCCACCACGAGCCCGAAACGACGACTCGCGGGTGCGTCGATCACCCTGACGGGGGACCGGCGATCCGGAACGACGGCGGCGCGGCCGTGGACCGCCGTCTGCCGGCGGCCGGCCGAACCGCGTGAGACCGGGCGCGGGAGTCGAGCGAAACGAGTCTCCCGGCGGCCCGAGTGCCGGACCGGAAAACCCATCAATTACCCTGTACGATGGGGGCGTATGGACGGTCCCCTGTCCAGCGACGCTCCTCCACGCACAGCGACGGTGAACGACCGCGCTCGGCCGCGATCGGGGGTGGCCTGACCGTGGCAACCATCGAGACGCGCGGGCTGACGAAGTCCTTCGGCGACGTGGACGCCGTCCGCGACCTCGACCTGGCCATCGAGGCGGGCGAGGTGTTCGGCTTCCTCGGCCCCAACGGCGCGGGGAAGTCGACGACGATCAACCTCCTGCTCGACTACATCCGGCCCACCAGCGGCAGCGTCGAGGTGTTCGGCATCGACGCCCAGGAACACCCCGCGCGGATCCGCGAGCGCGTCGGCGTCCTGCCGGAGGGGTACGGCTTCGACGACCCGCTCACGGGACGGGAGTACCTCGAGTGGGCGATCCGGACGAAAGACGCCGACGACGACCCCGAGGAGCTACTCGACCTGGTGAGCCTGACCGACGACGCCGGCCGGATGGCCGCCGACTACTCGAAGGGGATGCAACAGCGACTGGCCTTCGCGATGGCGCTGGTCGACGACCCGGACCTGTTGATCCTGGACGAACCCTCGACCGGACTCGATCCCAACGGCGTCCGGACGATGCGGGAGGTCGTCGCCGACGCGGCCGCCGAGGGGACGACCGTGTTCTTCTCCAGCCACCACCTCGCCGAGGTCGAGGCGGTCAGCGATCGGGTCGGCGTCATGAACGAGGGCGAGCTGGTGGCCGTCGACAGCATCGACGGTCTCCGCGAGACCGTGGGCGGGCACGCGACCCTCGAACTGGAGTGTGCGACGCCGCCGACCGACCTCGGCGTCGAGGAACTGGACGGCGTGGTCGACGTGACCGTCGACGACCACACGCTGTCGGCGACGTGTGCCGACCCCGCCCGGAAGGTCGACGTGGTCACCCGCGTCGCGGAACGGGCCGAGGTGGTCGACATCATCTCGACGACGGTGTCGCTGGAGACGCTGTTCAACGAGCTGACCGAGGGCGGCCGCGAGGGCGAGGCGGCCACGGGGGTGGCACGATGAGCGTCGACAGCGTCCTCTCGAAGGACCTCACGAGCGTCCGGCGCTCGGGCGCGCTCTGGGGTGTCGCGGTCTGTCTGGCCGTCCTCGCGGCGATGGTGGCGTACGTGAACCTCGGCCGGGCGGCCTCCCCGCTCGGGGAGGCCCGGAACGCGTACGGACTGCTCGTGGGACTGGTCGGCGTGCTGGTGCCCATCGTCGCCATCGTCGCCAGCTACATGTCGATCACGGGCGAGCGGGCCAGCGGCGGCATCAAGTTCCTGCTCGCGTTCCCGAACACCCGCCGGGACGTGTTCGTCGGGAAACTGGTCAGTCGGCTGGGCGTCGTCTCGGCCATGGTGGCGTTCATGTTCGTCGCGGCGACGGCCGTCACGGTCGCGAAGTACGGCGTCGTGCCGGCCGGCGTCGCCGTCGGCGTGCTGGCCGTCTCCCTGCTGTACGCCTGGACGTTCGTCGCGCTGGCCGTCGCCTTCTCCTCGGCGACCGCCAGCCGGAGCCAGTCCATCGCCGCCGCCGTCGGCTCCTACTTCGTCCTCGTGATCCTCAACACCACCTTCGGGTTCGGACAGGTTGCGAGCCTGATCCACGGTACGATCCTCGGGTTCGAGCCGAACCCGCACCTCTACGCCGCCGTCGACTACGTCAGCCCCTACGTCGCCGTCCAGAAGGCGGCCAACCTCGCCTACCCCGCGTCGATGGACCGGCAGGTCTTCCGGCTCGGCGAGGAGGCCCGGCGGTCGATGCCGGCGTATCTCTCCGACGAGTTCTCGCTGGTCGTGTTCGCGGCGTGGCTGGTGGTGCCGCTCGCGCTCGGGTACGTGCGGTTCCAGCGGAGTGATCTGCAGTGATCTCCCGGTCGCGCATCTCGGCCGCGCTGCTCGTGCTCGGAGCGGTCCTGCTGCTCGCGCCGGCGCTGGCCCCAGTCCAGCCCGTTCTCTCCCACGAGGTCGCGGGGACGATCACGGCCGACCGGAGCGACCTCCGGAACGAGGACATCGACGTGATGACCTACGAGAACCTCTCGGAGCGCGGGAAGGTGCTGTACGAGCGGACGCTCCGGAACGGGGGGAGCTACCGGGTCCCGGTCGGCGAGGGCGCGCCGGAGTTCCAGTATCGGGCGGAACCGACCCCCGGACGCGACGACGACTCGGTCCGCGCGTACGGACCGCGGACCGTCGCCATCGAGCCGCCGGACGACGCCGACTTCCCGGTCGTCGACGAGCGGGTGCGCCGACGCCGCCCACCGGACGGCGAGCGACGCGAGACCAACGACTCGACACCACAGGGATCGCCCGAACGGTACACCATCTTCCGGACCAGCGTCGACCAGCCGCCGCTGACTGACCCGGCGAACCTGCTCCGGTTCCTCTCGGTCCTGGCGGGCGTGGTCGCGATCGGGGGCGGCGGCTACCTCGGGTCGAGACCCTGACCGGACGCCGCTACCACTGCCCGTAGATCAGGTTGCGCTGGATCTCGTTGCCCCCCTCGTAGATGACGGGGATGCGCACGTCCCGGTAGACCCGCGAGATGCGGTTCTCGGTCAGCACCGAGCGGCCGCCGTGGAGTTGCATCCCGCGTTCGGCGCACATCGTCGCCGTCTCGGTCGATTTCACCTTCGCCTGTGCCGCCCAGAACCCCGAGTTGTCGTCGTTGGCGACTTTCTCCGCGGCCCGCCAGTTGAGCGAGCGGGCGCTCTCCGGCACCACGTCCTCCGTTAGCAGTTCCATGACCGAGAGTCAACAGGGCCCGCACGAACAAAAGCGAACGGGAACACCGCGAATCCCGAACGCGGAGCGAGTTTCCGACGGAAGGGGAGGGCGGGCCGGCCGCGGGCTGGGCGAGCGGTTCGACGAACTGCTCGACTGCTCCGGCCGCCCTCACTCGCGGTCGAGGATCGGGGTCGTGGAGACCAGCAGGAAGAGGAACGCGCCGTGACCGCGGACGGTCCAGCCGTAGACGTGGTTCAGGAGGACGTACGTGACGATGCCGAGCGCGAGCGAGAGGCCCCACGCGGCGACGGCGATCCGGCCGACCCGTGCGTGGGCGGTGTCCCGCAGTTCCGCGGGCGAGTGGGTCAGCCCGAGGACGACGGCGTGGAGGACGACCGGCACGGCCAGCGCCGACAGCAGGATGTGGATCGCGAGCATGACGATGTAGGCGAGCCAGACCGCACCCTCGGCCCGGATGGCCTTCTCGAACCCGCCGCCGACCTTCAGGAGGTAGATGACGAGAAAGACCATGATGAGGGTGAAGGCGGTCAGCATGGCCGCGCGGTGCTTGCGGATCTCGTCGTTGCGGACGAAGTGGACGCCGGCGACGATGGCGGCCAGCGCCAGCGTGTTGACGACGGCGATGGCGTGACCCATGGCGACGACGGTCCCGCGGCTGAACTCGGGGAGCGGGAGGAACCCGCCGAACGCGCCGACCACCAGCGCGTACCCGACGATCGAGAGGACTGTCGTGACGGCGCGGGGGTGAGCCTTCGGCCAGTGCCGGAGGTCGTCGGCGACTGCCATACGCGCCCGTCGGGACGCCTCGGCTATCAGTCCGTCGGAACCGAGCGACCGGAGTGACCGGGTCCGCCGGTCGCGCACAACGGCAAGAATGAAAGTGGCTTACGTGTTACGAGGTGGCATGAGCGAAGCACAGGAACAGCGGACGATCCGGTGTCTCGTCGGGAAAGTCGGGCTCGACGGGCACGATCGGGGCGCACACGTCATCACGCGGGCGTTTCGCGACGCCGGCTTCGAGGTCATCTACTCGGGGTTGCACAAGGCCCCCGACGAGATCGTGCAGGCGACGGTCCAGGAAGACGTGGACGTGCTCGGCATCTCGATCCTCTCCGGGGCCCACAACACGCTCGTCCCGAAGATCATGGACGGACTCGAAGAGTACGGCGCGAAGGAGGACACGCTGATCCTCGTCGGCGGGATCATCCCCGAGGAGGACCGGGACGAACTGCTCGATATGGGCGTCGCGCGCATCTTCGGCCCCGGGGCCTCGATGGACGAGATCGTCGACTTCGTCCGCGAGAACGCACCCGAGCGACGATGAGCCTGGTCGAGGACCTGCTGGACGGCGACCACCGGGCGCTGGCCCGCACGATCACCAAGATCGAGGACCGCCAGCCCGGCTACCGCGACCTCGTGTCGGAACTCCACCAGCACACCGGTCACGCCGACGTGATCGGCATCACCGGCAGTCCCGGCGCGGGCAAGTCGACGCTGGTGGACAAGATGGCCGAGGAGTACCGCGACCGCGGGCTCACCGTCGGCGTCATCGCCATCGACCCGTCCTCGCCCTTTACCGGCGGTGCGGTGCTGGGCGACCGCATCCGCATGGCCTCGAACGCCGGCGACATGGACGTGTTCTTCCGCTCGATGTCGGCGCGTGGCTCGCTGGGTGGGCTCTCGACGGCCACCACGGACGCCGTGAAGGCGCTGGACGCCTTCGGCAAGGACAAGGTCATCATCGAGACCGTCGGCGCGGGGCAAAACGAGGTCGACATCGTCCGGACGGCAGACACCGTGGTCGTGCTGGTCCCGCCCGAGAGCGGCGACGACGTGCAGATGCTCAAGGCCGGCATCCTCGAGATCGCGGACCTGTTCGTCGTCAACAAGGCCGACCTCGACGGGGCCAATCGCACGGTCCAGGAACTCCGCGAGATGATCGAGATGCGACGCGACGAACTCGCCGTCGCCACCGGCCACCACGGCGCGGTCGAGAAGACCGACGACGGGACCGGTGAGGCGGCCGATCCGGAAACGACTGACGACGAGGCTGGCGACGACACGGACGCGCCCTCGTGGACGCCGCCCATCGTCGAGACCGTGGCGAAACGCGGCGAGGGGCTGGACGAACTCCTCTCGACGCTCGACGACCACCGCGAGTACCTGGTCGAATCGGGGCAACTGGAGGCCAAGGCCCGCGACCGCTACGCCGCCGAGATCAGGACGCTCCTGCGGGAGGACACGGCCGACCTGCTGGCCGAGGAGATCGAGGAACGCGGCGGTCTCGATCAGTTCGTCGAGCGCGTCCTCGACCGCGAGACCGACCCCTACGCCGTCGCCGACGAACTCCTCGGCCCCATCGAGGAGTGCGTCGAGGAAAAGAGAGAGTGACCCCGTTCCCACGATCCGGGAACGGACGGCGACCTTTAGGCCGTGTTTCTTGTAACTACGACACAAGACTATCTCGGCGACCGACGGCCTATCACGGTGATAGTACGGTTCTCGCCGGGAGACGGTGACAATGCATGTATGACAACCGCGAATATTCGGTGGATTCGAACCGGCACGAGCAGTACCGCCGACGGACGGTGCTTGGCGGACTGGGTGCGGTCGGTGTCGCGGCGCTGGCGGGCTGTTCGCAGAACGGAGGGACCGGCACCGAGACGGGGGGAGTCCCCGCGGCGGTGACGCTGACGACCGCCGACACCTGCGACGTGTGCGGGATGGTCATCCCGAACCACCCCGGACCGTCCGCGGAGATCTTCTACCCGGACCACCGGCCGTCGGGACACGAGAACCCGGCGCGGTTCGACAGCACCTGGGAAGCGTTCCAGTACGACTTCGAGCGGTCGGATCGCGGCTGGGAGCGGTCGGTCATGTACGTCACCGACTACTCGGCGGTCGACTACGAGCTGTTCGATTTCAGGGGGACCAAGGGCATCTCGACACACCCGGAGGCATCGGCGTTCGCGCCCGCGAGCGAGGTGACCTTCGTGGCGAACTCGGCGGTCGTCGGCGCGATGGGGAGGGACCTGATCGGGTTCGGCGACGAGGGCGACGCCTCATCGTTCCGGGAGGAGTACGGGGGCAAACTCGTCACGGTCGACGAGGTGACGCCACGGCTCATCGCTCAACTCGGTAGATGATGGACGTGAAATACGTTCTCGCCGCGGTCGCGTTCGTCGTCCTCGCGACGGCGACGGGCTTTGCGGTCGATCCCTACGGTCAGCGCGAGGTCGAGCCGGTGTCGTTCGACGCGACGCTCACCATGGGGATGACCGGCGTCGACGTCCACGAGGCCCAGGAACGCAACTTCTCGATCCCGAAAGCCGAGGTGTTTTTCTCCCAGTACCAGTACGTCGTCGGCTACTACGGGATCGAAGCCGTCGCCAGCCACCTGCGGAGACCCCGCACCGCCGAGCAGTTCGGCAAACCGGTCGGCGTCCTCGTCACCGACTACGCCGGGGCCGAGCCCGCGCTGAACGAGAACGGCTTCCTGATCGAGCGGAACAGCCTCGGCGGCGGCTGGGTGTCGGCGCGGGACGCGGCGTTCGTCGTCGGCAGCCGCGCGAAGACGCCCGGCGGCCCGGCGATCGTCCCGTTCAGCGACCGGGCGGCGGCGCGGGCGTTCGCCGACCGGTACGGCGGCCGCGTCGTCGACTGGGCGTCGGTCCAGTCCCGCACCGTGGCGCAGGTCCCGCCGGCGACGCGGATGAACCGGATCACGGAGAACCGGAGCGAGTGGGCCGACAGGCAGGTCGCGGCGACCGCTCGGCTCCGTGACCGACCCGTGTCGGTCGTCGTGGGCGAGGACGCCCCGACGCTGGCCGCGGCCGTCGCTCGCGCGCCGGCCAACACCACGGTCCGGCTCCCGCCGGGCACGTACGCGGGCAACGTCACGATCGACAAGCCGCTGACGCTGGCCGGTTCGGGGCCGGCCACGCACGTCCGGGGCGACGGGACCGGCACCGTGATCTCGGTCACGGCCGAGCGGGTGGCCATCACCGACATGCGGATCAGCGGGACCGGATCGACCGGCGCGCGCTCGATCGCGAGCGCGAGCGGCGGGGAGTGGGACCAGTTCGTCCGCCTCGCCTACGGCCGCGGGGACTCGGCGATCCGGTTCGACAACGGCACCGGCTCGCTCGTGGCGGACGTCCAGATCCGGACGCGCGCCAACGGCGTCCTCGTGCGTGGCGGGCGCGGACTGGTCGTCCGCGACTCCCGGATCGAGGGGGCGGCGAAGTGGCAGAACGGATTCATGGGCGTGCTGGCGATGTTCGATCCGATCGTCGTCCAGAACGTCACGTTCGAGGGGGGCCGCGACGGGGTCTACACCCACCGGGCGAACGGCATCGTGATCCGGGACTGCCGGATGACGGACCTCCGGTTCGGCGTCCACGAGATGTACACTTCCGGGGCGCTGGTCAGGAACAACACGATCCGCCGGGCGTCGACGGGGATCATCGTGATGACCAGGCCCAGGAGGAACGTCATCCGGGGCAACGACGTGCGGAGGAGCGAAGGGGGAATTATCGTCGCCGGCAGTGCTTCCTTCGTCGTCGGGAACGTCGTCGCGGACAACGAGATCGGGATCGGCATGGGAACGACGCGATCCTACGTCGCCCGCAACGTCGTCGTCGACAACGGAATCGGTCTCAGGGCGGACCTCCTCCTCCCCTCGCTGACGGTCACGGAAAACGACGTGGTGGGCAACGACCAGCAGGTCAGCGCCGACATGGGGCCGGTCCGGATCTGGACCGCCGACGGCCGCGGGAACTACTGGGGCCGGCTCCCGGGCGTCGACGCCGACGGCGACGGCACGCTCGATCACGCCTACCGCCCCACCGGAGCCGTCGACGCCGCGCTCCTCACGTCCGAGTGGGCCCTGTCGCTCCGGGAATCTCCCGCAGTGACGCTGTTGCGGTCCGTCCGCGACCGGCTGCCGGGCCTGCGGGCCAGCGGGGTCGTCGACACCGCGCCGCTTGCCGAGCCGGTCCGACCGACCGTGCTCGCGCGAGTGAACGGAACTCGACCATGACCGACGAATCAGCCGACGATACGGCCGGGAGTACAGCCGACACAGCAACAGCCGGAACCGGAGCGGACGGCACCGCGAGGGCCCACGCCGACACGACCGGGACCGCGGACACGGAGCCCACCGACGGTGCGGCGCTCGCCGTCGAGGACCTGACGGTCGCGTTCGGCGACCTGGTCGCGGTCGAGGAGGTGTCGTTCACCGTCGCGCCGGAGACGGTGACCTGTCTCGTCGGCCCGAACGGGAGCGGGAAGACCACGC
This sequence comes from Halorientalis sp., assembly GCA_042216105.1. Taxonomy (GTDB): domain Archaea; phylum Halobacteriota; class Halobacteria; order Halobacteriales; family Haloarculaceae; genus Halorientalis. Next base: position 11,640 of record JBDGUF010000006.1, read on the forward strand.
TGATCCGCGCCATCGCCGACCTGGTCGCGACCGATCACGGCACCGTCGAGCGGCCCGAGAGCGCGACCCGGCCCGTGGGCTATCTCCCCCAGGCACCGGCGTTCAGACCGCAGTTCACCGTCGCCGAGACCCTGGCGTTTTACGCCGACCTCACCGGCGAGGACGTCGACGTGGACGCGACCGTCGACCGCGTGGGGCTGGGCGGGGTCCCCGACCGCCGGGTCGACGCGCTGTCGGGCGGGATGACGCGACTGCTGGGGATCGCACAGGCGACCGTCGGTGACCCGCCGCTGGTCTTGCTCGACGAGCCGTCCAGCGGTCTCGACCCGATGATGACCCGCCACGTGGCCGAGGTGATCACCGACCTCGCCGCGGACGCGGCGGTGGTGGTGACGAGTCACGACCTCACCGCCGTCGAGCGGATCGCCGATCAGGTCCTCGTGCTGGACCGGGGCCGCATCGTCGCGGCCGACAGTCCGGCGGGGCTCCTGGCGTCGACGGGCACCGACGATCTGGAGTCGGCGATGAGCGAACTCGTCGCGGTCGAGTCGGGACAGGTCGCGACCCGCGACGGGGCGGAGGTGGACCGATGAGCCGCGCCCGGACCGCGCTGGTCGTCGCCCAGCGGGAGTTTACCACGCTGCTCCGGACGCCGACGATCCTCGTCCTCGCGCTGGGGTTCGTCGTCGTGGTCGCGGGGTTCGTCGCTGCCGCCGGGACCGGTGGCTACCTCCCGTTGATCCTCGATCTCGTCGCGCCGATGGAGATTCTCGTGCCGCTGCTGGCCTTCGCCTTCGGCTACCGGGCGATCCAGTCCGACGCCGACCGGGGCGAACTGGAGACGATCCAGACTTACCCGGTGAGCCGCCTCACGTTCGTCGGCGGCGTCTTCCTCGGCCGGCTGGCGGGCCTGTTGCCCGTCGTGCTGGTCGCGCTGGGGCTGTCGGCCGGCGCGGTCGTGTTCACCGCCGGCGACGCCGTCTCCGTCGTCGTCACGCACGGGACCGTCGACGGGCCCGTCCTGTTCCTCCGGTTCGCGACGCTGACCGTCCTGTTCACGGCGGTCGTGCTGGCCGTCGCCGTGGCCGTCTCGGCGGCCGCCCGGTCGGCCCGCGAGGCGCTGGCGCTCGCCGTCGTCCTCGTGATCGCGCTCGTGCTGGGCTTCGACGCCACCATCGTCGCGGCGCTGTCGGGCGGCCTGATCCGTCCCGACGCGCTCGGGACGCTGACGGCGCTCAGCCCGAACAGCGCCTACCGCGGGCTCGTCTACACGCTCGCGGTCGGCGACGTGTATACCAGGAGCGCGCCGACGCCCTCGCTCGTCGCGGGCGCGACCGGACTGGTACTGTGGTTCGTCGGCGCGCTGGGCGTGGCCGTCGCCCGCGTCTGGCGGACGTGAGCGACGCCCGTCCCACCACGTATAAACGCCTGTCGCCCCTTGATTCGCGTATGAAACTCCGCAACGTCGCACTGGGGGCGCTCGGTACCGCGGGACTGACGGCGGCCGCCAACCGACTGCTCGGCCGGCGCGCCGGCGACCTCGACGCGCCGCTTCCCGGCGAGACGGCGACCTACCGCTGGCGCGGGTTCGACGTGGCCTACACCGAGGCCGGCGACCCCGACGATCCCGACCTGCTCTTGCTCCACGGGATCAACGCCTCCGGCTCCAGCCACGAGTTCCGCGGGATCGTCGACGATCTCGCGGAGGACCACCACGTGATCGCGCCCGACCTGCCGGGCTTCGGGCGCTCCGATCGCCCGCCGCTGCTGTACTCCGGGTCGCTGTACACCACGTTCGTCGGTGACTTCCTCGACGACGTGACCGAGGACGCGACCGTCATCGCGGCCTCGCTTTCCGGCGCGTACGCCGCCGTCGCCGCTGGGGACGCCGACCTCGAGGAACTGATCCTGGTCTGTCCCGACGCGACCACCTTCGAGGGGCGGCGGCCACTGGTCCGCTCGCTCGTCCGGACGCCGCTGCTCGGGACCGCCCTCTACAACCTCGCGACCTGCAAGCCCGCGATCCGCTACTTCAACGCCGACCACGGCTACTACGACGCGGCCAACGTCACCGACGACCTGGTCGACTACCAGTGGGCGACGGCCCACCAGCCCGGCGCGCGGTACGCCCCCGCCTCCTTCTTCGCCGGCTTCCTCGACCTCGACGCCGACCTCGGGGAGACCCTGGCGGACCTCGACGTGCCCGTGACGCTCGTGTGGGGCCGCCAGGCCACCGTCTCGCCGCTGGAGGACGGCGAGGCCCTCGCGAAGCGAGCCGACGCCCGCCTGCTGGTCTTCGACGAGTCCGACGTGCAACCCCACGTCGAACACGCCGAGCAGTTCGTCCGCCGGGTCGTCCGCGACGAGGACGCCGGCGACGCGACCGACATCGAGATCGAAGCCCTCGGCGAGGGCGACCCCGCCGAGACGGATGACCGGTGACACGAGGGTGCGGTTGCTCACCTGGGGGCTCGTCCTCGGGTGTGTCGCCCTGATCGCCGACCGGTTCCCGCTGGACCCGCCCCTGGCCGTCTCGCTCGCGTTCGTGTACGGCTGGCTGGCACACCTCGTCGTCGAACACCGAGACGCCGTCCCGACCGTCGACGACTGGCGGACCGACCGCTGGAACGGGCTGTTCGTGGCGGTCGTGGTCGTCGGAACCGCACCGCTCCTTCGGGGCCCGTACGGACTCCCGGGACGGCAGGGGCTCGCGGTCGGTGCGCTCGCGATCGGCGTCGCCGCGGCGTCGTTCCTGTGTGGCGTCGTGCTGGTCGACGCGGCACGATCCGAGCGGGGAGAAAGCGAGCCGGGAGCGGTTCGGACCGGCGAGTCGGGCTAGCGCGGCTCGAAGACGATCACGCGCTCGTCGCGGGTGACGGTCTCGCCCACGTCGATCCCGACGACCTGTCCCGTCTCCACGTCCTCGGGGTCGACGCCCCGGACCTGGCCGGTGATCGAAACGGGGCCGAAGTCGACGACCGCGGTGACGTAGGGGGCGTCGTCCTCGAACTGCGGCGTCGGGACGGTGATGGTCGTGTGCGTGCTGATCTCGCCGGCGTCGGGCAGGGGCTCCTCCGAGAGGTCCTGCGAGCCACACTGCGGGCAGGCCAGCCGCGGCGGCAGGGAACCGTGGCCGTTCGCACACTCGACGTAGTATCCCTCGCCGTCGGCGATGGCGTCGAGCAGGTCGTCGAAGCCCTCGTCCCGGGGTTCCTCGCTCATTCTGCCACCTCCAGAACGTGGACGGTCGCACTCGCGACGGTGCCACCCGCGTTGTGGGCGAGGGCGGTCGTCGCACCCTCGACGTCCTCGGCACGGGGGTGGCGTCCCTCCAGCAGTTTCGTGATCGAGATGAGCTGGGCGACGCCCGTCGCGCCGACGGGGTGGCCCTTGGCCTTCAGCCCGCCCGAGAGATTGACCGGGAGGTCGCCCTCGCGGGTGGTCTCGCCGCGGGCCGCGGCCCCGATGGCCTCGCCGGGTTCGTACAGTCCCAGCCCCTCCAGCGCGAGGGCTTCGGCGATGGTGAAACAGTCGTGGACCTCCAGGAAGTCCACGGCGTCGGGGCCGATGCCTGCGTCGGCGTAGGCCTCGTCGGCGGCGTCCTCGGTGGCCGGCGTCCGGGCGTAGTACTCCCGGTCGTGCAGGGCCATCTTGTCGCCGCCCTGGCCGGTGCCGGTGACCGCGACGCTGGCGTCCAGATCGTGTTCCGCGGCGTACTCCTCGCTGACCAGCACCGCGGCGGTCGCGCCGTCGGTGATCGGACAGGAGTCGTACAGACCCAGCGGGTCGGCGATCGTCGGCGCGTCCAGCGCGTCCTCGACCGAAATCTCCTCTTGCATCTGGGCGTACTCGTTGGGGAGCGCGTGTTCGTGGTTCTTGACGGCGATCTCGGCCAGTTCTTCCTTCGAGCCGCCGTACTCCTCGAAGTAGGCCCGGGCCATCAGCGCGTACGCGCCGGGGAAGGTCATGCCGGCGCGGACCTCGTAGAGGTCGTCGGCGGCGATGGAGAGCGCGTCCGTCGCGGCGGCCGTCCCGACGTTGGTCATCCGCTCGGCGCCGCCGACCAGCACCACGTCGGCCTCGCCCGACCGGAGGCGGACGACGGCGTCCCGGAGCGCCGCGCCGCTGGAGGCACAGGCCGACTCGTAGCGGGTCGCCGGCACGTCGAGTCCAACGGCTTCGGCCATCAGCGGTGCCTGGTGGCCCTGGTGTTCGGCCAGCTCGCCCATGAAGTTGCCGTAGAAGAGCGCCTCGACGTCGTCGGGGTCGATCCCGGCGTCGTCGAGCGCGGCCACGCCCGCCTCGGCGAACATCGCACGCCCTGTCCGCTCGGGGTGCTTGCCGAAGTGGGTGAGGCCGACGCCGGCTACGCGTGGGTCAGTCATCACAACCGCTTACGAGTCGTTCGACATTTATGCCTGCCGGTGTCCCCGCTTCTCGCGCACGACCGCGGGACCGAATCCGTCCCGAAGCGGCCACGAAACGGGACGACCGACGAAAGTACGCAACCGCGCGTCGGTCCAACTGCCCGGTCGAGAGCCCGTCGGCCGGGGTGGGACGGCCCTCGACGCTCGCGTCACATCCCCATGTCCGCCGCCTCGTCGGGCACGGGCAGGGCCGCGGGCGCGACGCCGAGCAACTCCGCGGCGTGATCCAGCGCCATGTCGAACCCGTAGTACCGTTCCAGCTCGTCGCCGTCGGCCGACGGCCGCACCTTCAGCATGGCGTACCCCTCGCGGTTCTGGGCGACCGCCGCGGTCGCGCCGTCGCGCTCGAAGGCGAGGACGCGCTCGGTGTCGGTCTCGTAGTAGCGGGCGGTGATTCCCTCCGCCGTCACCTCCTGCTGTGGGTCTGGCATCGTCGGGGGTTGGGACTTCGGGGAGTCGTACCTGTCGGTCCGGTGTGGCCGGCGCTCACGAGATGGTGTTCGACGCCTCGAACTCGCTCAGGGTCTCCCACGAGTACGACCCCGACGCGCGAACCGTCGTCCCGTCGCGGACGTACGAGCGGTCCGTGGCGGCCGCGCCGACGGTCGTCGTCAGCGCGTCCTCGTCGATGGCGTCCGGGGTCGGGTAGAACAGGGTGCCCCTGGCCTGCTGTGGCGCGTCGCCGTTGGTCAGCCCCATCCGGAAGAGGCCGGCCGTGGCGGCCCCGAACCCGTCGGTGACGAACCGTACGCGGGCCGGGGACGCGTCGCCCGTGCGACCCTCGACCAGCGTCGCGAGGTCGGAGGTCGGCGCGTAGGCACCGGCGACGCTGCCCCCGGTCCCGGCGTGGCGGAGGAGTCTCGCGAAGCCCTCGTCGGTCTCGTGTTTCGCTCGTTCGGCACCCGTCCGTGCGTCGACGATGGCCCGAATCCGCTCGACCGGGCTGAACGACCCCGACCGTTGCTCGGCCGAGGCGAACACGAGCGCGTCGGCGGTCAGCCCGAACACGTCGCCTTCGGGGCCGACGAAGACGGCGCGGTCGTCGGCCCGAAACCGGATCGACACGTCCGCACTTTCGAGATCCGCCATCGCGCCCGCGAAGTCCACGGGGAGTACCTGCACGCCGACGCCGCCGACGCTCAGGACGCGTTTCGTCCCGTCGATGCCGAGCCTGCGGACGCGGAACCCGAAGTCCGTCGACAGGAGAAACGCGCCGAGTACCCGCCCGGTAACCGCGCCGGCCAGGCCGTCAAACCGGAGCGGGTCGGTCGGCTCCGCGGGCGTCTCCCCGATCTCGTGGCCGCTCTCGGTCTCGGTCCCGAAGGCCGAAAACAGGAGGGCGTCGTCGCCGATCGTCGGGAGCAGGTCGGCGTACGGTGGGAGTTCACCCGCCGATATCGTCCCGTTCTCGACCGCGAACGACTCGTCCGGGGTCACAGCCCCGGCCGTCCCGGTAGGCGTCGAGTTCTCCCCCGTCGACTGCTCGGGGGTGTCGGTACTCCCGTCCTGTGACCCGGAACAGCCGGCGAGTCCCCCCGCGGCCGCGAGCCCGAGACACTGCACCACACTGCGTCGGTCGAGGCGTCGTCCCTCCGTCATCGGCGATGTCTATTCCGGGGACTTGCAAAGTAGTTGGGCCGACTGCCGCGGGAACGAGACGAGACCGACTGCCGTCTCGACCGTCGAACCGCTGCACCCATTTATCAGGTCGTAGTTCGTAGGTGGGCCATGACCCTCCGGGAGATAATCGAGCAGGTGAACGGGTCCCGGGAGACGCTGACGCTTCTGAACCCGGACGTATCACCGACCGCGACCGGCCGGATTCACGACTATCTCGACGCTCAGAACGTCCGCGTCAGGACGGACGAAACCGAGTCGGGATCCCCGAAGAACGTCGCCATCCTCCACGACGACGGCGAGTTCCGTGCGGCCTCGGACGTTCGAGCGGTGGCCGAACGCGCCGACGTGGAGAACGCGATGACCGCGGACTTCGAGGCCGTGCCGACACCCGAGGTACTCACGGCCATCGACAGCCGGACGTTCACGGAATTTGGCAAACGACGGATGATCGTCGCCTCCCGCGAGATGGAGAAACTGGCCTACGACACCGGGGACGGCACCCTCTACACCGGCTTCCAGCGGCTCTCCCTGATCAGGAGTCAGCGCCGTATCTACGAGAAACTCGGCGAGAGCGACGTGGACGTACACGTCTTCGGCTACCCCGACTGGGAAGTGCCCGAGGGTCTGGGCGTCGAAACACACCCCCGAGACGACGAGGAGATCAGGCGAACCTGGTTCGTCGTGTTCGACGGTGGGGCGTCCGCGACACCCCGTGAGCGCGGCGAAGCCGATGGCGGTGCCGGGACCGACGAGTCAAAGGGAGCGCTGCTCGCAGAGGAGGTAGGAGAGAACGTCTACAGCGGGTTCTGGACCTATCGGACCGCCATCGTCGACGAGATCCTCGCACGGCTGGGCGAGATCAGTACCTAGAAACGGCCGCCGGACGCCCTTCGAGTATGCGCTGGCTCCAGAGCGGCACCCGCCGGGACCTCTGTGTCCTCCTGGGCGGGGCCGAGGACGGCGAGTTGCCCGCTCAGAAACTCAAGACCCGACTCGAACGACGCTACGACGACCGGATCGACCCCGAGCGGTTCTACGGGTCACTCGAAGACCTCGAACGGAAGGGGTTCGTCGAGTCCCGGACGGAGGGGCTCAGCGACGTGTACGCCCTGACCGAGGCCGGCGAGAAGCGCCTCCGGAACCACTACGAGTGGATGCGCGATCAGCTGGACTGACACTCCTCGTAGGCCATGGTCTCCGGGTCGCGGGGCAGCTCGGATCGCTCGACGGTCCCGCCGGTCACGACCCAGCGGTAGACGTGTGTCTCGGAGTAGACGACGAGTTCGGTTCGCACGGGCGTCGTCTCGAACGGTTCGTCGGGAAGCCGATCCAGGGCGTCGAACCGCTCCCGGCTGACCGCCGGGTCCGACGGTGGGCCCTCGGTCCGGCGGCGGAAGGCGGCGACGAACGGGTCGCCGGAGAGCGCCGCCCGCACCCGGTCGCGGACCGACGCCGGCGGGTCGGTCGTCACTCCGTCGCTGGTCTCCCCGCCGGTCGCCGCGGTCGCTGGTTCCTGCATGACTGTCAGGGGTTGGTACTGGACCGCCCCAAGCGGCCGGCTTCGATATGACGCGCTTTAAGAGTGGGCGTCTGTGGACGCCGCGCTCGGCCTCAGGCACGCCGTTCCAGGGGGTCGTCGGCGGCGAGCGTGCCGTCGATCAGCGCGGCGACGGCCCGGCGGACGCGCTGTGAGACCGCCGAGTCGGAGACGCCGAGTTCCTCGGCGAGTTCGGCCTGACTGATCGAACGGGGCACGTCGAAGTACCCCTCGCGGGCGGCGGTCAACAGCGTCCGGCGCTGTTGCTCGGTCAGCCCGTGGTCGTCGCTCCGCGTCGGCTCGGTCCGGTAGAGGCGTTCGAGACGGTACTCGATGCCGCTGTCGAGACAGAACTCCCGGAAGTCCGCCAGCGCGTCCCGGTCGGGGACCTGGAGCTTGACGAACCAGACGCCGCCGGCGCTGTGCATCTCCAGTACCATCCCGCCCAGTTCCGTGACCGTCGGCGTGACCGCGATGACGTCCTCGGTCAGCCCGAGTCGGTACATGCGGACGCCGTCCTGTTCGGCCAGGACGGTCGGCTCCGCGACGGTGTAATCGTCGGCGAGCGCGTCGTCGAACGCCGCGAACTCCTCCGCCTCGACCAGGACGAAAAAGCGCCGCCGCTCCGGGTCCATCGCGGGCTGGAACTGGATCCGGACTCGCGCCGACGGGTTGGCCTCGATGGTCGGCGTCAGCACCAGCGTCGGCGACGAGAGCGCGAGTTCGGCGATGACGAACACTACACGCTCTAGCGGGGTGGAACGTTTGACCGTTGCGGCTCGCGGACCGCCGCGCCCGGCGAGCGTCCGACCGGATCAGTCCGCGGCGTCCGGGAGCGACCCGGGATCGCGGGGCATCCTGTCGGGCCCCTGCGCGAAGCCGCCGGCGACCCAGTGGTAGACGTGGGTCTCGGTGTAGACGTAGAGTTCGTCCCAGCCGTCGAAGGCCCGGTCCGGCAGTTCGGCCACCGTCTCGTACCGGTGCCAGCGCTCTTCGGGCGCGTCGAGCGTCCCGACGTTCTCGCGATAGGCGATCGACTCCGGCACCGTGTTCACTGCGTCCCCGACCACTTCCCGTACCGTCCGCTCGCCCTCGGTCTCGGTCGGGTTTCGCTCGTCGGCGACGTTGTCGGCTGCTGCAGTCATGTGTATTCGTCACAAGTGACTCGATAGCACAAAGCCTGTGCCTTCGATTATCCGTGATTGAAGTGGGGGTACGTATCGTGCCCGGGCCGGGACCCACCGCTTCCCGGATCCGGACGAGCGGAGAAAGAGGCCGTTCGCGCTACTCCAGCAGCTCCTGGCCGATGGTGTTGCGCAGGACCTCGCTCGTGCCCTCGTAGATCTCGTTGAGCTTGGCGTCGCGGTAGAACCGCTCCATCGGGAAGTCCTTGGTGTAGCCGTAGCCGCCGTGGATCTGGATGCCCTCGTTGGCCACCTCCCGGCTGACCTCGGAGGCGTAGAGCTTGGCCTGGGCGGCCTCCTTGACGAACTTCTCGCCGCGCATCTTCTTGTCGGCCGCCGAGTGCATCAGCAGCCGCGCCGCGCGGGTCTTGGTGTCCATGTCGGCGAGCTTGTGCTGGATGGCCTGGAAGTCGCCGATGGGCTGGCCGAACTGCTCGCGGTCGCCGGCGTACTTCGTGGCCTCGTCGAGTGCGGCCTGTGCGATCCCGACCGACCGCGCGGCGATGGTGATGCGACCGCCGTTGAGCGTCTTCAGCGCGTGGACGAAGCCGTCACCCTCCTCGCCGAGTCGACGCGACTCGGGAATCCGCATGTCGTCGAAGCGCAGTTCCGCGGTCGGACAGCCCTTGTCGCCGAGTTTCTCCTCCGTCCCTTCGACGATGAACCCGTCGTCTTCCTCGGGGCGGACGATAAAGGAGGAGATGCCCTTGTTGCCGGCGTCGGGGTCGGTCTTGGCGAACAGCGTCACGGTGTCGGCGACCGAGCCGTTCGAGATCCAGAGCTTGTTGCCGTCGACGACGTACTCGTCGCCGTCCTTCTGGGCGGTGGTCTCCATGGCGGGCACGTCCGATCCCGCACCGGGTTCGGAAAGGGCGAAGGCACCGATGTCCTGGCCCTCCGCCAGCGGCGTCAGGTACTCCTCCTTCTGTGCCTCGTTCCCGAACTCGTAGATCATGTTGCCCGCCAGCGAGATGTGCGCGGCGACGATGGTCCCCAGACCGCCCGAACCCCGGGAGATCTCCTCCAGCGCCATCGGATAGGCGTGGTAATCGAGGCCGGCCCCGCCGTACTCCTCGGGGAAGGGCATCCCCATCAGCCCGAGTTCGGCGAGTTCGTCCACCAGGTCCCACGGGAACTCGTCTTCCTTGTCTATCTCGGCGGCTCGTGGCTTGACCTCCTCGTCCACGAAGTCGGAGACCATCTCCTCGATCTGGCGTTGCTCCTGTGTGAGACTGAAGTCCATACCCGCACAACGGCCAGTCAGTCCTTGTAGCTTTCTCATCGGCCGGCGATACCGACGCCGGAGTCCGTCCGCTCGTCGACCCCGTTCAGTTCAGCAGGTGCTCCTCAAGGAAGTCCCGCTCGTCCGCGACCACCTCTTCGAACCAGTCGCCGGTGTAGGGGTCGAAGTGGCCGATGGGGTACTGCTCGTGTTCGACGGTCCCGAGCCGCGAGACCAGTGCCTCGACGGACTTCGAGGGGATGATGCTGTCCTCGGTAGCCTCGCCGACGAAGACCGGACAGTCCACGTCCTCCGCGGCGGTCACGGGCCGGTAGAGCCCGACCGTCGCCAGGATGCGGGCCGCACACTCGTTGTCGAACTCGTCGACCATGTCCTCGGGGATGAGGGAGTAGTAGCCCGGTTTCGCGTCGGGGGTGTTGAGCACCCCGAACTCGTCGGGGTCGGCGACGATGGGGACGTAGTGCGGGTCCCGGCCAGTCAGCACTCTGGCGCTCTCCCGGAGGATACTCGTCGTGGCGCCGAGCAGGTAGGACGGGCCACCCTGCCGGACGAGGTGGACGGCGTTCCGGAACCCGTCGGTGAACGGGACCTGCGCGACGACGGCGTCGACGTTCCCGTCGTTCGCGGCGACCTGGACGACGTGCCCGCCGCTGAAGGAGGTGCCCCACAGCCCAACCCGGTCGCCGTCGACGGCGTCGAGCGACCGGACGTGGTCCAGCGCGGCCTCGTAATCGGCGACGTGACGCGGTCCGGAGACCACGTGTCGGGGGTCGCCGTCGCTGTCGCCGAACCCGCGGTAGTCGAACACGAACGCCGCCAGTCCGGCCTCGGCGAACCGCTCGGCGAACGCCGGCAGGCGGGCCTCGCGCTCCCCGCCGAAGCCGTGGGCCATGACGACGACGGGCGGGTCGTCGGTCCCGGTACCGCCGTCACTCTCGTCGGGTTCGTACAGCCACCCCGCACAGCGGGTCCCCTGACTCTCGAAGTCCGAATCGGTCCGTTCGACCATACAGAATCCTGCCGTCTCGGACGGATAGTTCCAGCCGCGCTATTGGTCGGCCATTTATACGTCACGCCCGGCAGGTCGCCACGCGCTCGCGGGGGAAGCAGAGTCCCACTTCGGTCCCGGGTTCGGGCGGGTCGGTGCTGAAGACGGCGACAGGGTCGGCGACGCCGTCGACCGCGACGGTCACGCGACAGGTGGCGTCCTCGCGGGTCACGCGCTCGACGGTGCCCGACAGGTCGGGGTCGTCGGCCCCCAGTTCGACGTGTTCGGGGCGGACGGTCAGGTGGGTCGCGTCGCGGTCGCCGTCCAGCAGGCGACTCGCCCGCGCTTCCAGCGCCGAGCGCGGGAGGACGTTGCTCCCCGTGAACCGGGCCACGAGGGGCGACGTGGGCCGCTGGAACACCTCCTCTGGGGTGCCGGTCTGGACCACTACGCCGTCGTTCATCACGACGATCCGGTCGGCCAGCGCCCGGGCCGTCGTCCGGTCGTGGGTGACGTAGACCGAAGTCACGTCCGCCAGCACGTCCTGCAGGTCGTCCCGGAGAGACTGGCGGGTCGGCACGTCGAGCGAGGAGAGCGGTTCGTCCAGCAGAAGGACCGACGGATCGACCGCCAGCGCCCGCGCGAGCGCGACGCGCTGGGCCTCCCCGCCCGAGAGCGTCGGCGGGTACCGGTCGGCGAGGTCGGCGACGCCCAGGTCGGCGAGCAACGCCTCGGGGTCGGCGTCGGCCTCGCGGTACCGCTGGCCGAAACCCACGTTCTCGCGGACGGTCATGTGCGGGAAGAGCGCGTAGTCCTGGAAGACGAACGCGAAGTCCCGGCCCTCGGGCGGCCGGTCCGAGAGGACGCGGTCGTCGTTCTCGACGGTGCCCTCGTGGTCGTGGAAGCCGGCGACCGTCTCCAGCAGGAGCGTCTTGCCGCTCCCGCTGGGGCCGAGGATCACGACCGTCTCGCCGTCCCGGACCTCGAAGTCCGCGGCGACGTGGAAGGCGTCGGCCCCGTCGGCCGAGAACGTCGCCGAGAGGTCGACGTCCAGAGTCATGCCACACCCTGAGTCGTCGTCGCGTCGGTCGTCAGCCAGCGCACCAGCAGGAAGATGGCGGCGGAGACGGCGAGCAACAGCGCCGCCACCGCGCCGCTCTCGTCGAGGCCGCCCTGGAGGTAGGTGTTGTAGACGAACACGGGCGCGTGCTGGGCGATCACCCGCTCGCCAGCCGGCGGATAGAAGAACTCGACGCTGTAGGCGACGACGGCGACGGCCCCGAACTCCGAGACCGACCGTGCCCACGCCAGCACCCCGCCGGTGACCATCCCCCGCACCGCGAGCGGGCCGGTCACCCGCCGGAAGGCCTGCCACGGGCTCGCGCCGTGGACCCGGGCGGCGTACTCCAGCCGGTCGTCGACGGACTCGAAGGCCTCGCGGGCCGCGTTGACGGCGTAGGGCGCGCTGACGAAGGTCAGCGCCAGCACCATCCCGGGCATCGTCCCCAGCACCGAAAGTCCGGGGAAGGCCCCGCCCTGCCCGAAGCCGAAGAGGATGATGATGCCGGCGACGCTGTGGGGGACGACCAGCGGCAGGTCCACGAGGCTCTCGACCAGCGGCTGGCCGGCGAAGCCGCGAGAGAGGTGGTATGCCAGCGGGACGCCGAAGGCGAGACTGACGCTGGCGGCCAGGAGCGGGGCGTAGACGCCGAGATAGAGCACCTGCTGGACCGCCGGGTCGAGCGCCTTCCGGACGATCAGCGACGGGGACTGTCGCGCGGCGAAGAGCGCGAGCGGGAGGCCGAGCGCGACGAGCAGGACGCTCCCCAGCGTCGCCATCGCGACGCCGAACACGCCGCGACGGGAAGCGACTCCGAGGGCGGCAGCGCTCAGGACGACGAAGCCCACGTAGAGGGTGGGCCGGCCGATCGAGTAGGCGGCGGCGAAGGCCACGAGCTGGACGGCCACGACCGCGAGGACGACGGAGCCGCGGCCCAGTCTGTCGATCGGAATCGGCGTCGTGCGTGTTGCCATCTGGATTGGGGTCCCGGTAGAAGCCTACTGAGCCTTCCGCTCGATCACGCGTTCAACCGGAGCGGGCCAAGGGTGTCCTTGGCCTCTGCGTGTTTCATGACCCGCTGGGGCACGCTGTCCGCCCCGCCGGCGTTGACCGCGGGCGTCTCGACCGGCTGGAGCCCCTTGTTCCGGAGGATCCGCTCGCCGGGTTCGGTGATCATGTACTCGACCCAGCGCGCGCCGTTCTCCGGATGCCGCGCGACGCTGGGCACCGTCATCCCGTAGGCGATGGGCGCGCCGACGTAGGTCGTGCCTCCGGCCTGGACCTCCGCCTTGGCGTAGTGTTTCGCGTACTTCGCCGTCGCCTTCGAGAGGTCGACCGACGGCTGGAGGTCGACGTAGGGCAGGTCCGAGGAGGCGCTGATCGACTGGTAGTAGAGCACGTAGTCGAGTTCGCCGCTCTTGAGCTGGCCCTCCAGGTTCGTCTCGGTCCCGGTCGGCACGACGGAGTTGTCCCGCATCGCCCGGTAGGTCGACTCGTCGTAGAGTCGGCTTCCCTCGAAGGGCTCTTTCCCGAGTTGCTGGGTCATCACCGCACGGTAGCCCCCGGGGTCGACGGCCGGGTCGCTGTGCCCGATAGTCACGTCGTCCCGCGAGAGGACCTCCCACCAGTTGTCCGTCCCGATCCGGTCGGCCCCCGGGGAGTCCTCGCGGTACTGGATCGACATGGCGTTGGTCGCGAACACGATGAGCCACTCGCCGTACTCGCCGAGTACCATGTCGCGGATGAGCCGGAAGTCCGAGACGCCGAGTACGTCCGCCCGCCGGCCCTGTTCGGTGATCTTCTTCGTCGAGTAGACCGACCCCTTGGCCTCCCGGGTCACGTCGATTCCGGTCTGTTTCTCGAATTTGGGCTCGGCCGCGCTGAACGGCGGCGCGAGACTGCCGGCGTGGAAGATCATCATCGACCCCGGCGAACTACCGCTCCCACCGCCGATACACCCGGCCAGCGCGGTCGCACCTGTCGCACCCGCTGCCGCCAGGAACCCACGTCGTGTTCGGTCCGACGCCCCCGCCTCGTCCTGCGCTCGGTTTCGTTGTGCCATCGTCGATACAACGCCGTTGTGCGGCCCCTGACATAACAGTTTTGTCAGCGCTCGGCAATCATCGGCCATGGACGTGTCCCCGGACTTCGACGTGCAACTCGGTCGCGACGACGTGGCGCTGGGCCGGCGGGACCGGGAACTGCTGGCGGCCATCGCCGAGGAGGGGTCGCTGAACGCGGCCGCCGACGCGCTGGACCGCTCCTACGCCCACGCCCAGCGACGCGTCGTCGAACTGGAGGAGGCGTTCGGCCCGCTGGTCGACCGCAGTCGCGGCGGCGGGGGCGGCGGCGGGAGCGAACTCACCGACCGCGCGCGGGACCTCCTCGCCACCTTCGACCGCGTTCGCGCGGAGTTCGCGGGCGTCGCCGAGACCGACGAGACGGTCCTGTCCGGCCGCGTGGTCGACCGGGACGGCGAACTCGCCACCGTCGAGACCGCGGCCGGCCGCGTCCGGGCCGTGACGCCGCCGGATTGCACCGCGGTCGCCGTCACGATCCGGGCCGACGCGGTGACGCTGAACCGGCCGGCCGAGGCCCCGGAACCCGGGGGCACGAGCGCCCGCAACCGCTTCGAGGGGGAGGTGCTGGCGGTCGACCGCGGCGAGACGCTGGCCCGGGTGAGCGTCGGGATCGAGCCGGACCTGCACCTGGCCGCGCTCGTGACCGTCGAGAGCGTCGAGCGGTTGGGGCTGGCTCCCGACACCCCGGTCGTCGCGACGTTCAAGGCGACGGCGACCCGGGCGGTCGCCCGAGCGGAGTCTTAACGCTTACCCCGCCGGCCGCCCTCGGCCCGGGTATGCCGACGATTTCTGAACTCTCGGACGTACTCGACTGGGAGGCCGTCAGGGTGTTGCGAGCCATCGACGACCGCGAGGGGGCGGCCGTCGACGCGCTCGTCGAAGACACCGGTCTCGACCGCTCGCAGGTCGAGACGCGCTGTCAGCAGCTCTCGACGCTCGGCCTCGTCACCGAGACCGAGACCGACGCCGGCGTGGTTCACGAGGTGACCGGGTCCGGGCACGGCGCCATCGGCTCCGGTCTCTACGACGAGTACGACCTGGTCGGCGAGGCCGACCTCGACGAACTCGCCGAGAAGGTCGCCGAACTGCTGGACCGTCGGGACGAACTGCAAGCACGGGCCGAGCAACTCGGCGCCGACGCGACACAGCTCAAAACGCGAGCCGAGCGGCAGTTCGGCGACCGCGAGGACGTGCGCGCCGAGTTCGAATCGCTGATGGACGACGTGGAGGCGCTCGCGGAGCGACTGGACGGGAAGTGAGTCAGCGCGGTTCGAAGACGTGGACCGGCCACTCGGTCTCGTAGTCCAGCGCGAGAGACCGTTCGGCCTCGCTCGGTTCTCTGACCCGCAACTCGACCGGATCACCGATGTCGACGTCGGCGTAGTCGACGTCGAGTCGCCCTGTCAGTCGCCCGCTCGAGGCGAGTTCGACGACGGCGATGGTGTAGGGCGCGTCGTCTTCCAGTGCGGGCGGCGGCGTCTGAACCTCGGTGTAGGAGTAGACCCGACCCTCCCGAGGCTGTTCCTCGACCTCGACGTCGCGACTACCACAGTTGTAGCAGGCCGGTCGAGGGGGCAACAGCACCTGACCGCAGTCGGCGCAGACGCCGCCGAGGAGGTCGCCCTCGGCCAGCGCGTCGAAGAAGCCCGGGAGCGTCAGCGGACTGTCGGCGTCGAGGGCCCGCTCGCGGTCGCTCATCGGGCCACCTCCGCGGTCAGGACGTGGGCAACGGTGACCGCGTCGGCGACACCGCCCTCGTTGAGCAGGAGCGCGGTGTCGGCGTCCTCTACCGTTCGCTCGCCGGCCGTCCCCGTCAACTGCTCGTAGGCCTCGATGGCCTGCAGGAGTCCGGTCGCGCCGATGGGGTGGCCGCGGGCCTTCAGCCCGCCGCTCGTGCTCAACTGCACCTCGGTCCAGCCCTCGGCGCGCTCGTCGGTCGGGCGGTGGCTCTGATATCCTTTGCCGCGCGGCGCGAACCCGGCAGCCTCGGAGAGCAGCGCCTCGCTGACGGTGAAGGCGTCGTGGACCTCGGCGATGTCGACGTCCGCCGCGTCGATCCCCGCCTCCTCGTAGGCCGTCTCGGCGGCCACCTGCGCCCCTTCGATCTCGGTCATGTTCCGCTCGGCGACCGCGATGTTGTTGGCCGCCGCGCCGGTCCCCCCGACCGCGACGAAGGGGACGTCCAGCTCGCGGGCCCGCTCGGCGGTCGTGACGAGGACGGCGGCCGCGCCGTCGCCGACCGGCGCGCAGTCGTACAGTTTCAGCGGCGGAGCGACCGGCGAGGAGTCGAGCACGGTCTCGACGTCGATCTCCTTGGGGAACTGTGCCCGCGGGTTGGCGGCGGCGTTGTCGTGGTTCTTGACGGCGATCTCGGCCAGATCGCGCTCGGTTGCGTCGGTCTCGTGGAGGTATCGCTGGGCCAGGAGCGCGTACTGGCTGGGCGCGGTCACGCCGGAGCGCTGTTCGAGTGCGCGGTCGAACGCGGCCGACAACGCGTCGGTCGCGCCGCCGGTCCCGCCGGCCGTCATCTTCTCGACGCCGCAGGCCAGCACGCCCTCGTGCTCGCCGTTGCGGACGTCCTTGACCGCGTGGCGTAACGCCAGCGCGCCGGCGGCGGCACAACCCTCGACGCGCTCGGCCGGAACCATCCGCAGGCCCGCCCACTCGGCCAGCAGCGTCCCGTGCATGATCTGGTGTTCGTAGCTCTCGGACTGGTTGCCGACGTAGAGCGCCTCCGCGAGGTCGGCCGGGTCCGGGAGATCCCGGAACGCCTCCTCGACGGCGATCGAGAACAGGTCCCGTCCGGGGAGATCGGTGCGGCCGATGGGTGAGGCCCCCACCGCCGCGATGACTGGGGTTGGCATGGTCCAACCCCCCTTGGCCCGGACCGAGCAAATAGCTTCGGTCGTCTCCAGTGTTGGTCAGGCGGGGCTGTAGCGGTCCGGTCTCAGTCGTACTCGTAGAACCCCTTGCCGGACTTCTTCCCGAGGTCGCCGGCCTCGACCTTCCGCTTGAGCAGGTAGGGCGGCTGGTAGCGGTCGCCGAGTTCCTCGTGGAGCGTCTCCATCGCGTCGAGACAGACGTCCAGCCCGATGTGGTCGGCCAGTTCCAGCGGTCCCATCGGGACGTTCGTGCCGAGTTTCATGCCCCTGTCCATGTCGGCCTTCGAGGCGACGCCCTCGTCGAAGGCCCGGATGCCTTCCGCGATCCAGGGCATCAGCACGCGGTTGGTGACGAACCCGGGTTTGTCGTCGGACTCCCAGGTGGTCTTGCCCACGTCCGCGGCGAGGTCGTGGGCGAGCTGGACCGTCTCCTCGCTCGTCCGCTCGCCGACGACGACCTCGACGCCCTCCATCAGCGGGACGGGGTTCATGAAGTGCAGGCCGACCACCTGGTCGGCGCGGTCGGTCGCGCTCGCGATCGAGGTGATCGAGAGCGTGCTGGTGTTCGTCGCCAGGGCCACGTCCTCGGGAACGGTCTCGTCGAGGTCGGCGAACACGTCCCGTTTGATCTCCATGTCCTCGACGACGGCCTCGACGACGAAATCACAGTCCGCCAGGTCCGCGAGGTCGGTCGTGCCGGTGACACGCTCGCGGGCCGCGGTGGCCGCCTCGCCGGTGAGTTTCCCGTCCTCCTCGAACCGCGAGAGGCTGGACTCCATGGCCGCCAGTCCCTCCTCGACCAGTTCTTCCTCCACGTCACGCATCACGACGTCGTAGCCGCTCGTGGCGGCGGCCTGTGCGATGCCGTGGCCCATCGTTCCCGCGCCGACGACGCCCCAGGTCTCGACCGCTTCGAGTTCGCGCATGGTCCCTCTCCGGTGTCGGAGGTGGTAAGTGTAGCGTCGCCGGTGCCCGGTCGGACATCGGAGTGGGTCGTCGGTCGGGCCGGTTCGGAGCGGAGGCCGTCGCGGGCGTCTCCAACAACTTAATTAGCGAACGTGGGGCAGGGATAGGTGAGATGATTCCCATCGACGACAGCCCCCTGACCCGGGACGGGAAGGTGCTGATCCTGGCGTACGACCACGGGCTGGAACACGGCCCGGTCGACTTCGAGGACGTGCCCGAGAGCGCGGATCCCGCCCACGTCTTCGACGTGGCGACCCACGACGCGGTGACCTCGCTGGCGGTCCAGAAGGGGATCGCCGAGGCGTACTACCCCTCCTACGAGGACGACGTGGACCTGCTGGCCAAGCTCAACGGCACGTCGAACCTCTGGCGGGGCGAGCCCGACTCGGCGGTCAACTGGTCGGTCGACTACGCCGACGAGGTCGGCGCGTCCTCGGTCGGGTTCACCGTCTACGGCGGCTCCAACCACGAGATCGAGATGGTCGAGGAGTTCCGCGACGCCCAGGAGACGGCCCGGGAACACGACATGCCGGTCGTCATGTGGTCGTACCCGCGCGGCCAGGGCCTGCGCAACGCCGAGACCCCCGAGAGCATCGCCTACTCCGCGCGACTCGGCCTCGAACTCGGCGCGGACGTGGCCAAGGTCAAGTACCCCGGGAGCAAGGAAGCCATGGAGGAGACCGTCCGGATGGCCGGCAAGACGAAGGTCGTCATGTCCGGCGGCTCCAAGCGCTCCGACGAGGAGTTCCTCGGCCAGGTCAAAGACTGCATCGACGCGGGCGGTGCCGGCCTCGCGGTCGGCCGGAACGTCTTCCAGCGGGAAAACCCCGAGCGCATCCTCGACGCCCTGGAGAAGGTGATCTTCGAGGAGTCCGCCGTCGAGGAGGCGCTGGCCGCCGCCGAGGGTACGGCCCCCGAAGCCGAATAGATGAGCGACCCAGTGTCGGAGATCGTCGACACGGTGGTCCGGACCGCCCCGGAGATCCGGGCGAGCCTGCCCGGCCGCCGGGAGTACGAGACCAGCGAGAACCCCTCCGGCGAGCAGATGCTCGCGGCCGACCGCCACGCCGACGAGATCCTCGAAGACCGGCTGCTCGCCGTCGACGGCGTCGCCAGCTACGCCAGCGAGGAACGCGAGGGGATCGCGGAGGCCGAGGGCGACGGCGTCCACGTCGCCTGTGATCCCCTCGACGGCTCGTCGAACCTGAAGTCCAACAACGTGATGGGGACCATCGTGGCGGTGTACGACGAGCCCCTGCCAGCGCCGGGCACCGCGCTGGTCGCCGCGGGCTACGTCCTCTACGGCCCGATCACGACGCTCGTGTGGGCCGAGGACGGGACCGTGACCGAGTCCGTGATCGTCGCGGACGACGCGGGCGTCGAGCGCCGCGTGGTCGAGGCGGACGTGACCCTGCCCGCCGACCCCGTCGTCTACGGGTTCGGTGGCCGCGTCCCGGACTGGCACGACGACTTCGAGGCGTTCGCCCGCGAGATCGAGCAAGAGCTGAAACTGCGGTACGGCGGCGCGATGATCGGCGACGTGAGCCAGGTCATGGAGTACGGCGGCATCTTCGCCTATCCCGCCCTCCAGTCCGCCGAGAACGGCAAGCTCCGTCTGCAGTTCGAGGGCAACCCCATCGGCTACGTCGTCGAGTCGGCGGGCGGGCGCTCCTCGGACGGCGACCGATCGTTGCTCGAAGTCGAACCCGACCGACTCCACCAGCGCGTGCCGGTCCACGTCGGCAACGCCGAGTTGATCGAGCGACTGGAGACCGCGCTGGACTGACGGGTGCGGCCGCCGGTCGTCACTCGGTCCAGGAGAAGGCCGTATCGAGGTCGTGAGGTTCGTGCCCGCCGCCGCCGAGCGCGCGGTCGAGATAGGCGTCCAGTCGGTCGCGGTACCGGGGATCGGCGCAGTTCTCGGCGAGCAGGCGGGCGCGTTCCCGCGGCGCGGTCCCCCGCAGGTCCGCCACGCCGTGTTCGGTGACGACCGCGTCCACGTCGTGTTCGGTGTGGTCGGCGTGGGGGACCATCGGGACGATCCGGGACACGTCGCCGTCGGCGGCGGTCGCGGGGAGCGCCAGGATCGACAGCGCGGCGTTGCGCGTGAAGTCGGCGCTCCCGCCGATCCCGTTCAGCGCCGTCGACCCGTCGACGTGCGTGGAGTTGGCGTGGCCGTACAGGTCGACCTCCAGCGCGCTGTTGACGGCGATCACGCCCATGCGGTCGATCAGGTCGGGGCGGTTCGACACGTCGGCGGGTCGCAACACCACGTCCTCGGCGTAGCGCTCGGCGTCGGCGAACAGGCGGTCCTGTCCGTCGGCCGAGAGCGCGAGCGCGGTGGCGCTGGCCGCCTCCAGCCGCCCGGCGTCGAGCAGGTCCAGCAGGCCGTCCTGGATGACTTCGCCGTAGTAGACCAGATCCCGGTCGCCGAAGTCGGCGTCCCCGAGCGCGCCCATCAGGGCGTTGCCGAGGCTCCCGACGCCGAACTGGAGCCGGACCGACTCCTCGAACAGCGGCGACCGCTCGACCTCCTCGGCGAGGAAGCCCCGGAGATTGGCGGCGATGGCCCGATCCGCCGCGGTCGGATCGCGAAACTCGTAGGGTTCGTCCCGGTGGTCGGTCTCGACCACGGCCGTCAGCGCGTCGGGGTCGAACCGGATCTTCGGGTCGCCGATGCGCTCGCCCGGCTCCGACAGCGGGACGGGGTCGCGCTCTGGCGGGGGGTCGGGACGGTAGACGTCGTGGAATCCCGCGAGCGAGCGGGGCTGTGCGTGGTTGACCTCCACGATCAGCTCGTCGGCGCTGTCGACGTAGGCGGGCGTGTGGCCGATCGAACCGGAGGGGATCAGCCAGTCCGCGCCGACGGCGACGGCCTCGACGACGGCCACGTCCGGGTCGACCAGCCCGCCGAACTGCACGTCGTCGCCCAGCGTCGAGATGTGGCGGTCGGCGAAGGCGATCCGGCCGTCGTTGACCGCTTCGCGGGCCGGCGGTCGGGCCTGGTAGGGGTAGCGGCGCGCGATCGCGTCGGCCTCGACGAGCGCCACGTCGATCTCCTCGCCGACGCTCCCGCCGCTGACGACGGTGAGTTCGAGGTCCCGGTCCGCGTCGGCGAGCGCCAGCGGGACCGCCTTCGGGTAGCCGACGCTCCCGAAGCCGCTGACCAGCATCGTCGCGTCGGCGGGGATCATCGCGGCGGCGCTGTCGGCGTCCCGGATCGGCACGTCGCCCGCGATGCGGTCGGTCACGACAGGTCCTCCGGCTGGGTGCCGACGCCGTCGGGCCAGCCCGTGGGTGCGGCCGCGGAGGGCTCGGCAGCCTCGCGTTTCAGGACCATCGGCGTCCGCTCCAGCGTGAGGACGAGGTCGTCGTCCTGGTTGTAGGTCCGGAGTTCGGTGGTGACGATGCCGACGTGGTCCCGCGAGTCCGACTCGCGCTTGTCCAGCACTTCGCTCTCGGCGAACAG
Source organism: Halorientalis sp. (assembly GCA_042216105.1). Classification (GTDB taxonomy): domain Archaea; phylum Halobacteriota; class Halobacteria; order Halobacteriales; family Haloarculaceae; genus Halorientalis. The sequence goes on from JBDGUF010000006.1 coordinate 33,097, forward strand.
CGTGTCGCCGTGAAAGACCGGCGCGTGGTGGCGAACGTCGTCGTACCCGAGGTTCGCGGTCGCGTTCGTGGACACGTCGACGACGCTCATGCCGACCGCGAGCGCGATGACGAAGGTGCCGTCGACGAGGCGCTCGCCGAACTCGGTCTCGGCGGCGTAGGCCTCGTTGAAGTGCATCGGGTTCGCGTTCATCGTCAGGTTGGTGAACCAGACGTTGTCGGTCTCCGTGACGGTCCGGCCGTACGGGTGTTTGTACACGTCGCCGATCTGGAAGTCCTCGAAGAAGCGACCCTGCCAGCCCTCGACGAGGCGGCGGTCGCGGTCGTCCGTGTCTGCAGGCATAGCCACCCCCTCGCACGCCGGGGTTGTGTCAGTGTCGGTCCCTGGCGCTTCCGGGGAGGGTCGCGAATCGAGACAGGGGAAACGGGTTCACGCTCCCGACCCAGTCGTGTGCGACGAAAGTCGGCGTCCCCGAGGGAGCGAGGGTGAACTGGCCGCACGCTCTGCCTTCTGGGAGGAGGCGGCGAAAGACCGGCCGAGCAAGAGACACGGGACCGTCGTCTGAGAGAGATCGAAAGGCGTGAGTACGCCGCCGGGCGAGGATCCCGTATGTACGACGACATTCTGGTCCCGACCGACGGCGGCGAGGGGTTCGACGCCGTCGTCGACCGCGCGATAGACGGCGCTCCGGACGACGGTACCGTCCACGTCCTCTACGTGATCGACGACCGGGCGTTCCTGACGCTGGACGACGGGATGAAAGCGGACGTGCTCGAAGACCTGCGGGCCGAAGGCGAGCGGGCCGTCGGGGAAGTCGCCGAGGCGGTCGAGGCGGCCGGGCTCGACGCGGTCACCGCCATTCGACGGGGGACGCCGGCCGAGGAGATCGTCGCCTACGCCGAGGCGGAGAGCGTCGACGTGGTGACGATGGGGACGCAGGGCGACGACTGCACGGAGAACATCCTCGGCAGCACGGCCGAGACAGTCGTCGCCGACGCGTCGGTCCCTGTGTTGACCGTCGACCTCTCCTGATCGGTGACCGTTGACCACCCCTGACACCCGGCGGCTCGCGCGTGGGACGGTCAGTCGTCCGCGGGCAGTTCCCGCTCGGGCGCGGCGGCGATCACGGCCGCCAGCACGTCCGCCGGCGTCGCGACCCGGGCCGACTCCCCGGCCGGACCGTCGACGTCGACCACCGGGACCGGAGCGTCGAGCAGCTCGCCGATCCCGTCGGCCGCCGGCGGGTCGGCCGCGACGAGGACGGCCGCGTCCGCCCGGAGTCGAGCCACGCGGTCCCGGACCGTCCGGTCGAGCGAGCCGAACGCCGGGACCGTCACGGTCTCCAGCTCCCGGGTGCGGGCCGTCTCCGCGGCCAGGTCGCTCTCGGGCAGGGGGCCGACGGTGACGGTCACCCCGGCGTCGTGGAGCCGTGCGATCACGCGGGCGGCGGTTCGACCGGTCCCGACGACGTGGACCGTCAGGTCGCGGTCGCGGCGGTCGCCGAGCGCGGTCACCGACGGCGTCCCCGTGGTCGGGTGGGTCGTCACCGCGGCATCGGCGTCGAAGGCCGCACCGAACGCGGCGGCGTCCAGCACCTCGGCCGGCGGGCCGTTCGCCAGCACGCGGCCGTCCGCCAGCAGGACGATGCGGTCACAGAACCGCGCGGCCAGGTCGAGGTCGTGGATCGCCGCGAGCGCGGCCTTGCCGGAGGCGGCCAGTTCCGACACGAGCGACAGCGTCTCCACCTGGTGGTTCACGTCGAGGCTGGCGGTGGGTTCGTCCAGCAGGAGCGCGGGCGTGTCCTGTGCGAGCGCGCGGGCGAGCAGGACGCGCTGGCGCTGCCCGCCGCTCACTTCGTCGACGGGCCGGTCGGAAAACCGGGCGGTCGCGGTCCGGTCCAGCGCGCGCCGAATCGCCCGGCGGTCGGCCTCGTGGTCGGTCCGCCCGAACCGGGTGTGGTACGGCGTCCGCCCCATCGCCACGATGTCCTCGACGGAGAAGTCGAAGCCGACGTGGGTGTCCTGTGGCACGGTCGCGACCAGTCGGCCGCGTTCCCGGGCCGAGCAGTCGGCCACCGGGCGGCCGTCGATCCGCACCGTCCCGGACTCGGGGGCGAGGACGCCGTCGATCGCCTGGAGGAGCGTGGTCTTGCCCGCGCCGTTTGGGCCGACCAGCGCGACGAACTCCCCCTCCGCCACGGTCAGCGACACGTCCTCGAAGACGGTGACGCCGCCGCGGGCGACCGTGAGGTCCTCGACGTCGATCACAGGGCGTGCACCTCCCGGGAGCGGAGCAGGTAGAGGAAGAAGGGCGCGCCCAGCGCGGCGGTGACGATGCCGACGGGGACCTCGGCGGGGCCGGCGCGGGCGACCGTGTCGGCGGCGACGAGGAAGGACGCGCCGGCGAGCGCGCTCGTCGGGAGCAGGATGCGGTGATCCGGGCCGACGAGCAACCGCATCGCGTGGGGGACGATCAGCCCGACGAAGCCGATGACGCCGGCGACCGACACCGCGGCCGCGGTGATGACACTCGACACCGCGAGCAGGATCCGCTTGGTGCGTTCGACCTCGATCCCGAGCGTGTGCGCGTCGGTCTCGCCGAGCAGGAGGACGTTCAGGTCCCGCGCGTAGGCGTACAGGACCGCGAACGCGAGCAGGGAAAGCGGCAGGGTCACCTCCACCTCGGCCCACGACGACCCCGAGAGCTGGCCCATCAGCCAGTAGACGGCCTCCCGGAGGCTCTGCCCGGCCTGCAACAGCATGTACGAGACGGCCGCGCCGAGCAGGGTCTGGACGGCGACGCCGGCGAGCAGGAGGGTGGCGACCGGCGTCCGGCCGCCCTCGCTGGCGATGGCGTAGACGCCGAAGGCGGCCACCAGGGCCCCGACGAAGGCGGCGGTCTGGAGGCCGAACGGGATCGCCAGCGGGAAGGCGATGGTCGCGACCGCGCCGACGGCCGCGCCCGAGGAGACGCCGATGATCGACGGGTCGGCCATGGGGTTGCGGAAAAAGCCCTGCATGACCGCGCCGGCCGCGGACAGCGAGAAGCCGACGACGGCCGCCAGCGCGATCCGCGGGAGCCGCACCCGCCGGACGATGATCTCGGCGGTCGCGGGGACGGAAAGCGAGAACGGGTAGTAGTAGGCCACGTCCGGCACCGGCACGGACAGCGACGCGCCGAACGCGGTGGCGGACTCGACGGTCACCGAGACGCCGACGGGGACGGCGACGGCGTTGAGCGTGGCCTTCGCGACGGTGAGGGCGTCGATGGCGACCGGGCCGACGGTCGCGCTCCCGAGGATCACCGCCGCGAGGAGGACGGACAGGCCGGCCGACCAGGAGACGGTCCGGACGCCCGTGTGCATGGTCTCCAACCTGGATTGGAGTAGGCAAATACTTATTGGACACGGACCGAGCGAGTCCACGATGAACACGCGCACACTACTTCTCGTGGCGGCGGTGCTGGTCGCCGGGGGACTGGCGGCGACCGGTGCGGTGGCAGGCGGTTCGGCCGGCGGGCCGGTCGCCGCGTCGACCGGCGGTGACGCGGCGGTCGAACCCGACGCCGGCGAGCCAGCGATGGCACAGAGCAACTGCGGGTTCCCGGTCACGCGGACGGACGTGACGGGCACCGAGGTCACGGTCGAGGAGCGCCCCGAGCGGATCGTCGCGCTCCAGCCCAGCGACGCCCAGATCCTCTGGGAGATCGGCGCGCAGGAGCGGGTCGTCGGGCTGCCGGTGAACCAGTACACGTCGTATCTCGACGGACGGTCGGGCAAGACCGACGTGAGCGGCGAGGGGGTCGTCGAAAAAGTGGTCGGAACCAACCCCGACCTCGTGCTGGCGGCCAACGTCACCGACCCCAAGACGGTCGCGGCGCTCCGGCGGGCGGGCGAGACGGTGTATTACTTCAGTAACGTGAAATCGCTGGAGGAGATCGCCCGGAACGTCGAGACGGTCGGGCGGCTGGTCGGCTCCTGCGAGTCCGCACGCGAGGAGGCCAACGAGTTCCGGCTGGCGGTGGCACGCGCCGAGGCGGCACACGCGAACGCGAGCGACCGGCCGTCGGTGCTGTACACCTTCTTCGGCTTCACGACCGGCACGGGGACCCACATCCACGACGTCATCGAGACCGCCGGCGGGCAAAACGTCGCCGCCGAGGCCGGGCTGACGGGGTACAAGGAACTCAGCGACGAGATCGTTATCAAACAGGACCCCGAGTGGATCGTCTACCCCGACGGCTACACGCTGCCCGAGGGGACCCCGTACAACCAGACGACTGCACTCCGGAAGAACCAGACCGTCGCGCTCGATTACAATTACATCAACCAGCCCGGGCCACGCGTAGCCGTCCCGCTGACCAGACTCGCCAAGCTCTGGTATCCGGCGGGGCTGGCCGAGGCCAACCGAACGGTGAACATGTCCGACGTGGAGACGCCGGACCGGACGGCGGCCGACACAACCGCCGCGAACGGACCGGGCTTCGGCGCGGCGGTCGCCGTTCTCGCGGTGATCGCGGCCGCGCTGGTGGCCACGCGGCGGGCGTGACGCGCCGGTCCGCCGCGGCCGACCCGCGACGGAAAAGTCCTTACCGACGGGCCGGCGAGGATCGGGTATGGTGGAGAACGTCATCTGGCCCGCCTTCCTCGATTCGGAGCTGTCCCGCGCCGAGGGCCGGCGGGTCAACCTGGAGCAGGCGGTCCCCGAGCCGACCGTCGACGAGATCGCACAGGCGGTCCAGCAGGTCGGCTACGACGCCGTGATCGAGCGGGACAAGCAGTACCCCCGGGAGTTCGAACCCCGCGGGCGCGTCCTCGTCAAAGACGCCGACGACGCGACAAAGAGCGATCTGCTGGGAGCCGTGGCGGCCTACCTCGACGTGATCCGCTCGTGAGCATGCGACGCGTCGGCGAGGTCGTCCGCACCGCACAGGGACTCGCCGTCGCTCGCTCGCCCGACGACGGCCACCCCGACTTCGGGACGGCGGTCGTCGACGAGAACCTGGACGAGATCGGGCGGGTCGTGGACGTGTTCGGTCCCGTCGACCGGCCCTACGTCGCGGTCTCGACCGACGAGGACGTGCGTCTCCCCGCGTTGCTGGGGACGGTGCTGTACGCGCGGTGAGTTCCTTCGCAATCCTGAAACGGGAGACGGGCGAGGGACAGGTATGGAACAGCGAACGCGTGCGCTCGTCGCGAGCGCTTTCGTCGGCGTGATCTTTCTGCTCGTCCAGCTGGGGGCGCTGGCGCTGGTCCAGCCGTTCGAGGCGGCCGGCTACCAGGCCGTCGAGGATCCCAGCGATCCGACCAACACGCTGATCTACGTCGCGGCGATCCTCGTCGCGACGGGGCTGATGTTGCTGGCGATCAAGCTCGACGTGGACCAGCTCGTCCGGGCCTTCGTCGTCTTCGCCGGCATCTACCTCTCGTGGTACGTGTTCAGCGTCGTCGTCCCGAACGTCGGTCCCTACCCCGGGATCAACGTCCCGGCGGTGGCGGCCGCGCTCGGGCTCGGAGCCGCGCTCCTGCTGTATCCGGAGTGGTACGTCATCGACGCCTCGGGGGTCGTCATGGGGGCCGGCGCGGCCGCACTGTTCGGGATCAGTTTCGGCCTCCTGCCGGCGATCCTCCTGCTCGCGGTGCTGGCCGTCTACGACGCCGTCAGCGTCTACGGCACCGAACACATGCTGACGCTGGCCTCCGGGGTGATGGACCTGAAGGTGCCGGTCGTGCTGGTCGTCCCCCTCACGCTCTCGTACTCGTTTCTGGACGCCGAGACGCCCGATCCGACTGGCGAAGTCGAGGGCGAGGCGGCGGCCAACGGCGGCGACACCGAAAGCGAGGACGAACCGGAAACGAACGAGTCGGCCGAGGAAGACGAGGGGCGCGTCGAGGCCGGCCCGATGGACCGGGACGCGCTCTTCATCGGGCTCGGCGACGCGGTGATCCCGACCGTCCTCGTGGCGAGTGCGACCTTCTTCGCGCCGGCGTCGGTCCCGACGGTCGGCGCGCTGGGCCTGGTCGTGCCTGTCACCGCGCTCGGCGCGATGGTCGGCACCTTCCTCGGGCTGGCAGTCCTGCTGTGGATGGTGTTGAAGGGGCGTGCCCACGCGGGACTGCCGCTGCTCAACGGCGGTGTCATCGGCGGTTATCTCCTCGGCGCTCTCGCGAGCGGGATCCCGCTGTTGCAGGCGCTGGGGCTCGCGGGCTACCTCTAGGATTTTCCGGTCGGCGTCGGAACGCCCGTCCATGCCCGCGGACGGGTTCCCGAGTTCCTGGACCGACCCGGAGTACGTCGCGGCGGTCGTGCTGGTGCTGGCCGCCGGCACGCTCTTTTTCTACGCGGCGCTGACGCCGGGCGACCCCACCCCCGAAACGGTCGGATTCGTCCTGCTGTGGGTCTCGCTCCCGGCGACGGTCGCGTACGAACTGGCCCGACGGTTCGGATAGTTAGTTCCCGGTCAGCGCCTGACTGGCCGGGGCGAACTCCAGGGGCTCGCCGAGGTCGCGCTCGACGGCCCGCTCGTAGAGCATGTGGGCGGCCGCGACGGTCTCGATTGCCGTTCCGCCGCTGTCGAACAGCGTGATCTCGTCGTCGCTCGTCCGGCCGGGTTCGACGCCGGCGACGACCTCGCCGAGTTCGGCGTGGACGTGGTCCTCGTCGATGGCACCGTCGTCGAGAGCCTGGATGAACGCGCCGGCGTCGGTCTCGGTGCGGGCGCGCAGGTCCGGGACGTAAGTGGCGCGCGAGACGGTCTCGGCGTCGACCTCGCGTACGTCGGGATCGTACTGCCCCATCGCGGTGACGTGGGTCCCCTCCTCCAGCAGGTCGCCGTCGAAGACGGGTTCGGCGGCGTCGGTGGCGGTGATGACCACGTCGGCACCCTCGACGGCGGCCGCGCTGGAGGCGACGGCGGCGACGGTCGGGTCGAGGGCGTCGTTCATCTCCGCCGCGAAGGCCTCGCGGTGGTCCTTGGTCGGGGAGTACACGTCGATCCGGTCGAAGTCGCGGACGGTCGTGACGGCCCGGAGTTGACCGCGTGCCTGTGCGCCGCTCCCGACGATCGACAGCGTCTCGGCGTCCTCGCGGGCCAGCGCGTCGACGCCGACCGCGCCGGCCGCCCCGGTCTTGAACGGGTTCATGCTCGCGCCGTCCATCAGCGCCAGCGGCTCGCCGCTCTTGGAATCGAACAGCGAGAGCATGAAGTGGGCGTCCTGTGCCCCGAATCCGGCCCCGTACGTGTAGGTCCCCATCGCGCCCGTCTCGGGCAGGATCGCGAGGTAACCGGTGAAGAAACCGGGCGGGTCGGCGCTGGGGAGCTTGGTTCGGGGTTCGGCCGGTGCGCCCTCGCCGCGCTGGCGGTACCCCTCCCGCACGGCGTCGACGTATTCGGCCGGGTCGGCGAGACCGGCGAGTTCGTCGCTGCGCAGGAACAGGGCTTCCGTGGTCGTGGTCATGCTTGCCCGTTCGGCCGACCCACTCATAGGTGTGCTGGAAGGCGCGGACGGGAAATCGACGGGACGAAAGAACGAGCGAAGATCCGCGAGAGACGGCGTTCAGTCGGCCGAGAACTGCGGCGCGTCCTGCGAGGCCGCGGGCGCGGTCGGCGTCACGTCGTCGACCGGGCCGTTGACGAACAAGGCGTGGCCGATCAGCCCGATCGCGAACAGCAGCGCGACCGAGATCGCGACCGTAGACGCCAGCCCCGCACCGAGAAGCCCAGCGCTGATTCCTGCCACCGACACCGGAATGAGACCGAGAACGTAGTCGTAGTACTCCGTCATGAAGTAGTATACTGGATGTGGGGTAATAAATATTGCCACATAGCCACCGGATAGGGGAGGTATAGGCACCAAGAATTTACTCTAATCGGTTCATGTACTGTACGAAAATTCAACTCATAACTTATACACCGGGTCCGATCGGCAGAGACGGTCAGACGCCGACTCACGACCGGGAGCGCAGACAGGGATGAAGCGGGTCGGCGATGACGACGTTATTACTTCTGAGAACGTCGTCACCTGCCGTCCGCCGACGATCGTCGGTTATCCTCTCCCGTCGAGTGTGCGGAATTATATCGAGTGATAATCCGGAGCAAGGCCTTATGTGGACGTGCGGGAAATTTCGGGTCGAGGCGGACGGAAGCGGCACAGCCGCCGAGGTCACACATGAGCATCCACAACACGGACACCGACGGCGACGCGGGCGACTCCGAGCAGCCACAGTACGCCGAACTCGACATCGGCGACGACGAGTTCGTCATCTACGACCGGGAGAACCACCAGGCCTGGATCCAGTCCAGCGTGTCGATTCCGGTCGACGAGAAGTGCTGAAACGATCGCGGGGCCGGCCCGCGACCACGATTTCTCCCGGCGCGTCTCGATCGACCGCGACGTAACCGACGCGTTGAAGCGGATCAGCGTCGAAGACGTGCCGCGTGAACAGTAACGACCGATCGATCGTGGGTCTCGTGACGGTCGCACACGCGATGGTCCACACCTACGAGCTGTCGATCCCCGTTTTGATCCCCATCTGGCTCGCGGAGTTCTCTGTCCTCGACGTGGGGTTCGCGCAGTTCCCGGTCAACGAGGCGACGATCGGCGCGCTCGTGACCGTCGGGTTCGCGCTGTTCGGCCTCGGCGCGCTCCCCAGCGGCGTCCTCGTCGACCGGATCGACGCCCGCGTCCTCATCACGGCCTGTCTCGTCGGCATGGGCGCGTCGTTCCTCTTGCTCGCCGTCTCGCCGACGCCCGCCGTGATCGGCCTCGCGATGGCCGTCTGGGGCGTCGCGGCCAGCGTCTATCACCCCTCCGGGCTCTCCCTGATCAGCCGCGGCGTCGAGCAGCGCGGGAGCGCCTTCGCCTACCACGGGATGGCCGGCAACGTCGGCATCGCCGTCGGCCCGCTCCTGACCATCCTGCTCCTCCTCGCGTTCGACTGGCGCGTCGTGGTCGCCATCCTCGCCGCTCCGGCTGCCTTCGCCGCGCTCTACGCCTTCCGAACCGACATCGACGAGCGCGCCGCCGTCGCGGCCACCGACGGCGGTGATGGGAGTACGGACGGCAACAGCCGTGCCGGGGGCGGCGTCGACTCCCTCGGGGACTTCCTCGCCCAGTCGCGGAGCCTGTTCGCGGGCGCGTTCGTCGCCGTCTTCGCCGTCACGCTCTGCTCGGGGCTGTACTACCGTGGCGTGTTGACCTTCCTGCCCGAACTGCTGGGCAACCTGGAGGTCGCCGCGCTCGCCCCGGTCGAGTTCGGCGGCCGCACCCTCCGGCCCGGCCGGTACGTCTACGTCGGTCTGCTGATGGTCGGCGTCGGCGGACAGTTCGTCGCCGGCAAACTGACCGATCGGGGACGCCCGGAGTTCGGCATCCTCGCGGGGTTCGGTGCGCTGGCCGTCGTCGCCCTGCTGTTCCTGCCGGCGGCGGCGCTCGGGTTGCCCGCGTTGCTGATCGCCTCGGCGCTGCTGGGCTTTTTCCTGTTTTTCGTCCAACCGTTCTATCAGGCCAGCGTCGCCGAGTACACGCCGGCCGGGACCCGCGGGCTCTCCTACGGGTTCACTTACCTCGGCGTGTTCGGCGTGGGCGCGCTGGGCGCGGCGCTCGCGGGGACGATGCTGACCTACTTCGCCCCTCAGCAGTTGTTCGTCGTCCTCGCGGGACTGGCGTCGGTCGCCGCCGGCCTCGGGGCCTACCTCGTCACGCGAGCGCCGTCGACGGCCGTCGGGACGTGATCAGCGCCAGCGTCAGCCGCCAGACCACGAGCAGGACGCCCCCGACGAGGAAGGCGACGACGGCGAAGGTCAGCGCCGCGTCGCCGGGGAAGATCGGCGTCGCGCGGAGCGCCTGTGCCACCGCGTCGGCCCCGAGCCACGCGCCCAGGAGCAGCGGCATCGAACGCGTCAGCTCCCGCCGGTAGTCGGTCGCGTACACGCCCGCCGGCGTCGCCACGACCAGCCAGCCCAGCAGGAACTGGGCGTACGTGCCCGCGATCCGGGCCGCGTTCGCGAGCCCGTAGCCGTGGCTGATCTCGCCCATCACGACGAAGACCGCGATGGCCAGCAGGTCGCCGGCGAGACAGAGCGCCGTCGCGGCGGACGGGTCGACGCGACTCCGGATCCAGTCGATCGCGGTCATTGGCGGCCGTGAGGGCCGGGCGGACTTGGGTGTCCCGATTCCCCGCTCACCGCTCCTGGACGCCCGCGACGGTGTACTCGAAGCCGCCGCGAGGGATCGACGCCGAGAGCCCCGCCGCGCGGACCATCGCCGCCAGATCGCCCGCGGTGTAGAACCGCGAGTCGAATCCGAACAGGTGTTCGGCGGCGACCAGTGCCCGCCCGCGAACCGTCGTCGGATCGAACTCCAGACAGACCAGCACGCCGCCGGGACGGAGGGCGCGCGCGGCCTCGGAGAGGACCGTCGCCGGTCGAGCCATGTGGTGCAACGCGTCGAGGATCAACACGGCGTCGACCGACTCGTCGGCCACGGGAAGCCGCGCGGCGTCACCGCGAACGCCGGCGACGCCGCGCTCCCGGGCCCCGGCGAGCATCCCCGGCGCGGCGTCGACCACGACGCCGTCGGGCACGTCCAGCGCCCGGACGCCCTGCCCGGTGCCCCCGCCCACGTCGAGGACGCGCTCGACGTCGCGCTCGGCCAGCGCGAGCGCGGGCGAGAGCTTCTTCCGGCGAGTGGCCGGCTTCAGGTCGTACAGCCGTGCGATCCGGTCGAAGATACCCACGTCACCGATCCGGCCACGGCCGCCCCTGTCCGATGGCATACTCCCGCTATCGGGCTCGAACCCCTCGGTAGTTGCCCCGGCGGCGAAAGCTAAAGCGGGACCCACCCGTTCGATCGACCATGGAGTACGCCCTGCTGGGGTGGCCCCCCGACGGACCGACCCTCCGGCTGGACTACCGGCGGTTCAGCTACGCCGGGAAGTTCGTGATGTCGGCCACCGGCAAGGCCGTGGCCCGCGAGGACGAGGCGATCGTCGCCGCGGTCGCGTTCGACGAGGACCGCACCGACTCCGACACCCTCCGGTTGCGCTACGTCACCGTCCGCGAGGACCGCCGCGGCGAGGGGATCGGCCCCCGACTCTGCCGGTTCGCCGCCGGCCGCGCCCGTGACCGGGGGTACGATCGGGTCAAGATCGCCGTCAACAACCCCTTCGCCTTCGAGGCGCTGTCGAAGGCCGGCTTCGCCTTCACCGGCGAGGAGACCGGCGTCGCCGAACTCGTGATGGTCCGACCCGGCGAACGCACCCGCGAGTCGTATCAGGCCGGCCTCGACGCCTACCGCCAGCGAGACCTCTCTGAGACGGAAGTCGAGTTTCTGCGCGAGCGGGAGGGACGGGGACCGCCCGAGGTGATCGACCGACCGGCCACGTAGCGGCGCGGACGCGTCGGGGGATTCAAGCGGCGGCCGCCGCTACCACGGAGTAATGGGAAACGCAGACCTGCGCGACCTCGCGGTCGTCGAGGAGGTGGCCTACGACGACCTCGCGGGGTCGGTCGTGGCCGTCGACGCCCACAACTGGCTGTACCGCTACCTCACGACGACGGTCAAGTTCACCCGCGACGCGGCCTACACCACCGCCGACGGCGAGGAAGTCGCCAACCTGATCGGCGTCGTCCAGGGACTCCCGAAGTTCCTCGAACACGACGTGACGCCCGTGTTCGTCTTCGACGGCGGCGTCACCGACCTCAAGGAGGCGGAAGTCCAGAGACGCCGCGAACGGCGCGAGAAGTACGAGGAGCAACTGGAGCAGGCCCGCGAGGAGGGCGACGCGGCGGAAGTCGCCAAGCTCGACTCCCGGACCCAGCGGCTGACCGACACCATCGTCGACACGACGCGCGAGTTGCTCGAACTGCTGGACGTGCCCGTCGTCGACGCGCCCGCGGAGGGGGAGGCCCAGGCCGCTCGCATGGCCCGCTCCGGGACCGTCGACTACGCCGGGACCGAGGACTACGACGCCCTGCTCTTTGGCTCGCCGCTGACCCTCCGCCAGCTCACCTCGAAGGGCGACCCCGAGTGCATGGACCTGGACGCCACCCTCGCGGAACACGACCTCACCTGGGAGCAACTGGTCGACGCCGGCATCCTCTGTGGAACCGACTTCAACGAGGGGGTCACCGGCATCGGCCCCAAGACGGCGGTGAAGGCGGTCCGGGAACACGGCGACATCTGGGGCGTCTTCGAGGCCCGCGACGTGTCCGTCGAGAACGCCGACCGCATCAGGGACCTCTTTCTCGATCCGCCGGTGGCCGAGGACGTGACCTTCGACGCGGCGATCGAGCCGGACGTGGAGGCGGCCCGGGCGTTCGTCGTCGAGGAGTGGGGAGTCGCGGCCGACGAGGTCGAACGCGGGTTCGAGCGGATCGCGGACGCGACCGTCCAGACCGGGCTGGAACGGTGGACCTGACGGGCGGTCCGTATTCGCCAGCCGGAACGTTTTCGGGTGCGCCGCCGAACGAGGGCGTATGAACGCCCTCCAGTCGCGCGTCAGGGTTCGGTGGGGGCTCGTGGCGCTGGTCGTCGCGGCGGTCCTCGGGACCGGCGTCTACGCGCTCGACCGGTTCGTCCTCGGGATCTCGCCGCTGCTCGGCCCGGGTTTCGCCGCCGTCGTGTTCGGGATCGCCGTCGCCCACGTCCAGTTGCTCTATCGGAGCTGGGGCTATCGGCTCGACGACGACGCGCTGGAACTGGAACGCGGCGTGATCACGAACGTCGAGACCGCGGTGCCGTACGTCCGGATCCAGCACGTCGACACCCAGCGCGGCCCGCTGGATCGCCTGCTGGGACTGGGACGGGTCGTCGTCTACACCGCCGGTTCGCGGGGTGCCGACGTGACGATCCCCGGGCTGAAACCCGACCAGGCCCGCGAGCTGCGCAACCGGCTCCGGGACCTGGCCATCGAGAGCGAACCGGAGGACGCCGTATGAAACTCCACCCGCTGAGCGCCGTCACGCGGAGCCTCCAGCGGGGACTGGTCGCGGCGTCGATGACCTTCGTCCTGATCGGTATCGCACAGGTCGGGGCCCCTGGCGTGGCCTCCCCGTTCGGACCGACGGCGGGGGTGTTCGTCCTCCTGTTCGGGGTCGGCGTCGCGTACGGCGTCGCCTACTACTACCGCTTCGAGTACGCGCTGACGGCGGACACCTTCGACGTGTACTCGGGCGTGATCGGCCGGCAGGAACGCGAGATCCCCTACCGGCGCATCCAGAACGTCGACGTGACCGAGAGCCTCCTCCACCGGATCGTCGGCGTCGCCGTCGTCAAGGTCGAGACCGCGGGCGGCTCCGAGACCGAGGCCACGCTGAACTTCGTCGCCGCCGACGAAGCCCGCCGGCTCCAGCGCGAGATCCGCGACCGCCGCGCTCGCGCCCGCGACGACACGGACGCGGCGGCCGCCGAGACCGACGACACGTCGGCGACGCAGGGAGCGACCGACTCGACCGGAACGCGCCACGCCGACCCCGAAGCGGTCGCCGACCGGCTCTCCCGGAGCGGTGACCTCGACCCCGAGACGACGCTTTTCGAGCTCGGGTCGGCCGAACTCCTCGTCCTCGCGCTCACGTCCTTCCAGCTCGCCTCGGTCGCCTTCCTCCTCTTTGGTTTTCCTGTGGTGGAGGACCTGCTCGTCGGGGCGTTCGCGCGGCTCACCGGGATCGAAGCCTCGGTCGACGCGCTGACCGGGACGCCGGACCTGGCGATCCTGGTGGGGTTGCTGGCCGTCGCGTTCGCCGCGGTGACGATGTGGGCGATCAGTAGCGTCGTCACGTTCTTCCAGTACTACGGGTTCCGGCTGGGTCGGCAGGGCGAGGACCTCGTCTACGAGCGCGGCCTGCTCCAGCGGTTCAGCGGCTCGATCCCGACCGACAAGATCCAGACGCTGACGATCCACGAGAACGTCCCGATGCGACTGCTCGGCTACGCCGGCTTCACGGTCGAGACGGCCGGCTACAGCCCCGGCCAGAGCGACCAGGGCCCCCAGTCCGCGATCCCGCTGGCCGACCGCGACCGGACGCTCGCACTCGCCAGAGAGATCGAGCCCTTCGGCGAGTTGTCCTTCACCCGTCCGCCCGGCCGTGCGCGGCGGCGCTACGCCGTCCGGTACGGACTGGTCGTCCTCGGCCTGACGGCGCTCGCGTTCGCGCTCTCGCTCGCCGTCCCCGGGTTCGACCTCTGGTATCTCCCCGCACTCCTGGGGCTCGTCGTGCCGCCGGCCGCACACCTGAAGTGGAAACACCGCGGCTACTGCGTCGCCGACGACCACTTCGTCGTCCGCGACGGCTTCTGGAACCGGACGACCCGGATCGTCCCCTACTACCGGCTCCAGACGGTGATCCGCCGGCGGACCGTCTTCCAGCGCCGACTCGACCTCGCCCATCTGACCGCCGACACCGCCACCGCGTCGCTGCTGGGTCGACGGGACGCCACCGCCTACGACATCGAGGCCGACACCGCCGGCGACCTCTACGAACTGAACCGCGAGCGGTTGCAGGCGAGCCTGCGACGCTGATCCCGGGCGGATCCCGGCGAGTCCCCCTTCCCCCGCCCGTCGCCGTCGAGTCGCCATCTCACTCGCCCCGGTCGCGGGACCGCCGTCGAAGCCGGGCCGCGGCGAGTGTCAGCGCCGCCAGCACGGCGACGACGCCGAATCCGGTCCCGTCCTCGGCCGTCGTGTTGTGGTCGTCTCCCTCGTCCGGATCGTCGGTCGCCGCGACGGAGATGGAGACGTTGGCAGTGTCGGTAGTGCCCGCCGAACTCGTGACGACCAGCGACACCGTGTGCGTTCCGGCGGCCGCGAACGACGCGCGTGCCCGCCGACCGGTCGCCTCCGTGCGGCCGTCGCCGTCGAGGTCCCAGGCGTATCGCTCGATCGACCCGTCGAGGGCGAACGACGACGAGGCGTCGAGGGTCACGGACTCGCCCGACTGGGCCGTCCGCGGCGTGGCCCCGGCCACGGCGACGACCCGCGCGTCCAGCGCGGGAGCACTCCCGCCCGGTTCCACGGTCCGGTTGGTCGCCACGCCCGTCGCCGCGTCGGCCACCGCGTAGCTGCCGTTTTGCCGGACAATCCGGGGGTTCTTCCCGGTCCGCGTGACCGCCGTCCGGTAGGTGAGGGTCACGTTCTCACGGGCGACATCTCCCGTCGCCAGGGACGCGGCCGTAATCTCGCTCCGGACGCGGAACCGCACGTCGGCGGTCCGGGGCACCGAGATCCACTCCAGCCCGCTCCGGTCCCCGGAGGCTCGCGCGCCCGGGATCTCGGTCACGTACTCGCCGTCGGCGGTGACGCCGACGCGACGGCCCCGGTCGTCGATGGCGATCAGGTCGAGATCCGGCGCGTCGGTCCGGTTCCCTGCGGCGATGATCCGATCCGGTCCCGTCCGCGCCCGATCCTGCATGACGACGGTGTACGTGTTCGGCCGCGGCGTCGTCGACTCGACGGAGACGGTCGCCTCGTCGTCGGTCTTGCCAGTCAGCTCGAACCGGACGTACGCCGACGACCGGATCCCGAGCGGGTACCGCAGCGACTCCCCGACGTTCGTGAGGGAGCCGATCCGCTCTCTCACCGTCCCGTAGATCCCGGGTGCCGCCCGGTAGAGCCAGAGGACCGATGTCTCGGCCCGCAGTGGCGGGCGATACTCCGGAACGAACGTCGACTCGGTGTCGAAGGTGTGATCGGTCTTCTTCCCCTCGATCACCGGTACCTCGTCGCCGAGATCGACCGTTCCGAGCCGCGGCACTTCGACCGTCCGCCCGCCCGGCGGGACGTCGGTGACCGAAACCGAGTTCGCGTCGAGCCACTTCACACCCGGTCCCCACGAGCCGTTGTTCAGCCCGAGGCGGCTCAGCGTCCCGATCCGCGTGCCGGCCGTACCGGATCCCATCAGCGTGATGATCGACGCGTCGTGTTCGTAGAGATCGCCGAGCCCCCGGTCGTGACCGAACTCGTGGAGCCAGACGTGATTCAGGTGCCCCTCGTCACCGACCAGTCCGGACGCGGTCACGTACACCGTCCGGGCCCCGGAACCGGATTTGTCACATCCCCACCCATAGAAGTCGAGTCTTGCTCGGAGTCCCTTCTCGGGAAGTCGCGGACAGAAGAACGCCCGGCCGAGCTGTTCACCCGTGTGGGACGCGACCCAGAAGTCGAACCGCTCGAACGCGATCTCCGATTCGGCGACCGCCCGGAAGTCGTTCGCGAACCGGAGATGCGTGTTGCCGCTCTCGTATGTGGATCGCGTGCCATCGACCCGATAGAGGTCGCCGTCGTTCGTGAACAGTTCGAGGTCGAACCCGACCGCCCCCATCGATCCCTTCCCGGAGCCGTAGTAGTTGTTGACGTACAGCTCGCGTGCGACCCGCCATCGGCGACGCCCGGCCGCGTCGGGGACTGCACTCCGCGGGACTGGTTCGTCGGCTAGCTCGCCGACGACCACCGCCGCGTTTCTGATCCGCTCGAAGAGGTAGTAATCGAGGTCCAGGTCGGTCGTTGACGGGACTTCGTCCGGCGGCGAGCCGCCGTAGAACCGCTCCAGCGTCGCGGTCCCGGCGTCGTTTCGCGCCCGGATCGTCAGGTCGACCTCGGCCCCCGCGTCGAGGCCGTTCAAAACGGCGGCGTCGTCGAGACTCGCGCTCCAGAGGTCGCCGGCGATGTTTTCCATGGGAACTTCGACCCGTTTTCCGGTTCCAGCCGGATCGACGAGGACCGACGCCGACTCCGCGCCGTCGATCTGTACGCTGATCTCGGGGTCGACGCCGACGGGGACGGGGTAGGGAACGATCTGCAGCGACGAGGCGTCGATCGTCGGCGCGCCGGACCCGACGCTGTCGAGCAGGACTCGGAGATTGGTCTGCCCGAGCCAGTACTTGCCGTTCGAGACCCGCGCCAGTCCTCCCCCGTAGGTCGACCCGTCGTCGTAGACGTAGGGTCGGACACGCATCCGGACACCCGTCGGTACCGACCGGAACGTGGCCCCCACGTCGTATCCCGACCGCGCCGGACGCAGTGCCGAGAACCGGACGGTCCGCGTCGTCGCCCCGGTCGACAGCGTCACGTTGTCGATCCAGTGTTCCACCCCGCCGACGCTGAAGGAGGTGATGTCGCCCCTGACGACGACGGTCCCGGCGGTAGCGCTGCGCTGGCGCACGGTCACCGTCGCGCCGCCGACGGTCGCTCCGTCGAGCGAAGGAAAGCCAGCGATCCGTCGCTCACCGTTTACCGACAGGCTCGGGACGGGTCCACGGTTCCGGTAGTCGAACGCGATCCGCGAGACGCCCGCGCCGCTCGACTCGCTCACGTCGGCCGTGACCGTCGCCGTGTCGGACCCACCGTTCCCGTCGGTCACCCGGTACTGGAACCCGGCGGTCCCGGTGAAGCCGGCGGGTGGCCGGTAGGTGAACTCGTCGCCGGTCACCGTGACCGTTCCGTGGGTCGGGCGCTGGACGATGGCGTACGCCAGCGGATCGCCGTCGGGATCGGTCGCCGCGAAGGTCCCCGACACTGCCGTCCCAGCGGCCGTCGAGACCGTCACGTCCTCGGCCGTCGGCGGCGCGTTGCCGATGGGCGAGACCGGCACGACGACCTCCTGCGATCCGGCGGCGCTCTCGATCACGTACGGCGAGTCACGGGAGTACCGACTCGAAGCGACGGTGATCGTGACGTTGGCACCGCGGGGTACGTCGACCAGCACTCGTCCGTTGGGTCTGGTCTCGTAGAGTCCCGATCCGGTGCCCCACGACACGAAGACACCCACCTCACCGACCGGGTCTCCCGATCCCGATTCGACCACGACGACCTCGATCGTGACTGTCTGACTGCTCTCGACCACCGTCCCGTCGGTCACTGCCGCCGACGCAGTCGCCATCCCGATCGCGAGACCGAAGACGGCCGCCACCACGGCCAGCACCGCGACGACGCGCGACCGGCGAAAAGAAACCCCTGACACACCCGCCGGATGTTACTGACGAGTTATAAAAATTCGCTATCGGATCCCGCGGCCGGTGGCCGCGAACGGTTCGACCGCCGATCTCCACCGATCCATCGCCGACACGTCAGTAGTGCCAGGGGAACTCGGAGAAGTCCGGTTCCCGGTCCTCGACGAAGGCGTCCCGACCCTCCTGGGCTTCCTCGGTCATGTACCCCAGCCGCGTCGCCTCGCCGGCGAAGATCTGCTGGCCGACCATCCCGTCGTCGGCGAGGTTGAAGGCGTACTTGAGCATCCGGATCGCGGTCGGGGACTTGGTGTTGATCGCTTCGGCCCAGGCCAGCGCGACTTCCTCCAGTTCCTCGTGGGGGACGACCTCGTTGACCATCCCCATCTCCTCGGCCTCGTCGGCGTCGTAGGTCTTCCCGAGGAAGAACACCTCGCGGGCCTTCTTCTGGCCGATCTGGCGGGCCAGAAGCGCGGAGCCGAAGCCGGCGTCGAAGGAGGCCACGTCGGGGTCGGTCTGGAGGAACTTCGCCTCCTCCTCGCTGGCCAGCGTCATGTCACAGACGACGTGCAGGGAGTGACCGCCGCCGACGGCCCACCCCGGCACGACACAGATCACGGGCTTGGGCATGAACCGGATGAGCCGCTGGACTTCGAGGATGTGCAGGCGGCCGGTCTTGCCCTCTTCATCGTACTGGTAGCCGTCGGGTCCCCGGACGGTCTGATCGCCGCCCGAACAGAAGGCCCAGCCGCCGTCCTCGGGAGAGGGACCGTTGCCGGTCAGCAGGACGCAACCCACGTCGGTCTGGCGTTTGGCGTGGTCCAGCGCGACGTAGAGTTCGTCGACGGTCGGCGGGCGGAAGGCGTTGCGGACCGCGGGGCGGTCGAAGGCGATCCGGACTGCGCCGGTGTCGGTCGCGCGGTGGTAGGTGATGTCCTCGAAATCGAACTCGTCGACCGCCTCCCAGCGCTCCGCGTCGAAAAGTTCCGAGACCATACCCCCGACTCGGGCCGGTGTCGTCAAATATGTTCCCGGTCGGTCGCTATCACCCGCGAGAACGCGGGGTGGGATTTATCACTGCACTCGCACAACTCGGAGTGAACGAACCCGCCGCGGTGCCCCCGGTGTCGCCCCGCAACCACCCACCACCCACGACCCCGCCGGAAACCCCCGATGCACGCCCAGTCCACGTTCTACGAGGTGCTCGACGTGCCGCCCGACGCCGACCGCGAGGAGATCCGGTCGGCCTACCGCGAGAAGGTCAAGCAGACCCATCCCGACGTGAGCGACGACCCCGACGCGGAGCGACGGTTCAAACGCGTCACCCGGGCCAAGGAGGTGCTGACCGATCCCGACGAGCGGGCACGCTACGACCGGCTCGGCCACCGCCAGTACGTCGACGACAGCGGGTGGGGCCCGGCGGACGCCGACGTGGGCGAGTCAGACGACGCGGACGGGTCCGACGACGCGACGCCGGGTGACGGCGTGGGCGAACAGCGCGACGCGGATGGGAGTTCGGGCCACACCGACGACGCGGCCCGCGAGACGGGTGCGGACGCTCGCTCCGCGGGGTCGACCGACGCCGGTTCGACCGGGACTGCGGCGGGCGGACCCTCCGGTCGAGGCGACGGCGCGACACCGGGCGACGGGACGGACGGGTGGGGACGGACCGGGGGTCAGCGCGGCGGCGCGAGCGCGACGACGGCCGGGTACGCGACCCGGACCGACTACACGGAGCAGTCCTTCGACAGCGTCCGGGTCCCGCTGACGCCCCAGTCGATCATCCAGATCGGGACGATGTTCGCCTTCTATCCCGTCTTCCTGTTCGCCTCGCTGCTCCCCGCTTTCCCGTCGGTCGTCAACGTGGTCGTCGGCCTCTGTACGCTGTTCGTGATCGCCTATCTGCTCTCGATCCCCGAGGTCGGGATGGTCGTGTTCGGCGGCTGGGGCGTGCTGGCCCCGGCGGTCCTGCTCTGGATGCCAGAGATCGGCGTCGTCTCGCTGGTGGGCGTCGTCGCGTTGACCGCCTGCTGGGTCCCGTTCGGTCTCGCCGTGCTGACCCGGGCCGCCCTGCGGACCTGACCGCCCGGGCCGTGCCGACCGCCGCCCTCACGAGAGCCGATCGAAGGCGTCCCACGCGGGATCGGAGTCCGGCGGGTCGACCGCCTCGCCGTCGACCGTGACGCCCTCGCCGGCGGTCACGGAGCCGACGACGGCCGCGCGCGTCCCGTTCTCCCGCACCGCCTCGGCGACCGCGGGGCCGTCACCCGACCCGACCGCGATCAGGAGCGTGCCGGCGCTGGTCACCCGCCACGGGTCCACGCCGACGGCCTCACAGACGGCCTCGACGCCGGGCGCGACCGGTACCCGATCGGCTTCGATCTCGAAGCCGACGCCCGCGCCGGCGGCCATCTCGGCGAGGCCGCCGGCGACGCCGCCCTCGGTCGCGTCGTGCATGGCGGTCACGTCGCCGGCCGCGAAGGCCGCGCGGGCGTCCGCGACGGCCGCGATGTCGTCGACCCGTTCCCGTGCGGTCGCGACGGTCTCGGCGTCGAGGCCGAGTTCCGCGGGGAACAGCGTCGCGAACAGCCCGGTCAGCTCCGCTGCCGGCCCCGTTGTCAGCACGAGGTCGTCGCCGGGGTTCGCGCCGTCGGGCCGGACCACGTCCCCGGGGTCGCCGACGCCCAGCACCGTCGCGCCGCCGACCCACGAGCCGTCCACGCCGGGGTACCGCGCCGTGTGGCCCGTGACGATGCTCACGCCCAGTCGCTCGGCGTGGTCGGCGAGTCCGCCCCAGGCCGCGGCCAACTCCTCGTCGCTCCAGTCCGGCGGGAGCGTCAGGCTGATCGCCAGATGCGTCGGCGCGATCCCGGAGACGGCCACGTCCGTCAGGACGATCTCCAGCGCGAGCCGACCCGCCCGCTCCAGCCCGAGTTCCGGGAGCAGCGAGACCGGGTCGGTCGCGATCGCGACCGCGCGACCGCCGATCTCCAGCACCCCGAAGTCGACGCCGTGCTGTGGCCCCAGCGCCACGTCGTCGCGATCCGCGCCCAGCGACGGGGAGATCACCTCCCGGAACACGTCGCGGTCGATCTTCCCGAGGTCGGTCATCGGTCACCTCCGGTCGCGTCGCGACCGCCGGTCGGGAGGACGTGAACGTCCTCGGGGTCGATCCGGAGCGAGACGGTCCCCTCGGGCGCTCGCTCGCCGTCGGTCTTGACCGTGACCGGGCGATCGTCCCACCGGCAGTGGACTCGGTAGGCGTCCCCGAGGTACTCGACGGTCTCGACGGTCGCGGAGCGAGTCGTGCCGGTCCCCGGCTCGCGGTCGCCGCTCCCCGATCCGTTCCCGCCTGCGACGGATTCGGCCCGGTCGCGGAGCGAGATCGCCTCCGGGCGGACCGAGACCGCGGCCGACTGGCCCGCCGTCGCGTCGGCTCCGTCGGGGAGCGGGAGCGTCGCCGTCCCGTCGACGGCGATCCCGTCGCCGCTCTCGGTGACGACGCCGTCGAAGACGTTGTTGTCGCCGACGAACTCCGCGACGAAGCGGGTGGCCGGCTCGCGGTAGACCGCCTCCGGCGTCCCGACCTGCTCGACGCGCCCGTCGTTGACGACGGCGACGCGGTCGCTGATCGCCAGCGCCTCGGCCTGGTCGTGGGTGACGTACACCGTCGTGATGTCGAGGTCGCGCTGGATCGAGCGGATCTGGACCCGGAGCCGCTTTCGGAGACTGGCGTCCAGCGCCGACAGCGGCTCGTCGAGCAGGAGCACGTCGGGTTTGGGGGCCAGCGCCCGGGCCAGCGCGACCCGCTGGCGCTGACCGCCCGAGAGCTGATCCGGCTCCCGGTCCGCGAGATCGCTCAGGTCGACCAGTTCGAGCAGGTCCGTCACCCGCCGGTCGTCGGGCTCGTCGAGGTCGTGAAACCCCAACCCGTAGGCGACGTTCTCCCGGACGGTCATGTGGGGAAAGAGCGCGTAGTTCTGAAAGACCACGCCGACGCCCCGTTGTTCGGGCGGTTCGTCGGTCGCGTCGCGTCCGCCGATCCGCACCCGGCCCGCGGTCGGCGTCTCGAGGCCGGCGACGGCGCGCAACAGCGTGGTCTTCCCACAGCCGGAGGGACCGACGAGCGTGAAGAACTCGCCGTCGGCGACCGACAGCGACACGTCCGCCAGCGCCTCCACGTCGCCGAACGTGACCGTCAGTCCGTCCACGTCGACGCCGCCGGTCACGACTCCCACCTCCCGCCGACGCGGTCGATCAGGACGAAACTGACGGTCGTGACCGCCAGCAAGACGGTGCCCATCGCGGTCGCCGGACCGAGGTTCGGGCCGAGCGAGCGGTCGCCGACGTACCGTTCGAGCGCGACCGGCATCGTCGCCGTGTCGACGCCCGTCGAGAGCAGGACGGTCGCGTCGAACTCCCCGACGCTGATCGCGAAGGCGAAGGCCGCGCCGGCCACCAGCGCCGGCGCGACCAGCGGGAGTTCCACGTCGGTCAACACCCGCGTCCGGCCGGCCCCCAGCGTGCGCGCGACCTCGCCGAGCCGGTCGTCGACCGACTGCAGCGCCGGGGTCACGCTGCGGGAGACGAACGGGTAGGCCGCGACCGCGTGGGCGGCCACGATCGCGACCGGGCCGGTGACGATCAGCCGGCGACCCAGCAGGGTCGTCCCGAACACGAGCGTCTGGAGCATCCCGAGCCCGACGACGATCCCGCTGACGGCGAGCGGGGCCGTCAGCAGGGCCTCGGCCGCGCGGGAGCCCCGACCCTCCCGCGTCGCGACGACGGCGACCACGACGCCCATCGGGATCGACACGAGGAGCGTGGCCGCGCCGAACAGCAGGGAGTTGACCACGGCCGGGAGCGGCCGGACCGTCCCCACCGCGGTCGAGGCCTGCCGGGCGAGCAGGAAGGCGTAGTATTCCAGCGTCAGCTGGCCCGCCGGCGTCGTGACACTCTCGACGACGAGGCTGACCAGCGGCCCCGCGAACAGCACGAGGACGACGGCACCGTACGCCAGCAAAGCGAGCCGGAGCGGGTCGGCCAGCGACCGAACCCCGTCGACGAGCGGGCGTCGCGACAGGCCGCGCCCGCCACCGGAGTCGGCCCGGCGCGCCTCGTATCGCAGGTAGACGTACAGCAGGCCCAGCGAGAGCGCGGTCTCGAGGGCCCCCAGCGTCGCCGCCTCGGTCAGGTCGAGACTCCGGACCTGCGCGAACAGCCACACCTCGACCGTCGCCAGTTCCAGCCCGCCCAGCGCGAGGACGATGGGAAAGGACATGAACGTGAACACGAAGGTCAACACCGCGGCCGTCGCCAGCGCCGGGAGCAACTGTGGGAGGACCACGTCCCGGAACGCCCGCAGGGGCGAGGCTCCGAGCGTCCGCGCGGTCTCGACGCGGTCGGCGTCGACGGACTCCCAGGCCGCGGTCACGAACCGCGTCACCAGCGGCGCGTTGTAGAAGGCGTGCGCGAGGACGACGATCTCCAGCGTGAAGGTCAACTCCACGGGGCCGAGCCCGACGATCCCCAGCAGGTCGTTGAACAGCCCGGTCCGGCCGAACATCGCGAGGAAGCCGACCGCGACGAGGATCGAGGGCAAGACGAACGGCAGGATCGTCACCGACCGGAGGAACCGTCGGCCGGGGAACTCGAAGCGGGCCAGCACGTACGCGCCGGGGAGTCCGACCAGGACGCTGGCGACCGTCGAGAGCAGGGCCTGGTAGGCCGTGAACGCGAACAGGTCGACGTAGAAGGGGTCGGTCACCACCGCGAGGACCGGCGCGAGCGAGAGCCGGCCGTCGACGCTGACGGCGCGGGCGAAGACGCTGGCCACGGGGTAGTAGAAGACGACGACGAGCGTCGCGAGCGTCGCGGCGACGCCGACCCACAGCGCCCAGCCGTCCCGGCGGGCCATCGTCAGGCGCTCGCGATCCGGCGCGCCCAGTCCTCGATCCAGCCGTCGACCTCCCCGACGAGTTCGTCGTACTCGTAGGTCACCGCCTCGGGCGGCCGGATCGCGTACTTGCCGAAGTCACCGCCGGGCTCGACGCCCTCGACGGCGGGGAACTGGACGTTCCGCACCGCGATCTCCTTCTGGGCCCGGTCGGTGAGGACGAACGACATGAACTGCCGGGCCAGTTCGGGCTCGTCGGCGGCGGCGAACTGGGCCATCCCCTCGGGGTTGGCGTAGCCCTGATCGTTGAGGAACCCGACCTGGTGGCGCGACATGTCGACGCCCTCGCCGTGGTAGTACACCTGGTCGGTCGAGTAGGAGACGACCATCGGGGCTTCCCCGTTCATGTAGGCCTGGTAGGCCGGTTGCCAGTCCGAGAGGATCTGGACGCCGTTGTCGAGCAGCCCGTCCCAGTAGTCGAGGTATCCGTCCGGCCCCTTCGCCTTGATCGTCCACAGCAGGAACGCGCGCCCGGTGTCGGACTGCTGGGCGTTCTCGGCGATCAGCGCGTTCTCGTAGGCCGGGTCGAGCAAGGCGTCGAAGGTCCCCGGTGCGTCGACCGCGTCCTCGTCGTAGACGAGGCTGATGAAGCCCGTGTCGTAGGGGATCGCCCGCCCCTCGGGATCGAACGACAGTGACGGGTCGACGCCGTCGACGCCCTCGACCCTGTTCCTGACCGTCGCGAACAGCGTCCCGTCGAGTTCCCGATCGACCCGGACGAGTTCGCCGGTGTTCAGCCCGACGTACAGGTCGGCGTCGATCGGCGCGCCCGCGGCCTTGCGCTGGATGTACCTGTTGACCCCGCTGTTTGGCGTCCGGAACTCGACGGTCACGTCCGGGTGTCGCTCCTCGAAGGCCGACTTGAGCCAGTTGCCCGCCGTCCCCTTGCCCGTGAACGAACTGTAGGTCGCGACGGTGAGCGTCCTGCCACCCGAATCCGACGAGCCGCCGAGACATCCCGCCGTCGCCGCCAGTCCCGTCGCGGCCAGTCCGGTCCGTGAGAGAAACGCGCGTCGTTGCATTACCGAGTAGTCACACTGGGTCATACTTGAACACTGGCTTTCTGCCACGGCCCCGACGACCCCTTCAGCGGTCGGGTTCGACCCGCTCGATCGCCCGCTCGTGGATCGCCTCCCGGGTCCGGTGGCTCGACTCGGCGTCGAAGACGACCTCGATCACCCGCGTCCCGTCCAGTTCCCGTGACTCCTCGAAGGCCTCGGCGAAGCCGTCGGGTCGGACGCGCTGGAACTGGAGGCCGTACAGCTCCGCCGTCGGCTCGAAGTCCAGGCCGTGGGGCGTCCGGAACTGCTCGGTGAAGGGCGGATCGAACTCCTCGATGGGGAGCAGGTGGAAGATACCGCCGCCGTCGTTGTTGACGAGGACGATGGTCGCGTCGACGCCACACCGGCCGATCGAGAGCAGGCCGTTCGTGTCGTGGTAGTACGCCAGGTCGCCGGTCACCAGGACCAGCGGGTCGTCGGTCGCGCTGCCCGCGCCCAGCGCCGTGCTGGTGATGCCGTCGATACCGCTGGCACCCCGGTTGCCCAGCACCGCGAGGTCGGCGGCCCGGGGTCGACCGAACCGGTCCAGGTCCCGGACGGGCATGCTGTTGGAGACGAAAAGCGTCGCTGGATCGGGCGCGCGCTCGGCGACCGTCACCAGCACCTGCCCCTCGAAAGTCTCGTCGGCGCGGGCCTCGTCGACCACCTCCCAGTACTGGCGCTCGGCGGCGGCGAACCGCCGGCGGTAGCCGTCGGCGGCGTCGCTTCCGCCGCCGTCGTTCCCACTGCCGTCTTCGATCCGATCGGCGAGCGCGGCCACGAGCCGCGAGGGATCGGCGACGAGGTGGTCGGTGGCGGTGAACTCGGCCTCCCGCCACCCGCCGGCCGGATCGACGACGAACTGCCGATCGGCGCGGTCCCGGAGGTACTGCCGACAGACCTTCGATGTCGGGGAGGCCCCGATCCTGAGGACGACCTCGGGATCGGGCCACTCGCCCGCGCCGTCGAGGTAGGAGTCGTAGCCGCCACAGACGGTCACCCCATCGCGGTCGAGGTGGTCGCCGAAGCGAAGGCCCGAGAGCGGGTCGGCGAGGACTGGGAAGCCGGTCGCCGCGGCGAGGGTAGCCACTGCCTCGGTGTCCGGTTCCGGGGCGTCGGCCGGCCCGGCGACGAGAAGGCCGCGGTCGGCGTCCCGCAACGCCGCGGCGACGTCTTCGACCTCGCCGTTGGTCAGTTCCGGTCGGCCCTGCGTGCGCGCGACGAAGGGGCCGTCGCGGCCCTCGACGGCCAGCGGAGCGCGCTCGGCCAGGTCCGCGGGCACGTCGCCCTCGACGGCGACGGGTTCCAGCGGCTTCCGGAACGGGCAGTTGAGGTGGACCGGCCCGGCAGGGACGCCGGTGGTCTCGCCGACGGCCCGGTCGACCGTCGTCCGGAGCGAGCGGAGTTTGCGGTCGGTCGGCTCGGGTTCGGGGAGCGTGCGGTACCACCGGACCGCGTCGCCGTACAGTTTCTCCTGGTCGACGGTCTGGTTGGCACCGCTGTCGGCGAGTTCGGGCGGGCGGTCGGCGGTCAACAGGAGGAGCGGGACCCGCGACTGGCTGGCCTCGATCACCGCGGGGTGGAAGTTCGCGGCCGCGGTCCCGGAGGTACAGACGACCGCCGTCGGTTCGCCGGTCCGGCGGCCGCGACCGAGCGCGAAGAAGGCCGCCGAGCGCTCGTCCAGCACCGAGAAGGTCTCGATGTCGTCGTGGTCGTCGATGGCGACCGTCAGCGGCGTCGAGCGACTGCCCGGGGCGATCACCGCGCCCGAGACGCCGGCCGCGGCGAGTTCGTCGGCGATCACCCGGCCCCACAGCGTGTTGCGGTTGGGCGCGGTCATTCGCGTTCGAGCTCGTCGAGGATCGGGCGGTACTTGTGTTTGACCTCCTCCCACTCCTCCTCGGGGTCGGAGTCGGCGACGATGCCGTTGCCGGCGAACAGCGTCGCCTCCCGGCCGCCGACGACGCCCGAGCGGATGCCGACGGCGAACTCGCCGTCCCCGTCGCCGTCGAACCAGCCCACGGGCGCGGCGTACCAGCCGCGCTCGAAGGTCTCCGTGTCGCGGATGACCTCCCGCGCCTTCCCCGGCGGGAGGCCGCCGACCGCCGGCGTCGGGTGGAGCGCCTCGACGATGGTCAGGACGTGTTCGTCGTCGGCGAGCGTCGCCTCGATCGGCGTCTGGAGGTGCTGGATGTTCGTGAGCTTCCGGACGCCCTGTTCGCCCTCCGACACGTCGCCGAGCGGTTCGAGCTGGTCCGTGATGGCGTCGACGACCAGCCGTTGCTCGTGCTGGAGCTTCTCGCTCTCCAGGAGCGACTGGGCGTGGTCGGCGTCCGCCGCGGGCGTCTCGCCCCGGGGGACCGAGCCGGCCAGCGCCTCGGTCTCGACGCGGCCGTCGGTCAGTTTCACCAGCCGCTCCGGCGGCGGGCCGAAGAAGGCCGCCTCGTCGGTCGGCTGGACGAGGAAGCGATAGCAGTTCGGGTAGGTCCGGCGGAGCCGTTCGAGGACGTCGGACACGTCGATCTCCGCGGCGAGGTCGACCGACAGCGCCGTCGCGAGGACGACCTTCCGGAGGTCGCCGTCGGCGATCCGGTCGATGGCCCGCTCGACCTGCGTGATCCACTCGGCCTTGGTGGGGGTGACCTCGGTGCGCTCGACGCCCGGCGGACCGCCGCTGGGACACATCGAGGGCAGGGCCTCCAGTTCCTCCCGGGTCCGCTCCAGGCGCGCGGTCACGTCCGCGGGCGAGACGTCCTCGCCGTACTCCCGGACGGTCAGCCAGGTGGTGCCGTCGGCCCGCGTCAACTGGATCGCCGGAAGCGAGAACGCCGCCGCGGGGAACCCCGTCCAGGGCGGTGCCGGCTCGTGGTCCCCGTCGAACGCCAGCCCGCCGAGAAAGCGCGGTCGCGTCTCGGCCGGCCCGGTCCGGTCCACGTCACCGAAGACCGTGGTCGCCCCCTCGCGGAGCCGGTCGAACCGATCCGATCCGTGCGCGGAAAGGGTCACTGCGGCTCCGCTCCCGACCACTTCGAGGCCGTCCGGTGCCGCCCAGTGGAGCCGCGGGGCCGGGTTGCTGGCCAGGAACGCCCGGTAGGACACGTCGGGTACCTCGCAGGTACGGCTGACCAGCACCGCACCCGCGTGCGGACCCACTCTCTCCTCGCGTTGGGCCGGTTCCATTCCCTTCGACCTCAGGGTTGGTTCCCCTTGAGAGTGTCCTTCCGGCGCGCGAAAACCGGTCGCCCACCCCACACAGCGCCGCGCTCCCGGTCAGCTGTACCGATCCTCGGCCCACGGGTCGGCCGTGACCGAGTAGCCGCGCTTCTCCCAGAACCCGCGCTCGGGCTCGGTGAGGAACTCGACGCCACACGCCCACTTCGCGCCCTTGTACGCGTACTTGTGGGGCGTCACGACCCGGAGCGGACCGCCGTGGTCGGCGGGGAGGTCCGCGCCGTCGAGCCCCCAGGCGAACAGCACCTCCTCGCGCATGCAGTCCTCGAGGGGCAGGTCGGTCGTGTAGTCGTCGAGCGCGGTGAACATGACGTGACAGGCGTCTTCGCGAACGCCCGCACGCTCGGCCAGTTCGGGGAAGGGGACGCCCGTGAACTCGCAGTCGAACCGGCTCCACCCCGTCACGCAGTGGAAGTCCTGACGCTGCGTGACGCTGGGCAGGGACTTGAACTCCTCCCAGGACAGTTCGAGCTCCTCCTCGACGGCCCCGCCGACCCTGAACGTCCACGTCTCGGGATCGAACCGCGGCGTGTTCCCCTTCGAGAGGACGGGAAAGTCGCTGGTCTCGTGTTGACCCGGCGGGAGTCGCTCGTCGCCGAACTCCTCGTAGAGGTCCGTAACGTCGGTGACAGGCACACCGGAGCCGACGGCCCACAGCCACGTATGCGTGCCGACTCCGGTCCGGCAGACGCCGTTTCTCCGCGGGAGATTACCGTTTGCCGAACGGAGAATCGAGTTCTCGAAACCACACGCCCGTATTCGAAAAGAGGAGTTCGCGGATCACGACGAAAGGTTCCCCTCGAACGGAAGGTGCCCCGTCAGAGTTAAATACCCCTCAGTCGAAATCCCCAACGTTCAAATGCCGAAGGCAGAGATCACGGTCCCCGAGCACCTCGAGATGCAGATCGCTCAGCTCGTCGAAAAAGGGGAGTTCCTGAACCGCGAAGAAGCCATCGAAGACCTGCTCTCGACCGGGATCAAGGCGTACAAGACCAGCGGCCCGGTCGACGACGACGAGGAGGCCGGCCTCGAAGACGACGGGATGATGGGTCACGACGACGAGTACGTCTTCTGACACGTCGGGGCCGCCGAGGGTCGGGCCCGCATCCCGTTCGGGCCACGACCGCCGCCCGGAACCGATCGCGGCGGGGGTCCGCCCCGCCCGACACGGTGCATGTGGGTATGTGGCACGGGTTGTCAAAAACCCTTAAACGGTGCTTTTGCGTATGTCACAGTACAGATGCACAAAGACGAACTGCTCGAACTGCACGAACACATGGTGCAGATCAAGGACTACTTTGCGGATCTGGAAGACGTGGACTCGGAGCTTTTCGAGCCCTACGAGGAACTCGACGTGACGCCCAACGACGTGCACAAATCGAAGAGCGAACACAAACACGCGGTCTTCGTCCTCGGGAACGCGCTGGCCACCGCGATGAGCGAGGACGAGTTCTCCGACGCCGGCCGGATCGGCAAGCGGATGAAGGAACTCGCCGAGGACGCCGAGAGCAAGCTCTAGGCTGGGTCTCAGGGCCGCTCCAGGATGTTCACGCAGGAGACCGCACCGGTCGCGTTCCGGCCGATCCCGATGTTGTGCTGGAGGCCGACCTCCGGACCGTCGACCTGCACGTCGCCGGCCTCGCCGCGCAACTGCTCGAAGATCTCCGCGATCTGGGCGACGCCGGTCGCGCCGATCGGGTGGCCCTTCGAGAGCAGGCCGCCCGAGGGGTTGACGGGCTTGTCGCCGTCGAGGTGGGGGTGGCCCTCGTCGACGAACTGGCCGCCCTTCCCGTCCTCGCAGAACCCGAGGTCCTCGTAGGTGATCAGCTCCGTGATGGAGAAGCAGTCGTGGACCTCGGCCACGTCGATGTCCTCGGGGCCGAGGCCGGCCCGCTCGTAGGCCTGGCTGGAGGCCTGCCGGGTGGCCGGGAAGTTCGTCAGCGCCTCGGGCGCGCCCCGCTGGAAGGTGTCGGAAGCGAGCCCGTAGCCCGCGACCCGGATCGGGTCGTCGGTGAACTCGCGGGCGCGCTCCTCGCTGGTCACCAGCACCGCCGAGGCCCCGTCGGTGACCGGACAGCAGTCGTAGAGGTTCAGCGGGTAGGAGACCGTCGGCGACTCCTTCACGTCCTCGACGGTACACTCAAACTGCTGGTGGGCGTGAGGGTACTTTGCCCCGTTCTCGTGGTTCTTGACGCTGATCTCGGCGATCTGCTCCCGCGTCGTCTCGTACTCCTCGAGGTGGCGGGTCGCGCGCATCCCGAAGTAGGCGGGCATCGTGACGCCCCGGCCGCGCCAGAGCCGTTCGAGGGCGGCGCTGGCGATCAGGCCCTCGGTGGAGTCGGTCATCTTCTCCGCGCCGACGACCAGCGCCACCTCGGCGTCGCCCGCCTTCACGGCCTGGGCCGCGTTCCGGAAGGCGTCGCTGCCCGTCGCACAGGCGTTCTCGACGCGGGTGATCGGGGTCTCGAACAGGCCGGTGGCGTGGGCGACGGCCGACCCCGACGAGCCCTCGTTGGCGATGTCGATGGTGCCGTACCAGGCGGCGTCGATGTCGCTCGGGTCGACGCCCTTGTCGACGTTCTCGATCAGGGAGAGGTAGGCCGATTCGAGCAGGTCGTCGAAGCTCTGCTCGTACAGTTCGCCGAAGTCGATCATGCCCGCGCCGACGACGTACGGATCAGTCATGCTTTCTCCTCCCGCGGAACGCTGAACTTGAACGAGTTGATCGGTCGCTCGCCGTCGCTGAACAGTTCCCGGAAGCGGGCGACCACCTCGGTACCAACGTCGATCTCCTCCAGATCGGTCTCGGTCAGCAGGCCGTAGGCCCGCGCCGGTTCGCCCTCGCCCTGCTGGGGCAGGTCGACGATGGCCACGGGCTGGGGCGTCTCGATGTCGTCGGGGAGGTACTGCTGGACGACGAACGTCTGGATCTCGCCGCGTTCCTCCAGTCGTACCTCCTCCATCTCGGCCGGAGCGTCCCCACAGCGCTTGCAGGTCCGCTTCTCCTCGGGGAAAGACACCCAGCCACAGGCCTGACACTCGAAGCCGATCAGGTGCTGGTCCTGCCGTTTCGATCGCTCGTAGCGCGGTCCGCTCATGGCGTCTTCACCCCCTCGTACTCGACCGGTTCACGATATTCGAGGTGTTTCGCGTAGGTCGTCTCCTCGCTGGCGTCGAGGTAGGTGGCGACCGACTTCGCGCCGGCGGTCCCGACGCCGTCGCCGGTCTCTACGGCGACCGCGCCGGCACCGCCCGCACCGTAAGCGACGACGAGGGCGGTCTCGCCGGCGTCGGCCGATTCGAGCAGGTGCGCCAGGTCGAGGACGGCGGCGGCCGCGCCGGCGTCGCCGACCCGGTCGCGGGTCGAGACCCGCTCGGCGTCGACCGCCGAGAGCGCGGCCCCGGCGTGGCGGTCGCTGGGTGCGGCGGCCACGGCTCTCGCGGGGTCGGCCCCGCCGAGCGCGCGCTCGATAGCCGCGGGCGCGGCCTCGGCGACGCCGTGCTGACTCTCGAACTTGGCGTCGCCGGTCTCGGCGGCCTCGCCGTGGCGGCGGTGGTGTTCGACGAAGCCCGTCGTCGCCTCGCCGACCCCGACGAGTTCGGCGGCGGGGTCGTCGGCGTCGGGACGGACGACGACCGCGCCCGCGCCAGCACCGGCTTCGGCCACGTCGTCGTCCTCGGGGTCGGCCGGGAGCACGTCGACGCCGACCACGAGGGCGGGGTCACCGCTGGCGGCGACGGTCTCGCGGGCCGACGCGACGGCGTCGGTGGCCGCCCGGCGGCTTCCCCGCAGGTCCCGCGTCCGCACGTCGCCGGTGGCGTCCAGCCGGTAGGCGACGTGGGGCGCGATCCCGTGTTCGGCGAAGGGGTCGCTCACGCTCGCGGTGAGGACGGCCCCGAGGTCCGCTCCGTCGATACCGCTCCGGGCGAGGGCGTTGGCGGCGGCCTCGCAGGCCATCGTGACGTGGTTCTCGTCGCGGGCCGGCACGGCGCTCTCGCCGCGGCCCCGGCCGCCGTGCTGGGCGGCGACCTCGCTCCTGTCGACGCGGTACAGCGGGACGTACCCGCCGTGTCCGTCGATTACGACCATCCGGACCACCTCGCTGTGACCCGATCGATCCTGCGTTTGGAGTACATGCCATTAACGCTCCACGAGTTCCTGGTAGTAATTCCTTCCGATGGAAGGCGAAAGACATATGTGGGAAACGTTGGAAGTCGCCAGTGGGTTGCAACCCGTACCCGGTGTACCGAGCAGGCGCTTACACAGTCACCTGCTCACCCCTCTCTGCTTTACGACAGACGAGAGTCATCCACACACGCCTTACAGTGTTGCACTGCTCCGGTGGAGTTAAACCGGTGGCGGTACAGCTACCCCGCATGTCAGTCGACGACATCGAGCGAGTGGCAGTGCTCGGCGCCGGAAACATGGGACACGGCATCACCGAGGTCGTGGCCATGGCCGGCTACGACGTGGTGATGCGGGACATCGAACAGGAGATCGTCGACGAGGGCTACGAGGACATCGAGTGGAGCCTCGAGAAGCTCTCCGAAAAGGGTCGCCTCGACGAGGACCCCGAGGACGTGCTGGCCCGGATCGACACCGAGGTCGACCTGGAGACCGCCGTCGAGGACGTGGACCTCGTGATCGAGGCCGCCCCCGAGCAGATGGACCTCAAGAAGGACATCTACTCCGACCTGACGGAGTTCACGCCCGAGGACGCCATCCTCGCGTCGAACACCTCCTCGCTGTCGATCACGGAGATCGCGACGGCGACGGACAAGCCCGACAAGGTCGTCGGGATGCACTTCTTCAACCCGCCGGTCAAGATGGACCTCGTCGAGGTCATCTACGGCGAGGAGACCAGCGACGAGACGGCCGAGACGACCTACGACTTCGTCGAGTCCATCGACAAGACGCCGATCTACGTCCGGAAGGACGTGAACGGCTTCGTCGTCAACTCCGTGCTGGGGCCGTTCGGCGACGAGGCCGCCTGGATGGTCAGCAACGACGAGGCGACCATCCGCGAGGCCGACGCCACGATGGTCCACGAGCGGGGCTACCCGATGGGCCCGTTCGAGCTGGGCGATCTGACCGGCATCGACATCGGCTACCACGTCCGGAAGGAAGCGGGCAAGCCGATCCCGCCCATCGTCGAGGAGAAGGTCGAGAACGACGAACTCGGCCAGAAGACCGGCAAGGGCTACTACGACTACGAGGACGGCGACGGCGCGGACTACGACCACGACGACGTCTCGGAGGACTTCGACTGGCTCCGCGTCGAGGCCCGGATGATCAACGAGGCCGCGAAGCTCATCGGGTCGGACGTGGCCACGCCCGACGCCATCGACACCGGGATGCGCCTCGGTGCCGGCTTCCCCGAAGGCCCGTGCCGGCGCGCGGACAAGCTCGGGCTGGACCGGGTGCTGGAGAAACTCGAAGAACTCCACGAACAGACCGAGGCCGACCGGTACGAGCCCGCCGACTACCTCGTCGAGCTCGTCAACGACGGCCACACGGGCGAGGACGCCGGCCAGGGCTTCTACGAGTACGGCGACGAGGGCGGCGACCGCGAGTACCGCACCCTGAACGTCCTCCGCGAGGACGAGGTGCTGGCCATCGAACTCGACCGGCCCGAACGGATGAACGCCCTGAACGAGGACCTGATGGACGAGATCGAACACGTCCTGGAAAACGCCGACACCGACGAGGTGCGCGTGGTCACCTTCGAGGGCGCGGGCGACCGCGCGTTCTGTGCGGGCGCGGACATCGGCGGCTTCGCTGGCGCGGAACCGTGGGAGCGCGGGACGATCACCTCGATGTTCGAGACGGTCAACGACTTCCCCAAGCCCACCATCGCCAAGATCGACGGCTTCTGTCTGGGCGGCGGCCACGAACTCGCGCTCGCCTGTGACCTCCGGATCGCCACCGAGGACTCGGAGTTCGGCTTCCCCGAGATCAACCTGGGCCTGCTCCCGGGCGGGGGCGGCACCCAGCGCACGATGCGGATGATCGGCGAGGCCCGCGCGAAGGAGCTGGTCTTCCGGGGCGAGCGCATCTCCGCCGAGCGCGCCGAGGACTGGGGACTGATCAACCGCGCCGTCGACGAAGACGAGTTCGAGGACGTCTGCCAGGAGTTCGTCGACGACATCGTCGAGGGCCCGCCGATCGCGCTCGACTACGCCAAGAAGGTCATGAACCGCGGCGAGGACGCCAGCCTGGAAGCGGCGCTGACCATGGAGAGTCAGAGCTTCGGCCTCCTGCTCAGCACCGAGGACGTCCTCGAAGGCACCTCGGCGTTCGCCGAGGACCGCGATCCCGAGTTCGAGGGCAAATAGATGGACGACGGTGACGGCGAGCCAGAGGGGCCGATGGACATCGACCCGGACGCCCCCAGCGCGGAGGTGGCCGCCTACGTGCTGGAGAACCACGGCTACCTCTCGTGGCTGAACATCACGGTCGAGGACCTGGAGGAAGGCCGGGCCGTCATGCACCTGCCCTACCAGGAGAAACTCGCCAACTGGGTGACCGGCACCATCCACGGCGGCGTCACGGCGACGCTCATCGACACCTGTAGCGCCTTCGCGCTCCGGACCACGATGGACGACCCGATGGACACGACGCTGGCCACCACGGATCTGGACGTGAAGTACGTCCGGCCCGCGACCTCGGACATCGAGGTCGAGGCGGAGGTCATCCGCTCGGGCACGTCGACCGGCGTCACCCGCGTCACCGTCACCGGCGAGACCGACGACGGCGAGGAGAAGATCGTCGCCATCGGTGCGACGACCTACCGACTCTTCACGGACAGCTCACTATGACGGACAGCTACTTCGAGACGGTCGAGATCGGCGAACAGCGCGAGACCCAGGCCCGGACGATCACCGAGGCGGACGTGGTCAACTTCGCGGGCGTCAGCGGCGACTTCAACCACCTCCACACCGACGCCGAGACGATGGCCGAGTCCGACTTCGGGGAGCGGATCGCCCACGGCATGCTCGTCTTCTCGATCGCGACGGGCCTGCTCTGGCAGTCCCGGTCGGAGAGAGAGAAAGAGGCCGTCGTCGCGTTCTACGGCATCGACAGGGTGCGGTTCGTCGGGCCGACGTTCATCGGCGACACGATCCACGTCGAGCTGGAGGTCCTCGACAAGGAGGAACGCGACCACCCGGTCGCGACCGGCGTCGTCCGCTACGACGTGGACGTGGTCACGCAGGACGACGACACGGTGCTGTCCTGCGAGATGCTGTCGCTGGTGACCTGACGCGGGCGGAGGTCGCGGCCTCAGTCGTCCTCGTGGAGCGTCTCCAGGATCTCCGGGTCGGTCCGGAACTTGAGGACGTTGTGGACGACGGAGTTGCGGATGTTGTGGACGACCTCGCCGTGTTCCTTGTAGAAGTCGTGGATCCACTTGGACTCGGTCTGCCGGTCGGGGAACATCATCACCGACTTCCACTGGTACTCGCCGTCGGAGAGGAAGTACATCAGCGTGTTCGGCGAGTCCCGGATGTACTCCATGGCCTCGCGCCAGCCCTCCTCGAACTGCTCGGGGTTGATCTTGAACTCGAACATCCCGAAGATGAAGTACTCCTCGTTGGGGATGATCGCCTCGCGGAAGACGCCCTCCTCGCGCATCCCGCGGATGGACTCGCTGACGGTGACGTGGGACACCTCGATGTCGTGTTCGGTCTCCAGGATCCGCGCCAGGTCGCGCGAGGACAGCTGTGGGTCCCGCGACAGCTCGCGCAGTATCAACACGTCCCGTTCCTTGAACTCCCAGTCCGGCGGATTCTGATCGGCGCTCACGCGTCTCCCTCCATCGTTCGAGAGGTGGTATGCAGATTCATTTTATCCTTTTGTTACAGGTCGTCACGCCGTGACGAACTCCGTCACTTCCTCGGCGAACCGCTCCGGGCGGTCCTCGACGACCCAGTGGTAGGCGTCGAGTTCGATCACCTCGCCGCCGACCTCGGCGGCCAGGCGCTCCCCGTATTCGAGGGGTTGCATCACGTCGTCGGCCCCCCAGAGACAGAGCAGGTCGGCCGAGATCTCGCCGTAGTCGATCTCGGTCGTGTGGTTGGTGTTCGTCGCGACCGCGTTCCGACACAGCGAGCGCTGCCCGGTTTCGGTCGTCCACGGCGCGGCGATCCCCTCGATGAACGTCTCGTCGGCGTCGTCGCCGTACAGGCCCTGCCGGAAGGCCCCTTCGAGCATCGACTGGAACTCCTCGGGGTCCTGCTCGACGGTGTCGGGCAGGCCCAGATCCGAGATGAACTCGACCGGCCAGGAGTCGTAACAGACGGCGTTGGCCATCACCAGATCCGTCACCTCGTCGGGCCGGTGGGCGGCGTACCGGACCGCCGCGCCGCCGCCGATGTCGTGAGCGACCAGCGCGAACTCGTCGATTCCGAGTCCGTCGAGCAGGTCCCGTACCATCAGCTCCTGGGCCCGGACCGACCGGTCGAACCCGTCGTGCATCGAGGAGTTGCCGTAGCCCAGCTGGTCCGGGACGATCACCCGCCGGTCGGTTTCCTCGGCCACCGCGGGGGCCACGTCCCGCCAGAGGTACGACCACGTCGGGATGCCGTGCAGGAAGAGGACGGGCGGGTCCTCGTTCGCGGTGTCGGCTTCGCCACCGTCCGCGGAATCCCA
This sequence comes from Halorientalis sp., assembly GCA_042216105.1. Classification (GTDB taxonomy): domain Archaea; phylum Halobacteriota; class Halobacteria; order Halobacteriales; family Haloarculaceae; genus Halorientalis. The sequence continues at coordinate 69,915 of JBDGUF010000006.1, forward strand.
GTAGGCGACCGACAGGTCGTGTCCGTCGACGGTGACGGACGCCGTGCTTTGCTCGCTTTCCCACTCGTCGTGCGTGTATCGTGTTTCGCTCATGCTGTGTTCCTTAGAGATGCTCCGCGATGATATTCTTTTGAATTTCGCTCGTCCCGTCGTAGATCTTGGTGATGCGGGCGTCGCGGTAGAACCGCTCGACGGGGTGGTCGGTGACGTAGCCCGCGCCGGCGTGGACCTGCAGGGCCTCGTCGGTCACGTCGACGGCCCGCTCGGAGGCGAACAGTTTCGCCATGCTCGCGAGTTTCGTCGCCAGGGCGTCGTCGCCCGAGTCGATGGCCGCGCCGGCGCGGTAGGCCATCGACCGGGCCGCCTCGACGTTCGTGGCCATCTCGGCGAGTTTGTGCTGGATGGCCTGGAACTCGGAGATGGGCTGGCCGAACTGCTCGCGCTCGCCGGCGTATTCGACGGCGGCGTCGAGCGCCGCCTGCGCGACGCCGGTGGCCTGTGCGGCCACGTCGGCCCGCGCCGGGGCGAAAAACTCCATCAGCTGGTAGAAGCCCCGGTCGACCTCGCCCACGACGTTCTCGGCGGGGATGCGCAGGTCGTCCAGCACGATCTCGGCGGTGTCCTGGGCGCGGATGCCCAGCTTGTTGTCGATGCGGGTCGCCTCGTAGCCGTCCACGTCGGTCGGCGTCAGCAGCGCGGAGATGCCGCCGTGGCCCTCGCCGCCGGTGCGGGCCATGATGATGGCCACGTCGGCGACGGTGCCGTTCGTGATCCACATCTTCTGGCCGTTGACGACGAACTCGTCGCCGTCTTTCTCGGCGCGGGTCTCCATGCCCGCGACGTTTGACCCGTGGGCCGGCTCGGAGATACCCGTACAGATGGGCGTCTCGCCGGCCGTAATCCGCGGGAGCCACTTCTCTTTCATCCAGTCGTCGCCGTACTCCAGCAGCATCTCGGTGCCGAAGCGGGCGGCCGAGATGGACCCGCCGACCCCGGGATCGGCCCGCCACAGCTCCTCGGTGACGAGCAGTTCGCTGACGGGGTCCATCCCCGCGCCCCCGTACTCCTCGGGGACGTTCGGTGCCACGAAGTCCAGCTCGGCAGCCGCTTCGAGCAGGTCGTGGGGATACCGCTCGTCGGCCTCGTACTCGCCCGCGACCGGGCGGATCTCGGCCTCGCCGAACTCCCTGACGGCCTCCCGGACGGCCCGTTGCTCCGCTGTCAGCCGGAACGACATACGGGCCCATCGTTACCATTGGAAAAATAAGTTCCGGGCAACCGAAACGGCGTTAAGATTCTCGCCGGGTTTAACATCGTCCACGCCGAGGGTCCGGCATCGCATGCATCGGATCACGCTCGGGAACACGTACTTCGAGGGCGAGAACGACGCCTACCTGTTCACCGGCGACCGGACGGCGCTGGTCGACACGGGCATCGCGACCGCCGACACGCGCGAGCAACTCGCCGACGGCCTGGCCGACCACGGCGTCGCCTTCGCCGACGTCGACGCGATCTTTCTGACCCACTACCACGCCGACCACGCCGGACTGGCCGCCGAGATCCAGGAGGCCGGCGGCGCGACCGTCTACGCCCACCCCGAGGACGCCGCGCTGATCGCGGGCGACGACGACGCCTGGGACGACCTCGACTCCCGCCAGCGCCGGGCCTTCGCGGAGTGGGGCATGCCCGAGGAGAAGCGGGCAGTACTGCGGGAGTACATGCAGGCCGGCGTCGACCACCACACCGCCGGGGCCGACGTGGAGACCTTCGCGGACGGCCAGCGGTTCGACCTCGACGAGACCACGCTCGAAGTCATGCGCACGCCGGGCCACACCGCCGGCCTCAGTTCGTTCGTCATGACCGACCGGAACGAGGTGTTCACCGGCGACGCCCTGCTCCCCGTCTACACGCCCAACGTCGGCGG